>NZ_FOFJ01000002.1 GCF_900110885.1 Azotobacter beijerinckii | reverse complement strand
GTCGGAGCGCAGGATCGGCAGCACCGGCGACCATTCGCCGGCCTTCACCTCGGTCTTGGAAAAGCGCAGCTTGCCGGCCAGCGCCAGGCGACCGAACTGGTCGGCCGGGTCGCCGTCCTTGTCGACCGGCAGTAGCTGGGTGCCGCTGGTGCCCCGGCCGCCGTCGAGCTTGACCGACCAGAGGCCGAGCATGTCGATGCCGAAGCCGACGGGGCCTTCGGTGTAGCCCGACTGCAGGTCGAAGATGAAGCTCTGGGTCCATTCCTCGGCCTTGCTGCGGGTGGCGCTGTCGTCGACGAAGTTGCGGTGGATGTAGAAGTTGCGCAGGGTCAGGGTGCCCTTGGCGTCGTCGAGGAATTCGGCCTGGACGGCCGCGCCGGGCAGCAGGAGCGACAGGGCCAGGGTGGGAGCGGCAGCGTGGTGGTAGCGCTGTCCGGGACGTTTCTTGTTGTTGTGCATGTTTATCGTGGTCCTTGATGGCAAAGATCTCTCTCACGCCCGGGCGTCCCCGCCGCGAGCGCGGCAGGGATACCTGGGGTGGGAGAGGTGTTTGCGGTCGAGTCGGTGCAGCGGATCAGCCCGTGGTCCGGGCGACCTCCAGGGCCGGCGGGTTGACCAGGTTGGCCGGACGCTGGCCGGCCAGCGCGGCGAGCAGGTTGTCGACCGCGCAGCGCGCCATGGCCTCGCGGGTCTCGTGGGTGGCCGAGCCGATGTGCGGGGTCGCCACCACGTTGTCCAGGCGCAACAGCGGCGAGTCGGCGGGCAGCGGCTCGCGCTCGAACACGTCGAGCCCGGCGCCGCGCAGGCGCCCGGCCTGCAGGGCGGCGATCAGCGCCGGCTCGTCGACCACCTTGCCGCGGGAGATGTTGATCAGGATGCTCTCCGGGCGCATCCGCGCCAGCTCCCGCGCGCCGATCAGGCCTTCGGTGGCGGCGCTCAGCGGCACCGTCAGGCAGACGAAGTCGGATTCCTCCAGCAGCGCCTCCAGCGAGCGGTAGCCGGCGCCGTAGCGCTGCTCGACCTCCGGCTTGGGCGCCTGGCTGTGGTAGAGGATCGGCATGCCGAAGCCGAAATGCCCGCGCCGCGCCAGCGCCTCGCCGATACGCCCCATGCCGACGATGCCGAGGGTCTTGCCGTGCACGTCGCTGCCGAACTGCGCCGGGCCGATGCTCTTCTGCCACTGCCCGGCGCGCACCCAGGCAGCCAGCTCGGTAACCCGTCGGGCGGTCGCCAGGATCAGCGCGAAGCCGGTGTCGGCAGTGGTTTCGGTGAGCACGTCGGGGGTGTTGGTGAGCAGGATGCCGCGCCCGGTCAGGTAGTCGAGGTCGTAGTTGTCGATGCCCACCGAGACGCTGGCGACGGCCTCCAGGCGCGGCGCGAGGTCGAGCAGCCCGGCGTCCAGCCTGAGGCTGGCGCCGAGCAGGCCGTGGGCCTCGGGCAGGGCGTCGCGCAGGCGGGCCAGGCCGTCGGCGTCGAGCCGCTCGATGCAGGTGACCTGCGCCTGCTGCTGCAGGCGGGCCATCAGGGGGGCGGAGAGTTTCTTGTAGAGCACGACGTTCTTCATGTGCGGTACTTCCTCAGGGATTGGTCGCCGGCTGCAGCGAGCGGCCGGACAGCGGTGCGGGGCGGTCGCCGTTGGTGGGGTTGAGCAGCAGGGTCAGCACCACCGCGATCAGCAGCGCGCCGCTCATCAGCAGGAAGGAGGCGCCGGGGTTGCCGGTGGCGCTGTTCAGGTAGCCGACCAGCCAGGAGCCGGCGAACGAGCCCAGGGCGCCCATGCTGTTGATCAGCGCCATGGCGCCGCCGGCGACGTTGACCGGCAGCACTTCGGGGACGATGGCGAAGAACGGCCCGTAGGGGGCGTACATGCAGCCGCCGGCCACCACCAGCAGGGCGTAGGACAGCCAGAAGTGCTCGCTGCCCAGGGCGTAGGAACCGTAGAAGGCCAGCGAGGCGATCAGCAGCGGCGGCCAGACGAAGGCCTTGCGCTGCTGGAAGCGGTCGGAGGCCCAGGACACCCCGAGCATGCCGATCACCGCCGCCAGGTAGGGCAGCGACGACAGCCAGCCGGCCTGGACGATGTCCAGGTTGGCCGCGTCCTTGAGGATCGACGGCAGCCAGAGGACCAGGCCGTAGACGCCGATGCTCCAGCAGAAGTACTGCACCGAGAGCAGGATCACCTTGGGCGAGCGGAACGCCTCGCGGTAGTTCTTCACCGGCTTCAGGCCCTGCTGCTCGGCGGCCAGCGCCTGCTGCAGGTCGTCTTTCTCCCGCTCGGTGAGCCAGTTGGCCTCGGACGGGCGGTCGTCGGCCAGGCGCCACCAGACGAAGGCCCAGAGCACCGCCGGCAGGCCCTCGATGATGAACATCCAGCGCCAGTCGAACTGCTCGACCAGGTAGCCGGAGACCACCGACATCCAGAGGATGGTCACCGGGTTGCCGAGGATCAGGAAGGTGTTGGCCCGCGAGCGTTCGGCACGGGTGAACCAGTGGCAGAGGTAGATCAGCATCGCCGGCATCACCGCGGCCTCGACCACCCCGAGCAGGAAGCGGATGACGATCAGCAGGTAGACGTTGGGGATGATCCCGGTGAGGGTCGCCAGGCTGCCCCAGAGGATCAGGCTGACGAAGATCAGCTTCTTCACGCTGCGCCGCTGCGCATAGATCGCGCCGGGCACCTGGAAGAAGAAGTAGCCGAGAAAGAACAGCGCGCCGAGCAGCGAGGACAGGCCGGGGGTGATGTTCAGGTCCTTGGCCATCCCCGAGGCGGCGGCGAAGCCGTAGTTGGCGCGGTCCAGGTAGGCCAGGCTGTAGGTGATGAAGATGATCGGGATGAGATACCACCAGCGACGGCTGGCGAGACGAGTGTTTTGCATGGATGTCTCCTGGGCTTTTTGTTTTTGTGCTAGCAGGTGCCGGCGGCGCCGGCGGTCGTTCGTCAGGCGTTCTGGGGTTGGGACTCCTCCGGCAGTTCGTGGCGATGGGGCAGGCCTTCCATGTCGCCGATGTGTTGCACGGCGCGGCTGCCGAGGGCGTTGCCGCGCTTCAGCGCCTGCGGAAGGCTTCGCCCTTCGAGCAGGGCGCTGACCACCCCGACGGCGAAGGCGTCTCCGGCGCCGACGGTGTCGACCACCTGGGCGACCGGCACGCCATTGATGCGCCCTTCGGCTTCGGCGGTGCGGTAATAGGCCCCTTCGGGACCGAGCTTGATCACCACCGCCTCGGCGCCGCGCTCCAGGTAGAAGGCGGCGATGTCGGCGGGGCTGTCGTAGCCGGTCAGCAGGCGGCCTTCCTCGAGGCCCGGCAGCACCCAGTGGGCGAGGGCTGCCAGATCGTTGATCTCGGCGATCATCCGCGCCTGGCTCGGCCACAGCGACGGGCGCAGGTTGGGGTCGAAGGACAGAGTGCGCCCGGCGCTGCGCATGCATTCCATCAGCTCGCGGGACAGCGCGCGGCAGCTCTCCGAGAGCGCCGGAGGAATGCCGGTGGCGTGCAGGTGGCGGGCCTTGAGCAGGCCGGGCACCAGGTCGGTGATCGACAGGTGGCTGGCCGCCGAGCCGCGGCGGAAATACTCGACCTTCGGGTCGCTGCCGTCGGTTTCCCGGGACTTCATCTGGAAGCCGGTGGGATGCGCCGGGTCGACCTGCACGTGGCGGCAGTCGAGGCCTTCGCGGGTCAGGCTGTCGAGCACGAAGCGGCCGAGGGAGTCGTCGCCGACCCGGCTCAGCCAGGCGACCTTGAAGCCCAGCCGGGAGAGGCCGATGGCCACGTTGCTGTCGGCGCCGGCGATGCGCTTGCCGAAGTGCTCCACCCGGGCCAGGTCGCCGCTTTCCTCGGCGACGAACATGGCCATGGTTTCGCCGAAACAGAGAATGTCGAGATCAGGCATGGCTGTGCTCCTCCTGGGGCTGGCCGAGGCGGGCGAGGGCCTCGATGTGCTGTTGCGTGACCGCCAGCAGGTCCTCGCCCTGCAGGGGAAACTCGATGGCGCGGGGGACGCCCGGGGGGAACTCGCGCAGCAGGCGCTGCCAGTGCTGCAGGTCGACGGGCTCGGGGGGGAGCGCCACCCGCTTGCCGTCGGCGTTGCGCCCGACCGCCTTGCAGTGCACGTAGCGCACGTAGCGGCCGAGACGGCGGGCGGCCTCGTCGACCGGCTGTTCCTGCCAGAGCCAGTTGCCGATGTCGAAGGTCATGCCGATGTCGAGAGCCCGAGCCTCGGCGGCGGCGAAGAACGCCTGCAGCGCCTCGATGCGCCCGCCCTGGACGGTCTGGTCGTTCTCCACCAGCAACTGCACGGGCTCGCCGGCCAGCTGCAGCGCCAGCTCGGACAGATCGTTGCCGGCGCGGTAATGGCCGAGGGAGACCTTCAGCCAGCGCGCGCCGCAGGCGCCGGCGAGCGCCAGGGTCGGTGCGAGGGCATCGGCGAGCCGGCCCTCTTCGGTCCACAGCTCGAGCGGCGCGGAATACAGGCAGTCGAGTCCCAGCTCGCGGACCGCGCCGGCCAGGGCCTGCGGGTCCGGCGGGGCGGCGAACAGCTCCTCGCGCAGTTCGGCGCGGACCGCGCCGGCCAGGGCCAGCAGCGGCAGGAAGCTGGCCTGGCCGCGCTCGCGCACCTGGCTGGCGCCATAGCTGGAAAGACTCACGGAGACGGGGTAGAGGGGCATTATCGTTATTCCTCTGAAACCGGTTTCATTTTTGACCGAACGACCCGCCGACAGCCTGCCGGCGAGCTGTCAGCCGCGGGGGTGGGTGGAACCTCGGACGATCAGTCGGGCCTTGAAATCGACCTGGCGGGGCGGCTCCCGGTCGCCCTGCAGGCGCCCGAGCAGACACTCGAGGGCGGCCGTGCCGATGCGCTCGGTCGGCTGGGCGAGGGCGGTGATGCCGCTGCCCACCAGGGGGTACCAGTCGAGGTCGTCGAGGGCGATCAGGCCGATCTCCTCGAACAGCCGGCAGCCGAGTTCGCGTAGCTGCCGGGTGGCGGCCAGGGCCGCCACGCCGTTGGCGGCGAACAGCGCCTTGGGGCCGGGGCCGGGGGCGGCGAGGAAGTCCCGCAGGGCAGCGCCGAAGGCGTCGCCGGTCTGCAGCGCCTGGCCCTTGAGCAGGGGGCGCCGGGCGATCTCGGCCTTGAAGGCCTCGACGCGCTCCTGGCGCGAGCTGGTGCCGTCCAGCGGCTCGCTGACCAGCAGCAGGTCGCGGTAGCCGCGCTGCTGCAGATGATCGAGGGCCTGGCGCACCGCGTCGCGGTTGTCCAGCCCGACCAGGTCGACCTCCAGCGCCTCGACCTTGCGGTCGACCAGCACCATCGGCAGTTCGCTGTGCAGGGACTGCAGCTCGCCGGCGTGGTGGCCGAGGGTGTTCACGATCAGGCCCTCGACGTTGTAGGAGCGCAGGGCCGCCAGGTGGTGGATTTCCTGTTCGGTGTCGCGGTCGGTGTTGCACACCACCAGGCTGTAGCCGTGCTGGCGGCAGGCGGTTTCCACGCCATGCATCACGGCCACGGAATAGGGGTTGAGGATGTCGGCGAGGAGCATGCCGATCAGGCGCGTACGGCCGCGCTTCAGGCCGCGGGCCATCTGGTTCGGGCGGTAGTCGAGGCGCTCGATGGCCTGCTCGATGCGCAGGGCGGTGGCGTCGGCGAGCAACTGGCGGTCGCCGCCGATGTAGCGCGACACGCTGGCCTTGGAGACGCCGGCGGCCTCGGCCACTTGGCTGATGGTGACGCGGCTGCGGGCGGGCAGGGACGGACCGTTCACGGACCAGGCACCTCGTTTTCTTGTTGTTCGATTCGGTTTCGTTTGCTTGAAACCGGTTTCATGAAACCTCAAGAACGACTCGCCGTCAAGCACGAATCGATGGCGGCCGCTTTCAGCCGTGCGCGTCGAGCAGGACCTGCTGCCGTTTGGTCGGGGCGTCGGTGGGGAACAGCGGCTCGCCCGGCCGCAGGCGCGCGAGGGCGACGGCGGCCGCGTTGCGCTGGCGCTGCCGGCCGCGGCACAGGACCTGCCGGCACTGCGCCTCGTCGAGCGGTCTGCCGAGCAGATGGCGCCGGCCGGTTTCGAGGCTCGCCCCGTTGGCCTGCCACCAGGCGGCGATCCGCGCGGGATCGGGCCAGGGCAGGTCTTCGTCGGGGTCCATGGCGACCCGCGGGTCGCGGGGGTCGTCGGTGGGGCCGGCGTCGAAATCCGGGATCTCGCTCCGTTCGAGATCGAGCAGGGCGAGGTCGGCGCCGGCGATCAGGCTGAAGGCTTCGCCGGCGATCCGCGCCAGGGGTAATTCGTGCATCTGCCGGATCAGCCAGGGCACGGCGAGCGGATCGCCCAGCAGCCCCGCGCCGAGGATCACCGGGCGCCGCTGGGCGGGGTTATGCGCCAGGGCGCGCAGCCAGGCGACGCTGAAGGCGTGGTCCTGCCAGCCGACCAGCACGGACAGCGCGCGCCACTGGAATTCGCCCGCCTGCCCGGCGAAGCGGCGCAAGGGCTCCAGGGCCTCTTCGTCGCCCATCTGCGCGGTGGCCCAGTTGGCCCAGAAGCGCACGGCCTCGTCGGCATGCCGCCGATGGGCGCGGATCTCCGCCATCAGGTCGCGCCGGCGCAGCTCCCCGGCGCTGCGCGCGGCGCGCGCCACCACGCCCGGCTCGGCATGGGCCAGGCCGGCCGGCAGGGCCGGTCCCGGATCGATGCGGTGCCTGCCGCAGGCCTCGAGGCCCAGGCGGCGAAACAGCGGCTCCGGCGCCGCCAGCAGGCGCTCGACCCAGGGCTCCACCGAGGTCCAGTCCAGCCAGCCGAGGGCGGCGGCGAAACCGCGCCCGGTTTCCGGGAAGGCGCGCAACTGCTCGGCGATCCTGGCGAGCACGGCGGCATCGCCCGACTCGCAGGCCAGCACGGTGGCGGCGAAGACTTCGCCGCTGGCCTGCGCGCCGAGCTGGCGCAGCAGCAGGTCCAGCCCGGCCCGGCCGGCGATCCGCAGGCCGTCGAGGTGGGCTTCGAGGCGTTCGTCGAGGGTGCGCAGGTCGTCCAGGTCGTAGTGGGGCGCGCGCACGGCCTGGGCGCGCAGCTCGGCGAGGAAGCCGGCTTCTTCGGCGTGTTGATAGACAACTAAAGAGGGACCTTCAGATATATGGCGCATGCTCATCGATCATGGCTAGAGGACTTTGATCCAGTTTGTTCCGTTATTGACCCACGCATCATTCGCTCCGACCGACCAAAGAGATCCTCCGCCGACCACCAACCGATAGCATGTTGTAGGTCTTTGAACTCCCCAGTTAATAGGGGTCAGGTTGTCATCTTTGAGTATATATACTTCGCTCATGGTTGATGCATATATAGATCCTTGGTGCTCGGTAATGCTCCAAAAGTCATCGTTAAATGGTTCTGGTTCAATATTTTTCCAGATGTCGCCGTGCCCCTTTAATAGTGTTCCGTTGCGGCCGCATATATAAACCTCTCCATGGGTACTGCAGGTTGCTCCTGTTAGTATTTGATTGGTCGGGCTATCGATTTGCCGCCACAGAGCGCCGTTGAAGTGCCAGATTTCACCATGCCATCCTGCAGTGTAAAGATTTTCTTCCGTAAATCCAGCAAGTGCCTCAAATCCAGAAAGTTCGCCTTTCTTGGTCGGCGAGGTGAATATCTGTTGCCATTTCCCATTTATTGACTGGCGGTAAACTTCACGTCTCATTCCGCAGGCGAATATTTTGTTTTCGATCTTGGATGCGGTGCGAAGCAGAAATGGAGTTGGTTCAATTTGGGATTCAGATATTGTCCCGCCTAGTGGGGCAAATGCTATTTCGCCATTCGCTCCTATTGCGAGCATTTCGACTTTTGGCGAATCTTGGATGCATATCCCAGCGCACTCCCAGTTGGTCGTGTCTATTTCTCGCCATCCCCCGGAGTTATATTCAATAAAGACTGAATGCTGGATTTCACTTTCCTCGAGGTCGCGATCTTTCATTAGGAAGAATGCATGTTTGGAGTCATAGGGTGCTATGGCACTAATTGTGTAGTCCTCGAACCATTCTGTGCTCATTGGGTCTTCCTGGCTATCTGTAAGTGACGTGAAAATGAATTAGCCGACCTTTCTTTTTTTGGCGCGGAGTTTTTTTATTTCTGCTGAGGTCAATTTTGATCCGCTTGGCGAGTATTTTACTTTAGGTGCCTGGGCTCTGGTCATCTTCATGTGTCCGTTCATGAGTTGAGCCTCGATGCATCTTTTGTTGCATTTCGACTCGGGGAAAGTGAGTGTTGCGCTCTCGGCAGCTAAAGAGGCTTCATTTTCAAGGGTGTTAATGTCTCCCGGCTCTACTTTGGAGAGGGAGGCATGGGCAGAATGCCTCAAGCCATGACTGCCGTTAGTATTATTTCCACCTTCCGCACATATGCAGGGGGCTTTTCTTGAAGAGTATTTTTTCCACCCTTGCAGACGTGCCCCTCCCTTTACGGATCCTTTATAGAAAGAGCTCTTTGGGATAAGGTGATCTGGTGTTTGAGCGGGACAGCATCCTTTGATACCTTTCTTATCTTTGGGGGAGAAGGGGACTAATTGGCAGCGTCTGGCTGCCAGGCATTTATTGGCGCTTGCCCTCTCGGCAGCGCTTTGTGCGCCTGTTGCTGTTTTAGGGACTCTGTCTCTTAAGACTGCATCTCTGCAGACATTTTTATTCCCATAAGGTTTATAATCTGTACAGGCTGTTTTTTCTTTCAATATATCTTTTTTGCAGGGGCCGCCACCTGCATCTATGGCCATTTGATCCAGATAAGGCCAAGGCGCTGTATTCCCCGGCTGCGACGCATGGTTGTGTGTTGTCAAATCCAGATGCCGCACCACGTTCTCGCCCTCGAACTTCACGTCCATCGACCAGGAGGTGAAGTACACCTTGCCCTTGACCGCGCCGGTGACGACGCCTCTCTTGGGTGCGCAGCCGGCCTCGTCGCCGTAGCTGGTCTTGAAGTAGCTCTTGTCCTTGAGCATCGCCTCCTGGCCGCTGATCCTCACCGTCCGGGTGCCGTGGGTGGTGTCGGTGGCCAGGCCGGTGTTGGGGTAGGGGACAGGCACGCCGGACGGGCTGGGGCCGGGGGTGAAGCAGACGTCGGGGAAGCAGGCGACGGATTTGCCCTCGGCCCTCTTGCAGGAAACCTCCCGGCCGTTGGCATAGACCTCGTTGGCCATCAGGCGGCCCTCGGGATCTGGTAGCCGAGCAGGGCCACGGCGCGCTGGCCGGCGTCGTTGCCGAGGTGGCAGAGGATGTTCGGGCCGTCGCCGTAGCCCTTGCGGCAGGCGGCCAGGGCCACGGCGAAGAGGGCCGGGCCGATGGCGGCGCCGCATTCGCCGATGCAGTCGGCCGGGTGCCGGAGGGGGAACTGCTCCTTGCGCACCCGCAGGGTGCGGCTCAGGGCCAGCGCGGCTTCCTTGAAGTAGTACTGCTCGCCGGAAATATCGGTCAGCCGGTAGTCCAGCCGTTCCAGGCCGACACCGGCCTCGGCCAGGGCGGCGCGCAGGGCGTTGGTCAGACCCTCGGCGCGCAGCGGGCGGTCCTCGCTCTCCACCGTCGCCGGTTCGACGCCAAAGCCCAGGCCGAGGCAGGCCAGTTGCGGCTCCTCGCCGGCCGGCGGGGCGCCGACCAGCACCGCGGCGGCGCCTTCGCCGGGGATGAAACCGTTGGAATTCAGGCTGGTGAGCAGGCGCTCGCGCGCTTCGAAGGCCGCCAGCGTCGGCCCGCAGAGCAAGGAGTCGACCCCGGCGATCAGCACCCGGCGATGAGCGCCCCGGCGGATCAGCGCGCGGGCGTTGAGCAGGGCGACGGCGCCGCTGACCCGGCCGCGGGGGATGACCGCGGAGTCGGGATGGAAACGCAGCCCCAGCGCGCGTTCGATAGCGTGCAACAGGCTGGCGTCGAGACCCGCGAGACGGCCGGGACGCTCGCTTTCGGCCAGTCCGAGCAGCAGCGGAATGGCCGGCGGATCGCTGCCGGGGACGCTGCGCAGCGCCTCGCCGATGGCCCGCGCGGCCATCCGGACCAGCTTGCTGCGGCCGCGCCAGGGCTGCTCCAGCGGCACGCTGGCGGCGATCAGCCATTCGCCGCCCTGGTCGATGAAGCGGGTTTCCCGGAAGTTGTCGAGGGCGCCGCGGATCGCCGCGCAGCTGGACGGCGCGTCGAGGCCGACCGCGCTGACCAGGCCGGCGCCGAGGATGCAGACGGCGGCCATCAGTCGCGCTCCTCGGCGGCCGGCCGGGATTTCGCCAGCGCCGCGAGGGAGGGGTAGTAGTCCTTGCCCTGCTCGCGGGCGCGCCACCAGGCACCGGACAGGCGGCCGACCAGCACCTGGGCGATCTCGAACAGATTGCGCCGCAAGGGTCGGCGGGTACGCCAGACGATTTCCACGCAGCCGGCGTCGGTGTCGACCGCCAGGGTGTCGATCACCGCCCGGACGGTGTCGTGGCCGCCCTTTTTCGCGAAGAAGGTCACCGGGATCTCCAGCGTCGGTACCCGAAAGCCGGCGCGCTCCCGCGCCGTGAGGTTGAGCAGCAGCACCTCCTCGCCGCCGCGCAGGTGCTCGGTCTGCTGGTCGGCGGGCGCCGCCTGGAAGTAGCGCGGGTCGAAGTCCGCCGGCAGCAAGGGGAAGACCTCGGCCTGCCAGCGTTCGTCGTAGGTCCCGGCGAAGGCCGCGCGCGCTGGCCAGGCGCGACCGAGCGGTCCCAGCGCCATCGGCCGGTAGTCGCCGTCGGGCCGCTCGACGGGCCGGCCCGGTTCCTCGGTGGCCGGCAGCGGCAGGCCGACGATCTCCGCGGTGGCCATCTCGCGCGGGAACCAGCCGCGGCCGACCGGGTTGTCCGGGTAGCAGCGCCGGCGCGCGGGCTCGCCGGCGACGGGGTGGCTGCCGCCGAAGGCCTCGGCATAGGAAATCGCCTGCTCGACGAAGGGCTGCGCCCGGCCGGCGCCCGTCCCGTGCCGGCCGCCGGGCTGCCACTGGCGCGGGCCGACCACCGTCAAGGTCTTGCAGACCCGCCCGATGCGGATGCCGGCCTCGATCCGGGTCGCCGGCCGGCCGCCCGGCACATGGGCGCTACCCGACACCAGCACGTCGCAGAAGGGCTTCGGCGGCGCGAAATCCATCTCCCGGCGCGGCGCGGAGAGCCCCGGCTCGCCGTCGTAGGCGTCGGCGATCAGCAGCGGCCGCTGGCGCTCGGCGAGCCGCGCCTCGCCGCCGTCCAGCGGCAGCTCGAAGGTGCCCTTGGCGATCACCACCAGCGCCTCGCGGCCGTCCGCGGCCAGGCCCTGGGTCCAGGCGACGGCCAGGCGGGTGGCGTTGAGCAGTTCCATGGTTAGGCTCCGTTGACGCTTTGGCGCGAGCCGCGTTGCCGCGCTAGTTGATCTGCACCGAGCCGCCCTTGATCCGGTTGACCCCGGAGGAGCGGCTCGACAGGTAGGCGCCGCGGATCAGCACCTTGCCTTCGCGGGTCAGGGTGATGCTGGCCTTGCCGCAGCGCAGGACGATCTCCCGCTCGGCGTAAAGCTCCAGGCATTCCCCGTCGCGCTCGACGGCGAGCGGCGCCGCCGGCGGCGTCAGGAGGCGCCCGATCACCAGCGGGCGGGCCGGGTCGCCGTCCTCGAACATCAGCGCCAGCGGGCAGCCGATCGCCCCGGCGTCCAGCACCGCGGTGGTGCGCGCGGCGAGGCCGGCGGCGGCCGGACAGCCGGGATAGGCCACCTGCGGCGAGCCGTCCGGGGCCAGGCCGAGCAGGACGCCGACGACCACCCCGTCGAGGCGCAGGGCGGGGCGGGGAAGCGGGATCTCGACGCTCATGGTGGGTTCTCCGTTGCCTTCAGTTCTGCAGGATCTTCTGGCCCTTGATGACCACGTTCTGGCCGGCCCGGACGGTGATGGCGCCAGAGCCGTCGAGGGTGATGTCCTTGCCGCGCAGGACGATGGTGCCGTCCTTCTTCAGGGTGATGCTCGCCGCGCCGGTGGTCAGGGTGATGGCGTCGCCGGCGGCGAGGGCGAAGTGCTGGCCGACCTCCAGGCTGTCGCTCTGCCCGACGTCGGTGCGGCGGCCCTGGCCGACGCTGCGGCTTTCGTCGCCGCCGATACGGGCGTCGGCGTCGCCGCCGACCGTTTCCGTGCGGTTCGCGCCGACGCTGACCTCCTGGCTCGCGCCGATGTTCAGCGCCTGGTAGGCGCCGATGGCGATCTCCTGGGCGGCGCCGATGGCGATCGTCTCGTTGATCCCCACCGTGTGGGTGCGCTGCAGGGCTACGGCGGCCGTCTCGCTCTGGCTGACCGAGATGGTCCGGTTGCCGAGGATCGCGATGCTCTCGTTGCCGGCGACGTCCTCGGTGCGGTGGGCGCCGATCGAGAGGGTCTCGTTGAGGCCGACCCGTTCCGTGCGGTGGCGCCCGACCTGCACCGTCTCGTCGTTGCCGATGGTCTTGCTGCGGTCGTGGCCGACCGAATGGCTTTCGTCGTTCTCGACCTCGATGTCCTGGTTCTTCTCGGCATGGATGTAGAGCTGCTCGGCACCCTTGCGGTCCTCCATGCGGATCTCGTTGAAGTTCGCCGGGCCGCCGCCCTTGCTCGAACGGCTCTTGAGGCCGTTCTGGGTGGCGTTGGCCGGCAGCGCGTAGGGCACCGTCTGCTCGGCGTTGTAGACGCGGCCGGTGACGATCGGCCGGTCCGGGTCGCCTTCGAGGAAGCTGACGATCACCTCCTGGCCGATCCGCGGGATCTGGATCGCCCCCCAGTTCTTGCCGGCCCAGGCCTGGGAGACGCGCATCCAGCAGGAGCTGTTCTCGTCGCTGCGGTCGTGGCGGTCCCAGTGGAAATGCACCTTGACCCGGCCGTACTGGTCGGTCCAGATCTCCTCGCCGGCCGGGCCGACCACCCGGGCGGTCTGCGGACCCTGGACGATGGGCCGCGGGGTGCTCGGCAGGGGGCGGAAGGCCTGGTCGGCGTCGAGGCACTCCAGCGCGCTGTCGAACTGCGGGGTGCTCTCCGGCTCGCCGGATTCGTAGCGTTCCTGGACGATCCGGTAGCGGGCGGCGACGATCAGGTATTCGCGGTTGCGGTCGGCGCGGGCGCAGCCGCTCAGCCGGAACAGTTGCCCGCAGCCCAGGCCGCGGGCGTTGCCGCGTAGCCGCAGGCGCTCGAAGGCGGTCTGGATGGCTTCCAGGCGGGTGCGCGCGTAGTGCTCGCCGTCGCCGCTCTGGACATATTCGCCGGGATAGTCGAACAGCGGGTGGGCGCCGCTGGCATGGGCGCGGGGCTGGCTGGCGCGCACTTCCAGGCACGCGCCGGGACGCTGGAAGTCGTAGTCGTTGAGGGTCAGCGAGCCGGGCTGGACTTCCCGCTCCAGGTGCCAGTCGTAGATGTGGTCGCGCTCGCGCTGTTCCCCGGTGGGCGGGTAGTAGGGCACGCTGGCGTAGCCGGGCGCGCTGGTGTGCGCGCCGGCGGCGTCGGCGAGCACCAGCACGTGGCGATTCCGCTCGTGGCGGAAGTAGTAGTAGATGCCCTCCTGCTCCAGCAGCCGGCTGACGAAGTCGAAACTGGTCTCGCGGTACTGCACGCAGTATTCCCACGCGCGGTAGGTCCGGCTCAGGGCGTCCTCGAAGTCGGAGAAGCCGAGGTCGCGAAACACCTGCTTGACGATCTCCGGCACGCTGCGGTTCTGGAAGATCCGGCAGTCGGAGGTGCGGGTGAGCAGCCACAGCCAGGGCCGCAGGCTCACCCGGTAGCCGGCGAACTGGCCGCTGCCGGCGGTCTGGGCGAAGCGGCTGACGATCCCGTGGAACGGCCGCGTGCCGCCGCCGGGCAGCTCCAGGGCGAGGCTCAGCGGCTTGCCCAGCAGCCGGTCGAAGTTCAGCGCCGGGTTTTCCGAGACCAGCTGCAGCTCGTAGAGAAAGGGCCGCCCCAGTTCCTCCTCGCCCTCGAGGGTCTGCAGCGCCAGCACGTCCTCGCCGAGGGGGCTGTCGATCCGTACCAGGCGGGTCCGCTGGGTGATTTCCATCCGCGCGCCCTCAGTCTTCGTCCGCGGCGAAGCGGTAGTGCAGCCGGTTGTCCTGCACGCCGACCTGCACCCCGGCCGGCGGACGGCCTTCCAGCAGGCGGACGAGGAACTCGCGGCTGATCTCCGGCAGCAGGGTGTTGGTCAGGATCGCGTCGACCATCCGCGCGCCGCTCTCCACCTCGCTGCAGCGCGAGACGATCAGCTCGACGACCGCCTCGTCGCAGGCGAACGGCACGCGGTGGCCGGCCTCGATGCGCCGGCCGATGCGCGCCAGCTGCAGGCGGACGATGGCCTTGAGCATCGCGTCGTCGAGCGGGTAGTAGGGGATCGCCACCAGGCGGCCGAGCAGGGCGGGCGGGAACACCCCGAGCAGCGGCTCGCGCAGCGCCCGGGCGAGGGCCTCGGGCTCCGGCCGCAGCAGCGGGTCGGCGCACAGGCCGGCGATCCGCTCGGTGCCGACGTTGGTGGTGAGCAGGATCAGGGTGTTGCGAAAGTCGATCCGCCGGCCCTCGGCATCCTCCATCTCGCCCTTGTCGAAGACCTGGAAAAAGATCTCGTGGACGTCCGGGTGGGCCTTCTCCACCTCGTCGAGCAGCACCACGCTGTAGGGCTTGCGGCGCACCGCCTCGGTCAGCACGCCGCCCTCGCCGTAGCCGACGTAGCCGGGCGGCGCGCCCTTGAGGGTGGAGACGGTGTGGGCCTCCTGGAACTCGCTCATGTTGATCGAGACGAGGTTCTGCTCGCCGCCGTAGAGGGCTTCGGCCAGGGCCAGGGCGGTCTCGGTCTTGCCCACCCCGGAGGGGCCGGCGAGGAGGAACACGCCGATCGGCTTGGCCGGGTTGTCGAGGCCGGCGCGGGCGGTCTGGATGCGCCGGGCGATGCTTTCCAGGGCGTGGTCCTGGCCGACGATGCGCGCCTTCATCCGCTCGGCGAGGTGCAGCACGCCGTCGATCTCGTTGCGCGCCATGCGCCCGACCGGGATGCCGGTCCAGTCGGCGACCACCGCGGCCACCGCCTGGTAGTCCACCTCCGGCAGGATCAGCGGCGTCTCGCCCTGCAGGGCGCGCAGGCGGCCCTGCAACTCGCCGAGGGCGGTGCGCAGCGCCTGGCGCTCGGCCTCGTCCGGCGCCGCTTCGGCCGCGCGGTTGTCCGTCTCGGCGCTCTCCAGTCCGGCTTGCAGGCGGGCGCGGGTGGCCAGCAGCTCGTCGACCAGCGCCTTCTCCTCGGCCCAGCGGGTCTCCAGGGCGGCGAGGCGTTCGCGCTCGGCGGCCAGCGCGGTTTCGGCGTCCGCCTGGCGGCTGCCGGTGGCCACGCCGACGGCCTGTTCGCGACGGACGATGGCCAACTCGGTGTCCAGCGCGGCGATACGCCGGCGGCTGTCGTCGACTTCGGCGGGCACCGCCTGCTGGCCGATGGCGACCCGCGCGCAGGCGGTGTCCAGCAGGCTGACCGCCTTGTCCGGCAGCTGGCGTGCCGGGATGTAGCGGTGCGACAGGCGCACCGCGGCCTCCAGCGCCTCGTCGAGCACCTGCACCCGGTGGTGGCGCTCCAGGCCGGCGGCGATCCCGCGCAGCATCAGCAGCGCCTTGGGCTCGGACGGCTCGTCGATCTGCACCACCTGGAAGCGCCGGGTCAGCGCCGGGTCCTTCTCGATGTGCTTCTTGTATTCGCCCCAGGTGGTCGCCGCCACCGTGCGCAGGGTGCCGCGGGCCAGCGCCGGCTTGAGCAGGTTCGCCGCATCGCCGGTGCCCGCCGCGCCGCCGGCGCCGATCAGCATGTGCGCCTCGTCGATGAACAGGACGACCGGGGCGGGCGAACTCTGCACCTCCTCGATCACCTGGCGCAGGCGCTGCTCGAACTCGCCCTTCATGCTCGCCCCGGCCTGCAGCAGGCCGACATCCAGGCTGCGCAGCTGCACCCCCCGGAGGGCGGGGGGCACCTCGCCGGCGACGATGCGCTGGGCGAAACCCTCGACCACCGCGGTCTTGCCGACCCCGGCCTCGCCGGTGAGCAGCGGGTTGTTCTGCCGGCGGCGCATGAGGATGTCGATCAGCCGGCGGATTTCCTCGTCGCGCCCGACCACCGGGTCGAGCCGGCCTGCGCGGGCCTCCCCGGTGAGATCGAGGGTGAAGCGCCCGAGCGCCTCCTGCTTGCCCAGCGCGCTCGGCGCCAGGGCGCCGCTGGCCTCGCCCGGCGCCGCGGCGACGAAGCCGTCGCTGGCGCGCAGGCGGTTTTCCGGCGAGTCGCCGAGCAGCTCGGCGAAGCGCTCGGTGAGGGCCTCCGGGCGGAGCTTGGCGAACTCGCCGGAGAGCGCCGGCAGGGCGTGGCGCAGGCCGGGGGTCTTGAGCAGGCCGACGATCAGGTGGCCGCTGCGCACCTGGTTTTCGCCGAACAGCAGGGTGGCGTAGACCCAGCCGCGCTCGACGGCTTCCTCGACCTGGGAGGACAGGTCGGTGATCGCGGTCGAGCCGCGCGGCAGGCGGTCCAGGGCCTCGGTGAGATCCCGCGCCAGGTGCGCCGGGTCGAGCTCGAAGGCACGCACCAGTCGGTGCAGGTCGGAGTCCGGGAGCTGGAGGATCTGGTGCAGCCAGTGCGCCAGTTCCACGTAGGGGTTGCCGCGCAGCTTGCAGAACACCGTGGCGGACTCGATGGCCTTGTAGGCCAGGGGGTTCAGCTTGCCGAACAGGGCGACCCGGCCGATCTCGCTCATGCGCACGCCTCCTCGGGGCGGGGCGCGGCGCCCGCCGCCCCGGCGTAGTGGGAAGACAGCCGCAGGTCCGCGGCATCCCGCGGCGGCGCGCCCAGCCAGCTGTCCAGGCCTAGGCGCAGCGCGCCGTCGAGACGCAGCGGCGGCACCTGGTCGCGGCGCAGCACCAGTTCGACCTCCCAGTCGAGTTCCTCGCCCTGGTATTCGGCGATCCAGGCGGCCAGCTCGCGCCAGTGGTCGCCGCCGGGCAGCAGACGGCGGTACTCGGCCAGATCCAGCGGGCCGAGGCGCAGGCGAAAGCCGTGCTGGCGGTCCCAGACGTGGCGGCCCAGGCAGAGGTCCGCGCCGAGGGTCGCGGCGCTCAGGCCCAGGCGGCTGCCGCCGGGCAGCGCCAGCCAGCGGCCGGCGAACTCCTCGAGGGCTACCGGCAGCTCGAAGTGCAGCGCGAGGATCGCCACCAGCCCGTCCGGATAGCGGGTCTGCGCCGCCAGGTGGCCGCTGAAGTGCAGGCGCTCGCGGTCCTCCAGCGGCCCGCGCCCGCGCAGGCTCGGCAGGCCGCGGCCGCACAGGGCGGCGAGGCGCGCCGCCCAGTAGTCGTCGGCCGGGCGGTCGTGGCCGACGGTCGGCCGGGATTCCGCCCAGGCGCGGTAGAACAGGCACAGCAGGCGGTGGTGGAAGAGGTCGAGGAAGCGCTTGAAGGTGGCGTCGCCGTGGTTGCGCTGGCGTTCCCGGGCGTACTCGGTCAGGTGCAGGGGCAGCGGGCCGTTGGGTCCGCCGAGGCCGAAGAAGAACTGTTCCAGGCGCGGCGGCGCGCCGTCGCGGCCGGGCTCGACGCCGGCCAGGGTCGAGGGGGCGAAGGTGCATTCCGGGCGCTGGCCGAGGCGCAGCGGGTCGTCGGCCAGGCGCCGCGAGCGGCCGAGGCGCGGGAGCTGCGGCGCGGCGCACTCGAGACGGCGCAGGGCCTGGAAGAAGTCGTGGTTCCAGGGCTCGGCCGCCATCCCGGCGAGGCCGTTCACAGGGTCGGACGGCGTCCGGGGTTCGTCGGCCATCGCATCACCTCGCCGCGTTCGGCGGTGCGCAGCACCGTCTCGGTAAAACTGTTGATCGACGCATAACGGGCCAGGAAGCGCTCCAGCACGGCGCCGAGGAGGAACACCCCGGTGCCGCGGAAGGCGCTTTCGTCGAATTCCAGGGCGATCTCCAGGCCGCGGCCGAAGGCGATCGGGCCGGGCAGCGGCAGGCGCCGGGTGCAGGGCCGGCAGCGCACCTCGCGCAGGCCGTCGATCTGCAGCGCCAGGGCGGGGTCGCGGGGATCGCCGTAGAGGCGCAGCAGCTCGCGCAGGGCGGCCGCGCCCTGGCCGCCCTCGGTGAGCGACAGGTAGTTCAGCGAGAGCTGGCCGATCAGTTGCCAGGCGGCGGCGTCGTGGGCGCGGCTGGCCCGTGGCCGGCTCGGCCCGGCCAGGCAGCGCACCGCGCGCACCGGCGCGCCTTCCTCGAGGGTGAAGTCGCTCGGCGCGCTGCCCACCGGCATCAACAGCGGCAGGTCGCGGTTGCTGCACAGCGCCTGGATGCCCAGCTGGCGCAGGTCGTGGCGGTAGGGTGCGGCCTGGGCGTCGACCAGCGCGATGAAGGTTTCGCTGCCGGTGTAGGTGGAGCGCGTGCCGCGCCGCTGCTCGTTGCCGGAGAGCCGGCGGGGCTCGCGGCGCAGGCTGTAGTAGGCCTGTTCGCGGCCGTAGCGGGCGGGGTCGCGCACCGCGTAGAAGGGCAAAAAGCGCTGCTCGGGGCCTTCGCCGTAGCCGCTGACCTGGGTCAGCGAGTGGATCTCGAAGTCCAGCGGGCGGGTCCGGTCGGCGATCACCTGGTGCTCGTGGCGGCGCTCGGAGAGGTGGATGCGGTCGACGCGGCGCGGGAAGAGGTTCACCGCCGGGGTGCAGAAGGGCACGAAGTGCCCGGCGCCGACCGTCCCCTCCAGGGCCGGGTCGAGGCGCTCGAAGAGCGCCAGGATCTCCAGCTCCTGGCCGGCGCAGCGCTGCGCCGCGGCGGCCAGCCCGGCGAACTCGACGAACAGGAAGCGCTGCGCCAGGGCGAAGTATTCCTGCAGCAGGCGGTAGCCCTGGAAGGCCCGCGGCACCACCGGCAGCACCGCGTCGGCGTCGTCCAGGCCGCGCGGGCGCGGCGCCGGCAGGCGTTCCAGCCAGTCCTCGCCGGGGCTGCGGGCGAAGAGCGCGCAGCCGTTGCCGAGCAGTTGCTCGTAGAGGCGGAACGGCAGTTCGTCGCCGCCGTGCAGGTAGAGCGGCAGGCGCTCCAGGGCCAGCGCCCGGAAGGGCAGGCCGGCGCCGCTGCGCAGGCGCAGGCGCAGGCCGGCCCGGGCGTGCGGCACGGCGCCGGCCAGGCGGCCGAGGGTCGCCGCCGGGTTGCCGAAGTATTCGGCCTGGGCCACCGCCAGCGGCCAGAGGGTGACCGGCTGGGCGGTGCGGTATTCGCAGGCGGTCTGCCCGTCGGCGCCGAGCAGGCCGCGCAGGGAGGCCTCGCGCGGCACCGTGAAGCCGTCGCCGAGCGCGCCCTCGTCGGGATCGGCCTGCAGCTGCACCACGGCCACCGAGGGGGTCGGCGCGAGGTAGTGGGGATAGGCGATCTCCAGCAGGTGGTGGGTGAAGGTCGGGTATTCGGCATCCAGCTTGAGCTGGATGCGCGCGGTCAGGTAGGCGAAGCCCTCCAGCAGGCGCTCGACGTAGGGGTCGGCGCAGTCGATGCCGTCGAGGCTCAGGCGGCTGGCGATCTTCGGGAACTCGCCGGCGAACTCCGCGGCGCTCTCGCGGATGTGCTGCAGCTCGCGGTTGTAGTAGTCCAGCAGCAGCGGATTCATGCCGGTCTCCGCGGTGCTTCGGACGGGTCGACGCGGACGTGGCCGCTTTCCAGGTCGAGGCGGGTGGTGAGCAGCAGGCGCAGCGGTACCGGCAGCGCCCAGAGGTCGCCCTCGATCTCGAAGGACAGGGCGTTGTGGCTCATCTCCCCGGCGTCCAGGCGCGCGCGGACCTGCAGCGAGCCGCGCAGGATGCGCGGCTCGAAGACCTCGATGGTGTCGATCAGCAGCTTCTCCACCGCCTGGACGTCGATATTCGAGGCGCTGTGACCGGCCAGCGGCGGCAGCCCGTAGTTGAGCACCGAGCGACCGGCTGGCATCCGCGCGGCGCTCTCGTCGAGCGGCGCGGTGGCGTTGAACAGCCAGGCGAGGTCGCGCAGCACCGAGGCCTTGAGCTGGCTCTGGGTCATCGCCCACTGCTCGGGGCGCTCGCCGGGGCTGTCGGGCGCCTCGTCGGTCAGCCGGTCGAGCAGCGAGGGTTGCAGGCGTTCCTGAAGGCCGAGGCGGGGCATCTCAGGGCTCCTGTGCGGCGAAGGTCAGGCGGCGCAGCTCGAACAGCGCGCAGTCGCCGCGGTCGGTGACGAACATCCGCTGGCCCAGCGGCAGGCCGTCGTCCGGCCAGTCGGTCTTGCGCGCCAGGCGCGCCGCGTCGTCGCCGAGGCGCGGGGTGTCGGGGTAGCGGCTGGGGATCAGCGCGACGCTCTCGCCGCCGTTGGCCAGGGTCAGCCGCGCCGGCAGCCAGACCAGGTCGCGCAGGTCGGCGGGAGGCTCGCAGGCGAGGCTCTGCAGGTGCGACAGGGGCAGCCAGGCGTAGCGGCCGTTGACGATCAGCTCGAGCACCGGGCCGAGCCGCGGGTCGGCGTCGGCGCACCAGGCGAAGTCCTCGCCGTTGAGCTGCCCGGCGACCGCCGGCGCGGCGTCCAGGGCCTGCCCGCGCAGCTGCCGGGCGGCCTCGGCGCGGCCCTCGCCGTCCAGGCGCAGCGCCTCGACCAGCAGGGCGACCCAGTCGTCCGGCCGGCCGAGCAGCAGCGGCGTCAGGCGCCCGGCGAACACCTCGACGCGCAGCGCCTCGCACGCCAGCGCGGCGCGGTAGGTCTGCACCATGGCCAGGGTGCCGGCCTCCAGTTCGCCGGCGACCTGCAACTGCTGGTCGGCCCGCGTCCACTGGCCGAGCACGGCCAGCAGCTGGAACAGGAACACCCGCAGCGGGGCGTGGTCCGGCCGGCGGCGCACCTCGTCCTGCAGCGTCGCGAGCGCTGCCTCGAGGCGTCCGGCGCGCAGCAGTTCGTCGGCAGTCATGGCTGTGGCCCCGCTCAGATCTTCACGTTCTCGCGGATGTTCCAGCCGTACTTGATCGGCCCGCCGTCCTTGCTGCCGTCCTCCTTCTGGGCCTGGTACTCGACCTGCACCTGGCCGAAGTTGAGGCTGACGTTCTCGGTCAGGCGGTCCTCGCCGCCGCTGCCGCCGGTGCTCAGGGAGGACACCAGCACCTCCTTGAGGGTGATGGTCAGGTATTCGACGGGATTGTCGCCGCCGGCCTTGCGCACCGTCAGCGTGGCCTGCGGGTAGTGCTTGCCGCTCGAACAGGCGGCCATCAGGTTGGGCGAGGCCTTGTCGACGTACTTGGTCAGCGACAGGTCGGCGATGCTGACCTTGCCGGTGCCGCCGCCGCCGCCGGTGTGCATGGTGCCGGACTGGGCCATGCCCCAGTTCCAGGCGAGGACGTCGATATCGCCCTTGTGGGCCTTGTCCCGGGACTCGCCCTGGATGTCGCCGATCTTGATGAACATGTCTACAGCCATCATGCCTCCCGGGTGGCCTGCGCCACGTCTGCCGGTGTGGGGCGGCCGGCGCCGCGGCGCCGGTCGGTTTGCCGCGCCCGGCCGCTCAGGCCGCCTTCGCCGAGGGCAGCCGGGAGACCAGGCGCAGCGAGACGGTCAGCCCTTCGAGCTGGTAGTGGGGGCGCAGGTAGAAGCGGGCGTTGTAGTAGCCGGGATTGCCCTCGACCTCCTCGACCACCACCTCGGCCGCCGCCAGCGGGTGCTGGGCCTTGGTGGTCTCGCTGGAGTGCGCCGGGTCGCCGTCCACGTAGTTGAGGATCCAGTCCTGCAGCCAGCGCTGCATGTCCTCGCGCTCGCGGAACGAGCCGATCTTGTCGCGGACGATGCACTTCAGGTAATGGGCGAAGCGGCAGGTGGCGAACAGGTAGGGCAGGCGGGCGGCCAGGTTGGCGTTGGCGGTGGCGTCCGGGTCGTCGTACTCGGCGGGTTTTTGCAGCGACTGGGCGCCGATGAAGGCGGCGAAGTCGCTGTTCTTGCGGTGCAGCAGCGGCATGAAGCCGTTCTTCGCCAGCTCCGCCTCGCGGCGGTCGGAGATGGCGATCTCGGTGGGACACTTCATGTCCACCCCGCCGTCGTCGGTGGGGAAGGTATGCACCGGCAGGTTGGTCACCTCGCCGCCGGACTCCACCCCGCGAATCCGCGAGCACCAGCCGTAGAGCTTGAAGGAGCGGTCGATGTTGGCGGCCATCGCGTAGGCCGAGTTGGCCCAGGCGTACTTGCTGCTGTCGGCGCCCTCGGTGTCCTCCTCGAAGGCGAAGGCCTCCACCGGGTCGGTTCGCGCCCCGTAGGGCTGGCGCGCCAGGAAGCGCGGCAGGGTCAGGCCGATGTAGCGGGAGTCCTCGGACTCGCGCAGCGAGCGCCAGGCGGCGTATTCGGGGGTGGTGAAGATCTTGGTCAGGTCGCGCGGGTTGGACAGCTCCTGCCAGGAGTCCATGCCCATCACCCGCGGCGCGGCGGCGGCGATGAAGGGCGCGTGCATCGCCGCGCAGACCTTGGCGATCTCGCCGAGCAGCTCGACGTCCGGCGCCGAGTGGTCGAAGTAGTAGTCGCCGACCAGGCAGCCGTAGGGCTCGCCGCCGAACTGGCCGTACTCCTCCTCGTACATCTTCTTGAACAGCGGGCTCTGGTCCCAGGCGCTGCCCTTGAACTTCTTCAGCGTGCGGTGCAGTTCGCCCTTGGAGACGTTCAGCACGCGGATCTTCAGCATCTCGTCGGTTTCGCTGTTGTCGACCAGGTAGCGCAGCCCGCGCCAGGCGCTTTCCAGGCGCTGGAAGTCCGGGTGGTGGAGGATCAGGTTGATCTGCGCGGTCAGCCGGGCGTCGATGGCGGCGATGATCGACTCGATGGAGCGGATCGCGTCGTCGGAAATCAGCTCGGTGCGCTCCAGGGCCTGCTCGGCGAGGGTGCGCACGGCGCTTTCCACCGCCTCGCGGGCCCGCTCGGTCTGGGGCTTGAACTCGCGCAGCAGGAGGGCGGCGAAGTCGTCGCCGGTCTCGGCGGCGGGTTCCGGCTGTGGCTGCAGCTGTTCGCTGCCGATCGGTTCGGCCATGGCGGCATCCTCCTCAGGCTGGTGTCTCGGGTTCCGGCGGCTTCGGTGCGCTGACCAGCGCCTGCAGCAGGGCCGGGTCGCGGATCGCCTTGAGGACCATCTCCTCGGCGCCGCTCTTGCCGTCCATGTAGGTCAGCAGGTTGGCCAACTGGGTGCGCGCCTTGAGCAGCTGGCCGAGCGCGTCGACCTTGCGGGCGATCGCCGCCGGGCCGAAGTCGTCCATGCTCTCGAAGGTGAGGTCGAGGCTCAGGTTGCCCTCGCCGGTGAGGGCGTTGGGCACGCTGAAGGCGACCCGCGGCTGCATGGCCTTCAGGCGGGCGTCGAAGTTGTCGACGTCGATGGCCAGGAAGCGCCGTTCGTCGACCGGCGCCAGCGGCTCGGCGCTCTTGCCGGCGAGATCGGCGAGCACGCCCATGACGAAGGGCAGCTGCACCTTCTTCTCGGCGCCGTAAAGCTCCACGTCGTACTCGATCTGCACGCGCGGGGCGCGGTTGCGGGCGATGAACTTCTGACTGCTGGTACTGACCATCTCGTCTCCTCCGGGCGTGTGGCGGGCTAGTCGCCGCCGGGGCCCTGCAGCTTCTCGAACTGGGCCAGCCCGTCCGGGATCAGGTTGCGGACGATTTCCGCGAAGTCGGCGTTGACCAAACTCTTGGCCCGGGCCAGCAGCACCGGAACCGGGCTGGACGGCTCGTGCTGGCGGTAATAGCCGAGGATGCGGTCGAGGCTGTGCAGCACCTCGTCGCGGCTGGCGATGGGGACGGCGCCGCGGCCCGGCCGCTCGCTGGCGGACGGCGCGTCCGCGGCCGCCGGCCGGCCGGTTTCGTCGTCGTCCTCTGCTGCGCCGGCGCCGTGGGGCGGCGGCTCGGCGAGCAGCTGCCCGGCCTGGCGCAGCAGGCGGGCGAGGGCGCCGAGGTCGAGGCTGCGCGCGGCGCCGACATGGCCGGCGACCTCCGCCTCGATGGCCGCCAGGCTAGCGCGGGCCTCCTCCAGGGCGGCGCGGTCGCGGGCCAGGCGTTGCGGCTCGCTGTCCTGCAGGGCGCCGGCCAGCTGCTCGCGGCCCAGGCCCTCGGCGCTGCCCGGCGAGAGCCCGGCGGCCTGCAGGGCGGCGCGCAGGCTGAGCGGGCCGAAGGCGCGCGAGTGCAGCAGCGGGGCGTCGCGCAGCAGGCGCAGCAGGGGTTCGCCGGCCAGCTCGGCGAGGGTGTTGAGGCGCAGGGTCGGGTCGTCGCGGTCCTCGTGGTCCAGGCGCGGGTACAGGTCGTCCCAGTAGCGGCCGAGCAGCTCGCGGACCAGCGCCAGGCCCTCGGCCAGGCCCGGCAGCCCGTCGAGGGCGAGGGCGCTGCGCACCAGGTAGTTGGCGATGCGCAGGTCCTTGCCGCGCGCGAACAGGGCGCCGGCGATCTCCCGGGTCTTGCGCCAGTCGGGCGGCTCGGCGGCGAGCACGGCATCGCCCATCCGCCGTTCCGGTTGGCCTTCGGCGGCACGCTGCAACTCCAGAAGTTGGGGATCGTATTCGAGATCGTCGCCGCAGGGCGACGCTTCGGAGATTGCGCAAAGCAGGTGCGGCAGGTCCACGATGGCTCGTCTCGAAAAGCTCCGGATATATCCTCCGATATATATCGGAATATATATTCCGGAGAGTGCCGGGTATTAATCGGCTATTGCCGGGATGAACTCGTTCCGGGCTTTGTTTTGATAGGGGTTTAATCGGTCTGATCGAATAGTGGATGAAGTATCGGTGGGAATAGTGGCTTGTCAAGAATGGGCAAAGTACCTGTGGAAGTTCGATGCAAAACTATCCGGATACTGTTTAAGTGCAAATCGGCATAATGGCTTTTCCCGGTTCCTGCGCATTATCCGGGGGCGCGACTTATACTGATTTTCCCTGTTTCCGATGCCCGCTCGCCCATTTGTCGGAATGGCCCTTTGTCGGAATGGGAAGAGGCGTGCATGCCGCTGCGTTTGACCATCACCAGTTATCACAAGCTCACCCCCGGACAATCCGTGGAAGCCGAGCTGGATCGCGGTGAGCTGCGAATCGGGCGGGCCCCCGACAACGACTGGGTATTGCCCGATCCGGAGCGTCTGGTGTCCAGCCACCATTGCACCATCCAGTCCCGCGACGGCACCTACTACCTGACCGACACCAGCACCAACGGCGTGCTGCTGGCGGACGCGGGCGTGCGCCTGCAGCGCGGCAACAGCGAGCCGCTGCGCGACGGCGAGCACCTGCGCCTGGGCGACTACGAGCTGCTGGTACGGATCGACGCGGCGGCCGGGTCGCTCTCCCGCGAGGGCGGCGGCCTCGACGCCTGGCTGGAGCGGCCGGCGGCGTTCGCCGCGATGGGCACCGCGCCACTGCCCGCGTCTCCCCAGGCCAGCGCGCCGGCGCCGGCCGTCCCGAGTCTTTTCGAGCTGCTCGCCGAGCCGGGCGGGCCGCCGCTGCGCGCCGACCGGGTGCCGGTCGAGCGCGAGGATTTTTGCCCGCCCGAACCTCGGCAGACGCCGCCCGAGGCCGCGGCACCGATCCCGGCGGACTGGGACCCCTTCGCCGAGCCTCCGGCCGCGGTGCCGGCGCCGGCGCCGGCGCCGCTGCCGGCCGTCGCGCCCCCGCTGGCGAGCGGCGAACCCGGCGACGCCCTGGAGGCCTTCCTGCGCGGCGCCGGACTCGCCCAGCTGCGCATCGAGCGAAGCGCGGCGGCCGCGCAGATGGAGGCCATCGGCCGCAGCTACCGGCTGATGGTCGAGGGGCTGCTCGAGGTGCTGCGCGCGCGGGCCAGCCTGAAGGGCGAGTTCCGCCTGGCGCAGACCATGATCCGCCCGATTCGCAACAACCCGCTGAAGTTCTCGCCGAATGCCGACGAGGCGCTGCTGCTGTTGCTGCGTCCCGGCAACCCGGCCTTCATGCCACCCGACCAGGCGGTCGCGGAAAGTTTCGGCGATCTCAAGGCCCATCAACTGGCGGTAATGGCCGGCGTGCAGGCCGCACTTCGCCAGTTGCTCGGGCGCTTCGATCCGCAGGTCTTGAAAACCCGCCTGGGCGAACATCCGGGACTTGCCGGATTGTTGCCCGGCGGACGTCAGGCGAAGTACTGGGCGTTGTTCACGGAACTCTACGGGAGCATTTCCAAAGAGGCCGAGGACGACTTCCAGGCGTTGTTCGGCAAGGAGTTCGCGCGTGCCTACGAGGAATACAGCCTGAAACTGCGCGGCCATTGAGGTGCGCGACAGGAAGTGGCCGGCGGCCGGTTTTCGGGAGGACGAACGCACGAGGGTCTGTTGACGTTTTGGCGTAGGCCGCGACGGCGGTCCGTTTGGTGCAGAACAAGGAACGAGGAGCGAAGTTTGGTTATTCCAAATGAACGACGAGCGACGCCGTGCTGTGCCAAACGGGCCCCGTCCCTTCGGGTTGCGCAGCAGCGCGGCTCACGCCGAAACGTCAACAGACCCTGGATCGAGGTCCAGTTCGGATGCCGAAAATAACCATAACGGCGATCACCCTGACCCTCTGGCTGGGCGCCTGCGGTACCCGGGCGCCCGCGCCGCCGCCGGCTCCGGTCCCACCGCCGCCGCCGGCATCGACCGAACTCGCCGCGGCGCCTGCCGCTCCGGGTGCGCCGCCGGGCGTGGTCCGGCCGGCGCCGACCGTCGTCCTCCTCGACCTGCAGGCGGCGACGGACCTCAATCCCACGCCCGACGGCCGGGCAGCCCCGCTGCGCCTGCGCCTCTACGAGCTGCGCCGCGGCACGGCCTTCGGCCGGGCGGACTACTTCGCCCTGGTCGAATCGCCGCAGGGCAGCCTCGCCGCCGATCTGGTCGACCAGGACGAGCTGCTGATCCAGCCCGGCCAGCACCGCCGCCTGGAGCGCCGTCTCGCCGAGCCGACCCGGCTGCTCGGCCTGGTGGCGGCCTACCGCGACCTGGACGGCGCGGTCTGGCGCCTGCTCATCGAGGTGCCGGCCGGGCAGACCAGCCGCCACACCATCCGTCTCGGCCGCCGGGCGCTGGTCGCCGGGTCCGCGCCCTAGATCCGGGGAGCCGCTATCCATGTCGTGGAGCAACCGGGTACTGTGGTCGGAGGGCATGTTCCTCCGCCCGCAGCATTTCCAGCAGCACGACCGCTACCTGGAGCGCCTGGTGGAGGGCCGCTGCCGGGCGCTGCAGGCCGGCGGCTGGGGCTTTGCCGACCTGCGCCTGGACGAGGCGCTGCTGACCCAGGGCAAGCTGGCGATCCTCGTCGCCCGCGGGGTGCTGCCCGACGGCACGCCCTTCGACATCCCCGCCGCCGATCCGCCGCCGCCGCCGCTGGAGGTGCCCGGCGAGCTGCGCGATGCGCTGATCTACCTGGCGCTGCCGCTGCGCCGCCCCGGCACCCGCGACACCGCGGAGGAGGGCGAGCCGCCGGGCGGCGCCCGCTACCTGGGCCGGGTCTGCGAGGTGCGCGACGACAACGCGCCCTTCGAGAGCCTGGCGCCGGTCGCCGTGGCGGCACCGGCGTTCCGTCTGCTCGCCGGTGCCGACGCGGGACTTGGCGAATACGCCGCGCTCGGCCTGGTCCGGGTGCTGGAAAAGCGCGCCGACCTGGCGCTGCGTCTCGACGAGGGCTACATCCCGCCGCTGCTCGACGTGGCGGCGTCGGCGCCGCTGGCGGCCTTTCGCAACGAGCTGCTCGGCCTGCTCCACCAGCGCGGCGAGGCGCTGGCCGGGCGGGTGGTGGCCTCGGGCGCCGGCGGCGCCGCGGAGATCGCCGACTTCCTGCTGCTCCAGCTGGTCAACCGCGCCGAGCCGCTGGTCGCCCACCTGGCCCGCCTCGCGCCGCTGCACCCGGAGGCGCTGTACCGCGAGCTGGTCGCCCTGGCCGGGGAGTTCGCCACCTTTTCCGCCGCCGGGCGCCGTCCGGCGGAGTTTCCGCCCTACCGCCACGACGACCTGGCCGCAAGCTTCGCCCCGGTGGTCCTCGCCCTGCGCCAGGCCCTGTCGATGGTGCTGGACAGTCGCGCGATCCCCCTCCCGCTGGTCGAGAAGTCCTATGGCGTGCACGTGGCGATGCTCGCCGACCGGACCCTGCTCGAGTCGGCCAGCTTCGTCCTCGCGGTGCGCGCCGAGGTGCCCGCCGAGCAGCTGCGCAGCCACTTTCCGCAGCAGGCCAAGGTCGGCTCGGTGGAGCACATCCGCGACCTGGTCAACCTGCAGCTGCCGGGCATCGCACTGCTGCCGATGCCGGTCGCGCCGCGGCAGATCCCCTATCACGCCGGCGCCTGCTATTTCGAGCTGGACCGCGGCAGCGAGCACTGGAAGCAATTGCGCCAGTCGGGCGGCTTCGCCTTCCACGTCGGCGGCCAGTTTCCCGGCCTGAACCTGGCCTTCTGGGCCATCCGAGGATGACGCGCCATGTCGCCCATCGATGACCCCTTTGCCGGCGGCGGGCCTCCCGGCGAGGGGCCGGCACCGGAGGCCGACCGCACCCGGATCATGCCCCGTCCCGGCGGGCGCCTCCCCGAGCCGCCGCCCGGCGCTCCGCCGGCGGAAGCGTCCGGCGCCGCGCCGCCGGCCCGCGCGCTGGGCCTGAATCCCCTGGAGCGCGCTGCCGGTCCGCTGCTGGGGCTGCTCGCCAGCCTGCGCCGGACCCTCGCCCATCCCCAGCCGGCCGCCCTGCGCGCCCAGCTCCTGGAGTGCCTGCGGCGTTTCGAGGAGGAGGCGCGCGCCGCCGGGGTCGCCGAGGAGGAGGTGCAGCTCGGCCGCTACGTGCTCTGCACGGCGCTCGACGAGGCGGTGCTCAGCACCCCCTGGGGCAGCGCCGGCGACTGGAGCAGGCAGAGCCTGCTGGTCACCCTGCACAACGAGGCCTGGGGCGGCGAGAAGGCCTTCCGGCTGCTCGAACTCTGCCTGCAGAACCCCCGCCAGCGCCTCGACCTGCTGGAACTCCTGTACCTGTGCATGAGCCTCGGCTTCGAGGGCCGCTACCGGGTGATGGGCGACGGGCGCAGCCAGCTGGAAGCCCTGCGCGAGCGCACCGCGGCGACCATCCGCAGCGTCCGCGGCGCCGCCGAGCGCGAGCTGTCGCCCCACTGGCGGGGCCTCGGGCCGCTGCGCGACCGGCTCTCCCGCTACCTGCCGCCCTGGGTCGGCGTGGCGGTCTGCGCGGCGCTGCTGTTGCTGCTGCTGCTGGTCATGCGCCTGCAACTGGCCGGCGAGGCCGAACCGGTGTTCCGGCAGATCCACGCGCTGGGCGAGCGGCCGCTGCCGAGCCTCGAGCGTGCCGCCGCGCCGCCGCGCTTCGTCGAGCGGCCGCGCCTGGCGGTGCTGCTGCGCGAGGACATCGCCGCGCAGCGGGTCGCGGTGGAGGACCGCGCGGACCGCTCGCGGGTGACCCTGCGCAGCGACCAGTTGTTCGCCTCGGGCAGCGCGCGCCTCGCCGACGAGCTGCGCCCGCTGCTGCTGCGCATCGCCGACGCGATCGGCCAGGTCCGCGGGGCGGTGCTGGTCACCGGGCACAGCGACGACCGGCCCATCGCGACCCTGCGCTACCCGTCGAACTGGAGCCTCTCCGAGGACCGCGCCCGCCAGGTGCTGGCGGTACTCGCCGCGCGCAGCGGCCAGCCCGAGCGCTTCCGTGCCGAGGGGCGCAGCGACAGCGAGCCGCTGGCCTCCAACGCCAGCGCCGAGGGCCGCGCGCGCAACCGCCGGGTGGAGATCACGGTGTTCGCCGAGGGCGGCGCACCATGAAGGCCCTGGCCGGTCTGTGCCTGCGCTGGGGCATGCCGCTGCTCGGGCTGCTCGCCCTGAGCCTGCTGGTCTGGTTCCTCGGCCCGCTGCTGGCGCTCGGCGGCTACGCGCCGCTGGAGCCGGCCTGGGCGCGCGCGCTGCTGATCGTCCTGCTCTTCGGCCTGTGGGGCGGCTTGCGCGGGTGGCGCCTGGTGCAGGCGCGGCGCAACGCCGCCAAGGTCATGCAGGGCCTGGCCGGCGAGGCGCCGGACGCGCTCGGCGTGGCCAGCGCCGAGGAGCTGGCGACCCTCAAGCGGCGGATGGACGAGGCGCTGGCGGTGCTCGGCGACGCCCGGCTCGGCGGCGGCGAGCGGCGCAGCCTCTACGAACTGCCCTGGTACGTGATCATCGGCCCGCCCGGCGCCGGCAAGACCACCGCGCTGGTCAACTCCGGGCTGCGCTTTCCCCTCGCCGAACGCCTCGGCGGCGGCGCGGTCCGCGGCCTGGGCGGGACGCGCAACTGCGACTGGTGGTTCGCCGACGAGGCGGTGCTGCTCGATACCGCCGGCCGCTACACCACCCAGGACAGCCAGGCGGCGGTGGACAAGGCGGCCTGGCTGGGTTTTCTCGACCTGCTCCGGAGCCACCGCCGGCGCCGGCCGATCGACGGGGCCTTCGTCGCCCTCAGCCTGGCCGACCTGCTGACGGCCGGCGAGGCCGAGCGCAGCGCCCAGATCCAGGCGATCCGCGCCCGCCTGCAGGAACTCGGCGAGCGCCTCGGGGTGCGCTTCCCGATCTACGTGCTGCTGACCAAGTGCGACCTGCTGCCGGGGTTCATGGAGTTCTTCGACGACCTGAGCCGGGAGGAGCGCGCCCAGGTCTGGGGGATGAGCTTCCCGCTGGACGACGGCAAGAGCCCCCTGGGGCCTTTGGAGCGCTTCGCCGAGGAGTTCGCCGCGCTGGAGCGGCGCCTGCTCGGCCGGCTGGTCGAGCGCCTGCAGCAGGAGCGCGACCCGGCGCGGCGCGACCTGATCTACGGCTTCCCGCAGCAGTTCGCGGCGCTGCGCGAGCGCCTGGCGAGCTTTCTCGACGGGATCTTCCGGCCCAGCCGCTACGAGACGCGGCCGCTGCTGCGCGGGCTGTACTTCACCAGCGGCACCCAGGAGGGCAGCGCCATCGACCGCCTGCTCGGCGCGATGGCGCAGGGCATGCACCTCGACCGCCGCCCGCTGGCGCCGCCGGCCGGCGGCGGGCGCAGCTACTTCATCGAGCGCCTGCTGCGCGAGGTGGCCTTCGCCGAGCGCGGGCTGGTCGGCGCCAATCCGCAGGTCGAGCGTCGTCGCCGCTGGCTGGCGCTCGGCGTGCTGGCGGCCAGCGCCGCGCTGCTGCTCGCCGTCGGCACGCTGTGGATCGCCAGCTACCGGGCCAACCAGCGCTACATCGCCGCGGTCGAGGCGCGCCTCGCGCCGCTCGCCGCGCAGCTCGACGCCCTCGGCCCGCAGCAGCGCGAGGCGCTGGCGGTGCTGCCGCTGCTCGACGGCGTGCGCGATCTGGCCGCCGACCCGCCGCGCTGGGCCAAAGGCTACGGCCTCTACCCGGGGCGGATGCTCGACAGCGAGGCGCAGAGCGTCTACCGCACCTTGCTCCAGGGACTGTTCGCGCCGCGCCTGCTGGCCCGCGTGGAGGACCAGCTGCGCGGCGGCGGCAGTCCCGAGTTCCTCTACGAGGGGCTCAAGGCCTACCTGATGCTGACCGGCCCGGAACACTACGACGCCGGCTTTCTCAAGGCCTGGATCGGCCTGGACTGGGACCGCCAGCTGCCGCGCGACCTGCCCGCCGCCCGCCGCCAGGCCCTCGACGGCCACCTGGCGGCGCTGCTCGACGAGCGCTCGCCGGCGCTGCGTCCCGACGAGGCGCTGGTCGCCGAGGTGCGCGCCCAGTTGCAGCGGCTGTCGCTGGCGCAGCGGGTCTACGCCCGGGTCAGGCGGCAGAAGCTGCCCGAGGGGTTGCCCGACTTTCGCCTCAGCGAGGCCGCCGGGCGCGACGCGCCGCGAGTCTTCGTGCGCAAGAGCGGCCGGCCGCTGAGCGAGCCGCTGAGCGGCTTCTTCACCCGGCGCGGCTACCGCGAGGTGCTGCTCGCCGCCAGCCTGAGCCAGGCCGGCGCGCTGGCCGAGGAGCAGTGGGTGCTGGGCAGCGCCGCGCAGGAGTCCGCGGACGTCGCCGGCCTGGCCCAGGAGGTGCGCCGGCTGTACTTCGAGGACTTCCTGCGCGAGTGGGAGGCGCTGCTCGCCGACCTGGCCTTCGTGCCCGTCGGCAACGCCGCCCAGGCCGTCGACCTGCTGCGGGTGCTTTCCGGGGAGCACTCGCCGCTCAAGCAGCTGCTGCTCGCCGTCGCCCGGGAGACCGACCTGCAGGGCGAGGAGCGCCGGGTCGCCGAGCGAGCGGAGGAGGCGGTCGGGGGCGGTACGGTCGAGCGGCTCCGCCAGCGCCTCGGCGACCTGCTCGGTCTGGCTCCGCCGGCGGGGACGGCGGGCGTCGTCGCCCCGGCCGAGGACCCGGTCGGCGCGCGCTTCGCCGAACTGCGCGCGCTGGTCGCCGCGCCGGAGGGCGGCACGCCGCCCATCGACGCCCTGTTGGCGGAGCTGAACGAGCTGTACGTGCAGCTCGGCGCCAGCCTCGACGCGCCGCCGGGCGCCGAGCAGCGCAGCCGGATCGCCGCCGCCGCGGCACGCCTAGCCCTGGGCGCCGAGCGCCAGCCGGTGCCGCTGCGCGGCCTGCTTGACGCCCTGGCCGAGGCCGCCACCCGCCACCTGCTGGGCAGCCTGCGCAGCCAGCTCAACGCGGCCTGGAACAGCGAGGTGCTGCGGGTCTACCGGCAGTCCCTGGCCGGCCGTTATCCGCTCGAACGGGGCAGCGCCCGCGATGCCAGCCTGGAGGACTTCGGGCTGTTCTTCGGCACCGGCGGGGTGCTCGACACCTATTTCCGCCAGTACCTGCAGCCCTACGTGGACACCACGGCGACCCCCTGGCGCTGGCATCCGGGGGAGGCCGAGCGGCTCGGCATCGGCCCCGGCGTGCTGCAGACCTTCCAGCGCGCCGCGGCGATCCGCGACGCCTTCTTCCGCGCCGGCGGCACCCTGCCGGCGGTGCGCTTCGAACTCAAGGTGCTGACCATGGACCCGGCCATCGAGCAGTTCCTGCTCGATCTGGACGGCCAGCAGCTCGGCTACGACCACGGCCCCAGCCGCCCGGTGGCGATGCAGTGGCCGGGCCCCAACCGCAGCGGCACGGTGCGCCTGTCGATTGCCCCGCCGGGTCCCGCCGGCCGTTCCGGGCTGACCCTGGAAGGGCCCTGGGCCTGGTTCCGCCTGCTCGACCAGGCCGAGCTGAGCCCCGGCGGCGCGGACCGCTTCGGCCTGCGCCTGCGCGTGGACGGCCTGGCGATTGCCTGCGAGCTGCGCGCCGGCAGCGTCTTCAACCCCTTCGGCGGTCGGCTGCTGGCCGGCTTCCGGCTGCCGGAGCGGCTGTGAACGGGCCGGGTTTCTACGGCAAGCTGGCCGGCCGCGGCGATTTCGTCCGCCGCGGCCTGCCGGCCAGCTTCGTCGAGCTCTGGGACGCCTGGCTCGGCGCCGGGCTGGCGGCCAGCCGCACGGCGCTCGGGCCGGCCTGGCTGGAGGCCTACCTGGTCAGCCCGCCCTGGCGCTTCGTGATCGCCCCGGGCTTGCTCGGCGCGGCGCCGGTGGCCGGGGTGATGATGCCCAGCGTCGACCGGGTCGGCCGGCACTTCCCGCTGACCGCCGCCCTGACGCTGCCGGCCGACACCCACCTGGGCGCGCTGGTCGGCTGCGCGGAGCCCTGGTTCGAGCACGTCGAGACGCTGTTGCTCTCCACCCTGCGCCCGGACGCCGATCCGGAGGCCTTCGCCGCGGCGCTGCAGCGGCTCGGCATGCCGCTCTGCCAGCCGCGCCTGCCGGCCTGCCGGGGACCCCTGGGCCAGTGGCGCTTCGCCGTAGCCAGCGCCGAGGGGCGCGGTTGGGCGCTGGCGCAACTGGCCGGCGAGGAGGGCAGCTGCTGGTGGGAGGCCGACGGCGGGCAGGGCGGCGGCAGCCTGCTGTGCTATCCGGGCCTGCCGGCGGCGCAGAGCTTCACGGATTTCCTCAGAGTGCCCTTCGCCGAGACGCAGCCATGAGCGGGCTGCACTACCGCTCGGCCAGCCACAGCCATGTGGGCATGGTCCGCCCGACCAACCAGGACGCCTGCCTGGATGCGCCGCAGGACGGGCTCTGGGTGGTGGCCGACGGCATGGGCGGGCACGCCGGCGGCGAGTTCGTCAGCACGCTGATCGTCGAGACGCTGCGCGCCGTGCCGGCCGCCGCGGTGCTGGCGGACTACCTCCGGGCCCTGCGCGCGGCGCTGGAGCAGGCCCATGCGCTGGTGCGCCGGGAGACCGAGCGGCGCGGCGTCGAGCTGATGGGCAGCACCCTGGTGCTGCTCGCCGCGCGGGGCGCGGAGGCGGCCTGCCTGTGGGCCGGCGACAGCCGCCTGTACCGCTGGCGCGACGGGCAGCTGGAGCGCCTCAGCCACGACCACAGCTACGTCCAGGAGCTGGTGGACGGCGGCCTGCTCGACGAGGCGCAGGCGCGCAGCCATCCGCTGGGCAACATCGTCACCCGCGCGCTGGGCTCCACGGAGTCCCTGGAGCTTGCCGCGCTGAGCCTGGAGGTGCGCGCCGGCGACTGCTTCCTGCTGTGCAGCGACGGCCTGACCCGGACGGTCGAGGACCACGAGCTGGGCCTGATGCTCGGCCATGCCCTGCCCGGCGAGATGGTGCGCAGCCTGATCCATCTGGGCCTGCTGCGCGGCGCCCCGGACAACCTGACGGTGGTGGTGGTCCGGGCGCTGGCCGACGACGGGCAGGCCTGAGCATGGAGATCCCCGGCTACGCCATCGAGCGCGAGCTGGGCGCCGGCGCGATGGCCACCGTCTACCTGGCGACCCAGCGCTCGCTGGAGCGCCGGGTGGCGCTCAAGGTGATGGCCGCCGCGCTGGCCGCCGACCCGGAATTCTGCGAGCGCTTCCTGCGCGAGGGACGGATGCTGGCGCGGCTCTCCCAGCCCAACACGGTGACCATCCACGACATCGGCCATGTCGGCGATCTCTACTACATGGCCATGGAGTACCTGCCCGGCGGCACCCTGAAGGAGCGCATCGCCCGCGGCGTCGCGCCCGCCGAGGCGCTCGACTGGCTGCGCCAGATCGCCCGGGCGCTGGGCTACGCCCATGCCCAGGGGCTGGTCCACCGCGACGTCAAGCCGGCCAACATCCTGTTCCGCGCCGACGGCACCGCGGTGCTCTCCGACTTCGGCATCGCCAAGTCCCGCGACGAACGCACCCGCTTCAGCCAGGCCGGCTTCTCGGTGGGCACGCCCGGCTACATGAGCCCGGAGCAGGCCCGCGGCCAGCCCCTCGACGGCCGCGCCGACCTCTACTCCCTCGGCGTGGTGTTCTACGAGATGCTCACCGGCCAGCCGCCCTACCGCGGCAACGACTCGCTGTCGACGGCGCTCGCCCAGCTCACCGAACCGCTGCCCGAGCTGCCGCCGGTCCACGGCCGCTACCAGGGCATCCTGCGCGGCCTGCTGGCCAAGGAGCCGGGCGAGCGCTTCGCCGATGCCGACGCGCTGCTCGCCGCCCTGGACCGCCTGCCGCCGCCCGCGCCGGCGGAGGAGGCCGGGGCGACGCGGATCATGCCGCTGCCGCCGGCACTCGAACCGCTCGCGAGCGTCCCGTCGGCCGTGCCGGCGCGCGGGACGGCCAGCGCCGCACCGCCGGCGCCGAACGCCGGGACTCGCCGACCGGCGGCCTTGCTCGTCGCGGCCTTGGCCGGGCTGCTGGCACTGGCCGGCGGCGGCTATTGGTGGTTCGGCCGGGCGCCGGAGGCGGAGCCGGGCGCAGCGGCCGGTCCGGCGCTGGCGACACCGGCCAGTCGCGACCGGCCGCTGCGCCTGGAGGGCCGCCAGAGCCTCTTCCAGCGGGTGCTCGGCAAGCCCGGCGCGCGCCTGTCCGCCGCGCCGGGCGCGCCGGCCGAGGGGGAGGCGCCGCCGGCCTTTTCGGTGTTCTACGTTTACCGGCGCCAGGTCCTCGGCGAGGCCCTCTGGCTGGAGGTCGGCGCAGGCAACGACGGACGGCGCGACGGCTGGCTGCCGGCCGCGCAGGTCGTCGAGTGGCGGCACAACCTGGTGCTGCGCTTCGCCGCGCGCAGCGGGCGCGCGCCGGCGCTGTTCCTGCGCGATGCGTCCAGCCTCGAACGGCTCCTCGCCGATCCGCAGCAGGCCCGCGCGATGCGGGAGGCGGCGCGCAGCGGCGGCGCGGGGCCGCTGCTGGGCGTGGAGCCGGTCGAGAGCGCGGTCCCCGCCGAACGCTTCTACCTGCTGCCGATCCTCGAGGCGCGCGCGATCCTCGCCGCCGGCGGGCAGCCGGCGCAGCTGCTCCGGGTGGCCTCCCTCGATCCCGGCGATACGGCGCCGGCCGGGGAGGGCGCAGCGCCCGCCGGCGCCGCCCCGCGCCTCGCCATCGTGCTGGTGGTGGACACCTCGGCGTCCATGCATCCCTATCTGGAGCGCCTGGGCCGGCTCGCCGGGGACTTACCGCGGCGCCTCGCCGAACGGGCCGGGCCGGGTGGGGTCGGCTTCGCCCTGGTCGGCTTCGGCGGCGCGGCGGGTGCGGATGCGCCGGCGCAGGTCCTGGCCGCGCTCGATGCCGGTGGCGACCCGCGGCGCTTCGTCGAGGCGACCGGGCGGCTCGCGGCCGTCGCGACGGACGGTCCCGATGGCCGCGAGGACGCTTTCGCCGGGGTCATGCGGGCGGTCGGCGGGCTGGACTGGTCGGCCTACGACGGACGGCTGATCCTGCTGATTTCCGATGCCGCCGCGCTGCCCGGCCGGGACCCCCAGGGCCACACCGGGCTGGATGCCGCCGAGGTGCGCGAGGCGGCCCGCGCCCGGGGCATCGGACTCTTCGCGCTGCACCTGGGCGGCGCTCCGGGAACGCCGGAGCAGGCCCTCGCCGAGCGCCAGTACCGGACCCTGAGCGGCGATCCCGATCCGCGCCTCGGCGAGTTCTACGTGCCGGCCGGCGCGGCGGCCGGGGCGTTCGAGACGGCCTTCGACGGGCTCGCCACGGCCTTCGACGGGCTGCTGCAGGCGGCGCGCGACGGCTCGCCGAGTCCGCCGGCGCCGGCTGCGGGGACGGACCTGGCAGCCCGTTCCGCCGCCCTCGGTCGCGCCCTGCGCCTGGCGTTTCTCGGCCGCCGCGCCGCCAGCCGGGCGCCGTCGCTGGACAGCGCCTGGACCAGCGACCGCGACCCGAGCGACCCGCTGCGGCCGGCCTTCGAGGTCTGTGTGCTGGTCAGCCGGCAGCAGCTTGGCGACTTCCGGCAGGGCCTCAAGGCCATGGTCGCCGCTCTGCACCAGCGGCGGACGACGCCCGAGGCGTTCTTCCTGGCGCTGGCCGGCAGCAGCGCCCGGCTGCTCCGCGATCCGGCGACGCTGGGGCAGGGGCCGCTCGACGGCGCCCGGCTTGGCGAGTACCTGGAGGGCCTGCCTTATCTCGGCACGGCGCTGGGGATGACCCCGACGCGCTGGCTGTCGCTGAGCGCGGCCGAGCAGGAGGCCTTCGTCGACGAGCTGGAGGCGAAGATCCATCTCTACGAGATCCTCCTCGCCGACCCGGCCAACTGGGTCCGCTTCGGCGCCGCGCCGGCGGACGCGGCGCTGTACCGCCTGCCGCTCTCGGCGCTGCCCTGAGCTGCCTCTGCTAGGCTTTGGGACGGGAGTGCAAGCCACGCCAGGAGGCCTCAACGTCTGCACGAGGGCACCACCATGTTTGCGGCATCTTCTTCCACGCGCGGGCCGCTCCTCTGCGGCGCGCTGTGCGGCGTTCTGCTGGCCCTGTCCGTCGCCGGGCCGGTGCGGGGCGCGGACGACAACGCGCTCTCGGTGGACGAGATGGTGCGCCAGCTCAAGGGCGGGGAGGCCGGGGCGGCGGGCGAGGCGCGGACCCGCGGGCTGCGTCCCGGCGCGGCGGCGAAGGGCGGCAGCGCCGCGGGGCAGGCCGGCCAGGCGCCGAGCGGCTCCCTGTCGATGCGCGTGCAGTTCGACTTCGACTCCGACCGGCTGTCGCCGGCCTCCCATGCGGTGCTGCAGAAGCTGGCCAGCGCCCTGTCCTCCGGCGAGCTGGCGAACTACGCCTTCACGGTCATCGGCCATACCGACGCGGTGGGGTCGGCCCAGTACAACCAGGCCCTCTCCCGGCGCCGCGCCGCCTCGGTCAAGGCCTACCTGATCGACCAGGGCGTCCAGGGCTCGCGGATCGGCGCCGAGGGCCGGGGCTTCGGCGAACTGCTCGACCCGGCCGATCCGCGCAGTGCGGCCAACCGGCGGGTGGAAATTACCGCCACGCCCCGCTGAAGGCGTCCTGCCCGGAGGCTCCGAGATGCCCTTGCTGCCCGCCAATGCCCTGGACCGGGTCCTGACCTGGAACGACTTCAGCCGGCGCACCCTGCCGACGCCGGCGCCCGGCGTCTTCGCCATCGCGGCCCAGACCGCGGTCGGTCTGAACCTCGGGCCGCTGCGTCTGGTGCCGCTGCCGGGCAGCGGCCCGCGACGTTTCCGAATCAGCGCGGAGCCGAGCGTGACGGTGAATTTCGACCGCGCCCGGTCGTGGGTGGCGGCTTTCCTGTTCGGCTGGCCCAGGGCCGAGCAGGACGCCTTGCTCGGCCACGAGCAGACCCACTACCTGATCGGCGCGCTGCTGGCCCGCGACCTCTTCCGCGAACTGGCGGTCCTGCAGCGGCGCGACTATCCCAGCACGGCGGCGGGGCTGCAGGAGATCCGGGCGGTGCAGGCCCACTTCGGCCAGGCGCTGATGCAGGCGGTCCACGACAAGTACGACCGGGATACCCGGCACGATCCGGTGCACCATCCGATGGCCCAGTCGCTGTGGACCGGAACGGTGCAGGCGGCTCGCCAGTTCGACCAGCCGCTGCGCGACTATCTGGGCAGGGCGAGGCTGCTGCCATGAGCCGTGCGCGGCCGGAACGAAGGGGAGGCCCTCGCCGTGCTTGAATCCGCAATCCTCGCCGGCAACGCCCGGCTCGACAGTGCCGCCTCGGGCGGCCCGGTCGTCAAGCGGGCGCCGCCCGCGGACGAGCCGGAGGCGGTGCGGCGCATCCAGCAGGCCCTTGCGGCGCTCGGCTTTGCGCTGCCGCGGTCCTTTCCCGCCGGACCGGCCGGTGCGCCGGACGGCCGGTTCGGTACGGAAACCCACGAGGCGGTGCTCGCCTTCCAGCGCCGGGAGTTTCCGCGCCAGCCCGACCAGTGGGACGGCCGCGTCGGCCGCAACACCCTGGCGCGGCTGGATCGGTTGCTGCCGAGGGTCGCCCCCGAGGAGTCGGTCGAGTTGCAGCCGCTCAGCGTGATGGCCGTGACGAACTGCGCGGTCAGGGCGCCGGCCTGACGGGCGCCCTGGCGGCTACGGCGCCGGCGCGGTTTCCAGGAAGAGGAAGTCGGCGACCAGCGCCGGGTCGTCCCGGCGTGCCTCGAGCAGCTGGCGCAGCTGCGGCAGGTAGGCCGCGGCGGGTTCGAACTCCGCCCGTTCGCCGGGGTAGAGCGGGGTGGCCACGGCGATCGCGCTGATCAGCTCCTGGCCGAACGGCGGACCGATTTCCCAGCCCTCGGGGCTGCGCTCGCCGACCGTGAAGTTTTCGCCGGCGCGGATCTGCCGGCCGCTGTCGGGCTCCCGGCGGTTCGGGTAGAGGTGGATGACGTTGCCGTCGGCGGTGTAGTAGTCGACGTAGAGATAGCCGTCGAAATCCGCCTGCTGCAGCCGGATCACGATCCGCTCGCCCTCGGTGAAGAGCAGCGGGTGGCCGGTGTCCGGCTTGATCGTCAGGCCGTGCCGGCCGTCGAGGTTGCGCTCGCGCCAGGGCTTGAGCAGGGCCAGGGTTTCGCAGTGCGGCCAGATGCGCACGGCCAGCTCGAATTCCGCGACCTTCACGCCGGGCAGCGCCTCGATGGACTGGCGCAGCCGGGGCAGGTCTTCCATGCGCGGCAGGTGGCCCACCACCCGGACCGCGCCGTCCGCGCCGACGTTGGCGACCAGCTCGGCACAGTGATAGCCCTGCAGTTCCTGGTTCAGGCGCTGTTCCAGGGTCGCCGTGTCCTGCGGCGAACCGGACAGCCCCAGCCAGGCGAGGTAGCCGGCGAGGATCGGCAGCGCCAGCAGCGCGACAGCCTTGAGCAGCGACTTCAAGATGTTCTCCGGGAATCAGGGGGGCTCTGGGTAGACAGCGTAGCCGTGCCGGCGCAGGCCTTCGAGCAACCCAGCGGGACCGGTCAGGTGCAGCGCGCCGACGGCGACGAACACCCCGCCCTGGCGCAGCTCGGCGGCCAGCCGGGGCAGCCAGCGGCGGTTGCGCGAGTCCAGCAGGCAGTCGCGGGCGCGGGCCTCCAGCGCCGCCGCCTGGCGGTCCAGGCCGGGGCTGGCGAGTTCCTCGTCGAACCAGGCCGGCAGGTCGCCGGTGCGGTAGTAGCCGAGTACCCGCTCGGCCGCGGCGCGCCCGTCGTCGGCCCGGTCCAGGCGCTGGCGCAGCACCAGGGCCTGCTCCTGTGGCGGCACGCAGTCGAGCGCCGCCAGCTGCTGCTCCAGGGTTTCCAGGGCGCGGACCCGCAGTCCGCGCTGCTCGGCCCAGCGTTGCAGGTGCTCGTCCAGCGGCACCGGCGTGGGGATTTCGCCGCGGCCTTCGAGCAGCGCCAGCACCACCCAGGGACGCAGGCGCGGCAGCTCGGCGCCGGGCAGCGGCAGGCGTTCGGCGAGCCGGGCGAAGCGCCGCGCGCCGATCAGCCCGGGCAACGTGGCGGCGCCGTCGAGCAGGCGGTAGCGCTGCAAGGCCGGGCGCCAGGGCTCGCGGTCGTCCACTTCGCCGATGAAGCCGTGCATCTGGCCGATCCGCTCCTGCAGCCGCGGCGAATCGAGGCCCAGTGCTTCGGGCGAGCCGAAGTGCAGGGTGCCGAGGATCAGGCTGAAGGCCGGTTGCGGTGCGGCGGCGCCGCGCGGCGCGTGGCGGCGGGAGACGACGCGAAACAGCACGCCCCGGTCGGCGCGCCAGCCCTCCGGGGCCGTGGCGGCGGTCGGGCCGGCGGCGATGCCCGGGCCGCCCACGGCCAGACCGGCGAGCAGGGCGCCGAGGGCCAGACACAGACGGATTTCCATGCGCGGCGACTCCGGGCGGGCTGCCGGCATTCTTTCAGGTCGTCGGGAAGCCCGGCCATAGGGCCGTTGTTCTAGGCGGAGTGGCCTATGCTGTGGGTCTGCCGTGTGACGTATGGGAGTCCGGGTGCGGCAGCTTCGGAAAGGCACGGACAACGATGAAGATCCTGATTGCCGACGATCACGCGCTGATCGTCGCGGCGGTGCAAGCCAAGCTGGCGCAACTGGGCGAGGACGTGGAGTTCCGCTGCGCCGGCCGTCTCGACGAACTCTTCGCGGCCGCCGGCGAGGCGCCGGACCTGGCGCTGGTCGACCTGGCGATGCCCGGCGCCCGCGACTGCGAGCACATCGCCCGGCTGCGCGAGCGTCATCCTGCGTTGCCGCTGATCGTGCTCTCCGGCTCCGACGATCCTTCGCTGATCCGCGCGCTGCTCGACCTCGGCGTGCGCGGCTACCTGCCCAAGGCCTACAACGCCGAGATCCTGCTCTCCGCCGTGCGCCTGGTGCTGGTCGGCGGCACCTATATCCCGCCGATCGTCCTCGGCCTGCCCGGCTTCTCCGGCTCCCTGGAGAAGGCCGCGCTCCCGCACGACTCCGCCGATGCGCTGGAGTTGCTGCAGCGCCAGCTCACCGAGCGGCAGATCGAGGTGCTGCGCCTGCTCTCCCAGGGCAAGCCCAACAAGCTCATCGCCCGCGAGCTGGGCATCTGCGAAGGCACGGTGAAGATCCATCTGGCGGCGGTCTTTCGGGTGCTCAAGGTGCACAACCGAACCGAGGCGGTGGTGATGGTCAACAGCCTGGATGGCCTGTACGGCGATGCCGCGCGGGATGCCGCCGCGGCTCGCGGGCATTCGGCGCGCTGAGGGGCGGCGCGTCGGACGGCATGGGTACGGCCTCGACGCCGTGGCGTTTCCGGCACCAGCGTCTACATTCAGAACTCACCCGGCACGGATTGCCCGCCTGCGGCCGGTGCGGTCTTCGGTGGGGTGTGAGCCGGGAGTCCGGTCCATGGACGGCATACCCCATCCTTTGACCTGGCGGAGGCCTTCATGTACTCCCTGCTTCGATACGGCGACCGGCTGCCCAGCGTCGTGGCCGTGCAGATCCTCCTCAACCGAAAGATGCGGCAGGGCGCCTACCTGGTCGTGGACGGCATCTACGGCGCGAAGACCCGCGAGGCGGTGCACGGTTTCCAGCTGGAGAAGGGCTATCTGATCGCCGACGGCGTGGTGGGGCAGAGCACCTGGCGCGCCCTGAGCGAAGGCGAGAACCTTCAGGTGATCGATTCGGTCGACCTGACCCAGTCGAAGGACATGGGCTACGAGGACGCGGCCATTCGCGGTACCGGCGGTGTGCCGGTCGTCAACTTCGGGATGTGCAACGGCGTCCAGGAGGCGATGCGCCAGATCCAGGCGCAGGCCGGTGCGGGCAACGTGGTGCTCCTGCGTTTCCACGGTCACGGCAGTCCGGGGTCGATGGGGGTGACGGTCGGGACGGGCTCGGAGATCAGCTCCGAATTCGGCGTGACGTTCCTCGACAGCCTGGCGCGCTTCGTCGCGCCCCTCGCCGGGATCTTCGCCCCGTTCGGCAGTGCCGAGCTGCACGGCTGTCGGGTGGGCGCCGGCCGCGACGGGCAACGCCTGGTCTCGGCGCTCGCCAGCGCCTGGGGGGTGCCGGTGACGGCCGGGGTGCGCAGACAGCTCGGCGGCGGTCTCACCACCTTCCGCTTCGAAGGCCCCACCTTCACGGGCTTTCCCAGGGGCGGCGACCTGAAGGGCTGGGCGCGTTCGCTACCGGTGCCGGAAGTCCACGGGATGAGCGTCTCTCGATAGCGAAAGGCGGGGCGAAGCGCTGTTGCGCGCGCCGCCCGCGGCACCGGACGCCGGCAACTGCCGGATCTGCTGCCGCGGCCGGAAGGTCATCCCGGGCCGGGCGCCCGCCGCAGCGGCTGCGGAACCCGTTCGGACCGCTTCCGTGTGGCGGCGCCAGCACCGGCCTGTCAGGCCTCGATCACCTGGCCCTGTTCCAGGGCCTTCTGCCGCTTCTGCTTGGCGATGCTGGCGGCCTGAAGCGCGGTGAGGGCGATAGTGAAGACGATGTCGTCCACCAGCGCGCCGCGCGACAGATCGTTCACCGGTTTGGCCAGGCCCTGCAGCATCGGGCCGACGCTGATGCAGTTGGCATTGCGTTGCACCGCCTTGTAGGTGGTGTTGCCGGTGTTCAGGTCGGGGAACACGAACACGGTGGCCTGGCCGGCGACCGGGCTGTTCGGCGCCTTCTGCTTGCCGACGCTGGCCACGGAGGCGGCATCGTACTGCAGCGGGCCGTCGATCGGCAGGCCGGGCGCGCGCTCCTGGGCGATGCGGGTGGCTTCGCGGACCTTGTCCACCTCGGCGCCGCTGCCGGAGTCGCCGGTGGAGTAGCTGATCATCGCCACGCGCGGATGCACGCCGAGGGCCACGGCGGACTCGGCGCTCTGCAGGGCGATTTCGGCCAGCTCGCCGGCGCTCGGATTGGGGTTCACCGCGCAGTCGCCGTAGACCAGCACCTGGTCCGGCAGCAGCATGAAGAACACCGAGGACACCAGGTTGTAGCCCGGGGCGGTCTTGATCAACTGCAGGGCCGGGCGGATGGTGTTGGCGGTGGTGTGCACGGCGCCGGAAACCAGGCCGTCCACTTCGTCCAGCGCCAGCATCATGGTGCCGAGCACCACGGTGTCCTTGAGCTGCTCGTCGGCCATCTCCGGGGTGAGGCCCTTGCCTGTGCGCATTTTCACCATCGGGGCGATGTATTGCGCGCGGATGTCGTCCGGATCGAGGATCTCCAGGCCGGCCGGCAGGGCGATGCCCTGTTCGCGGGCCACGGCCTGGACTTCCTCCGGCTTGGCCAGCAGCACGCAGCGGGCGATGCCGCGCTCCTGGCAGATGGCGGCGGCGCGGATGGTGCGCGGCTCGTTGCCTTCGGGCAGGACGATGCGCTTGTCGGCTTCCTGGGCGCGCTTGACCAACTGGTAGCGGAACGCCGGCGCAGACAGATGCAGCTCGCGCGGCAGGCTGCAGCGGGAGTGCAGGTACTCCGGGTGCAGGTGCCTGGCGATGAAGTCGGTGACGCGGCTGGCGCGCTCGATGTCGTCCGCCGGGGTTTCCTTGTTCAGGGCGAACAGGCTGGTGGCGGTGTCGTAGGAGCCGGTGGTCACGCTCATCACCGGCAGACCGCCGTCCAGGGCCGCCTTGCACAGTTCCATGATGCGCGGGTCCGGCGCGAAGTCGCTGCACAGCAGCAGGCCGGCCAGCCTCACGCCGTTGAGCGAGGCCAGGCTGGCGGCAAGGATGATGTCGTCGCGATCGCCCGGGGTCACCACCAGCACGCCCGGTTGCAGCAGCGGCACGGTGCTGGGCACGGCGCGGGCGCACAGGACGATCTTGTTCACCCGGCGCTGGTCGGCCTCGCCGGCGCTGAGCACCTGGGCGCCGAGCAGCTCGGCCACGTCGCGGGTGCGCAGGGCATTCAGCTCTTCGGCGAAGGGAATGGCGCCGAGCAGCTGGAAGTCGGCGCTGCCGAGCAGCGGCAGATGCTCCTTGAGGCGCTCGACGAACGCCGGGACGCCGTCCTCGCTGTCGATCTTGTTGATGATCGTGCCGAGCACCTTCGGGTCCTTGGCGCCACCGAACAACTGGGCCTGGATCTCGATGCGTTCGGCCAGTTGCTTGAGGCTGTCCTTGCCTTGGGCGGCGATCAGGATGAGCTCGGCGTTCAGGCTCTTGGCCAGCAGGGGGTTGAGGTAGGCGGAGTAGTCGGTATCGCGGGTCGGCACCATGCCCTCGACGATCACCACGTCCTTGCCGGCGGCGGCCTGCTGGTAGCGGCTGACCACGTCCTCCAGCAGCAGGTCGATGTCGCCGTCGGCCAGCTGGCGCTCCACCTGATCCAGCAGCACCGGTTCGGGCGTGCTCCGGCCCAGGGTGCGCTCGACCAGCAGGCAGGAGCGCTCGTGACCCTGGTCGATGGGGAAGGGTTGGGCGATCGGCTTGAAGAAGCCGACCTTCAGGCCGGCCTGCTCGAGGGTGCGGATCAGGCCGAGGCTGATGGAGTTGAGGCCGACGGCGTAACCGGTGGGGGCGAGAAACAGAGTGTGCATGGGTCTCTTGCTCAGACTGTAGAGGGCGTGATGCCGGCGGGAGGTCGGGATGACGAAACCCGACGCCATGAAGGTCGTCGGGTTTCGTTACATCGGTGCTTCCCGTCTGCGCGGGTGTTCGATCAGGCGTCGAGCAGGGCGAGGGTGTCCAGGGCGATCTGGCGTTCCTCGTTGGTCGGCACCACCAGAACCAGCGGGCTGCCGGCCGCCTGGATCTCGCCGGCCACGCCGCGGGTGCAACGGGCATTGGCTTCGGCGTCGAGCTGGAAGCCGAACAGCTTCAGGTGTGCCACGGTGTGCTCGCGCACGGCGGCCGAGTTCTCGCCGATGCCGCCGGTGAAGATCAGGCCGTTCAGCTTGGGCAGGGCGCAGGCCATGCTGGCCAGCGACTTGGCCAGGCGGTAGCAGAACACCTCGAAGGCCAGAATGGCGCCGGGATGGCCGCTCAGACGGGCTTCGGACAGGGTGCGCATGTCGTTGGACAGGCCGGACAGCCCCTTCAGGCCGCTGTCGTTGTTGAGCATGCGGTCGATCTGCTCGACGCTCCAGCCCAGGGCGCGGGCCAGGTAGCTGTGCAGGTTGGGGTCGACGTCGCCGCTGCGGGTGCCCATCACCAGGCCTTCCAGGGGAGTCAGGCCCATGCTGGTGTCGCGGCTCTCGCCGTTGACGATGGCGCAGGTAGAGCAGCCGTTGCCCAGATGGGCGGACAGCCAGGCGCTGTCTTCCACCGGCAGGCCGACCATCTCGGCGGCGCGCTTGCTGACGTAGCGGTGGCTGGTGCCGTGGAAGCCGTAGCGGCGTACGCCGTGTTCCTTGTACAGGAATTCCGGCACGGCATAGCGGTAGGCGTGGGGCGGCATGCTCTGGTGGAAGGCGGTATCGAACACGCTGACCTGCGGCAGGTCGGGGAACAGCGACAGGGTCGCGGCGATGCCGACCAGATGGGCCGGGTTGTGCAGCGGGGCCAGCTGGGCGCTGGTGCGGATGCCTTCGATCACCGACTCGTCGATCAGACGGGCTTCGGTGAAGTGCTCGCCGCCATGCACCACGCGGTGGCCGATGCCGCTGAGCTGGCCACCGGCGGCCTCCTGGGCCAGCGGAAGGATCTTGCACAGCACCGCCTGATGGTCGGCGCCCGGCATATTGAGGGTTTCCTTGGTATCGCCAAACTGCCAGTGGAGGACTGCCTCCGGGCTGCCGAGGCGCTCGGCCAATCCTTGCAGAGGGAAGGTTGTGTGCGCTTCGTTGACCAAGGCGAACTTGATCGACGAGCTACCACAGTTGATTACCAGAATATTGCGGGCGGACATGGCGGACATTGAGACTCCTGAAACTGGTCGATATATGGCCACTACGGGCCACAAATGAACTTTTTATAATTGGATGTGCCCGGCGTTCTTGTGGAACATGGACGAATCAGGGTGTTTCCATCCTGACACGCGGACTGAGGGCCTGCTGTTCTGCTTTAGTCGAAGGTGGCCGGGTGCCCGAGGGCAAGGAGTTGACGCAGGTCAGGGTGGGGTGGGGAGGGGGGCATGCCGGGAAGTCCGGCCCCTCAACGAGCCAATTACGGGACTGATCCAGGAGGCCATGCTCGCGGAGCCGGAAGTGGTTTCCGGCATGGCCGGGGTGAGGACCGAGCAGAGCGAGGACTTCGTCATCGTGCCCTTCCGGACCGCCGTCGCCTGAGCGGACCGCACGGCTCCGGCAGCCGATGATGAGTCCATCCGCTCCCGGATCGCGCCGCGGCGAGTGGCCGTCCGGGTGGCGGACGGGCTCAGCGCGCCTCCGCCAACTGCATGTCGGCGCCCGCCCAGACCTTGCGGAAGCGCTCCATGACGGCCTCCGCTTCCTCGCCGTGGTTCTGCGCGCGCAGGGCCAGGGCTAGCCCGTGCAGCGACCAGCCGTTCTCCGGGAAGCGCTTGAGGTCCTCGCGAAAGGCCTGCTCGGCCTCCTCGTTCCGGCCCGCCGCGAGCAGCACCAGGCCGAGTTCCTCGCGTACCGGCACCGTCCATTCCGGGGGTTCGCCGTAGATCAGGCCGTCTTCGAGGCGGGCGGCTTCGCGCAGGTGGTCGATGGCCTGGGGGACAGCCTTTTTCCCCGCCGCGATCTGGCCGGCGAGCACCTCGGCGGCGATTTTCAGTATCGCGCCCGAGCTGTTGAACTCCAGGCGCAGCGCGGTCATCCGCGGGTCCTGCGCCGTGGCGCGCAGTGGCGCCAGGTCCGCCTCGGCGCCCGGCAGGTCGCCGCGCGCCGCCAGCGCCCGGCCGTGGGCGTAATGCCAGAGGGCGCGGGCATGGGGCAGGTCCTGCGGCGGGGCCGGCACCTCGAGGATTTCGTCCCAGCGGCCGAAGCGCACCAGCATCTGCAGCTGCCGGGCCTGGTGCTGCTGCAGGAAGGTCATCCCGGGCTCCCGCAGCATCGGTTGCGGAACCAGTTCGGCCATCTTCCGTGTGGCGGCCAGCGCCTGTCCGCTGCGGCCGATCATGCTCGCGGCGAAGGCCAGGAAGTCGTAGTTGTGCGGGTAGTAGCCGGCCAGGTAGACGCCGAACGCCGGGTTCTGGTCGCGGATGAAGGTTTCGTCGGCATGCACCGCGTGCTCGTTGGCCTTGATGGCGTCCTCGTAGCGGCCGACGCGGATGTAGATGTGCCCGGGCATGTGCACCAGATGGCCGGCGCCGGGCATCAGGCCGGCGAGCCGTTCCGCGCAGGGAACCGCCCGCTCCGGCTGGGTCGCCTCGACGGCATGGATGAAGAAGTGGCACGCCCCCGGATGATTGGGGTTCGCCGCGATCACCCGCTCCAGCTGGGCGAGCATCTCGGGGGTATCCGGCCGCGGCTGGCCGTCCTGGCTCCAGTACTGCCAGGGGCTCAGGTCCATCAGGGATTCGGCGTAGAGGGTCGCCGCTTCCTGATCCTCCGGGTAGGCGCGGACGACCTCGCCCATTGCGCGGGCATAGGCCGCATCCAGGGCGCTCCGCTCGGCGGGCGGGGGCACGGCGTAGCGCGTCGCCAGGGCACGGATCAGCGCCTGTTCCGTCGGATTCGCCTTGCGTTCGAGCGCCTTCTGGACCGCGGCATGCGCGGCGGTCCCGGCGGCGGCGTCCATCGGCGCGTTGATGTTGGGGCCGAGGGCGAGGGCGATGCCCCACTGGCACATGGCACAGTCCGGATCGAGCCGGGCGGCCTCCTCGAAGGCGCGGATCGCCTCCTGGTGGTTGAACGCGTAGTAGAGCCGCAAGCCCTGGTCGAAATAGCGCTGGGCGAGGGGCACCGAGGTGGTGATGGGGTAGTGATGGCTGCCGAGGTTGTCGTACAGCGGGACCGCGGGGCGCTCGGCCTGTTGCGCGTGGATTACGGGCGCCATGCCCCCCAGCACGAGGGCCACGCCCAGGGCAGGGAGGAGGCGACGGCACAGGGCCTTGGGCGGTTGGCGGAGCAGGAAACAGGAGAGGGTAGGCAAAAGCCCGATGATCCGGTCGCTCACGGTAGCGCTCCCTTCCAGGGTGCTTCGGAACAGCCCCGTACGAAGCGGCGCCGGCCGAACGCAGAGTGGATTGCCGGGTTGATGGATGGGTTGTTCGGGATGTCGAAAGAAGTTTTCAACGGCCTGTCAAGCCTCCTCACGGCAAGGTCTCGGCTTCCGCTTCCGTCTCGTGGGCATCGGTTTTGCCCTTATCCTTGCCATCCACGCGGATCATCTTCTGCTGGGTCAGGCGCACGTCTCCGAATTGCAGACTCAGGTTGCGGGTACCCGGTTTGGCATCCTGCCGAACCTTGTAGGTCAGCTCGATGCTTGTGGCCAGCCCCTTGTCGTCGTCCTCGGACTTCACGGAGGTAGCTTTTGCTTCGATCCCCTGCCCAAGCGAGACAAGAACTTGGTCAAGAATTGGTCTGGCATCGCGGACGCTCACCCGGATCACGCCTTCCGAGCCCGGCTCGACACGGGCCGTCTTGCGGGGCGAAATTACCTGCATGGAGGGGGCCGGAGGTTCGTCGGGAGATACATGGGTGGTTTCGGTCGAATAGGCGGTGAATTGCGTTACGCCGAGCTTGCGGTAGTCCTCGACCAAGGCGGCGAGGTCGGTGCCGGTCTCGTAATGGGCGTTCGGCGCCGGTACCGTGGTTGGGGTCACCGAGTACTGCACGTCGATCCGGACCTTTTTCGGGGATTTGCTCTTCTGGGTATCGGTATCGGACGACTTGATCGGTTTGATATCCAGGATGCCCGAATAGACACCATCGCCTGCATCGCTATCGTGGCCTTGCTTACCGTCGTCGAACATATCGATGGTCTGGATCTGTTTGGCGCCGTCGTAGATATGGGCCACGACATTCAGGTTTGTCAGAGGATATCGGTAATCCAGTCGGGCCTTGATGAGCCTGGACTTTTGATCTTTCTTCTTGTAGTCGAGCCACATATGTCCCTTCAGTTCCCGATTGTCCGCGAAGGCGATGATCTCGATGTTGTCGTCGAGGGGAAGCTTGCCGCTGAAGTTGTCGCCGGCGACAACCCGGAACGTCCACTTGCCCGCTTTGGCATCCGGTACGCGGATACCGTTGAAGCGCCCTCGTTGTGCCAGGCTCTGGGCGGCAATATCGATCTGCTGTCCATCGCTGTCGATCAGTTCGATGTTCAGGTTCGCGGCATTGTTTCTTTCGAGGAATACATAGAACAGTACGTTCTGGGTTTTCGGGGGAACCTGGAACTCCGAGGAAAAGTATTCCTTGCCGGCGCTTTCGCCGGTTTTGGTGACGATTCCCTTGTGGGTGAAGATCGGACTGTTGTCACGCAGTGTAGTGAGCTTGCGCACCATGTTCAGCTTGAGTTCCGCAGCGCTGTCGAGTTCCGACATTGACGTGGTGCTGCCTCCCGAACTGTCGGCAATCTGCTGCATGGTCGTGGCGTCGGCATTGCCGAAGGTCAGGGTATGGATCTGGATGCCCAGCCCGTTGGCGCGATCGACCTGCTCCCAGAGGCTGTCGCCGGTGGTCTGCTTGCCGTCTGACATCAGGACGATCTGGCCGGAGTTGACGCCCCCCTCGCCATGCTTCGCGATCATGGCGTCTATGGCCTCTTCCAGGGCCAGGGCGATGTTCGTCAAGCCTGAGGCCGTGCGGAAGCTCGCGGTGGGGAGCTGGTTGGCGGGGTCGTACAGATCGTAGTCGAACAGTTTTTCCACCGCGTCGTTGTACAGGAAGGTGCCGGCGTAATCCCCTTCTTCGGAGCTGTGATAGAGGTAGAGGCCCGCCTCCTGCACATACTGGCTGGCCGGTACGCCGTTGGTCTGTACGCTCATGCTGCCGGAGCGATCCAGCAGCAGCACGGTTCCCGGGAAGGGAGAGTCGACGCCGATGAAGCGCACGTCCACGGCGGGCATGGCGCCCAGCCCGGGAGAGCTGAAGTCGCCCTCGGTGTGGACGCCGGCGAGGTCCACATGCGTACCTGGAATGACGCTCCATTCATCCTGCGCAAAGGGTGTGGTGAACCCGTGGTGCGCTCGATCCGGTCCATCGTTGTTCGGGTTGCCGTCGGCGAGTAGGTCGGGGGTCAGTTCCTCGCCGCTGGTGGTACCGGGTCCGGGCTGGTCGTAGCTCAGGACCAGACGGGCATTGGTGGTATCGACGAACCGGTGCGGAAAGTTGCTCGCCATGACGGTGTTGGGGTCGCCTTCGTCCACGTCCACATTGAAGACGGTGGCTCCATTGTCTAAGGAACCCTTGTAGTAGTCGCCGCTTCTCGCGTACCGATCCGGCAGTTCATAGAAATAGTGCCCAAGTTCGTGGTGGAGAACATCGTGAATGCATTTGCGGGTGGCCGAGTTGAGGCTGAGCTGCAGGTCGACATTCCTCCAGCCGGCAGGCCAGGCACTTGAGCCGCCGCCGCCGATGTTCCACTTGATGTCCGCGGTGCTCCAGGCGCGTCCCCGGTCGGCGACATAGACGCGACGCAGGTAATGGGTGCCATGGGTGGAGGTGTAGATGTATTCGGCGAGATTGGAGATATCGCCCAGTAGCTTGTCGCGACCGCTGCAGGTGTCGCCACCGGCCGCGGGGCATGAGCCGGGGCTATCGGGTGCACCTTGTGCGGAGCGGGCGTTGTTCGTGGGGGTGCAACTCGCGGCGGCAGTGCTGTTTATCTGGGTAACGTTGTCGTCCACGCTTGCCCCGGGGGCATCGACATTATCGTAGGAAACCCACAGGGTAATACCGCCATCGGCACCGATAATCGATGAGTGTGCAGGCGTGGCAATCCACAGGGTGGAACTCAACAGCAATGCTGTCTGGAGGAGACGGTCCTTCGCTAGATGATTCACGGCTATCCCTCGCAATATGTTTTATACGTCACCTTCTGGGTTGCAGCCAAACCGAACGATAAACAGCAGTAGTTTCCGGATGAAATTACCGGTTTGTTCGGGGCGATCTCTCCGGATGTCATGCCAGCTATGGGCTGGCAACCTGTGCCGAGCGCGTTCTGAATCTAGACGGTCAATCTGTGGCGCGCTACCGGACCCGGGTTTGCCTATGCAGTGGTATGGTTAATTCCGATGAGCGGCTCGGCAGGCCGCCCTGTTTCGGCAAGTTCAAGCTCTGTGCATGGTGTTGTTCGGGAAAGTTCGAATTAGCCCCGACATTTCCTGCCCTCGTGCTCGATGGCTCGAAAACGGTAGTTTCGTGGCAATTCAGGCCGATACCTCTTTGCAAATCCATGCTTTGCCTTTGGTGAGGTGTCCGGAACGATCTCAAACCAGTGGCTAATCTTTCCCTGATTCGGGATGCCACCTGGTTTCTGAATGTAAATGTAAGAGAGCATGCTCAGAATGACAGGATAGTTAAAGTTCAGGGACGTACAGTTCTTGTACAGGCTGTCCAGATGTTTTACGACCAATGGCTGAATGTTTGCCAGCAAAACGGCAGGAGGTGGATGAGGCAGCCGTTTTAATAAAACTTTCCGAAAAATCAGCGCGGTAGAGCTTCAAGGTGTTTGCGGGGGCTGGAACTCTGGTTGTCGTTAAATCAGAGCAGCCCCATCTATCCACTTCGCTCTATCCCTTCCGGCCAATCAAGCGTCCCCGGCGCTCTCCTAGACTTTTGCATTTGACGGAGCGGCCACTACGTGTTGGTGGCCGGAGCGACGCACGAGCGGGCTTTCCCGCGGGCGGAGGCAGGACGGATGGGCGGAGCGGCGGGTTGGCGGAGGATCTGGGCGGGCTTGGCGCTGCCGTTGCTCGTGTGGCCGGTGTTCGCCGGCGCCGCCGGCGAGGCGGAGGTCGATCCGCAGGTGCCGCCGCTGGCTTCGCTGGTGCTGAAGGATGCCGACACCCTGCTGGGGCTGACCGAGGAGGGGGCGCTGCTCTACGAGCGGGACCCGCTCAAGCTCAGCGGCTACCAGTATTGCAGCCAGGCCGTGGCGCTGGCCGAGAGCGGCGAGCTGCGGCTCAGTGCGCGGGCCTCGAGCAAGGCTCTGCATCTGGGCCAGGCGTCCGGCGACGGCAACCTGCAGGCGCTGGCCAGCCGCGATCTGGCCATCGCCTTCAGCTATGCCGGGCAGTTGGACAAGGCCGAGGCGTTCGCCCGCGAGGCGTTGCGCCTTCCCGCCAAGGAGCCGGAGAAGGTGGTCGGTCCGGCCTACAAGGTGATCGGCGACGTGCAGGCCCGGCGGGGCGACTACGCCGCGGCGGTGGGCAGCTACGAGACGGCCCTGGCCGGCGCTTCCGAGCGCTACCGGCCGCTGATCCAGGCTTCGCTGGTCAATGCGCTGATCGACGCCGGCGATCTCGGCCGCGCCCGGCAGTTGCTGGAGGCCGCGCCGCCGCCTGCCGAGCCGGCCCTGGCGGCGCAGTGGCAGCGCACCGAGGCGCGCCTCCTGCTGGCCGAGCGGCGGCCCGCCGAGGCGGCCGAGCGCTATCGCCGGCTGCTCGACCGGCCGCCCGGCCTCGACAGCCTCTACTACCAGGTCTGGGCCTGGGACGGCCTGGCCCGCAGCGAGGCCGCGCTGGGGCATCCGCAGGCCGAGGGACAGGCGCTGGAGCAGGCGCTGGCGGGGCTGGATGCGGTGCGCGCGCGCTTTCGCAGCGAGGAGTTCCGGATGGGGCTGTTCTCCGACGTGCAGGATATCTTCGAGCGGGCGGTGGATTTCCACGCCGGGCAGGGCGACGAGCGGGGCGCCTTCGAGACCAGCGAGCGCAGCCGCGCCCGGGCGCTGCTCGATGCGGTGCGCGGGCGCGCCAGCCTGCCCGACGACATGACCCGCCTGGTCGGCCTGGCCCAGCTGCAGGAGGCGCTGGCCGAGGACGAACGGGTGGTGCAGTTCCATGTCCTGCCCGAGCGCCTGCTGGTCTGGGCGGTCGGCCCGCACAGCCTGGAGAGCCACAGCCTGCGGATCTCCGCCGCGGATCTGGCGCGGCTGGTCGAGGCGTTCCGCGATGCTCTGGCCGGCGGGCGGCGCAGCGTGGTGCCGGTCGCCGACCGATTGGGCGCGGCACTGCTCGGGCCGCTGCGGCTGAGGCCGGGGCTGCGACTGATCGTGGTGCCCCACGGGCCGCTGCACTACCTGCCGTTCCAGGCGCTGCGCCTCGACGGCGCCTGGCTGATCGAGCGCCATCCGCTGTCCCTGGCACCGTCGACCAACATCGCGGTCGGCCTGCTGAAGCGCGGTCCGCGGGCGCCGCCGGAACTGACCGCCTTCGGCAATCCGCGGGTGAGCGACGAGTACGAGCTGCCCGGCGCCGCCCGCGAGGTCCGCGAGCTGGGCGCGCTGTTTCCCCACCAGCGGCTGTTCCTCGGCCCGGCCGCGACCCGCACGGCCTTTCTCGGCAGCGCCGGCGACGCATCGCTGCTGCACCTGGCCGCCCATGCCCAGGCCGATCCGCTCGATCCCCTGCATTCGCGCATCCTGCTGGCCAACGAGGAGGGCCGGCGCAGTTTCCTCGAAGTCCGCGACCTCGGCGGGGTGGACCTTTCCGGGACTGCGCTGGTGACCCTCTCGGCCTGCGAGTCGGGGCTCGGCCGGGTCGAGCGCGGCGACGAGGTGCAGGGCTTTCCCCGCGCCTTCCTGGCCTCGGGCTCCTCGGCGCTGATCGCCTCGCTTTGGCCGGTCTCCGACGAGGCGGCGGAACGCCTGATGCGCACCCTCTACCGGGAACTGGCCCGCGGCGTCGACCTGCAGCGGGCGATGCAGGCCGGCCAGCTGGCGGTGCTGCGCCAGCCTCAGACCGCCCATCCGTTCTTCTGGGCACCGTTCAACCTGATCGGCAACTGGCGACTCACCTTGAGGGACTGAGATGGGCAAACCGGCGAAAGCAACCCCGGGCGGCAGGCCGACACGCTCCCCGTCCGCCTGGCGCAGGATGGCGCTGGCCGGCCTGCTGGCGTGCGCCGGACAAGCCCTCTGGGCGGCGCCGCGGGTGAATGAGAGCGACCTGCAGCGCCTGCCCGGCAGCCAGGGCAATCTGTGCGTGGGCTGCACGCCCGAGCAGCGCCTGGAGGCGCCGGCCGGCGGGGAGCCGGCCCAGCCCGCCGCTCCGCCCGCCGGCGGGCCGACCTTCGAGCTGCGCGAGGTGCGCTTTCGCGGCGCCACGCAGATCCCCGCGCAGCGCCTGCAGGCGCTGGCCGCGGAGTACGTGGGGCGTCCGGTGGGGCTGGCCCAGCTCGACGAGCTGGCGCAGCGGGTGACCGGGCTGTACCGCGACGAGGGCTACTTCCTGGCCCAGGCCCTGGTGCCGGTGCAGACCGTGCGCGACGGGGTGGTGGAGATCAGCGTGCTGGAGGGCAAGCTGGGGCGGATCGTGGTCGAACTCGACCGCGACGCGCCGCTCTCCGAGGAATGGGTGCGCAAGTACCTCGCCGCCCTGCAGCCGGGGCAGCCGCTGCGCGCGGCCAGCTATGAGCGGGCGATGCTGCTGCTCTCCGACCAGCCGGGCATCCAGGTGCGCTCGGGGCTGCAGGAGGGGGTGGAACCCGGCACCGCCGATCTGGTGGTGGAAGTCACCCGGGCGCCGCGCTGGTCGTTCGCCGCGAATGCCGACAACCACGGCACCCGCGAGACCGGGCGCAACCGCATCGGCGCCTCGACGCGCTGGGCCAGCCCGAGCGGGGTGGGCGACAACCTCGACCTGAACGGGCTGCTCGCCGAACACAACGACGTCAACTACGGGCGGATCGCCTACGAGCGCCCGCTGAACGGCGACGGCCTGCGCGCCGGCCTGGCCTTCTCGCGGGTCGAGTACAACCTCGGCGGCCAGTTGTCCGAACTGGACGCGACCGGCACCGCCTATCTCGGCGAGGCGCTGCTGAGCTGGCCGCTGCTGCGCCAGCGCTCGCAGAACCTGTTGCTGCGCGGGCGCCTGGAGTACCGCGATCTGGAGGACCGCTTCGAGGAGTTCGACTGGAAAAGCCGCAAGGACATCTACGGGGCGGGCCTCGGCTGGGCCTGGGAGCGGCGCGACGGCTGGCTGGGCGGCGGCTACTGGGCGAGCAGCGGGGAAGGCTATTTCGGCCACCTGAACTTCCGCGGCCAGGACGAGGAGGAGGCCGACCGCGGCCCCTACGGCCTGCACACCGGCGGCGACTTCTTCAAGCTCGGCGGCAACCTGGCGCGTCTGCAGGCGCTGGCGGCGCGGCACAGCCTGTACTGGGCGGTCGGCTTCCAGCTGGCCAGCCGCAACCTGGACTCCTCGGAAAAGCTGGCCCTCGGCGGCCCCCACGCGGTGCGCGGCTACGCCTCCAGCGAAATGCTGGTGGACGACGGGCTGATCTCCAACCTGGAGTGGCGCTGGTCGGCCAGCGAGTCGCTGACCCCCTACCTTTTCTACGATTTCGGCCGCGGCCGGCAGATGCACGACGCCCCCTTCCCGGGGGAGAACTGGCGCACCCTCACCGCGGCCGGACTCGGCCTGGCCTGGGCGCAGCCGGGGAACTTCCTGGTCAACCTGTCGCTGGCCTGGCGGCTGACTGGCCCGGGAGAAACCGACAAAGACCGGCAGCCGCGGCTGTTCGTGGAGCTGCAGAAATGGCTCTGAGAGGAGTGGCGAGATGAATACCCCCATCGGTTCTTTCCTGCAGCCCTTCCTGCAGCGCGCCGGCTGCCTGTCCCGCCTGGCGCTGGCCTGCCTGGCCGCGCCGCTGGCGGCAGCGGGCGAGCTGCCCACCGGTTTCAAGCCGGTCAGCGGCTCGATCACCCAGGACCTCGGCACGCCGGGGGCGCTGAATCTGCAGCAGAACAGCGAGCGGGCGATCGTCAACTGGAATTCCTTCTCCATCGGCCAGGACAACGCGGTGAACATCAGCCAGCCGGGGCGCAGCAGCATGCTGCTCAACCGCGTCCAGGGCGGCCTGCCCTCGGAGATCGCCGGGCGCCTCACCGCCAACGGCCGGGTCTTTCTGGTCAACCCCAACGGCGTGGTGTTCGGCTCCGGGGCACAGGTCAGCACCGGCGGTCTGGTGGCCTCCAGCCTGGACATCGCCGACGACGACTTCAACGCCGGCCGGCTGAAGTTCAGCCGCGCCGACGGCAACCAGGCCGCGGTGATCAACCGCGGCGCGCTGCAGGCGGGGCCGGGGGGCACGGTGGCGCTGCTCGGCGCGGTGGTGCGCAACGAGGGCACGATCAAGGCCGACGGCGGCACCGCGGCACTGGTGTCGGCGCGCCAGCTGTCGCTGGATTTCGAGGGCGACGGGCTGACCACCTTCCGCATCGACGCCGACAAGCCGGCCAGCCAGGCCCTGGTGGAGAACGCGGCCGGCGGCGTGGTCCAGGCCGACGGCGGGCGGGTGGCGATCCTCGCCGACCCGGCCTCGGCGGCGCAGCTGGTGGTCAACCAGCAGGGCGTGCTGCGCGCGCGTTCGCTGGAGCAGCGTGCCGGGGAGATCGTCCTCGGGGTGGGCGCCGACGACCGGGCGGAGGTCGCCGGCCGGCTGGACGCCAGCGGCGGCCCGGGGCTGCAAGGCGGCACGGTGGTGATCGGCGGCGGCGGCCTGTACCTGAACGAGCGGGCCGAGGTGGATGCCGGCGGCGGAGCGGGCGGCGGGCGGATCGAGGTCAGGGCGAGCCGGTCGGCGGCGCTGGCCGCGGGATCGCGGCTGAACGCCGATGCCCGCGACAACGGCAAGGGCGGCACCCTGAATCTGCAGGGCGGCGACAGCCTGCGCGCCCACGGCAGCCTGCAGGCGCGCGGCGCCGGCCAGGGCGCCGGCGGCTTCGTGGAAACCTCGGCGCGGGCGCTGGATTTGACCGGCGTGCAGGTGGGCACGGCCGGCGCGCCGGGGCAGCCGGCGGGAAGCTGGCTGATCGATCCGTTCAACATCACCGTGCTGCCGTGCTGCGATACCGGCGAGTCTTCCGACCCGGTCCTGGACAGCCCGTTCGACCCGGTCGTGGCCGACTCGATCGTCTTCGACAGCGCCATCAGCGCCGCCCTGGATGCCGGCAGCAACGTGCGCATCCATACCGGCCCGGCCGCTGCCGGGGAGATCGGCGGCGATATCGTCATCGGCGACGGGGTGTCGATCCTGCGCCAGGAGGCGACCGGCGGCGCGCTCGAGCTGCGCTTCGACGCCAACCAGTCGATCAGCGGCGGCTTCTTCAGCATCGCCTCGACGGCCGCGCCGCTGAACCTGGTGTTCAACGCCAATGCCAACGGCTTCCGTCCCGAGGCGGGCTTCATCCGCTTCGTCGGCAACGTCGAAGTCGCTTCCCGCCTGCGGACCCAGGGCGGCAGCGTCCATTTCATCGGCCAGAGCGACCCCGACAACGGCACGGCCTCGAACGCCTTCGGCAGCGGCATCCTCATCGACGGGATGGAGATCGACACCCGCGACGCGACCCTCGGCGGCAGTGGCGCGGTGGTCATGCGCGGGCGGGCCGACGTGTCGTTCAGCAGCGAGGATGCGCCCGATGCCGGGGTGAAACTGCAGAACGCGCGGATCGACGCCGCCGACGGGCGGGTCCTGGTCCAGGGCAGCGTCGCCGGGGCGGGCAGCTTCGGGCTGTACGGCGCACTGGTCGGGCAGAGCGAGATCGCCACCCGCGGCGGCGCCATCGAGTTCGACGGCACCGCGCTGCCGGGCGGCAACGGCGGCCTGCAGGTGAGCGGCAGCAGCCTTCTCTCGCAGGCCGGCAACATCCGCCTCGCGGGCCAGGGGCAGGCCAGCGACTTCGGCCTGGCGATCTTCCAGAGCACCCTGAGTACCTCGGCCGGCACGGTCGAGCTGGACGGCACGACGGCCGCCGGCACCGTCGGGGCGGTCGTTTCGGCCAGCCAGATCGGCTCGGGCAGCGGCGACACCCTGATCCGGGGGCGCACGGGCAGCGGGCAGTTCGGTCTGCTCCTGGCCAGCAGCGACGTCGGCGCGGACAGCGGCGATCTGACCCTGATCGGCCTGGCCGGGCAGGCGGACGCGGCGCCGGCGGCCCGGATCGGGCTGGCGGTGGCGGGCGGCAGCCTCGTCGCCGGGCAGGGCGACATCGACCTGCGCGGCCGGGTCGCAGCGGCGAGCGAGACGGACGGTTCGTCCTCCGCCGGACTGCTGTTCGGTTTCGGCGAGATCGGCAGCGGCGAGGTACGCGCCGACGCCGGCAACGTCAGCCTGGCCGGCGAGGCGGCCGAGGGAAGCAGCGTCGCCGGGCTGCGCTTCGCCGACAGCGGCGCCTCGGTGTTTGCCGGCAACGAGCTGCTGATCCGTGCGGCGTCCGCCGATCCGGCGCAGCCGGCGCTCGACGTCGCCGCCGCCAGCGCACTGGGCGGCGCCGCGCTGGTCAACCTGCGCCCCGGCGGCGTGGCGGCCGACGGCAGTCTGACCGACCATTTCGCGACGCCGATCCAGATTGGTGCAGACCCGGTGGAGGGTGGCCTGTCCGTCAGCAATTTCCTGATCGACCAGACTCTGATCGACCGGCTGTCGGCGACGCCCCGTCTGGCGCTCGGTAGCGATGGCCAGGCGGGGAGCATCGTGGTCGTCGGCTCGCCCTCGTTCGCCGAAAGCACGCTGGGCGAGCTGACCCTGCAGGCCGAAGGCAGCGGCGGCGCCATCGACCTCAGCGCGCCGCTGAGCCTGCCGGGCGGCGGCCTGGCGCTGCTCGCCGACGGGCCGCTCACCCAGCAGGACGGTGCTCCGTTGACGGCTGCGCGACTGGTCGCCAGCTCGCGCAGCGACTCGGTCCAGCTGGCGGCGGCCAACGGGGTTGGCGCACTGGCCGGCCGCGCAGCCGGCGCCTTCCGTTTCCACAATGCCACCGGGGATCTGCGCCTGGCGGAACTGACCTTCACCGCCATGAGCGGCGAGGTGGGCGGCGAACGCAGCCAGGCCGGCGTCCAGGCCGGCACCACCCTGGTCCTGAATGCCGAGGGCGGCAACCTCACCCAGGACAGCCCGGCCAGCCTCGCAGCCGCCAGCTTGCTGGCGACCAGCAGCAGCGGCGTGCTGCTGGATAATCCGGACAACGAGACGGGCTCGCTGGCCGGGGTGGCCGGGCAGAGCTTCAGTTATCGGGATGCCACCGGCATCGTTCTCGGCAGCGTCGACGGGGTGAGCGGCGTCCGGGGCGACCAGGTATCGCTGCGCGCCGGGAGTGGCGACCTGAGCCAGAACGCCGGTGCTGACATTCTTGCGGATAGTTTGCTGGCGAGCAGCGAGACGGGCAGCGTGTTGCTGGGCAATGCCGCCAACGAAACCGGCTCGCTGGCCGGGCTGGCTGGACAGACGTTCAGTTACCGGGATGCCACCAGCATCGTCCTCGGTGGCCTCATCGATGAGGTGAGTGGTGTCCGGGCCGCTCAGGTATCGCTGCGCGCCGGGAATGGCGACCTGAGCCAGAGCCCCGGAGCCGATATCGCTACGAATAACCTGCTGGCCAGTAGCGAGACGGGCAGCGTGCTGCTGGCCAATGCCGACAATAACACTGGGTTGCTGGCTGGGCGCGCGGCGAGGGCATTCGCTTTCGTCAATGCGAACGATCTGCGCATCGGTACCGTAGACGGAGTGAGCGGAATCCAGGCCAGCCAGGTGCTGCTGGGCGGAGATGGCGATCTGAGCCAGAACCCCGATGCCAACATTCTCTCGGACAACCTGTTGGCAGCCGGCAGCGGCAGTGTCCGGCTGGACAATCCGGGCAACGAGACGGGCTCGCTGGCCGGGCTGGCTGGACAGACGTTCAGTTATCGGGATGCCACCGGCATCGTCCTTGGTGGCTTCGATGGGGTGAGCGGCGTCCGGGCCGCTCAGGTATCGCTGCGCGCCGGGAATGGCGACCTGAGCCAAAGCCCCGGAGCCGATATCGCTACGAATAACCTGTTGGCCAGTAGCGAGACGGGCAGCGTGCTGCTGGCCAATGCCACCAACGAAACAGGTTCGCTGGCCGGGGTGGCCAGGCAGACCTTCAGTTACCGGGATGCCACCGGCATCGTTCTCGACAACATCGATGACGTGAGCGGTGTCCAGGCCACCCAGGTGTCGCTGCGGGCCGGGAAGGGCGATCTGAGCCAGAACGCCGGCGCCGATATCGCTGCGGGCAGTTTGCTGGCGACCAGCAGCAGCGGTGTGCTGTTGGACAATCCGGACAACGAAACCGGCTCGCTGGCCGGGCTGGCTGGGCAGACCTTCAGTTACCGGGATGCCACCGGCATCGTTCTCGACAATATCGATGACGTGAGCGGTGTCCAGGCCGCCCAGGTGTCGCTGCGCGCCGGGAAGGGCGATCTGAGCCAGAACGCCGGGGCCGATATCGCTGCGGGTAGTTTGCTGGCAACCAGCAGCAGCGGCGTGCTGTTGGACAATCCGGGCAACGAGACGGGTTCGCTGGTCGGGCTGGCTGGGCAGACCTTCAGTTACCGGGATGCCACCGGCATCGTCCTTGGTGGCTTCGATGGGGTGAGCGGCGTCCGGGCCGCCCAAGTGTCGCTGTGGGCCGGGAGGGGCGATTTGAGCCAGAGCGCCGGCGCCGATATCCACTCGGACAGCCTGCTGGCCAGCAGCGAAACGGGCAGCGTGTTGTTGGCCAATGCCACCAACGAAACGGGCTTGCTGGCCGGGCAGGCCGGGCAGACGTTCAGTTACCGGGATGCCACCGGCATCGTCCTCGGCAGCGGCGTCCGGGCCGCTCAGGTATCGCTGCGGGCCGGTAAGGGCGACCTGAGTCAGCAATTCGGTGCCGACATCCTTGCGGACGGCCTGCTGGCCAGCAGCGAGACGGGCAGCGTGTGGCTGGCCAATCCCCGCAATGCGCTGCATGCCTTGGCCGGGCGCGCGGCGGGGACGTTCGTTTTCACCAATGCGGACGATCTGCGCATCGGCAGCGTCGACGAGGTGGGCGGAATCCAGGCCAGCCAGGTGCTGCTGGTCGGAAATGGCGATCTGGATCAGGAGCCTGGGGCCGATATCGTCGCGGGCCGCCTGGTGGCGGTCGGCACCGGGAGTGTCCGGCTGGAAAATCCGGGCAACGAGATGAGCCTGCTGGTCGGGTTGGCGGGGCCGACCTTCAGTTATCGGGATGCCACGGGGATCGTTCTGGGCGTCATCGATGAGCGGAGCGGGGTTAAGGCCAGCCAGGTATTGCTGCAGGTCGGGAAGGGCGATCTGAGTCAGATCGTCGGTGCCGACATCCTGGCGGACAGCCTGCTGGCGATCAGCGAAACGGGCAGCGTGCGGCTGGAAAACCCGACCAATGCGCCGTATGTCCTGGCCGGGCGCGCGGCGGGGGCGTTCGTTTTCGTCAATGCGGATGCTCTGCGCATCGGCACCGTCGACGGGGTGAGCGGGGTGGTGGCGGGCAGCGTGCTGGTGCGCAATCTGCTCGGCGACCTGACCCTCGACGCTCCGGTCGCGGCGACTGCCGGCAGCGCGGTGCTGGCGACCGGCGGGCGCCTGCAGAACCCGGGCGGACAAGGGGTGACGGCCCGCAGTTTCTGGCAGATCTGGGCGGACACCTGGATCGGCGAAACTCGCGGCGGACTCGCCGGTTCCGGCCCGACGCCGAATCTCTACGGCTGTGCCTACGGCGGGGCCTGCGTCAGCGCCGCTGCCTTGGCGTCGAGCGCCGCCGACAACCATTTCCTCTACCGGCAGCAGCCGTCGGCCCGGATCGTCTTCAACTCCTACGCGCTGCCCCTGGGGACGCTTCCGGGGCCGCTGTTCGGGGTCGATGGGTTGGTCCTGGACGACGCCGGCAACGGCATCGAGGTTTCGCCGCAAAGCGACGGATTGCGCGGCGGCCCTCCGGGCGTCCATGTCCTGAATGGCTCGTTCACCTCGGCCGAGGGGTACCTGCTGACGTCGGTGCCCGGCACGCTCACCTACTACCTGAGTCCGGAAGTGGTGCAACGCCCGGACTGGGTGCGCCGCCGTCCCGATACCTGGCTCTACGATCACAACCTGGCCAGCGCCAGCATGTGTCCGGCGCCGGGGATTACCACGCCGTCGCGGGTCGAGGAGGGCGACGAGCTGTCCCGCGAGTGGTCCCTGGTCAAGTCGCGGCCGAGGCTCGGCTCTTGCGTGCCCGGAGACAAGCGCAACGGCTGCGCCGATTTCTGAGCACCGTCCTGGTTGGCGCAAGGCTGGATCGGCAACGACCAGCCTTCGTCGCGCCGCGCCACCCGGCCCTGCTGCGCCATCCGCCCGTCCGTTCCCGCGAACTGTGCGTCCTTTCACCTTCCTGACGTCGTGTCCGGCAATCGGCTGCCGGGGCGGTGGCAGCGGAGTATGCTGCCGGCCAATAGCCATTGGCTCCGTCGCCGCCCCCGCCAACGTCGTCCCCGAGATTTTTCACCGTCATGTCGATCACTTGGTCTTCCGATCCCGCTTTGGGATATGCGGCGCTCACGGCCGTGGGCCGGGTGCGTCGGCACAACGAAGACGCGCTGCTGTGCTGTCCGCAGCTGCGTTTGTGGGCGGTGGCCGACGGTATGGGCGGCCATCGGTGCGGCGAGCTGGCCAGCGCTCTGGCGCTGGATGTCCTGCGCCGGCAGATCGCCCGCGGCGAGGGTCTGCACAGCGCCGTCCTGACCGCCAATGCCGCCGTCCTCGCCGCCGCCGAGGCCGAGGAGGGGCGGCGCGGCATGGGCACCACCCTGGTCGCGGTGCGTTTTTCCGGGGCGGATTTCCAGCTCGCCTGGGCCGGAGACAGCCGCGCCTACCGGATCGGTACCGGCTCCATCGAGCAACTGACCCACGATCACAGCTGGGTGCAGACGATGATCGACGCCGGCCGGCTGAGCGCCGAGGAGGCCAGCCGGCATCCCCTGCGCAACATGGTGACTCGCTGCCTCGGCCAGAGCGGCGAGGCGCTCGAGGTGGCGCTGGTGCAGGGCCGCTTGGGCCACGGCGAGCTGCTGCTGCTGTGCAGCGACGGCCTGACCCGCGAGCTGGGCGATGCGCAGATCCTGCAATTGTGTGCCGGCGCCGCCACCCTCGACGCGTTGGTCGGTGCGCTCGTCGAGGCCGCCAACCGCATGGGCGGCAGCGACAACATCACCTGCATCGCGCTGGGGCTGGCCTCGCCGCCGCCGATGCAGGCCACGGCGCAAAAGCCGCGCAGCTTCCTCGACAAACTGTTGAAACCCGCAAAGAACTGATCCGGCGCCCGATTCCATGAACGACAGCGTGCTCGATATTCCCGGTTACCGCCTGCATGGCCTGCTCGGCAAGGGCGGCATGGCCGCCGTCTACCTGGCCACCCAGCAGTCGCTGCAGCGCCAGGTGGCGATCAAGGTTCTGGGCAAGGCCGAGGAGCGGAGCTTCACCCTGCGTTTCATCCGCGAGGGGCACCTGCTCGCTTCCCTGCATCACCCGGCGATCATCACCATCTACGACATCGACCGGTTGCCCGACGGCCGCCACTACCTGGCCATGGAATACCTCCCCGGCGGCGACCTGGCCCGTCACAAGGGCGAGCTGTTCGCCCCGGAGCGGGCCCTGGAGATCGTCCGGCAGATCGCCAGCGGTTTGGCGGTGGTGCACACCAAGGGGCTGGTGCACCGCGACGTGAAGCCGGCCAACATCCTGTTCCGCGGCGACGGCAGCGCGGTGCTCACCGATTTCGGGGTGGCCAAGGACCTCGATCTCGACAGCGAGCTGACCCAGTTCGGCATCGCCGTCGGCAGCCCGGCCTACAGCAGCCCGGAGCAGGCGCAATGCCAGCCGCTCGACGCGCGCAGCGACATCTACAGCCTGGGGGTGATCCTACTGGAGATGCTCATCGGCACCAACCCCTTCCGCGGCAGCAACTATACCCAGACCGTGATGAACCACATGCAGCTGCCGCTGCCGAGCCTGTCCGGCGCGCTGGGGCCGTTTCGCGGCGTGCTCGAGCGGATGCTCGCCAAGGAGCCCGGCCAGCGCTTCGCCGACTGTCGGGAAGTGCTGGCGGCGCTGGACGAGATCGAACTGGGCGACCCCGACGAAACCCGCCTCGGCCCCGGCCTGCCGCCGAGCGCCAGCCGCGCGGCGGAGGCATCGCCGGCCGAACCGGCGCCACGCAGGGCTCGCCGTGCGCGGTGGCCGGCCGTGCTCGGTGTCCTGTTGCTGGGCGGCGCCCTGGCCGGTGGTGGTTTCTACTGGCACCAGCAGCGGCAGGTCGACGAGTTCCTTGCCAAGGCCGAACGGCGCCTGGCCGAGGGACAGTTGCAGGCGCCGGCGCAGGACAACGCCGAACACTACTTCCGCGAGGCGCTGCGCCTGGACGCGCGCAGCCTGGCGGCCCGGGTCGGCCTCGAACGGGTCGGCAGGGCCGCGCGCATCGCCGGCCTGCTGGCCCTCGGCGAGCAGCGCCTGGCCGAGGGCCGGCTGCAGGAGCCGGCACAGGACAGCGCCGAGCACTACTTCCGCCAGGTTCTGGAGCTGGAGGGCGGGCATGCCGGCGCCCTCGACGGCCTGAGGCGGCTGATCGAGGCGCGCATCGCCGGCCATCTGGCGCGCGCCGAGCAGAGCATCGCCGACAAGCGCCTGCTGCTGCCCGAGGACGACAGCGCGGTCTACTACTACCGCCAGGTCCTCGGCTGGATGCCCGACAACGCGCAGGCTCTGGCCGGTCTGCACCGCATCGCCACGCACTACCGCGACCTGGCCAACGCCACCTACCGGCGCAAGGACTTCCCCGGTGCCCTGGAGATGATCGAGCGAGGGCTGCAGGCCGAGCCGGAGAACCCCGAGCTGCTGCGGATGCGCGAGGAGCACCGGGAGCTGCTGGCCTCGGCGCGGGCGGCCAGGGCGGCCCAGGCCCGCCGGCCCGTGCAGCGGGCGCCAGCGCCGCGCAGCGAGGCGCCCAGCGAGGACGGCAACCCGATCAAGCAGGCCTGGAACAACCTATTCGGCAACTGACCGGCAGTCGCCGCCCCCCACCGAGTCTGCGTCACGAGAACAGGGCTCATACCGCATATGCTCAAGCTGAACTTCAAAGACAGTCGTCAGGCGCCCATCTGGTTGGTCGAGGAACGCTTCACCATCGGCCGGGACCGTCGCAATCACCTGGTGCTCGACGATTCCGGGATAAGCAACTTCCACGCGGAAATCCGCCAGCGGAACGGCCTCTACTACCTCCATGACTGCGAGAGCGAGAACGGCACCTTCGTCAACGACGCGCGCATCGCCAGCCACTACCAGCTGCGCGCCGACGACCTGCTGCGGGTCGGTCCGGTGGAGCTGCTGCTGCTCGACCCGAGCAAGGCCAAGCCGCGGGCGGAGGCCGCGCCGCGCTGGTTTTTGCAGGTGATCCAGGGCGAGCACGAGGGCCGCAAGTTCCATGTCCAGGGCTCGATGACCTTCGGCCGCTCGACCAAGTGCGAGCTGTGCTTCGGCGATCCCGAGCTGTCGCGCCGCCACGGCGAGTTCTTCCTCAAGGGCGACGTGCTGGAAATCAAGGACCTGGCTTCGGCCAACGGCGTCTACGTCAACCGCCAGCGGATCGACAGCGCCGTCCTGCAGCCCGGCGACCAGGTGCGCATGGGCTCGGTGACCCTGCTGGTGATCGGCCCCAGGGTCGAGGTGCCGCAGGCCGAGGACGAGGACGCCACGCTGTTCATGGCTGCGGTCGACCTGCCCAGACCGGAGAAACCCAGGACGAGCGACCGCGCACCCGTCGCCAACCCCCTGCACGTCGCTGCCCAGGCGGTGGCCGCGTGCCCGCCCGAGGCGAAGGCCGGCGCCAGCCGGCTGGTGCTGGGACTGCTGGCCGGCGGGGCGCTGCTGGCGGCGGCGGTGCTGGTGGTGTGCTAGGCCCGGTCCAGGCGGAACGCTCGGCAGGGAAGGTTCATGGCGCCGGGCGGGTGCCCGGAAGGAACCGGGCGATGTCCCGGCTCAGCGTTGCCAGGGCCCGGTCATGGGCCGCCACCAGGGCTTCGGTATCGCTCCCCGGGGCCGGTTCGCTGACCGTCGTGCGGCCCGCCTTGAGCACCGTGCCCTGGGCGCTGCGGATCGTCCACAGGGCGTCGAGGCTGGCCGCGGTGCCGGGTGCCGACTCGAAGCGCTGCACGTCCACTGCCACCCGGTAGTCGGGATCGGTCGTGGCGTTCTGGGGATAGGCCGCCACCCGGGCGCCGCCCAGCAACTGCGCCAGGTTGGCGGCGACGACCTGGCCGATGCCGCTCGACAGCGGGGCGGCCCAGCGCGTGTGCTCCTGGATCGCCACCCGGTTGGCGTCGAGCCGCAGCACCAGCTGCGGCCGGTCCACCGTGTCGGGTACGGTGATCGGCCCCACGGCCACCGTATAGGTCGCCCGGGGCGCTGCCGGATTGGCCGTAGCGACCGCGCTGAGGGTATAGAAACGCTCCTCGGGGGCGCTGGCGCAGCCGCCGAGCGTCGCCAGGGCCAGGCCGGCCGCAAGAACTAGAACATGGCGCTTCACTTCTTATCCTCCTGCTTGCCCCAGAGCAGCGCTTCGGGATGGCGTTCGAGATAGTCGGACAGGGCGCGCAGGGACTTGGCGGTGCGTCCCAGCTCGCGGATGGCCTCGCGGGTGTCGTACTGCAGGGGCTTGTCGGCGGCCATCATGCCCTGGGCGGTGTCCACGGCCTTGCGCGCTTCGCTCAGGGTCGCGACGACCTCGGGGGCTACCTGGGCGTCCAGCCGGGTCATCAGGCGATTGGCGGCCTGCAGGGTCTGGCGCAGGTCGGTGCTGATCTGCTCCAGCGGCAGTTTTTCCAGCTTGCCGGCGACGTTCTTGAGGGTCGCCTGCAGTTCGCCCAGGCTGCCCGCGGTGGTGGGCAGTTGGGGGGGGGCGCTGCTCCAGTCGATCCCGGCCTTGGGCGCGTCGGGGAGGAAGTCGAGGGCGATGTAGAGTTGCCCGGTGAGCAGGTTGCCGCTGCGCATCTGCGCGCGCAGGCCGTTGGCCACCATGCCGTCCAGGAATCGTTTGCGTGCCTCGTCCGACAGCGGGGGCTGGTCTTTTTCCTTGGAGCGTAGGCGTAGCCGCTGCGGATAGAGGTTTACCTCGACGGGCATGATGATTCGCCGGCTGACCGGGTCCAGTTCCACCCGGATGGCGGACACTTCGCCGAGGGCGATGCCGCGGAAGTCCACTATGGCGCCCGGTGCCAGGCCCCGCAGGGATTCGTCGAAAAACATGACCATCTTCAGCACGTCGTGCTCGGGGTTGCGCATGGCCTGGCCCCGGTCGGCGAACAGCTCGAAGGGGGTATCCGCCGCCGCGACGGCCCCTGCGGCGGACTCCGGCGGGGTTTCGAAGGCCACCCCGCCGAGCATGATCGACACTATGGACTGGGTATTCACCTCGATTCCGGAGGCGTCGAGCTTGACGTCCAGCCCGCTGGCGTTCCAGAAACGGGTGTTTTCGGTGACATATTGGTCATAGGGGGCGTTGACGAAGATGCGCAGGTCCACCCCGCGGCCGTCCTGGTCGAGCCGGTAGGACACCACCTGACCGACCTGCAGGCGGCGGAAGAAGATCGGCGAGCCCATCTCGAGCGAGCCCAGGTCGCTGCTGCGCAGAATGAACTCCCGGCCCGGCGTGTCGACCTGGATGACCGGCGGCACCTCCTGGGCGGTGAAGGCCTTCTGCGCCTGGGCGGATTTGCCCACGCCCACCCCGATGAAGGAGCCGGACAGCACCGTGCCGAGCCCCGACACGCTGCCGCCGGAAATGCGCGGCTTGACCAGCCAGAAGGTGGTGTCCTCGACCAGGTGGGGCTTGAAATCCTTGACCAGCTCGGCGGTGGCCACCACCTGCTTGAGGTCCTGGGAGAGGGCCACGGTGGTGACCAGGCCGATCTCCACGTCCTTGTACTTGAGCTTGGTCTTGCCGGCCTCCAGGCCTTCGGCGTTCTTGAAGACGATGGTGATGATGGGGCCCTGATCGAGGACGGACTTCACCGCCAGCCAGCCGCCGATGAGGGCGGCCACCAGGGGCACCAGCCAGACCAGCTGCGGCTTCCAGCGCGACTTGGGGGCCGCCTCGGCCTCCGGAAGGGTGGATAGATCGGGGGGCGGGGGGGCGTCAGGCATCGTCTTTCTCCATGGAATCCCAGATCAGGCGAGGATCGAAGCTCATCGCCGCGAACATGGTCAGCACTACCACGGCGCCGAAGGCCAGGGCCCCGGCGCCGGGGCGGATGGTCGCCAGGGCGTCGAGTTGCACCAGGGCGACGAGCAGGGTCACCACATACACGTCGAGCATCGACCAGCGCCCCACCAGCTCCACCAGGCGGTAGAGCTGGGTGCGCTGCACCGGTTGCCAGCGGGAACGCAGCTGCACCGACACCACGAGGACGACTAGGGCGAGGAGCTTGGCCATCGGCACCAGGATGCTGGCGATGAACACCACCAGGGCCAGGTGCCACGAACCGCTTCGCCACAGATACACCACGCCGCTCATGATGGTGTCCTTCTGGGAGCCGAACAGGGAGCTGGTTTCCATGATCGGCAGCAGGTTGGCGGGGATGTAGAGGATCGCCGCGGCGAGGATGAAGGCCCAGGTGCGGGCGATGCTCTCCGGCTTGCGTCCGTGCAGGGGGGTGCCGCAGCGCGGGCAGCGGATGGCGTGGCCGTGGCCTGCGCGGGCCAGCAGGCCGCAACCATGGCAGGTCGCCAGGCCCTGGCGGGCGGCGCTCGGCGGGCCCTTCATCGCGGCGGCCCCAGTCGTGTCCACAGATCGCGGGGATCGAAGGCGGCGGCGGTGGCCGCCATGAGCATCATCACCCCGGCGAAGGACCACAGGGCGATCCCCGGTACCACGATGGCGAGGTGGGCGAGCTTGACCAGGGACACCAGGATGCCGAGCACGAACACTTCCACCATGCCCCAGGGCTGGACCAGGGTCATGGTGCGAAAGACCAGCTCGGCATGGGGCGGCCGGCGCCTGAAGCAGGCCGGCAGCAGCAGGTAGGTCATGGCCAGCATCTGCGCCAGAGGCGCCGCGAAGGTGGTCGCCAGCACGAGCCCGGCGACCAGGCGCATGTCGTCGCGGTACATGACCTGCGCCGCACCCAGCAGGGTGGCCTGCACGACGTCCCCGCTGAGCTTGAGGCTGACGATCGGAAAGACATTGGCGACGAGAAAGAGGAGGAGGGCGCCGAGGGTGCAGGCCAGGGCGCGCTCGGTGCTCTGCGGATGACTGTGGAAGAGGGTCGCTCCGCAGCGCCGGCAACGGGCCACGCCGCCCTGGGGCAGGTGTGGCTCGCGCTGCAGGAGATCGCATTCGTGGCAGGCGATCAGGGGCTGCTCCGCCATGGCCATTTCAGTCGCCCTCGTGTCGCTGCTGCGGGACGCTGCCCGGCGTCCCACCCGGCACCGCCGGTTCGGTGGGCAGCGCGGCTTTCCCGGTGTCCTTGGCTTTTTTCTCGGAAAGCCGCTCCACCAGGTAGTAGAACACCGGGATGAAGAACACCGCGATCACCGTCGCCGCCAGCATCCCGCCGATCACCCCGGTGCCGATCGAGTGGCGGCTGTTCTCCGAGGCGCCGACGGCGATCGCCAGGGGTACGCAGCCGAGGATGAAGGCCAGCGAGGTCATCACGATGGGGCGCAGGCGTTCCTTCGCCGCGGTCATCGCCGCATCGAAGACCGACATGCCCTGTTCGCGGTTCAGCACGGCGAACTCGAAGATCAGGATGGCGTTCTTCGCCGCCAGGGCCACCAGCATGGTCAGGCCGATCTGGAAGTACACGTCGTTGACCAGCCCGCGCAGCAGGATCGCCAGCAGGGCGCCGAACAGCGCGAAGGGCACCGCCAGCAGCACGCCGACCGGCAGCGACCATTTCTCGTACTGGGCGGCGAGGATCAAAAACACCATGATCAGGCCGAAGACGAAGACCTGGGAGGTGGTGCCGCCGGCTTTCTTCTCCTCGAAGGCCTCGCCGCTCAGGGCCAGGCCGTAGTCGCTGGTCATGGTCTCCGCGGCCACCGCTTCGAGGGCCGCGAGCGCCTGCCCGGAACTGAAGCCCGGCGCCGCGTTGGCGGTGATCTTCACCGCCGGGAAGTTGTTGAAGCGGGTCAAGAGGTCGGGGCCGGTGACGTAGCGGGTGGTCAGCAGGGCCTTGAGCGGGACCATCTCGCCGCTGCGGCTGCGCACGTAGATCTGCTGCAGGTCGTCGACCTTGAGGCGATAGGCGGGCTCGGCCTGCAGGATCACCTGCCACAGACGGCTGAACTTGTTGAACTGCGACACGTACAGCGAACCGAACATGGTCTGCATGGTGCTGTACACGTCCTCCACCGGTACGCCCAGGGTTTCCGCCTTTTCCCGGTCCACGTCGGCGAGCAACTGCTGGGAGAAGGCGTTGAAGGTGGAGGTGATCGCACCGAGTTCCGGCCGCTGTCTGGCCTTGGCCACGAAGTTGTTCACCAGCTCGGCCAGCTGGCTGACGGTGCCGTCGCCCTTGCTCTGAATCCACACCTCCATGCCGCCGGTGGTGCCCAGGCCGGGAATGGACGGTGGATTGACCGGCAGGATGAGCCCCTCGCGCACCTGGGAGAGTGTCTGGCCGGCCGCCTTGATGACGGCGGAGGCACCCTGCGCCCGGATGGTTTCCGCGTCCTTGTAGCGCTCCTCGAAATCCTTGAAGCCGACGAAGAAGGTGCCGGCATTGTTCTTGTTCTGGCTGTCCAGCAGGCTGTAGCCGTTGACGACGGCCACCCCTTCGACGGCCTCGTTGTTCATGAAGTAGTCGCTGGCGACCTTGCCCACCTCGCTGGTGCGATCCAGGCTGGCGGCGTCGGGCATGATCACCGCGCCGAGCAGGTAGCCCTGATCCTCCGGCGGCAGGAAGGCGCCGGGAATCCGCTGCGCCATCAGCACCGTCAGGACGATCATTCCGGCGAACAGCAGCAGGGCCAGCACGAAGCGCTTGATCATGAAGCCCACCGAGCGGGAGTAGCCCTCGGTCATGCGCTCGAAGCTGCGTTCGAACCAGCGGAAGAAGCCGCGCTTCTCGCCGTGGCTGGGCTTGAGCAGGATGGCGGCCAGGGCCGGCGACAGGGTCAGGGCCACCAGGCCGGAGATCACCACGGAAATGGCGATGGTGATGGCGAACTGCTTGTAGAGCTGGCCGGTGATGCCGCCCATGAAGGCCACCGGAATGAACACCGCGCACAGCACCAGCACGATGGCCACCACCGGGCCGGCCACCTCGTCCATGGCCCGCTTGGCGGCGTCCTTGGGATTCATCTTGTGGACGTGCATGTTGCGCTCGACGTTCTCGATCACCACGATGGCGTCGTCCACCACGATGCCGATCGCCAGCACCATGCCGAACAGGGTCAGCATGTTGACGGAGAACCCCAGGGCGGTCATGCCGATGAAGGTGCCGACGATCGACACCGGCACCGCCAGCACCGGGATCAGGGTGGCGCGCAGGCTCTGCAGGAACACGTAGACCACCACCACCACCAGCACCAGGGCCTCGAAGAAGGTTTTCACCACCTCGTCGATGGACGCGCGGGTGAAGGCCGTGGTGTCCATCACGATCGTGTACTCGATGCCGGCGGGGAAGCTCTTCTCCATCTCCGCCAGGGTCGTCCGGACGGCGTTGGACACCTCCAGGGCGTTGGCGCCGGGCTGCTGGTAGACCGCCATCAGGGTCGCCGGTCGGCCCTGGTAGGTGCTGCGCAGCGAGTAGTCCTTCTGGCCGAGTTCGGCACGCCCTACGTCGCGCAGACGAACGATGGCCGCCCCGCCGCTGGCGGCGCGGATGATGATGTCTTCGAATTCGGTGGGTTCGGTCAGGCGGCCCTTGGTGGTGACGGCGAAGGACTGCTCCACCGGCTGGCCGGTGGGGGACTGGCCGATGCGGCCCACGGCGAACTGCTGGTTCTGGTTGGCCACCGCCTGCTGCACGTCGGTGGCCGAGATGCCCAGTTGGGCCATCCGGTCCGGCTTCAGCCAGATCCGCATGGCGTAGTCCGGGGTGCCGAAGATGGCGGCCTGGTTGGCCCCGGGGATGCGCTTGATGGCATCCAGGAGATAGATGTTCGTGTAGTTGGCGATGTAGGTGCTGTCGTAGCGGTTCTCGGGGGAATACACCGCAATGACCATCATGAAGGCCGAGGACTTCTTCTGTACGTTGATGCCCTGGGCCTGGACCGCCGACGGCAACTGCGGCAGGGCCAGGTTCACCCGGTTCTGCACGTCCACCTGGGCGAGGGAAGGGTCGGTGCCGATCTCGAAGAAGACGTTGAGGGTCATGTTGCCCGTCGCCGAACTCGACGAGTACATGTAGATCATGTTGTCGGAGCCATTGACCTGCTGTTCGATGGGCGCCGCCACGTTGTTGGCCACCACTTCGGCGTCGGCGCCGGGGTAGGTGGCCGACACCGTGATTTGCGGCGGGGTGATGTCCGGATACTGGGCTACGGGCAGATTGAACATGGCCACCGCCCCGGCCAGGGTGATGACGATGGAGATCACCGAGGCGAAGATCGGCCGGTCGATGCAGTAATGGGAGATGCTCATGGGGTCCGTCCGCTCATGGCGCCGATCCTTTGTCGGATGGGCCAACCTTCATCCGCTCCTGCTGGCCGGGCAAGGCTTCGGCCGCCACCGGGCGCTGGCTATCGCTCGTGTCCCCGGCGGATTCCGCTGCGGGAGACGCTTCGACGATCTTCAACTGGGCTCCGGGCGCCACCCGGATCGCGCCGTCGACCACGATGCGCTCGCCGAGGCGCAGCCCCTGGCTGACGAACCAGTCGTCGCCGTGCCAGTCGCCCATCTCCACGACGCGCTGCTCGGGTTTGCCGTCGTTGTCGATCACCCACACGTAATGGCTCCTGGGGCCCTGCAGGACCGCCCGCTGGGGCACCAGCACGGCCTTGGGCCGGATCGCGCCCTTGACGTGGGCGCGCACGAACTGGCCGGGACGCAGCAATCCCTTTGAGTTGGCCAGCTCGGCCCGGATCAGGAAGGTGCCGGTTGTCTCGCTGAAGGCGAAATCGGCAAAGCTGAGGCGGCCGCGATCGGGCACCACCGAGCCGTCGGCCAGCACCACTTCGACTTCGAAGGCGTTGTTCGGCGGGAACCTGAGCTGGTTGGTGGCAATTTCGTTGCGATACTTCAGCATCTCGTTTTCCGAGAGGCTGAAGTTGACGTACATGGGATCGACCTGCGACACGTAGGTCAGCAGGCCCGCTTCGCCCGGCGTCACGTAGCTGCCATCCTGCTGCTTGGCGAAGCTCGACACGCCGGTGAGGGGCGAGGTGATGGTGGTATAGCCGAGATTGATTTGCGCCGTGCGCACCAAGCCCTCGGCGCTGAGCACGGCGGCCTGGGCCTGCCGCTCGTTGCCGATGGCATCGTCGAGACTCTTCTTGCTGAGTGCCCCGATCTTCACCAGGGGGCGGACACGGACCAGGTCGGCCCGGGCCATTTCCAGAAGCGCCTGCTGCTGGGCGAGTTGTCCCTGGGCCGACTGCAGCGCCGCTTCGAAAGGCTTGCGGTCCATCTGGAACAGGACTTGCCCGACCTTCACCAGGTCGCCTTCTTTGTACAGCCGCTTATCCAGGAAGCCCGCGACGCGGGCGCGGATTTCCACCTCCCGGGAACTCTCGGTCTGGGCGACGAACTCCAACGTCACCGGGGTATCCCGTGCGGCCAAGGTCATGGCGGTCACTTCAATGGGCGGCCGCGTCGGGGCGGCCGGCTTTTCGTCGCAGCCGGCCAGTAGGGCGAGGCCCCCGGCCAGGCAGGCGATCCGCAAACCGAGACGGCTTGGGAGCCTGCCGAAACCCGGACGCGTGCGCCGGAAAGAACGAGTGATCATGGGAAACCCCACGTGATGAGTGTGCCGCCAGCCTTGCCTGCCGGACTTGCTGCAGATTTCTCCGGGCTTTTCGGTTCTGCGCAGTTCTCAGGCCATGATGTGAACGCCGCCGTCCACATACAGCGTTTCGCCGGACAGGCGGCGAGCGTAGGGGCTGGCCAGGTAGGCGCAGGTGAAGCCCACGTCCATGATGTCCACCAGTTCCCCGAGGGGCGCGCGCTGGGCGGCCTCGTTGAGCAGCAGGTCGAAATCCTTGAGGCCGGAGGCGGCGCGGGTCTTGAGGGGGCCGGGGGAGATGGGATGCACGCGGATGCCTTTGGGGCCGAGTTCGTAGGCGAGATAGCGGCAGCACGCCTCCAGCGCGGCCTTCACCGGCCCCATCAGGTTGTAGTTGGGCACCACCTTGTTGGCCCCGTAGTAGCTCATGGCGAACAGGGCGCCGCCGTCGGTCATGAGGGGCGCCGCCAGACGGGCCATGCGCACGAAGGAGTGGCAGGAGATGTCCATGGCCAGGCCGAAGCCCTCCGCCGAGGAGTCGAGCAGGCCGCCCTGCAGGTCTTTTTTGGGCGCCCAGGCGACGGCATGCACCAGGATGTCCAGTCGTCCCCACTGTCGGCCGATGGTCTCGAACACCGCCTCGAGTTCGCCGGCCTTGGCGACATCCAGCGGCATGAAGATCGGCGCCTTCAGTTCCCTGGCCAGGGGTTCGACGTAGGGGCGGGTCTTGTCGTTGGCGTAGGTGATGGCCACCTCGGCACCGAGTTCGGCGAAGGCCTTGGCGCAGCCGTAGGCGATGGAGTGTTCGTTGGCCACGCCGACCACCAGTGCCTTGGTGCCCTTCAAGAGGGTGCGGGGAGTCTCCGGAGTCATGTCCTTTTTCCTCGGGTTCTCAGGTAGACGAAATCGTCTGCCGAGTATGGCGGGCGATCATCAGTTCTTCGTTGGTGGGGATCACCCAGGCCGACACCGGGCTGGAGGCCGTGCTGATCCGAGGCCCGCCGGCCTCGTTCGCGGCTTCGTCGAACGCCAGGCCCAGCCAGGCGGCGTCGCGACAGACGCGCTCGCGGATCGCCGCGGCGTGCTCGCCGATGCCGCCGGTGAACACCAGGGCATCGAGCCCGCCGAGGGCTGCGGCCAGGGAGCCGATTTCGCGGCCGATGCGGTAGACGAAGAGATCCACGGCGAGGGCGGCGCGTGGCGCGTCGCTGTCCAGCAGCTCGCGCATGTCGCTGGAAATTCCCGACACGCCGAGCAGTCCGGATTCCTTGTAGATCAGCGTCTCGATGGCCCGGGCGTTCATCTTCAGTTCGTCCATGAGGTAGAGGATCACTCCCGGGTCGAGGTTGCCGCAGCGGGTGCCCATCGGCAGGCCGTCCACGGCGGTGAAGCCCATGGTGCTGGCCATGCTCCGCCCGGCGGCCATGGCGCACAGGCTGGCGCCGTTGCCCAGGTGGGCGACCACTGCCCGGCCGGCGGCGGCCTCCGGGGCGAATTGCGGCAGCACGCTGGCGATGTATTCGTAGGATAGCCCGTGGAAGCCATAGCGCCGCACGCCGCGCTCGGTGATCGACGGCGGCAGGGCGAACAACTGGGCCAGTTCGGGCTGGCGGCGGTGGAAGGCGGTGTCGAAGCAGGCCACCTGGGGCAGCTGCGGCGCCCGTTCGGCCAAGGCGCGGATCGGCGCCAGGTTGTGGGGCTGGTGCAGGGGCGCGAGGGGAATGAGTTTCTCGAGCTTTTTCAGCAGCTCGGCGTCCACGCGTACCGGCAGGGAATACTCCTGGCCGCCGTGGACCACCCGATGGCCTACTGCCAGCAACCGGTAGCGGTCCCGGTAGTCCTGCAGGAACTCGACCAGATGGTGGGCGGCGCCGTCGTGGCCGAGCTGGGTGCCGTCGGCCCAGCGCCGCTCGTCGAGGATGGTGCCCGCGGTGTCCCGGGCGATGAAGTGCGGCGCCCCGTTGAGCCCCTCGATCTGCCCGCGCAACTGGAGTTCCGGTTCATCGGGATGGTCGGCGAAGAGCGAGAACTTGAGGCTGGAGGAGCCGGCGTTGAGGACCAGGATCGCGTTCTGCATGGGCTCACCCGATCGCCTTGCCGGTGCTCTCGCGGCGGGCCTTGGCCACCAGGGCCGCCACCGCGCAGGACGCCAGGCGAGTGGTCAGCGAGTCGGCGCGGCTGGTCAGGATGATCGGCACCCGCGCGCCGAGCACGATGCCGGCGGCATCCGCGCCGGCGAGGAAGGACAGGCTCTTGGCGAGCATGTTGCCCGCCTCCAGGTCGGGCACCACCAGCACGTTGGCGCGGCCCGCCACCGGCGAGTCGATCTTCTTGATCTGCGCCGCCTCCAGGCTGATGGCGTTGTCCAGGGCCAGGGGGCCGTCGAGGATAGCGCCGGTGATCTGCTGGCGGTCGGCCATCTTGCACAGGGCGGCCGCCTCGACGGTGGAGGGCACCGCGGGGTTGACGGTTTCCATCGCCGAGAGGATCGCCACCCGCACCTCCTTCTTCTCCGGGCTGACCTGCAACAGTGCGTGGGCCAGGTCGATGGCGTTCTGGGTGATGTCCCTCTTCTCGGCCAGGGTCGGCGCGATGTTCACCGCAGCGTCGGTGATGATCAGGGTGTCCGCGTGCCCCGGCACGTCCATCACGAAGCAGTGGCTGACCCGGCGCGCGGTGCGCAGCCCGGTATCCCGCTTGACCACCGCGCCCATCAGCTCGTCGGTGTGCAGGCTGCCCTTCATCAGCGCCTCGGCCTTGCCTTCGCGCACCAGCGCCACCGCGCGGGCGGCGGCGGCCTGGCTGTAGGGGGCGTCCTCGATGGGCAGCCCGCCGATGTCGATGCCGTGCTGTGCGGCCAGCGCCTCGATGCGCTCCCGCGGGCCGACCAGGATCGGCGCGATGAGGTTGTTCTTCGCCGCGTCCACCACGCCCTGCAGGGAACTCTGGTCGCAGGGCCAGGCCACCGCCGTGGGGGTGGGCGGCAGGGCGCTGCAGTAGTCGATCAGGCGTCGGTATTTTTCGTGGCTGCCGGTCATCGGGAGGCTCCCTTCTCGGTGTGGCGTTCAGGCTTTCCGGGCGGCGGCGAGGCGATGCCGGGTGGCGGGTTTGCCGCCCAGCACGCCGCGGATGCGCTCCAGGATGGCGCGCTGCTCGGCGGTCGGTTTGGAGCGCTGGACGCGCGGGTCCGCCACCAGGCGGTCCAGCAGCGTCAGCAGCCGCTCGCGGTCCGCTGCCTCGGCCAGCAGGTCCGGCAGGGTGGCGATGGCCCGGTCGGGTTCGTAGCTGACGATGATTTCCTGTTCGCCACGGATGCGCCGCCAGGTCTCGGGCGGCAGGTCGGGCAGGTACTCGGCATAGTCCCGGGCGATTTCCTGCTTTGCCACCAGCCGCGACAGGGGGACGTCGCCCTTGTGCACGAGCAGGGCCGCGACCCGGGCGAAGGCTTCGCCGTAGCCGCCTTCGCCGATGGCGGCCAGGGCTTCCTGGACGAAGGCCTGTTCCCGTGGCTCGGCTACGCCGGCCGCAACCGGCTGCTCCGCGCCGGGCCGGTCGGCCAGGTACATGCAGAACAGGCTGCCGTAGACTTGGAAGAACAGTCTCTCTCTGAAGGCATCGCGTATCGCCCGGTAATAGTCCAGGGAGGCGCTGATCAGTTCGGACGTCAGTCTTTCGCTGCGGTGCGGCAGGTCGTTCGTGTCCGCCGCCTGGCGCTGCGCCTTGACCGCGGCGGCGGTGGGACCCAGCCACCAGAGCCAGGGGTTGCGGTCGGAAATGGCCCAGTGCTGCACCCGCAGGGGATGAAACTCCCGCAGCAGTTTGGCGGAGCGCTCGTTGGACAGGGCTTGCACCAGGGGCTGGGCGAAGATCTGGTAGGCACGCTGGTTGAACTCGGACAGCGCGGCCACCGCCTCGAAGGGCTTCTCGTCGGCCCGCTGCAGGCGATTGAGGCGGGCGCTGACGTCCTCCAGGCGGTGCTCGTGGAACTCCACCTCGTACTCCACCCGGCCGTCGTCGCCCTTGCGCTCGCCGATGGACATGCCGTACAGGCCGGGCGGCAGCATCTCGATGGATTTCAGGACCTCGACGATCTGTGCGTGTTCCTTGCGGGCCACCTTGCCGGACACGAAGATCCCCAGGTGGCCGATGTCTTGGTGCAGCAGGCCGACGATGACCTGGCCGCGCGCTTTGATCTCCTCGGTGCTGCCGTAGACGTCCGCCACCCAGTTGAAGGCCTGCTGGGGCGGGGTGATGTTGTCGCCCAGGGAGGCGAACAGGATGATCGGCGACTTGATGTCGCGCAGGTCGAAGGCCTTGCCGCTAGCGCTGCGGGTCTCGCCGGACCAGAGCTTGTTGCCGACGAAGAGGTTGCGGGTGATCCACTCGATCTCCTCGCGGTTCATCAGGAAGTAGCCGCCCCACCAGCGCTCGAACTCCAGGAAGCGCGGCGGCTCGGTGTCGACGTTGGCGAACAGGTGGTAGTACTTGTCCCAGAAGCTGTTGGCGGGATTCAGGCTCTCGAAATTCTGCACCAGATAGGCGCCGTCGAAGACGCCGTTGCCCAGGTCGGCGGTAAAGGAGGCCAGCCAGGTGCCGCCGAGCAGTCCGCCGGCGTAGCGCATGGGGTTGTCGCCTTCGCCTTCCTGCCAGGCACCGCCCCAGTAGGACATCGGCGCGCCGTTGATCACCACCGGACCGGCGGTGTCCGGATCCGAGGCGGCCAGCATCATCGTCGCCCAGCCGCCCTGGCAGTTGCCGACCAGCACCGGCTTGGGACTGTCCGGGTGCAGCTCGCGCACCTTGCGCACGAAGCGCTGCTCGGTGGCGGACACGTCGAGCAGGGTCTGGCCCGGCTCCGGCTCGCGGAAGAAGATCACGAAGTACACCGGATGCCCCTCGCGCAGGGCCACCCCCACCTGGGAGTCGTCCTTGAAGCCGCCGATCCCCGGGCCGTGTCCGGCCCGCGGGTCGATGATCAGGAAGGGCCGCCGCTTGGGGTCCACCTGCACGCCGGGAGGGGGGAGGATGCGCAGCAGGGCGTAGTTGACCGGCTGCTCGAAGGTGCGCCCGTCCAGCACCGTCTCGTAGTCGAAATGCAGCAGCGGCGGCTGACCCTGCTGGAGGTGCTGCAGATAGTTGTTGCCGCGCTGGCGCAGCGTGTCCCAGAACAATACCGAGCGCTGGGCGGCGTCCACGCCATAGCGGTACCAGGCGTTCCATAGGTCCCACGGCGCCGGGGGCTTGGCCATCAGGTCGGCCATCTCCTTCTCGCAGGCCTTGTGCATCCGTTCTTTGAAGTTCTCCTGGGCGATCTGTGCGCGTTTGTCGAACAGCTGCTTGGCCTTGCTTGAAATGATTTGGCTGCGAGCCAGCCGGGCTGCGGTATCCATGCTCATGCCCCACAAAGTGTCTTTCGAGCCGAAGTCTAGGAGACGTCACTGCAGCGTCCATACCGTTCGTCGGCCAGGGTGGCCGCCTCCATTCCGATAGCCGGCAGTTGCACGGCAAGGGGCGTTCGTTTCCACAAAAAAAGTGGGGCTGCGTCGACGAAGGCAGGGCGGAGAGAGTCCGGCTTTTCCGCAAGACTGGAATATCCTTATGGCCAGAAGTGGATTGGGTGCAGGGGAAAGGCATGCTGCTGGAGGGGCTGTACGGGCTGGGAGTGGGGCTGGCACTGGGCTTGACCGGTGGGGGCGGAGTGCTGGCGGTGCCGACGCTGGTGCTCGGGCTCGGCCTGAGCCTGGGCGAGGCGGTGCCGGTGTCGCTGATCGCCGTCGGGTTGGCGGCGCTGCTCGGCTGCCTCGACGGCCTGCGCCAGGGACTGGTGCGCTACAAGGCGGCGCTGTTGATGGCCGGTTGCGGTGCGCTGTGCGCGCCGCTCGGCCTCTGGCTGGCCGGACGCCTGCCGGTTGCGCTGCTGATGGTGCTGTTCTGCCTGGCGCTGCTGTTCATCGCCGCTCGCATGGCGCGCCAGGCGTTGGCCGGCGCCGGGGGGGAGGCAGCGCCGGGGGTGCTGGGCAGGAACTGCATGCTTAATCCGGACACCGGCCGCTTTCGCTGGAATCCGCGCTGCTTTTTCAGCCTGTCGGCCATCGGCGGCCTGTCGGGGTTGTTCAGCGGCCTGTTCGGGGTCGGCGGCGGTTTTCTGATCGTCCCGGGGATTCGCCAGTTCAGCAACCTGGCCATGCACGCCATCGTCGTCACCTCGCTGGCGGTGATCGCGCTGATTTCCGCCAGTACCGTGGCCGGGGTGCTGCTCTCCGGCCGGGAACTGGTGCCCGGCGCCTGGACCTTCGTCGCCGCGGCGGTCGTCGGGATGCTCGGCAGCCGCCTGCTGGCGCCGCACCTGCCGGCCCGCTATCTGCAGCTGGGCTTCGCCGTGCTGGCCGGGCTGTCGGCGCTGATGCTGCTGGGCAAGACGCTGATGGCATGATGGCTGTTCGCAAGCGATGGCTTTGATCTTATATTCTATTTAGTTTTATAAATAAAATAACAAGTTATTTTTTTGGAATATAAAGGCGGCATAGAGTAGTCCCCAACGTGGTGCGGCGGATTGGCTGCCGGGCCTCGACCAGTCAACCGGAGGACTCCCAATGCCAGCCGCCGCCCCAGCCCCCCATGCCACCGAAGACAGCCGGCGTCCCGCCGATCTGTCCGCCGTGTTCGCCGCCAGTCCGGCCGAGCTGCTCGCCCGCGCCCGCAGCCGTGGCGCCGCCAACGGCCTGAGTTACGCCGGTAGCCTCTATCCGCCGGAGGCCTGGGCGCTGCTGCAGGCCGGCGCGGCGACCCTGGTCGATGTGCGCAGCGCCGAGGAGCTGAAGTTCGTCGGGCGCGTCCCGGACAGCCTGCACGTGGCCTGGCAGACCGGCCCGACGCTGGTCAGGAACCCGCGCTTCCTCCGCGAGCTGGAAAGCCGGGTCGGCCGCGACGGCGTGCTGGTGCTGCTCTGCCGCAGTGGAAAGCGCTCCGCGGCGGCAGCCGCAGCGGCGGCGGCAGCTGGCTTTGCTCAGGTCTTCAACGTGCTGGAGGGCTTCGAGGGCGACCTCGACACCCATCAGCAGCGCGGCGAGAGCGGCGGCTGGCGGCACTGGGGCCTGCCCTGGGTGCAGGACTGATTCCCGCCCCGGATTCCTTCCCGTTCGTTTCCGATCTTCACGTCCTTCCCGTTCTTCTCGTTCAGGGCCGGCCGCTCCTGCGGCCGGCAGGGTTTCCCCATGTCCAACAAACTCAAGGCCGTCTTCGACGGCGTCTCGCACATTCCGGAGGCGGCGGCGCCCCGCCCGGTGAACTGGCAACTGGAGCAGATCGTCGACGATCTGCGCGCCGCCCGCGACGACTGGCGCAAGGGCTGCGGCCGGACGCGCGAGCTGGGCGGTCGCGAACTGCCTTCGCGGCAGACCGTGGCGGAGATTCTCGCCGCGCTCTGCGGCGCGCTCTTTCCGATGCGCCTGGGGCCCAGCGACCTGCGCGAGGAGAGCGAGGATTTCTACGTCGGCCACACCCTCGACAGCGCGCTGAATGCCCTGCTCGGCCAGGTGCGCCTGGAGCTGCACTACGTCGCCCGCCAGTGCGGGCAGCGCGAGCCGGACCTGGAGGCCCGCGCGGTGCAGATCGTCCGCGAGTTCGGCGCGGCACTGCCGGAGCTGCGCCGGCTGCTGGACAGCGACGTGATCGCCGCCTATCAGGGCGATCCGGCGGCGCGCAGCCTGGACGAGGTGCTGCTCTGCTATCCGGGCGTCCAGGCGGTGATCCACCACCGCCTGGCCCACCGCCTTTACTGCGCCGGGGTGCCGCTGCTGGCGCGGATCGCCGCGGAGATCGCCCATTCGGCCGGCGGCATCGACATCCATCCGGGGGCGCAGATCGGTCACAGCTTCTTCATCGACCACGGCACCGGCGTGGTGATCGGCGAGACCGCGGTGATCGGCAACCGCGTGCGCATCTACCAGGCGGTGACCCTGGGCGCCAAGCGCTTCACCGTCGACGAGTCCGGCCAACTGCTCAAGGGCCAGGCTCGCCACCCCATCGTCGAAGACGACGTGGTGATCTACGCCGGGGCCACCATCCTCGGGCGCATCACCATCGGCAAGGGCTCCACCATCGGTGGAAACGTCTGGCTGACCCGCAGCGTGCCTCCGGGCAGCAACGTCACCCAGGCGACCCTGCAACACCAGCCAGGCAACGCGGAGTAGTCATGACGACGAACCTTTCGGCCCTGGCACCTATTCGCATCTTTCTGGAGTGATTCATGACCGAATATCAAGATATACGCCAGGCGTTAGGCGACAGCGCCGCCCGCCAGTTGGCGAACGCGACCAAGACGGTTCCGCAGCTTTCCACCATCAGCCCGCGCTGGCTGGTGCACCTGCTGCAGTGGACGCCGGTGGAAGCGGGCATCTTTCGCCTGAACCGGGTGAAGAACCCGCTGAACGTGCAGGTCGCCTGCTCGCAACGCGACGAGGCGGTGCTGCCGCAGACCTTCGTCGAGTACGAGGAGCAGCCGCGCGAGTACTTCCTCAACGCGGTGACCACCATCCTCGACGTGCACACCCGGGTTTCCGACCTTTACAGCAGGCCGCACGACCAGATCCGCGAGCAACTGCGCCTGACCATCGAGACCATCAAGGAGCGTCAGGAAAACGAGCTGATCAACAACCCCGAATACGGCCTGCTGGCCAGCGTCGACCCGAGCCAGCGGATCTCCACGCTGAACGGCGCGCCGACCCCCGACGACCTCGACGAGCTGATCACCAAGGTGTGGAAGGAGCCGGCGTTCTTCCTCGCCCACCCGCTGGCCATCGCCGCCTTCGGCCGCGAGTGCACCCGTCGCGGCGTGCCGCCGCCCACCGTCAGCCTGTTCGGCGCGCAGTTCCTGACCTGGCGCGGCCTGCCGCTGATCCCCTCGGACAAGGTGCCGTTCGACGAGGAGGGGCGGACCAAGATCCTCCTGTTGCGCGTCGGCGACAAGCGTCAAGGGGTGGTCGGCCTGTATCAGCCCGGCGTGGCCGGCGAGCAGAGCCCGGGGCTGTCGGTGCGCTTCATGGGGATCAACCGCAACGCCATCGCGTCTTACCTGATCTCGCTGTACTGCTCGCTGGCGGTGCTGACTGAAGATGCCCTGGCCGTGCTCGATGACGTGGAGGTCGACAAGTACCATGACTATCCGGCCACTTATAAATAATCCGCCGCAGCCGGCGGACGCCCCGGTGCCGGCCGGCCTGCCGGACGTGGCGGGGCTGGCGCAGTTGGCCAATGCCTTCTTCGCCAGCCTGCCGGGTGGCGCTCCGGCGCATCCCGGTGCGCTGCCCGGCGAGCCCGCCCCGGCCGCCTCCACGGCGCAGGTTCGGGAGGCGCCGCCGGTGGGCGGCGCCGACGGCCTGGCGCTCGGTTCGCCCGAGGCCTACGCCGCAGCGCTGCCCACGGTGTTCCCGAGTGCCGGCGGCCTGGCGCCTTCGGCCGGCGGTGCGCCGTCCTCGCCGTACTACTTCCTCGGCGAGGGCAGCGCCTATGCGGGCGAGCCGGAGCGCTTCGCGGAGATTCCCGTCGAGCTTGGCAGCCTCGCGGTGCCGGGGGGGGACGCGCTGGGCGAGATCCTCCGCTCGATCCTCGCCGAGCCGTCCGCGCCGGCAGCGGCGCCGGGACAGGGCGGCGGGCAGTTCTACTTCCTCGACCGGGTCGCACCGGGCCTGGAGAAGGCGCCCGATTCTGCCGGCCAGCCGCAGGTCCGCAGCGGTTTCGACGTGCAGGCGATCCGCCGGGACTTCCCGATCCTCGCCGAACGGGTCAACGGCAAGCCGCTGGTATGGTTCGACAACGCGGCCACCACGCAGAAGCCGAAGGCGGTGATCGACCGTCTGACCTACTTCTACGAGCACGAGAACTCCAACATCCACCGCGCTGCCCACGAACTGGCGGCGCGGGCGACGGATGCCTACGAAGGCGCCCGCAACAAGGCGGCGCGCTTTCTGGGGGCGAAGTCGGCGGAGGAGATCGTCTTCGTGCGCGGGGCGACCGAGGGCATCAACCTGCTGGCCAACACCTTCGGCCGCCAGTTCATCGGCGCGGGGGACGAGATTATCGTCTCCCACCTGGAGCACCACGCCAACATCGTGCCCTGGCAGCAGTTGGCGAACGCGGTCGGCGCCAAGCTGCGGGTGATCCCGGTGGACGACTCGGGGCAGATCCTCCTCGAGGAGTACGCCAGGCTGCTCGGCCCGCGCACCAAGCTGGTGAGCATCACCCAGGTGTCCAACGCCCTCGGCACGGTCACCCCGGTGGCCGAGGTGATCGCCCTGGCGCATGCCGCCGGTGCACGGGTGCTGGTGGACGGGGCGCAGTCGGTGTCGCACCTGAAGGTCGACGTACAGGCGCTGGATGCGGACTTCTTCGTGTTCTCCGGGCACAAGATCTTCGGTCCGACCGGCATCGGCGTGGTCTACGGCAAAAAGGCGCTGCTCGACGAGCTGCCGCCCTGGCAGGGTGGCGGCAACATGATCGCCGACGTGACTTTCGAGAAGATCCTCTACCAGGGCGCGCCGGCGCGCTTCGAGGCCGGCACCGGCAACATCGCCGACGCGGTGGGGCTGGGGGCGGCGCTGGACTACGTCGAGCGCATCGGCCTGGAGCGGATCGCCCGCTACGAGCACGAGCTGCTGGAGTACGCCACCCGTGGCCTCTCGGCGATCCCCGGCCTGCGGCTGATCGGTACCGCGGCGGACAAGGCCAGCGTGCTGTCCTTCGTGCTGCAGGGCTACCGCACCGAGGAAGTCGGCGCCGCGCTCAACCGCGAGGGCATCGCCGTGCGTTCCGGCCACCACTGCGCGCAGCCGATCCTGCGCCGCTTCGGGGTGGAAACCACGGTGCGGCCGTCGCTGGCGTTCTACAACACCTTCGAGGAGATCGACCTGCTGGTGAGTACCGTGCAGCGCCTGGCGACCCGGCGCTGAAGACAAGCCCCCGGCCATGCGGCCGGGGGCTTCTTCTATTTATCCCGCTCAGGTGCGTGCGGCCGGCCGGAAGCGCTTCAGGCGCAGCGCGTTGCCGAGCACGAACACGCTGGACAGGGCCATGGCGCCGGCGGCGAGGATCGGCGAGAGCAGTATGCCGTTGACCGGGTAGAGCAGGCCGGCGGCCAGCGGGATCAGCGCGGTGTTGTAGGCGAAGGCCCAGAACAGGTTCTGGCGGATGTTGCCGAGGGTCGCGCGGGACAGGGCGATGGCCGTGGGCACGCCGCGCAGGTCGCCGGACATCAGCACCACGTCGGCGGCCTCGATGGCGATGTCGGTGCCGCTGCCGATGGCCAGGCCGACGTCTGCCGCGGCCAGCGCCGGGGCGTCGTTGATGCCGTCGCCGACGTAGGCGAGCCGGCCGTATTCGGTCTTGAGGCGCTGGACCGCCGCGACCTTGCCGTCGGGCAGCACCTCGGCCACCACCTCGTCGATGCCGAGCTGGCGGGCGATGGCCTCGGCGGTGCGGCGGTTGTCGCCGGTGATCATCGCCACCTTGAGACCCAAGTCATGCAATGCGCGGATCGCTGCCGGGGTGCTGTCCTTGAGGGGATCGGAAACGGCCAGCATGGCCGCCAGGCGACCGTCGACGGCGGCGTAGAGCGGAGTCTTGGCTTCGTCGCCGAGGCGCCTGGCCTCGCCGGCGAAGACCGCCACGTCGAGGCCGAGCTGGGCCATGAAGCGGTCGGCGCCGATTTCCACCCGTGCGCCGTCCACCGTGGCGCGCACGCCGTAGCCGGTGACCGACGCGAAGTCGTCCAGTTGCCCGAGGGCGAGGTTTTCCGCCTGTGCCGCCGCGACGATGGCGCGGGCGATGGGGTGTTCGGACTTGTCCTCGACGGCGGCGACCTTGGCCAGCACGATGCCGCGCTCGAAGCCTTCGGCGAGGATCAGGTCGGTCAGCTCGGGCTTGCCGCGGGTCAGCGTACCGGTCTTGTCCAGCGCCACCACTTTCGCATCCTTGAGCAACTGCAGGGCTTCGCCCTGGCGGAACAGCACGCCCAGCTCGGCGGCGCGGCCGGTGCCGACCATGATCGAGGTGGGCGTGGCCAGGCCCATGGCGCAGGGGCAGGCGACGATCAGCACGGCCACCGCGTTGACCAGGGCGAAGGTCGGCTCCGGCTGCGGGCCGAAGACCATCCAGGCGGCGAAGGTCAGCAGCGCGGCGAGCATCACCGCCGGGACGAACCACAGGGTGACGCGGTCGACCAGCGCCTGGATCGGTAGCTTGGCGCCCTGGGCCTGCTCGACCATGCGGATGATCTGCGCCAGCACGGTGTCGCCGCCGATCCGGGTGGCACGCAGGGTCAGCGCGCCGTGCTGGTTGATGGTGCCGCCGACCACGCCGGCGCCGGGCGTCTTCTCCACCGGCACCGGTTCGCCGGTGATCATCGACTCGTCGACGAAGCTCTCGCCCGCGATCACCTCGCCGTCCACCGGCACCCGCTCGCCGGGACGCACCTCGACCTCGTCGCCACTGCGCACCGTGTCGATGGCCACCTCCTGCAACTGGCCGTCGCGGCGCACGCGGGCGGTCTTCGCCTGCAGGCCGATCAGGCGCTTGATGGCTTCCGAGGTGCGGCCCTTGGCGCGGGCCTCGAGGAGGCGGCCGAGCAGGATCAGGGTGACGATCACCGCCGCCGCCTCGTAGTAGACGTGCACGGTGCCGGCCGGCAGCAGGCCGGGGGCGACGGTGGCGAGCAGCGAGAACAGCCAGGCGGCGCTGGTGCCGACCGCGACCAGCGAGTTCATGTCCGGCGCCCCGCGCAGCAGGGCCGGGATGCCCTTCTGAAAGAAGCGCAGGCCGGGGCCGAACAGCACCGCCGTGGTGAGCACGCCCTGCACGATCCAGTTGGCCTGCTGGCCGAGGGTGGCGAGGATCAGGTGGTGCAGAGCGGGGATCAGGTGCGCGCCCATCTCCAGCAGGAATACCGGCAGGGTGAAGAGGGCGGCCAAGGTCAGGTCGCGCCTGAGCGAGGCCAGTTCGGCACCGCGTCGTGCCTCCTCGGCATCGAGCAGGTCGCCGGCGGCGGCAACGGGTTTGGCTTCGTAGCCGGCGCGCTCGATGGCGGCGATCAGCGCGGCAGGCGGCACACCTCGCAAGACCTGCACCCGGGCGCGCTCGCTGGCCAGGTTGACGCTGGCGGCGGTCACTCCGGGGACCTTGCCCAATGCGCGTTCGACGCGGCCGACGCAGGAGGCGCAGGTCATGCCGGTCACGCTCAGCTCGATGCGGTCTTCGGCTACTTCGTAGCCGGCCTTGTGCACCGCGGCGATGGCGGCGGCAACGTCGGGAGCGCCGGCAAAGGCGATCTCCGCCCGCTCGCTGGCCAGGTTGACGCTGGCGCCGGTCATGCCGGGCACCTTGTTCAGGGCACGCTCGACGCGGCCGACGCAGGAGGCGCAGGTCATGCCCCCGACCGTCAGGCTCAGATGCGTACCCTCGCTCGGATGGCGGGCGTTGATCGATGAATTCATGGTGGCTTCCCTGGAAATATCGGATGCCGGCCACCTTAGAGCTTCCGGTGGTGGCAAGGTCAAGCTCGGGGCTGCCGACCGCTTGGAGCTTGTCCCAAATCATCGGTCGGCGCGGAGCTGGCTGGCAGAATGGCATGGTCGCAAGGACAATCCGGGACATGAGCATGCCCGGATTCCCACAGCGGGCCAGGGACGGAATCAATCCATCGGATCTTCAATCGACAGTGTTTTGCCATTGCTGTGTTTCTCCCCCGACGGAGCCCGGCACTCCGTGCCGCGACGCCACTGCGCGGCGGCCTGCGGGGAATTTGCGGAGAGCGGCAATGGCAAAGATCAGCGAAACGTTCCTTGGAGGGAACCGCCACCATGAAAAAGCCCCGCGCCCTAGCCCTGACCCTCAGCCTGTTGGCCATTGACGGCGTGCCGCTCGCCAAGGCCGGCGACGAGCCCGGGTCTGAAAAACAAGCCGCCGGCAAGTCGCTGGGCGGCATGAACGGCATGATGATCGGCGCGATCGGCGGTCCGATCGGCATGCTGGTCGGTGCCGGCGTCGGTCTGCTGGTCGGCGACGGCGCGGAGGAGGTGGCCAAGGATGCCCTGTCCGACACCGACAAGTCCCAGCCCGCCGAGTCCGCCGCCTCCGGCAAAACCATCACCCGCTGACGCCCGCCGGCCCGGTCCGTTCGCGACCGGGCCGGCTTGTCCATTGGCACAGTCACTTGCCTTGGCGCCCTTCGAGAACATAGCGTTCTTTTCTATCCGGATCGTTTTCCATCCAGGCATTGTTGCTGATTACCATCGTTTGTCCTCTCGATGGAGTGAATCTTTCCCAATGGGATAGCGCCGAGCCCGAAAGGTTCGGATCTCCATGGCGCGCGAACGCCACCCATGAGGAGCTTACCCTGGCTGCCAGTTCCAGGGCTTCGCTTCCCCCTCCCGTGATACTGGCCGCACGGCTGGCATTGTCGAATACGAATGGAAGTTCTACCCCATGAAAGGCTAGGGGTTTTCCTTCAAAGACCGGGGGACGCCAGCCAAACCAATACATGTAGACGGGAGCCTTCCCCGAATGAAATTTTGCTTCTGCATGGCTTATTACATGGGTTCTTGGGCTGATGATCAGGGATAACAGCTCGATGGGTGTCGACAGCGGATTTTCCCGCTTGTAGGCATCGATGATGGTCGAGGTTCTTTCGCCGAAGCGCGGATGAAGATAGGTATGCAGCTTCGCCATGTCGATCGAGGCCAGCGAATGATCGCCGACACTGGGGTTCCACTCATGCATCGTCGATCCCACCAGCATGGGAACATGGCTGGATAGTGCGAGAGCCTTTGTATCGAACAGGTGGCTGGGGATGTCCTGTTCGTCCACGACAGGTTGCCACCGGAACCTGTCCTTGTATTCTTTTGATTTACCGTCCGATATCTTTTTCTGGATGGACACGCCGGCTTCAATGAGTGCGTTGGTCGGTATGCCCTGGATCTTTCTGACCGACGCTTTTGTAAGGCTCAGTTCCCTGAGTAGCTGTTCCGTCAAGAAAAGACTGTCTTCCACCGTACCAAGATTCGGCCTGGAGCCGCTCTGAACAATTGCTTTGTGGAAGAGTCCCTTGGCCAAAGGCATTATCATCAGGGTACTGATTTTATATCCGCCCCCGGACTGACCGAACAAGGTGATATTGTTGGGGTTTCCTCCGAACTGGGAGATATTGTCCCTTATCCACTCCAGCGCTAGTATCAAGTCCAGTACGCCGACGTTTGCCGACGACCGGTAGTCCTCTCCGAGGGTGTCCCCCAGGTTCAGGTGTCCCAATAGTCCCAGTCGGTGATTGACGGAAACCACGACCACATCGCCCCGGTGGCTTAACCTTTCCCCATCGTAAGAGGGGAGTTCGTGGCTCGAGCCTGTTTCGAAATACCCTCCGTGTATCCATACCATGACGGGGCGCTTGTAGGTATCGGCCGAGGGCGTCCAGATGTTGAGACTCAGACAGTTTTCATCTTGGTATCCTTCGTCCCAATCGAACAGGAAGGCGATGTTTTCATACTTCCAGTCGACTCTTTTTGCTTGGGGGCAAACGGCACCATATGCCAGGGACGGACGGCTCCCGGCTCTCGGCTTCAGCCGCTGTGCCGGTTTGAAGCGGTTTTCACCGGTTGGTGAAGAGGCATAGGGAATGCCCTTGAACGTATGGATTCCGTTTCGGATGTACCCGCTGATCTTGCCGTCGGTTGTTTCGATGGTCGGGCCTGGTACAGTCAACAAAGCTTTGTCGGAATCATATGCCTTTGCCTCGGCATCACGGCTCCATATGTATGGAATGGTTGGGATTAAAGCCAGCAACTTATTGAAGTTTCTGCGTGAGGCATTCATTTCAAATCCCTTGATGCTCGTGATGGACGTTTGACATCGCCAAGGATTTTAGGAACACCTCCTTGTTCAGGTCAAACCCTGCATCTTTTCATGCTTTTCCGCTTTTGGAGAAGTCACGGACTATCTTGTTTATCTCTTCGTGCAAGGTCATCGGGTCGAACGGCTTGATTATGACGCCGCTAGCCCCGAGGGTGCGGTAGTGCTCGATTTCCTCCGGGGTTACCTTGGCTGTCATGAATATGACGGGCGTGTGCTCCATGTCTATTTTTTCCTTCAGTTTTTTCAGCGTCTCGGGGCCATCCATGCCGGGCATGACGACGTCGAGCAATATCAGGTCTGGCGAATAGTCGCCGACTATTTCCAGGGCTTCCTTCCCGGAGGAGACGCAGAGAACCTCGAGTCCTCCGATTGCCTTGAGGGATGCTTTGACAATTGCCTGGATGAGGCCATCGTCCTCTATGTGGAGAATCTTTTTCAGGTCGTTCAATTCAAGCCCTCCTTGTTCGTTCGGATAAAAGCAACATGCGCGTGCTTTTCAATCCATGGGGTTAGCCTTGCTTGCCTTCTTCCTCCGAAGGCGTCGCCTGCGGTACGGAGCCGATGGCCGCCTCGATCTGATCGGCCGTTCTCGCCAGCAGTCGTCTCAGCTCATCCAGCTCCGGCTGTTTGAGCAGGTCCGCCGCCAACTGGGCATCGGCTCCCTTCAGCCGGGCTTCGAGCGCGCTGGCGCGAGCGGCCAGCATGCCGGCCCCGAGGGTACCGGCAGAGCCCTTGAGGGTGTGTAGCACGGCAGCGGCTCCCTCGGCATCCCGCTCCTGGAGACGTGCTTCGAGCGTATCGAGTATCTTGCCGATCTCGGGACGGAAGCTGCTTAACACGTTGCGGAACAGATCGAGATTGCCGCCAAAGCGGCTGAGGAAAGAGTCGACTGACTCGATGTCGCTCGCCTCGCTCTGCTTCGGCTGTTGCGGGGAGGGCAGGGGCTTGCGCCCGGTCAGGGCCAGGGTCGCGGCGACCAGCTCTTCCAGATCGATCGGCTTGCCGACATGCTCGTTCATCCCGGCCGCCAGGCAGGTTTCGCGATCGGCAGCCGAGACGTTCGCCGTCATCGCCAGGATCGGCAGGCTGGCGAAGCGGCGGTCCGAGCGGATGCGCCGGGTCGCCTCCCGGCCGTCGATGCCCGGCATCTGCATATCCATGACGACCAAGTCGTAGGGCGGGTCGGCGGCCAATACCCGGCTCACTCCTTGCAATCCGTCTTCCGCCAGTTCCACGTCGGCCCCTTCGTTGCCGAGCAGTTCGGCTGCCACCTGGCGGTTGAGGGCGTTGTCTTCCACGACCAGCAGACGCAGGCCGCCCAGGCGTTGTGGACGTGCCGTCGGTAGCGGCGGGCAGGGAGCGGGCGATGCATTGCTGGCGAGTGCGCGCTGTACGGCGTCGGCCAGTTGCTGGGGAGTGACGGGTTTGGTGAGAAAGTCGACGAAGGGCGCCTGCCCATCCTTCTGCGCGTCGGCGAGCACTTCGCGCCCGTAGGCGGTAATCATCAGCACCACCGGCGGGCGGCTTTCTCCCGCGTGCTCCTGGATCAGTTGGGCCGCGCTGAGCCCGTCCAGATCGCGCATGCGCCAGTCCATCAGCACCACATCGTAGGGCTCGCCGCGCTGCCGCGCCGCGCTCACCCGTTCGACCGCCTCGGTGCCGCCGCTGGCATGCTCGGCACGCCAGCCCAAGGCAGCGCCGGTACGCATCAGAAGCTCGCCGACCAGGGGAGTGTCGTCGACCACCAGGACGTGGATGGGCGAGGCGACGGGCAGGCTGGTTGTCGGGAGCATATCTTGCGGTACGGCGAAATCGAGGTCGAACCAGAAGAGGCTGCCCTTGCCCGGCTCGCTTTGTACCTGCAGCTCGCCGCCCATCAGTCTGACCAGGCGCTGGCTGATGACCAGCCCGAGCCCGGAGCCACCGAAGCGGCGGCTGGTCGAAGCCTCCGCCTGGGTGAAGCCCTCGAATATGTGTTCGAGCTGATCGGGGCTGATGCCGATGCCGGTGTCGCTGACGGCCATGCGCAGGCGAATGCTGTTTTCGGTGCGACCGAGCGTGGCGATGCGGAGTACCACCTGGCCCTGCAGGGTGAACTTCAGCGCATTGCCGGCCAGGTTGATCAGCACCTGCTGCAGACGCAGGCTGTCGCCGATCAGTTGGAGCGGCAGCGACGGGTCGAGGTCGTACATCACCTCGATATCCTTCTGCCCCTGGTTGCCGGACAGCACGACGGCCAGATCGCGCATCAAGGTTTCCAGTTCGAAGGGGTGCAGGTCGAGTTGTAGCTTGCCGGCCTCGATCTTGGAGTAGTCGAGGATATCGTTGAGCAGGCCGAGCAACGACTTTGCTGCCGATTTCGCCTTGACCGCATATTCGTGCTGGCGATGGCTCAGCTCGGTTTGCTGGAGCAGTTGCAGCATGCCCAGCACGGCATTCATCGGTGTGCGGATCTCATGGCTCATGTTGGCCAAGAACGACGATTTGGCCGCACTGGCGGCGAGCGCCTGCTCCTTGGCCTGCAGCAGACTGCTCTCCAGCTCGCGCTGGGCGGTGATGTCACGGTTGATGCCGATGACACGCAGGGCTTTGCCGGAGGCATCGCGTTCGATTTGGGCTCCGGCCTGGATATAGCGTATCTGGCCATCGGGGCGCTGGATACGAAAGACCAGATTGTAATTCCCATGGCCCGCCACCGCGGCCTGCAGGCAGGCCTCGGTGGCTTCGAGGTCTTCAGGATACACCCGCGAACGCCAGTGCCCGTAGTTCAGGCCGCTGTCGCGCAGCTCCAATGGCAGGGCGTAGAGTTCGAGCATGCGCTCGTTCCACTGCAGCGAGTCATCGGCAAGGGTCCAGGTCCAGATGCCCAGCTCGGCCACCTCGGAGGCCATCAGCAACTGGTCGCGCGCCGCCATCAGCTCGCTGCGTTGCTGCTGCTGCTGGGTGATGTCGGCGATGACGCCGACAAACATCGGCTCTTCAGCCGCCAGCATGGCGCCGACATACAGCTGCAAGGGGAACACCGAACCATCCTTGCGCTGGCCGAGTACCTCGCGGCCGATCCCGATCAGCCGTGGTCTGCCTTCGCGCAGGTGGCGTTCGATATAGCCATCGTGCTCGCTGCGATAAGGCTCCGGCATGAGCATCTTGATGTTGTGCCCGACCACTTCTTCCCGGCGGTAGCCGAATACTCGCTCGCCGGCAGGATTGAACGAGCGCACCATGCCCCGCGCATCGATGGTGATGATCGGGTTGATCGCCGTGTCGAGAATCGCCTGCGTGGTTGCCAGGCTGGCGGCCAGCTCCTGTTCAGCGGCCTTGCGCTCGGTGATGTCCACGGCAATGCCGAGGTAGCCACTGACCTGGCCGGCCTCGTCGCGCATGGCCGTGACCACCAGGCTGACCGGAAAGCGTGTGCCGTTCTTGCGCACATAGGTCCATTCGCGGTTTTCCGAACCCTCAACCTCGGGTTTACACACGAAGACCCGAAAACCCTCGACAGGCTTGCCGAGTTCGGCGCTCAGCTCGGCGCTGCGAGCGCTCACTTCGTTGCTCTCGTGAATCCGCATGGGAGTGCACTGGCCCACCATCTCGTCGGCGCGGTAACCCAGCAGGCGCTCGGCGCCACGGTTGAATATGCGGATCATGCCATCCAGGTCGGTGGCGATGATGGACACCTCGGAAGCGGATTGCAGCACGGAGCCCAGCAGCAGGTTGAGCTGGCGCAGCTCGGCCGTGCGTTGCGCTACCTGCGCCTCCAGGCCGGAGTTGAGTTCGAGGATATGCGCCTCGGCGGCCTTCTGGGCGGAAATGTCCCGCACCGTCGTCGAGGCGCCTATCACCTGCCCATTGCCCGCATAGATTGGCGAGACGGTAACGGAAACATCGATCGGATGACCGTCGCGACAGCGGCGCCGGGTCTCGAAAGACTGCACATGCTCACCGCGGCCAATGCACGCCAGGATATCGGCCTCCTCGGCCAGCAATTCCCGCGGAACCACCAGATCGCTCAGGAGATGCCCCAGGGCTTCGTCGGTCGTGTAGCCGAACAGGTGTTCGGCACCATGGTTCCAACTGGTGACCACCCCCACGAGGTTCTTGCCGATGATGGCATCGGCCGACCCCTCGACGATGGCCGCTAGCCGTGCCTGCTCGGAAGCGATCTGCCGGCGGCGTTGCTGGCTGATGCCCAGCACGCGGGCCAGGGTTGCCGCCAGCAAGCTGACCAGCCCACCGAGCAGCAGCACCAGCTCGGGCGACGGCAGGTGCATTTGTTGTACGAACAGCGGACCGACACTGAACTCGATCTGCCAGCGCCGGCCGAACAACTCGCGTTGCAGAGTTTCGGTGAAGAGTTCGGGCAAATGGCTGCCATCGGAATCGTAGAACTGCTCGGCCTTTCCCGCGTCGGTGACGTCGTACAGACGCAGATGGACCTGCGCCTTGTCCAGCCGCAAGCTGGCCAGGACTTCTTCCATCACCAGCGGCGCAAAGCTCCAGCCGAACAGCTCGGCCTCGCGGTCTGCCACACTGGCTGGCGTTTGCACCGTGCGGTAGATCGGCAACAGGATCAGGAACGACTGCAGCGGATTGCCGCTGGCCTGAAGCAGGGTGATGGGGCCGGTCAGGCGCGCCTCGCCCGAGCGCATGGCCGCATTGGCCGCCTCGAGCCGGTTGCTTTCCGAGGCGATGTCCAGGCCAATCGCCGGGCCATTGCGCTCGACCGGCTCGAGGTACTGGGTCACATAGCGCTCACCGGCGTGGGAGGTGAGCTGGTGGATGGTGAAATCGGCCTTGCCGTCGGCCCGAGCCTGCTCCAGGAAACGCGCCTCGTCGGCTTCCGCTACCCGGCGAATGAAACCGAAGCCACGTGCACCGGGAAACTCGACATCGATATCGCGGGTCTTGCTGTAGCGGAGGAACTGCTCGCGATTGATCGCCTGTTCGCCGGCGCTGGCGATAATGCCGCGAGCACCGCGGACCCCGTACTGGTAAAGGTACAGGCGTTCGACCACGGTATCGGCCGCATGATTGGCCGCCTTCGCGACGGCTTCCCGGGTTTGCGCCTCGTTGCTGCGCGACACGTGCCAGGAGGCAAGGGCGCTGCAGAGCAGGCCGGTGAGCAGGGTGGCGTAGGTCCAGAGGGTTGCTCTGGAAAGCCTGGGCGCTTTTTTCATGTGTCTGTATCCAATTTTCCGCAAGCTTATTCGCTCTGTTCCAGGGAACATATGTGTGTTCGCCCTTGGCGAATCCTTAATCGGCATTCCATATGGCCGCACGAAGTATCAGCGACAAGGCAAGCACGTTGTTCAGCCCCCAAAAAGAGTTGGAGATGATCCCCAGCAAGGTGTAATCGGTTTTCAGGTAAAAGTAGGAAAAGGACGCATAGCCAATTCCCAGTAGAGTGAGCGCTATCAGCGTTATATGTGGCCAGACCAGTCGCAGATGGCGGCCGGACTGGCGATCCTTGGGCGTGACATGAAAGCTGATCTTCTTGCCTCGCAGGACGGTGTAGAGAGCCTTGAGGTTTACATAGAAAAAGGAAAGATAGCTCGCACGCGCCTGATAACTGGCTATCCCCCAGGTACCGAACAGCATGGCCAGCTCCAGGGATATCAGGAAGGGCAGAATATGAAGGTAGAAATCCAGATCGTATGCCGCCAACGGAGATACGCCACTGAAAAAATAAACGATGGGGGCCGCCAGGAAAAGCAGGTTCCACAAGCAGCCGAAATACGAATAGAAGGTCGCACCGTACATCAGCTTCTGCGGGAGGGACAACCCCTTGCGAAACAAGGGGTTGTCATGGAAGAAAATATCCAAGGTGCCTCCGGCATACTTGAAGCGTTGTATGGTCCAGCTCAAGAGATCCTGGGGCGACAGCATCTTTGATTCTACTCTCGGGTGCAGGATGGATTTCCAGCCTCTTTCCCGATCGGCGTGAATAATCAAGGAAGTATAAATGTCTTCGGACACGTGAAACTTGTAAGGCGTAAATTCGTTCGCATGCACGCTTTCGCCGCGCATCGCCGCTAAAAGTATCGGCGGAATTTCTTTGTCTTTTGTCCGTCTTTTGAGCTTTTTCAGCGTTCGTTCGAAATCATTCGTGACCGTGGAGCTATAGCTCTTCAAGGCCGCTTCCATGATAGCATCACGTCGATGAATAGAGCCGGCACCACAACAAAAAGCTGCGTTGGCCCAGTTTCTTCTTCTTTGAATCACGTCATAAAACATCTTGGGATCGTTGACAAAGGGATCATATCCCAGCTGAACCGGTCCCAATATCCGCTCGATGGTTTTCCCTAGCGTTTTTCCAAGTATCCCGAAAGACTTTTCTAGGAACGCGGAGAGCGCGACTCCTTCGGGGATATCGTAAAACCACTGAGGTGTTTGCACCCATGCAACGGACGGATCACGAAAATAGCCTAGCGTATTGGTCAGGATGGTCGGAAACGGCCTGGTGTCGGCGTCGAAAATAACAATGAAATCCCCGGAGGTATGATCCATTGCATTGCGCAGGTTGCCCGCCTTGAAGCCAATGTTGTTCTCTCGAGAGATATACAGTACCTGCTCCTCCTGAGCGACCCGTCTCATCTCTTCTCGACGGCCGTCGTCCAGCACAAAAATCTTTATATCGATGGGGGCGGGGTATGTTATTTTTTTTGCGTCCTGAATCCCCAGCCTGACCAGTTCGGGGTCTTCGTTGTAGGTGGCAAAAAAAATATCTACACTGATTTTTCGCTCTTCTAACGAATCGTCCAGAGCACAATCCGAGATTTTTTCCGGAGGCGAACCGATGGGAACGTCTTCCGTTTTCCATAAATTTACAAAAAATAGTATTAATCCATTGTAGGCAAGGGTTTCTGCAATCACGAGAGGGAGGGCCAGCCAAAGAGCATCGTAATTCAGTGAATACATCCAGCGCCAGTATAGGTATCGTCCGCCGAGAATGAGAGACAGGCAAGCCAATACCTGCCAGAAGAATTCCAGGAAGATAGAGTTTTTCAGGGGCTCGGGGGGGCGCCTGTGCTCATATTTGATGAAATAGAATTCCTGGTTTTTCATTGGATTGTAACATCCTTCTCGTGTGTGGAGGGGCGGCCAGATATAAACCTACTTAAAAAGGGGATTGGACCGATACCGACGATCCAGGCAGTAGCTTTGCTCTTGGATATCAAATAAACGCTAGCAAAGGCCAGTGGCAATACAAGTGTGTATTTTGCAAGTACAATCCAGAGAGGGCGTTGGTCACTTGTGAATCCCTTGAGTGTAACATCGAAGATATCGATCCAGGCGGGATGGATCAAGTATACTCCGTATGTTAGTTTTGCAAGCCTGCTATATCGCCATGACCATTCCTTGTATTGTCCCATGAGGAACATCGAGAATATGATTATAGGGAGCAACAGGTGAGCAAAAAAGCTGGCGCCCTGGTTAACGAGCCACTTCCCTGCAAGAACCGATTCGGCAACATAGGCAACCTTGGCCAGATATGCCAGTAGCGCCAGCGTGAGCAGAAACCAAAACAGGGAGCGGCAATCTTCACGACTCAAACCGCGCTCCCAGATTCCATACAAGGCAAATGCAGCTATTCCATAGCTCGTGTAGCCTAATATTTTTACTGCGCGAACCAGATAATCTCTTGTGTCGGGGTCGGCGATGTGTCCCCATAACCAGACGTGGATCCAGTTCATTGTGTAAATCATGGGCAGAGCAACAAGAATAAGGGCCGGATATCTAATGGCGGCACGCATCGCCGGATAAAGCAATACCAGAAAGAACATGGTTGGAAGAAAATGCAAGTGGTATTGGGCACTTCCCAGAAGCAAGTACTCAACCCATGAATTCCATTGCTGCAACTGGTTGATGACTGACTGTTCATAGCCAAAAGCGCTTGCTTTCATTAGCTTGAAAAAGGCATAGAAGACACTCCATACGATCAGTGGCACTATCAATCGCTCTATCTGAAGTCGTATGACGGATGAATATGATAGGGGTCTCTTGTCAACTTTCAAGGCAATCAGGAACAATGAAAACAAGAGAAAAAGTTCGGAGCTGGAAATGGTTGCCAGTGAGCGTAGGAGCGCCGGGCCGAGCCTGTCCGCGATTTCATATTTGGAGAAAGGTCCGCCCGCGGTGTCTGTAGAGCAGTGGATCATCACAACGCCGCAGGCTGCATAGAATCTGTTGGCATCTATCCATACCAGGCGACTACCAACGGCTTTTTGTGACATTTTGAAATCCCTATGTTTTCGTTAATTCCTGGTTTGGAAAGAGTCTGGCTTTTATTTTCTGCCGCCAACAACAATCAGCATTATATTGTTTGACCCGAAACGCCGATAGCGCACCTTGTCCACGCATGATTTAATCAAAAATATCCCGCGCCCCCCTTCGTCGAGATCGCTTGGAAGCATTGCTTTTCCCTCGGAGTCGTTGAGCGACTTCGCAAGGGAGCCAGGCATTCTCTTGCCATTATCAATAAATAATATCCTGAGCATGTCTTCGTGTATGTCTATCGCAACATGAATGCGACATGCAGGACGACCACTGTCGAATGCATGTTTTACTATGTTAGTCAGTATTTCCGATGTGGCCAGCTCAAGCTCATATAGTTTCTCGTCCGATATGGATTTTGACAGGGCTTCATGCAGCCACGCACAAGCAGCTCGCACATGAGCGTACGAAGCGTCGATAATGAGCTTGTGGCGCTTCATAGCGTTAGTCCTGCAACTGCTTGAGGGCAGCATCTACATCCGGGGCTATTGAAAAAACGCGATCCATTCTGGTCAGGGTAAAGGTCTTCAGCACATTGGGAGCCAATCCCACCAGCACTAGATCACCCATGGGGCCAATTCGCTTCAATATGGAAACAAGTCCTCCCAAGCCACTGGAATCAACAAACTGGACAGTATGCATGTTCAGGACAATCCTGGAGAGGCCATTTTTCAATTGCTCGATCACCAACTCTCTGAACTGGGGAGTGTTTGCCGCATCCAGGCGGTTCTCCGTTAGCGTCAGAATCAGGATGCCATCTTCATGCAGGTCGGTTTTAATCATGGCAGTTGCTCTTGTAGTCGAAGATGATCATGGATATGTCGTCTCGCAGCTCTTGTTCGCAGGTCCAGTGCTGGAGATTATTTATCAATATATTACTCAGGTCTTCGAGGCCATCTTCAGGTAAGCGTAGCATCAGTTTCAGGAGTCTTTGTTCGCCATACGAAACAAGCTCGGAGTTCATCGCTTCCGTGATCCCGTCCGAATGCACGATCAGTCGATCTCCAGGCGCGAAGTCGCAGCATTGGTTTGTGTACTCGCTTTGCTCAAAGAGTCCGATGGGGAATCCTCCTTCCCCAAGCCAGTAGTTCTTTCCGCTCTTTGTTATGTGCAATGGGCGCGGATGTCCGCTCTGGCAGTAGGTTAGTTTCTGCTTTATCGGGTCCAGTATTCCGCAGATCATCGTAAAATAGGCAATATGATCAGCCGCATTGCTGATGCAAAATCGCCTGTTGAGTTCGCCTGCCAGTTTAGCCGGGCTATAGTCTGTTACGGAGGAATCGAAGGTCATGGAGTTAAAAAGCTCTTGGTCTACGATATGGGATACCGTGGCCGCAAGAAGGGCAGCCCTCACCCCATGACCGGCAACATCGACTGCATAAAATCCGATGCACTCATGGTCGAGTAGAAAGAAGTTGTATGTGTCGCCAGATACGTAGTGGGATGGCTCGAATATGTGAGTAACCTCGTAAAAGCGAGAGTTAAGGCCTTTTTGCGGCAGTATGGCTTGCTGAGCCTTGCCGGCTGCCAAGAGATCCTGCTGCAAATTCTGATTGGCTTTCATCAGGCTGTTCGTCTTTTGAACCAGTTCGCTTTGGTAGTTCAATATGCGTCTCGCCACATTGACCCGAATGGAAAAAAGCGCTGGGGTGATGGGTTTGAGCATGAAATCGTCCGCGCCGGCTGCCAAACCGGCCTCGTAGTCGCCTTCGATATTTCTCGCGGTAACGAGAATGATATAAATATATCGATCAACGGAGCTGGAGCGAATCTTGGCCGTAATTTCCAATCCGTTCAGGCCAGGCATTTCGATGTCGCATATCAACAGGGCTGCATCCGTATCCTGGATAAAACCCAAAACAGACTCGCTATCCAGGCATTTTGTGCAGCGAAACCCCATTCCCTGTAATAGGGCGGCAATATACTCGACTTGCAAGGGGTCGTCGTCGGCGACGATCACATGCAGGTTTTCTGCCGGTGGGGATTTAAACGGTATAGCCTCCTTAATTTGTTGGTAGGGCATTTCAGTTCTCCTTGGGTAGGCGCTTATCAGCTGTTGGTTCATGCTGATAGCGCAGGCCATAGTCCAATGGAAACAGGGGCTTGGAGAGTTCAGAGGCCTCGGGTGAGTCGGGCCAGGGAAACGACAGCCTGCCCTCGAAGTCGAAATTTATTTCGCCATTCGGCTTGCGAACCAGTACGTCGGCAACACCTGCGCCTTCAGTTCCTGGCAGCCAGGCAGCAACAAAGGCATCCGAGTGGATCATTTCTGGAGTGACCCATAATGGTCGACCTGACAGGAATACGCTGATTATCGGCAGACTGGCACTCTTGAGCTTTTTCAACAGTTCGAGAGGTTGGCCGTTCAGCTGGCTGAATGAAAGGGTGTTGATATCGCCTTTCATCTCGGCATAGGGTGTTTCCCCGAATACCATGACTACATAGTCTGGTCTTTCAGTAAAGTCACCATTTTCACTGAAGCTTACCTTTCCACCGCTAGCCTCTATTGCACGTTGCAGACCTTGGAGAATTGACTCGCCTTTGGGAAAGGACTCATTTCGATCGATGCCGCCCTGCCATGTCAATGTCCAGCCGCCAGATTGCATTCCTATATCGTTTGCGCCTTTTCCAACCACCAGTACACGGCTATTCGCTGGAATCGGCAATACGTCGTCTTGGTTCTTCAAGAGTACCAGGCTTTGCCTCACGGCTTGTCTGGCCAAGGATCTATTGGCCATATTTCCCAATATGGACGGATCGCCGCCACCTGGCCTCAAGGATGGGTGTGGCTGATTGAACAACCCTGCCCGGTACTTGACCCTCAAGATCCTTCTGACGGCATCGTCAACACGCTCAAGGTGGATTTCACCATTTTCGACCTGCTTGATAGTGTTGAAGTACAACTCTTTCCATGGCTCGGTTACCATCAGCATATCGACCCCGGCATTGATTGCTTGAGGGCAGCTCGATTTTGAACAACCAGGCACCTGAGCATGCCCATTCCAATCACCGACAACAAATCCATCAAACCCCATGCGTCCCTTGAGCACATCGGCGATCAAATAGTGGTTTTCATGCATCTTGACTCCGTTCCAGCTTGAATACGAGGCCATAATGGTTTGAACACCCGCCTGGATTGCCGGCTCATATCCAGCGGCATGGGTTTTCACGAGGGTCTCTTCATTAATGCTGGTATTGCCTTGATCGCGGCCGTCAGTGGTTCCACCGTCACCTACGAAGTGTTTGGCTGTGGCTATAACATGCCGGTCGCTTAGAAAATCGACGCCTATCTCCCCTTGCAAGCCCTTCACGATTTCTGGTGCAATTTTTTCAACGATTGCAGGGTCGCTTGAGTAGCTTTCGTATGTTCTCCCCCATGAATAATTCTGAGCTACGGCCAGCGTTGGAGCAAAGACCCAGTTTTGACCGCTGACGATTACTTCCTGCGCTGTAGCAACTCCTATTTTACGGATCAAGGGGGGGTTGTGAGTTGCGCCTAATCCAATATTGTGTGGAAAAATTGTGGCGCCAATGATTTTGTTTTGACCATGTACGGCGTCGGTACCCCACAGGAGCGGAATATAAGCCCCGTCCCTGGTTTTAACGATGTCATGAAATTTATCGGCCAAAGAAACCCACTCGGCTAGGGGGGTGTTTTTATACCCTCCAGGACTCGAATCTCCGCCATTGAGAACCGCCCCTATGGGGAACTTTGCCAAGTCTTCCGCATTGATGAATGGCAATTCAACTATGATCATTTGCCCGACTTTTTCCTTCAGGCTCATGGTGTTGATTATTTTTGTTATGTAGTCCTCCGTTTGGCTATCGTGTGGAAAGGGGCTTTCTATCTGCGGCCAGTTATCTATATTCGTCAGATCTTCGGTTTCGGTCTGCGCAGCCAGGCAAACGCTGGAGCCCGATCCAGCAATCAGGCCGAGAAGTATGGCAAACCCAAAAAAATTGTATTTTTGATTGTTTCTCATGAGCCAATCTCCTAAATATCAGTCTAGCTTGTAGGTCATTCGCAGGGAGCCCTTGGCCAGGCCTTCTCCCACCCCGGGGTCTTTGTTCCATGGCCAACGCCCTCCTGAGTAATTGCTATAGCCCAACGATAATTTATCGGAAACCTTGTAGCTTATATTGAGCGTATAGTCAGGATCCCAGCTTTGTTGTTGGTCTGAGATGGGGTAGTACAGTCCGCTAAAGACAATGTTGAGTCTACTGATATCTAATGGGCTGAACGAGCACGATATCCCAAGTACGGTCTTCAAGTTTCCACTGCCATTCTCTTTTTGATATTCCGGCGAGGTGGCTGCGGATGTGGCACACCTCAGACTATTGACCGAGGAAAGGCGGCTGTCTATGTACTTGTTCCAAGGGTCTGGAATGGCATACGAAATACGGAACGACCCGGAGCCTAGCGCGCCTGTACCATCCTTGTTGTGCCAGGGGAAGCGGTTTCCGGAGTAGTTCGAGTACTCCAGGTTTATACTCTTCGAATAGTGATAGGCCAGGGAGAATGTATAGTCAGGGTCCCAGGGTTGTTGGTCGTTATGGTCCGGATAGTAATTGACGGTTCCGCGCATCGTGATATTTGAAAAAAACATGCTGGCGCAGGTCAGCGACAGTTTTTCCTTGCCTGATTTGTTTTTTTCAGAGGCATCATCATAATATTTGATGCCGTACTCTGTCGAAATTGCACAGCTGGTCGATTTATCGTCTTTTTTTGTGAAGGTATGAATCGGGTTGTTGTCGGGAGGCGATGTGGCTACTTGATCGGCAGCTTTCCTGATTGTGGGACGATCATTGGTTTTCTTTTGTGCAGTATTTTGGTTTTTTTTAATTTGGGCAGTGGGTTTTGTGTTCTTTCTGTCAGGATTTTTTTGGGGGGCTTTCGGAGGAGTAGCTGTCGGATTTGACGGACTGGCTTTATTTTCTGCAGGGGTTTTCTCCATTTTTTTCGGGAGATGGATCTCGTTCTCATGCTTGTCAGCACCGGGTGGGCTGGTTTTTCCGGTGGGCTTCTCCGTCTTGGAAGAGAAGCTTGAGCGTAGAGTCTTTGAGTTTTTGAAAATCCATGAAATGTAACTTTTCGCTATCGACAGGCCATTGCTTTCGGAGGGAACGGGCAAGAGGGCTTCAGATGGGCCGATGCTCACCGGATTGCCGTCTGGTCCGGTGATGGTGCATCCATGCGCCAGTTTGCAACTGACTTTGTAGATATCGTCATGCAACCGTGGCGATCGGCCAAATATTGCAGATCCGTCGGGGGAGAATCTGTAATGCCAGCCATCTATTATTCCTGCCTGGTATGTTTGCCATACAAAAGGGCTTCTAACGTCTGTAATTTCCTCAGTTGCTCCCTCGGAGAATGGTAGCGAGGTGTCAATCAAATATTCTCTATATACATTTTCATTTTCGCTGCCGTTGTTTTCTCCATGAGCATACCCAGTCAACAAGAATTGAGCACTTATTAAGGCAGTAAAGGCTCGCTTAATCCCGGGCATGACAAGATTTTTCATGGCTCAGGATGCAATAAGGGGCCGAGTGAGCGAAAAGCAACAGACTCCAATATTATTGCATTGGTGTTTGCTGTTTCTACATCGTTTACATCTTTGGTCAGTTCGTAGTATCCCTCCAGCCATCCGCCTTTGGGGGTGTTCAAGGCGAACGTAAAATCAAGCATTTTCTTGGTGTATGTCGTTCCATAAATTGCGTCGTATGCAAAGACTGTCTTTGTGCTTAAGAATCTCAGCTCGTCTCGTCGCTCGCCTTTGTCTGTCAGCACTGCCCATGCGTTACCGTTGCCAGATATCGTTGAATACACAAAGCTGGGCTTTCGATTGACGTGTCCTTCGCTCACCGCTGTCATGATGCCGGTGTTGTTATAGCGCTCCTCTTGGGCAAAGTATATTTGCTCGGAGAAAGCTCTGGATCTTGTATCGAAACCAAACTCCAATCCATCCAATATGTAAGGTTCGCTGGTTGTGTAAACCTGTGCTCCATGGGTGCTGACGGTGCGACTATCGCTGGGGACTCTAATGGCTTCCACAGTCTGGAATTCAATGTAGTCATCTGTGCGCCAAGCCTGAAATGCATCGTAGCCGGCGGCGATCAAGGCCTTGGCAGCATACTCTTCATAGCCAATGCGCCCCTCCTGAGTGATAACTATCTTTCCATCTTCGCCCAGCACTGCTCCATATAATCTCCCATCCTTGAGCATGCTTTCGATGCGCCAGCCAGAAATTACTCGGTCAACTGCTTCGGTGTGCTTTGGGTATTTTCTTTTCAGTAGCGTTAACGGAATAAATAGTCGTGCAATATCAAGAGCAGACCACCCCAAGCCTTTGTCCGTTGCGTGGTTGTTGTAATCCACCATGGACAGGGTTTTGGTATTGTAAGCCTTGTTGGGGAGTTTTCCATCGAACAGGGGAAGCTTTGCCAGGCTGCTCAAGGCTTTTTCTATTATTCGGTCAAAAGTCTTTTTATCGATCAGACCTATTTTCTGAGCGGAAATTACTGCGAGCAAGAACGAACCGGTGTCCCACATGGTCGTGGATTTGTAATCGTTGGTAGCGTTTGCCAGGCCACTCGCCGGGTCAATGTTGTTCTCAAAATATCTCCATGCTATTTTTGCCCATTCGATTTGATCTTTTCTCAGTGGGATCGCAGTGGAAATAGCGAGCCGTCTTTCCTGGTTTGTCAATTGATCCGTATAGTCAGTTGGTGGGGAAGGTTGGGGCGATAGAGGATTGGAGGCCGAGGGGGCGGTCGGATCGCCGATTTTGCCAGGCGCGGCATCCAGGTATAAGACCAGAGGGAAAGCCAAGGAGAGGGCTACAATAAAAGCGATTCTACTGCGTGCCTTTAAAAGATCATCCCTGAAGCTCATGCAGAACACCTCGTTTCAATCAATATTGTTTATTGATTCCTAATGGCCCTGGCGTCGGAGCGGGGTAACCAGCTTGAACGACTTGGGCTCTTCAACTTGACAGTTCCTGGCGGCTGGTTCTTTATGGAGAAGCGCGTCGCCCGGATACCACCCGTCAGAGGGGACGGGTTCGCAGTATAGATACTCTTCAAGCTTCAGTGTGGCTTGAGCCTCCTCTCTTTCACAACGGCAATTGCTCTTGCTACAAGCGATCTCCAAAGGCTGCTTCGGCAAGCACCGCTGTTCTCTCTGCTCGTCAACCAGGCTCCCTTCGTACCAAGCCTGAGTATCCTGAGAAATATTCTTTTGCTGGAGAATAGGTCCCTGCGCCTTGTAAAGCAGCGCCTCCAATACAACACCATTGTTGTTGGCGGTATGCAGTGGAATAAATCCACTGCCATTCTCATACACACCTTCATAGAATCCTTTCTCGGGAGTGTATACCTCGGCAACGCTATCAAATAGCTTGCTGGTATACTCCGTGTTCCAAAGGGCCCACATTCCCAATGCCCCTTTTATGGCGACTGCAGCTCGCTCTGGAACATATTCCTCTTTAGGCGACAGGGTGTTCCATGGATATCCGGAAGCATATATCGAGTCGTATACGAAGAATGGATCGCCTTTCACTTGGTGCTCGCTGCGAGCCGTCAGGATGCCGGTCTTTTCAAATCTCTTTTCTTGTACGACGTATATGCGTTGTGCAAACTCCGCTCTCCATCCATCGGTATGCAGGAAGGGATCCGAGTAATTGTCATCCGGCAGGTCCCAGTTAAGCTCCAGTCCATCAAGGAGGTACGACTCCGTCAGTACATAGTTTTGTGTTTTGTATACTCTGGGATCTCGCGTATCATAAGGTACTTTTATTCCGAGGATGTCAATGAAGTCAAAGGGGCCGGCCTCGCTGGCCCGCCTGGTGTCGAACCCCCAAAGCGCAAATCCTTTTGCGGCATACTCCTCATACCCGAGTCGACCTTCCTGATGGTATTTGGTCTGGTTGTTTGCGCCAATTCCTGCGCCATACAGCTTTCCATTTGCATCCACCACGTTGCAGAATTTCCATCTCAGCATGACTCCATCCGCGGAGTTGGCCAGATAGGGATATCTTTGCTTCAAGATGTATAGCCAGACCATCATTCTTCCGATATCCAAGGCCGAGTATCCCACCTCGCCGGGCTTGTTTTCGTAGTTGACCTTTTCTCCGGTTTTCGTGTTGTATACTTTATTGGGCAACTCTCCCCTGAACAAGTTGAACCCCTGCAAGGTGCCCAGCAGCTTCAGGGTTCTCAAGTCGAACTCCCTTTTGTCTATGATCCCAAGCTCTCTTGCCGAAACCAGGGCCGCAATGTAGGAGGCTGTATCCCAAAGGGTTGTGGATGGATAGTTCAGTACGGCATTGGCCAGGCCGGTATTTTCTTGCGTGGCCGCCACGAAGTACTGCCAGGCTGCTTTGGCCATCTCCATCTCTCTTGGAGTCAAGGCGCCCTGTCGACCGGGATGACTATTTCCGGCGGGCATGGCGGAGCCTTGGGTGTCCTTGATGTTTTCTGCTTGATTGCTTTCTGACGTATTTCGATCGTTTCCTTCAATCAGGCCTCTATACCATGAGGGCTTGGATATAACTATTCCAGCGAGTATGGATAGCGCAACAATTACCGCTACGACTAGGCCGGCTCTCGACAGATTCTTTGTCATTTTGAGCTCTCCAAGCCGGATATTTTTTGGTTGTCAGGAGATCCTCTGGCTGCTTTTATCTCGAGCACAAGAGCCTTGCTGTGCTCTAGTATTGCATTCATGGACTTTATCGCTCCCTCTGACCTGGTGTCCGTGCTTTTATCCAGAATTGATGCCGCTTGTTGAATTCCATCGAAGCCCAATGATCCGCTGATTCCGGCGAGTCTGTGTGCGATATTCCGAATGTCATCAATCATCTCGTTGTGCAGAGGTTCATCGCCGAGCATCGAGCACAGGTGCTCCAGCGATGACTGATCTTCCTCTAGTCTTTCAATATATTTGGTTCTTATTATTTTAAGGATTTCATTAAGCTCGTCCTTGTCCATGAGTTTATTCTCTACAGGCAAAGCATTTGTGGGTGCGGATGTGCGAGCTTGGCAAGGCCAATGTTCTGCTTCTGAAGCAATCTTTGTCGTGGGTGTTGAGTCCATGATTTTCGCGGGCCACTGTATATGGTGCGAGAAAGTGCATGGCCCGTGCGCGACGGGCGTGCTATGCCGAATAGGGTTATGTTTTGGGATACGGATATGGTCGACGCTGAGTCGAGATCTTTCCTTGGCGCATCGAGCAATCTATACCGTTGCCGCTCTTGAAGGCGCTGGCACCAACGAGTGATAGAAGCCAGGGGAAATCCGGCCAACCGGGCTGTTGAGTTGCATGAACAGCCTTGGGCTGCCAACGGGGATACTCGTGTCCGACGACTATCGCGCTGACTGATTGTGGCTGATCGTGTCCGGCGCCTGGGTGCGATCATCTGCCCATCTTGGGTAAGTACGATGTCCTGAGCACTCATCGCCGTTCCCTATGCGATTGTTCATCAGTGCAGCTGTAGCAGCTTATGCTGGAAGTTTATTTTCGAGCAAGACCTGAGTGTTTCTCAGGTCTGTCGAGAGTGGAACCGTCCGCTGCAGGCCGGCAGCATTACGCACAATGGCGGTACCGCGATGCTCCGCTATCGCAGCTAATCGCATCCCTCCTTACAAGACGGAGGGGGACCGGCCAGAGCCTTCCCTTTACATCCCCCAGCCCACCCGCTCCTCGCCTGGTCTGAAGTCGGCGAAGAAGGCCTGGACCTGCTCGGGCCTGACTTCGCCGAGGGTCGGCGGGCTCCAGCGGGGGGACTTGTCCTTGTCGACCAGCAGGGCCCGCACGCCTTCCATGATGTCGCCCTGGGCGAACCACTGGCGGTCCAGGTGCAGTTCCAGGGCGAAGCAGTCGTTGAGGGACAGGTGGCGGCCGCGTTGCAGCAGCTCCAGGGTCACGCAGAGGGACAGCGGCGAGCGGCTGTCGAGCAGGCGGACGGTTTCCTCGGCCCAGGCGCGGTACTCCGGGCGGTGTTCGGCGAGCAGCGAGGCGCGGATGGTCGGGATGTCCGGGAGGGAGAAGTGGGTTTCGATGGCCGGGTGCAGGTTCTTGAGTTCGCCGCCCGCCAGATGCCGCTTGCCGAAGCTGGCGAGCAGATTGCCGATCGCCTGGCGCGGGTGTACGTCCCAGCTCAGGGTGTCCAGGCTGCGCTCCAGTTCGGCGAAGCCCTCGCTGGGCAGATACCAGTCGGCCAGGCCGGCGTAGAGGGCGTCGGCGGGGGAGAGATGCACGCCGGTGACGCCCAGGTAGAGGCCCAGGGCGTCGGGCAGGCGGGAGAGGAAGTAGCTGCTGCCGACGTCCGGGAAGTAACCGATGCCGACTTCCGGCATGCCCACGCGGGTCCGCTCGCTGATCACCCGCAGCAGGCTGCCCTGGACCAGGCCCATGCCGCCGCCGAGAACGAAGCCGTCCATCAGCGCCAGCACCGGCTTGGGATAGCAGTGCAGGTAGTGGTCGAGGGCGTATTCCTTCTCGAAGAAGCTCAGGTAGCGACCATCCTCGGCAAGGAAGCTGTCGTACAGCGCGCGGATGTCGCCGCCGGCGCAGAAGGCTTTTCCGCCGGCGCCGCGCAGCACTACGGCGAGGATCGTCGGGTCCGCCGCCCAGGCTTCGAGCTGGCGCTGCAGGGCGCAGACCATGGGCAGGGTGAGGGTGTTGAGGCTGGCCGGGCGGTTCAGGGTCAGATAGCCGATACGGTTGCTCTCTGCAACCAGAACGGGGCAGTCGGAAAGGTGCGTCATGGGTGATTGTCCTTGTTGTAAAGGCGGATGATAGCGGAGAAGTCCAGGGCTTCATGGCCCTGGACTACAAAGGTCTGATAGAGCTGCTGGGCGAGGGCGCCGAGGATCACCGGCTGGCCCACCTGGCGGGCGGCTTCGCTGGCCAGGCCGAGGTCCTTGAGCATCAGGTCGCAGCGAAAGCCGCCGCTGTAGCCGCGCGCGGCAGGAACGTCGTCGAGCACGCCGGGGAAGGGGTTGTAGGTGTCGGAACTCCAGCAGCGGCCGCTCGAGCTGTTGATCACGCCGGCCAGCACCCTGGCGTCCATGCCCAGCGCCACGCCCAGGCTCATGGCCTCGGCGGCGCCGATCATCGAGATGCCGAGCAGCAGGTTGTTGGCGACCTTGGCCACTTGGCCGTTGCCGGCGTCGCCGCAGTGGACGATGTTTTTGCCCATGGCGGCGAGGATCGGCCGGGCCTGTTCGAAGTCCTCCGCGGCGCCGCCGACCATGAAGGTCAGGGTGCCGGCCGCGGCACCCGCCGTGCCGCCGGAGACCGGCGCATCGAGCATGGGGTTGCCGTGCGCACGCGCGGCGGCGGCGACTTCGCGGGCGCTCAACGGGTCGATGGTGGAGCTGTCGATCAGCAGGACTCCCGGACGGATCTGCTCGAGCAGGCCGCCTTCGCCCAGGTAGACCGCCTTCACATGGGCGGCGGCGGGCAGCATGGTGACGATCAGCTCGGCCTCGCTGTGCGCCACGGCGGCGGGCGAGTCGCAGGCGCTCGCGCCGGCCTCGGCCAAAGCGGCGACGGCCGCTGCGGAAAGATCGCAGACGCTCAGCCGGTGACCGGCCTTGAGCAGGTTGCGCGCCATCGGCGCCCCCATGTTGCCGAGCCCGATGAAACCGATGTGCATGACGATTTCCTCCTCGGCTCACTTGAGGGTGATGGTGGTGTTCACCGGGCCGCCGACGTCGCCTTCGTCGAACCAGCGCGCCGTGACGGTCTTGGTCTGGGTGTAGAACTGCACGATCTGCTTGCCGTAGGGGCCGAGGTCGCCGAGCTTGGAGGCCCGCGAACCGGTGAAGGAGAAGAGCGGCACGGGTACCGGGATGGGCACGTTGATGCCCACCTGGCCGACGTCGATCTCCTCCTGGAAATGCCGGGCGGCGGCGCCGGAGCGGGTGAACAGGGCGGTGCCGTTGCCGTGGGGGTTGGCGTTGACGAGGGCGATGGCCTCGTCGAGGGTCGCGGCCTGCATCACGCAGAGCACCGGGCCGAAGATTTCCTCGCGGTAGATGCTCATTTCGGGGGTGACCTCTGAAAAGACGGTCGGGCCGACGAAATTACCCTGCGGATAGTCGGAAACCGGCGGGTGGCGGCCGTCCAGTTCGAGCCGGGCGCCTTCTTGCACGCCGCATTCGATCAGGCTGCAGACCCGCTCCAGGGCGGCACGGGAGATCAGCGGGCCGAGGTCGCTGCCGGGCTCGATGCCGGCGTTCACCTTGAGGCTCGCGGCCTTCGCCACCAGCTCCGGCAGCCACTGGCGCGCCTCGCCGACCAGGATCGCCACCGAGACCGCCATACAGCGCTGTCCGGCCGCGCCGAAGGCGGCACCGACGAGGTTGGCGAGGGTCTGCTCGCGGTGCGCGTCGGGCAGGACGATGGCGTGGTTCTTCGCGCCCATCATGCACTGCACGCGCTTGCCGGCCTGGCTGGCGCGCCGGTAGACGTGGCTGCCGACGCGGGTCGAGCCGACGAAGGAGATCGCCTTGATGTCCGGGTGCTCGCAGAGCCGGTCGACCACCTCGGCGCCGCCGTGGACCACGTTGAGCACCCCGGGGGGCACACCGGCCTCCAGGGCCAGCTCGGCCAGGCGCATGGCGACCATCGGGTCCTGCTCGGAGGGCTTGAGGACGAAGGTGTTGCCGCAGGCGATGGCCATCGGAAACATCCACAGCGGGATCATCGCCGGGAAGTTGAAGGGGGTGATGCCGGCGCAGACGCCGAGCGGCTGCAGCAGGGTGTAGGTGTCGACGCCGGCGGCCACGTTGTTGGCCAACTCGCCGAGCTGCAGGTTGCCGATGCCAGCGGCATGCTCGACCACCTCCAGGCCGCGCAGCACGTCGCCCTCGGCGTCGGCCAGGGTCTTGCCCTGCTCGGCGGTGAGGATCGCCGCCAGTTCCTTGAGATGTTCGCGGATCAGTTGCTGGTATTTCAGGAAGATTCGGGCGCGAGCGGCGATCGGCGTCTTGCGCCAGGTCGTGAAGGCCTCGTGGGCACTGGCCACCGCCGCGTTCAGTTCCGCCCCGGTGGCGAAGGGTACGCGGGCCAGGACTTGCTGGGTGGCCGGATTGACGATGTCGCGCCACTGTTCGCTGACGGATTCGACGAAGCGACCGTCGATCAGCAGCCTGACGCTGGGAATGGCGTCTCGCTCGCTCATGGGGAACCCCCATTGTTCTTTTTGTCCTCGCCCGACGCTGGGGCGGACTCTGTCTAGGAGGCTAGCAGCGGGACAGGGCCGGTGCCATTGGCAGGATTGCCAATTGCGCGGCACCGCCATGGGCTAGCTCCTGTTCCGACTGTGCGGCATTGCGGACGGCGAAACACCGCCGGCGGTCAATAAATGTGCGATGTCCGCCCGCTTCAGTCGATCCGCGCCCCCGCAGCGATCCAGGCGCCGATCAGCTCGCGTTCTTCCACCGTCATGCCGGTGAGGTTGCCGAGCGGCATGAGCTGGCTGGCCACCGCCTGGGCGTGGATCTTCGGCGCCAGGGCGCGGATCTGCGCGGGGCTGTCGAGCATCACCCCGCCCGGCGCGCTGGCGAACAGCGGGCTGGTGGGCCTGGCGGAATGGCAGACCGTGCAGCGCTCCTCGATCACCGCGGCGACCCGGGCGAACTGGCCGGCCGGCGGCGTGCTGCCGGCGGCCGGCACGGGCGTCTGCCGCGGCGCGCTGACGAAGGCCAGGCAGAGCAGCCCGAGGGCGGCGGCCGGCAGCGCCCAGGCGAAGCGCTGGCTGGCGTGGCGGGTGTTGAAGTAGTGGCGTACCAGCACCGAGAGCGCCGAAAGAGCAGCGAGGATCGCCCAGTTCCAGGGGTTGCCGTAGGTGCTGGGGAAGTGGTTGCTGATCATGATGAACAGCACCGGTAGGGTCAGGTAATTGTTGTGCCGCGAGCGCAGGAGGCCCTTGGCCGGCAGGCGCGGGTCCGGTGCGCGGCCCTGCTCGATGGCGCTCACCAAGTCGCGCTGGGCCGGCATGATGATGCGGAACACGTTGCCGACCATCAGGGTGCCGATCAGCGCACCGGTATGGATGTAGGCGGCGCGGCCGCCGAACGCCAGGCTGTAGCCCCAGGCGGCGAGGACGACCAGCACGAAGAGCAGGCCGCCGAGCAGCGCCGGGCGCCGGCCCAGCGGCGAGTCGCACAGCCGGTCGTAGACGAACCAGCCGGCGATCAGCGAACCGAAGCCCAGCGCCACCGCTGCCGCCGGCGGCAGTGCGCTGCCGGGGGCGAGCAGGTAGAGGTTCGGGTTCAGGTAGTAGACCGCGCTGAGCAGGGCGACGCCGGACAGCCAGGTGCTGTAGGCCTCCCACTTGAACCAGTGGAGCTTTTCCGGCATGCGCGGCGGGGCCAGTTTGTACTTCTCCAGGTGATAGATGCCGCCGCCGTGGATCGCCCAGAGATCGCCGGCGAGTCCTTCGCGGGGATTGCGCCGGTCGAGGTTGTTCTCCAGCCAGACGAAATAGAAGGAAGCGCCGATCCAGGCGATGCCGACGATCATGTGAATCCAGCGGATGGCGAGGTTCAGCCATTCGGTCAGGTGTGCTTCCACGCAAGATACCTCTGGCCCGCGGCGGCGGACCCTGTCTGTCACGGATGGCGCAGGAGCAGTTGCTCGTCTTCGCCGAAGAAATGCTCGTCGCAGTTGGCGCCGGCGCCGCTGCGGTCGATCACCAGGAATTCGTCGTCGTCCGCCAGCGCCAGCACTGGGTGGTGCCAGACGCCGCGCTGGTAGTTGACACCCTGCCGGCCGTTGCTGAGGAAGGCGCGCACCTGTTCCGGATGCGGGGCATCCCCCGGTGGGGCGACCACGATCAGGAAGGGGTTGCCGCGCAGCGGCACGAAGGCCTGGCTGCCCTGCGGGTGGCGCTCCAGCATGCGGATGGTCAGCGGCAGGGGCAGCGTCCGGGCGACGAAGATGCTGAGGATGGCCTGGTCCTCGGGCGCGGCGGTCTGTACCCGGGCGAGGGCATGGTAGCGGCGGGTCGAGCCGTTGTTGATCATGAAGTAGTCGCTGCCCTCGGTCTCGATCACCTCGCCGAAGGGGGCGAAGGCGGCCTTGCTCAGGGGTTCGATGCTCAGGGTGCGCATGGACTGGGCTCTCAATGAAAAATGGCAGTTTCAAATCCGCCGGCTATCTGGCCAGCCGGCCGAACAGCCGCAGGCGGCTGACGCCGCCGTCGGGGAAGACGTTCAGGCGCACGTGGGTGATCGGCCCGAGCGGGGCGATCTCTTCGACGAATTCGTGCTCCTGGTGCATCGAGAGCTTCCGGTTGGGCAGCAGCTCGCGCCAGAACAGGCTCTGGGTCTCGATCTGGCTGTCGGTGCCGCCCTTGACGAAGGCCGCCTGGATCGAGCAGCTATCCGGGTAGTTGCCCTTGAAGTGCAGGGTGTCGACGACGATCCGCTCGATCTCGCCGGGATGGCCGAGGGCGACGATCACCCAGTCGTTGCCCGGCGTGCGCCGCCGCGCGGTTTCCCAGCCGTCGCCCATGTTCATCCCGCGTCCCGGATTGAGCAGGTTGCCCATGCGCCCGAAGTGCTCGTCGGAGCAGGCCAGGGCGCGCCCGCCGTTGAGCGCGGCGGCCAGGTCGAGCGGCTCGTCGGCGTCGACCGCGCTCCAGTCGCGGTGCGGGATGCCGTAGACGCGCAGGCGCGCCACGCCGCCGTCCGGGTAGATGTTGAAGCGCAGGTGGCTCCAGGGACGCTGGTCGGCGATGGCGTGGTAGTGGTGGCTGTTGCCCTGCAGCTCCACCGCCGGCAGCACCTCGACCCATTCGGTGTGCTCGTCGGGATCTCCTTCGGCGAGGAAGCAGGCCTCCAGCGAGGCGGACGGCGGGTAGTTGCCGGTGAAGTAGCGGGTGTCGATGTCCACGCCCTTGATCGTGCCGGGCACGCCGAGGCGCAGCACCGCGTGGTCGTAGCCCTCGAAGCGCTTGCGCCGCGACTCCCAGCCGTCCATCCACTTGCCGTTGTCGTCGTAGACGCCTTCCTTCCACTCGGGCTCGGTGGGCTGGAGCATCCGCTCGACCGGCGCGAACCAGTCGTCGGTGACGTAGAGGGCGCGGGTGCCGAGGCGGGCGTCGGCGAGGTTGAGGTATTTCTCGAAGGGGGCGGCGTATTTTTTCATGGGCATCCTTACATCGCCTGCAGGCGGAACAGGGCGATCTTGTCGATTTCGGCCAGGGCGCGGGCGAATTCCTGCTCGGGCGTGTGGTTCAGGCGCTCCTCGAAGGCGGCGAGGATTCGCTGCCGGTCGCTGCCCTTCACCGCCATGATGAAGACGAAGCCGAAGCGTGTCTTGTAGGCGGCGTTGAGGCGCTCGAAGCGCTCGAACTCCTCGGCCGTGCAGTCCTGGATGCCGGCGCCGGCCTGCTCGGCCGTGCTGGCCGCGCTCAGCTCGCCGCGCACCGCGGCCTTGCCGGCCAGGTCCGGGTGGGCCTGGATCAGCGCCAGCTGCGCCGCGCGGGGCGCCGTGCGGACGACCTGCGCCAGGCGCGCGTGCAGGCGTTCGATGTCGTCGTCCGCAGCGCTGATGCCTTGAGCGAACAGTGTTTCGGCGATCCACGGCGAATGCTCGTAGACGCCGCCGAAGGTTTCGACGAAGGCCTCGCGGGACAGGGCCGAGGGCTTTACGGTGGCGAAGGCGGTCATTGGCCGGCTCCCGGGAAGGGGTGGGTGACATGCCAGTGGCGGGCGATGTCGACGCGCCGGGCGAACCAGACCTTGTCGTGGCCCTTCACGTAATCGACGAAGCGCTGCAGGGCGGCGAAGCGCGCCGGACGGCCGAGCAGACGGCAGTGCATGCCGATCGAGAGCATCTTAGGCGCGCCGGCCTCGCCCTCGGCGTAGAGCACGTCGAAGGCGTCCTTGAGATAGGTGAAGAAGTCGTCGCCGCTGTTGAAGCCCTGCACCTGGGTGAAGCGCATGTCGTTGGTGTCCAGGGTGTAGGGGATCACCAGATGGGGTTTTGCCGCGCTGGAGGCCGGGTCCCAATAGGGCAGGTCGTCGTCGTAGGCGTCCGAGTCGTAGAGAAAGCCGCCTTCCTCGCGCACCAGCCGGCGGGTGTTGGGGCCGAGGCGCCCGGTGTACCAGCCGAGCGGGCGCTCGCCGGCGATCCGCGCGAGGATGTCGATGGCCCGGTCCAGGTGCGTCTTCTCCTCGGCCTCGTCCAGGTACTGGTAGTCGATCCAGCGGTAGCCGTGGCTGCAGATCTCGTGGCCGTCGGCGACCATCGTCCTGATGATCTCGGGGTGGCGCTCGGCGGCCATGGCCACGGCGAACACGGTCAGCGGAACGCCCTCGCGGCGGAACAGCTCGAGCAGGCGCCAGACCCCGGCGCGGCTGCCGTATTCGTAGAGCGACTCCATGCACAGGTTGCGCACGCCCGGCAGCGGCTGGGCGGCGACCATCTCGGAGAGGAAGGCCTCGGACTCCTGGTCGCCGTGGAGGATGCAGCGCTCGCCGCCTTCCTCGTAGTTGAGCACGAAGGACAGGGCGATGCGCGCCTCGCCCGGCCACTGCGGGTGGGGCGGCTGGCCGGCGTAACCGATCAGGTCGCGGGGATAGGGGCTGGTCACGGGACTCTCCTGTCGGCGGGTGTCTGGGCTTGAAACTATCGGGACAAGGGTATTTCCTGCAAATCTACCGCTCATCCGGATGCAGGAGGAAGGGGCCGCCGGCTCCGCAGTACCCATGGCCAGACTGACCACCCACGTGCTCGACACCACCCACGGCTGCCCCGGCACAGGCATCGCCATCGACCTCTACCGTCTCGACGGCGAACAGCGGCAGCTGCTGGCGCAGGCCGTGACCAACGCCGACGGGCGCTGCGACGCGCCGCTGCTGGAGGGCGAGGCGTTTCGCGCCGGTATCTACGAGTTGCACTTCCATGCCGGCGACTACTACCGCCGCCGTGGGTCGAGCCTGGCCGAGCCGGCCTTTCTCGACGTGGTGGTGCTGCGCGTCGGGCTGAGCGGCGAGGGGCATTACCACGTACCGCTGCTGGTATCGCCCTACGGGTATTCGACCTACCGGGGGAGTTGAGAGGTCGCCGGTACTGCCGGTGGAAAACGCTGCGCGGTTTTCCAGCCTACGGCTGGGGCCGGTCGCGCCGGTGCAGCGAACGCCCGGCGGCGAAGGTTTCCCGCACCGCCCGGTCGTCGCCGAGGATCGTCAGGGCGAAGAGTTTTTCCTTAAGGCTGCGCGCCTGTTCCAGGCGGCGGGCGAGCAGCGGCGTGGCCTTGCAGTCCAGCACCACAAAGTCGGCGTCCTTGCCCTGCTGCAGGTTGCCGATGTGCGCGTCCAGGTAGAGCGCCCGGGCGCCGCCGAGGGTGGCCAGGTACAGCGCCTTGAACGGATCGAGCTGCTGCCCCTGCAGCTGCAGCACCTTGTAGGCCTCGTTGAGGCTCTGCAACTGGGAGAAGCTGGTGCCGCCGCCGACGTCGGTGCCCAGGCCGACGCGCACGCCGTGCCCCTCCAGCCTGGCCAGGTCGAACAGGCCGCTGCCGAGGAACAGGTTCGAGGTCGGGCAGAAGGCCACCGCCGAGCCGCTCGTGCCGAGGCGCCGGCACTCGTCGTCGCAGAGATGGATGCCGTGGGCGAACACCGAGCGGGCGCCGAGCAGGCGGTAATGGTCGTAGACGTCCAGGTAGTGCTGGCGCTCGGGGAACAGTTCCTTGACCCACTCGATCTCCGCACGGTTCTCGGAGAGGTGGGTGTGCAGGTAGAGGCCGGGGTATTCGCGCAGCAGCCGACCGGCCAGCTCGAGCTGCTCGGGCGTGCTGGTCGGCGCGAAGCGCGGGGTGACGGCGTAGTGCAGACGGCCCTTGCCGTGCCAGCGCTCGATCAGTGTCTTGCTCTCGTCGTAGCCGGAGGCGGCGTCGTCGCGCAGGTCGTCCGGGGCGTTGCGGTCCATCAGCACCTTGCCGGCGATCATCCGCAGATCGAGCCGGCTCGCCTCCGCGAAGAAGGCGTCCACCGACTGCGGGTGCACGGTGGCGAACACCAGCGCGGTGGTGGTGCCGTTGCGCAGGAGTTCGGCGAGGAAGAAGCGCGCCTGGGCGCGGGCATGCTCCGGGTCGGCGAAGCGCGCCTCGGCGGGGAAGGTGTAGGTCTCCAGCCATTCCAGCAGCTGGGTGCCGTAGGAGGCGATCACGTCCACCTGGGGGTAGTGGATGTGGGTATCGACGAAGCCGGGAACGATCAGCGCGTCGCGGTGCTCGGTCATTTTGACTCCGGCGGGCAGGATCGGCAGCAGGCTGGCGGCATCGCCGATCTGCGCGATCTTGCCGTCCTCGACCAGCAGCAGGCCGTCCTCGAAGTACTGGTAGGAGTGCTCGATGCCGACCTCGCGGGGATCGGCGAGGCAGTGGAGCAGGGCGGCGCGGTGGACGTGCATCGGGCGGTCCTTCATGTGTTGAGTCGGTCTCGACAAGGTAGGAGCCAGCTTGCTGGCGATACTCCTCGCAGAGAGCTGATCGCCAGCAAGCTGGCTCCTACCGAGAGGTCATTCAGGCCGGGCTGCGCCGCGAGGCCGGCAACAGTTTGGCGATGCGCTCGCCGCCCTGGCTCTCTTCGCCGAAACGGGCGTTGTAGGTGGCGATCACCTCGCCGGCGATGGAGATGGCGATCTCCAGCGGCAGCTTGCCCTTCACCTCGGGCAGGCCCATCGGGCAGCGCATGCGCTGCACCGTCTCGGCGGCCAGGCCGCGTTCGTGCAGGCGGTGCTCGAAGCGGGCGCGCTTGCTCTTCGAGCCGATCAGCCCGAAGTAGGCGAAGTCGTTGCGTTTGAGGATGGCCTCGGCGAGCTGCAGGTCGAGCTGGTGATCGTGGGTCATGACGATGAAGTAGCTGCCGGCGGGCATCCGCTCGACCTCCTCGAGCACCTCGTCGTTCACCACCCGTTCCACCGCGGCGGGCAGGGGATCGGGAAATTCCTCCTCGCGCGAATCGATCCAGCGCAGCCGGCACGGCAGGCCGGCGAGCAGCGGCGCCAGGGCGCGGCCGACGTGGCCGGCACCGAACAGGGCGATGCGCGCCTGCGGCTGGCCCAGCGGCTCGAACAGCAGCACGGTGGCGCCGCCGCAGCACTGGCCGAGGCTGGCGCCAAGGGCGAAGCGCTCCAGGCGCGCGGCCTGGCTGCGACTCTCCAGCATCTCGCGGGCGATCTGCATGGCCTTGAATTCCAGGTGCCCGCCGCCGATGGTGTCGTGCAGCCGCTCGCCCTCGACCACCATCTTCGCCCCGGCGTTGCGCGGCGTGGAGCCCTGTTCCTCGACGATGGTCACCAGCACGCAGGGCTCGCCGCGTTGCTTGAGCTCGGCCAGGGCGTCGATCCAGCTCATGTTGCTCATGCGTGGCTCCCCGATTCGTAGGGCGGGTGCAACCCGCCATTGGGAGTTGCGCCTTGACCCTGTCCGGCGGGTTGCACCCGCCCTACGTCCTGGTGCAGCTTTTTCATCTGTTCCACGCCCCAGAGCACCCGCTCCGGGGTCGCCGGGGCGTCGATGGCGGGCTGCAGGCGGTAGTCAGCGAGGCTGGCCACGGCGTCCTTGATCGCGCACCACACCGAGATGCCGAGCATGAACGGCGGCTCGCCGACGGCCTTGGAGTGGAACACCGTGTCCTCCGGGTTGCGGCGGTTCTCCACCAGCTTGACCCGCAGGTCGGCCGGCACGTCGGCGACCGTGGGGATCTTGTAGCTGGCCGGCCCGGCGGTGAGCAGCCGGCCCTGGTCGTCCCAGACCAGCTCCTCGCTGGTCAGCCAGCCCATGCCCTGGACGAAGCCGCCCTCGACCTGGCCGATGTCGATGGCCGGGTTCAGCGAGGCGCCGACATCGTGGAGGATGTCGGCGCGCAACAGGCGGTACTCGCCGGTCAGGGTGTCGACCAGCACCTCCGAACAGGCCATGCCGAAGGCGTAGTAGTAGAACGGCCGGCCGCGCGCCTGGGCGCGGTCGTAGTAGATCTTCGGCGTGCGGTAGAAGCCGGTGCTGGAGAGCGACACCTGGCCGACGTAGGCCGCCTGGATCAGCTCCTCGAAGCTCAGGTAGCGGTCGCGGATGCGCACCTGGCCGTTCCTGAACTGCACGTCTTCCTCGCCGACCTGCCAGTGCCGGGCGGCGAATTCGACCAGGCGCTGCTTGATGGTCTGCGCGGCCTCCTTGGCCGCCTTGCCGTTCAGGTCGGCGCCGCTGGAGGCGGCGGTGGGCGAGGTGTTGGGCACCTTGCCGGTGTTCGCCGGGCTGATCTGGATGCGCGCGATGTTCACCTGGAACACCTCGGCGACCACTTGGGCGACCTTGGTGTTGAGGCCCTGGCCCATCTCGGTGCCGCCGTGGTTGAGGTGGATGCTGCCGTCGGTGTAGACGTGCAGCAGCGCGCCGGCCTGGTTGAGAAAGCTCGAGGTGAAGCTGATGCCGAACTTCACCGGGGTCAGCGCCAGGCCCTTCTTCAGCACCGGGCTATGCGCGTTGAAGGCGCGGATCTCCTCGCGGCGCGCGGCGTAGGCGCAGCTTTCCTCCAGCTCGGCGGTCATCTCCTCGAGCAGGTTGTGCTCCACCGTCTGGTGGTAGTGGGTGACGTTGCGCTCGGTCTTGCCGTAGTAGTTGAGCCTGCGCACCGCCAGCGGGTCCTTGCCGAGCCGGCGGGCGATGGCGTCCATGATCTCCTCGATGGCGAGCATCCCCTGCGGGCCGCCGAAGCCGCGAAAGGCGGTGTTGGAGGCCAGGTTGGTCTTGCAGCGGTGGCCGTCGATCAGCGCCTCGCCCAGGTAGTAGGCGTTGTCGGCGTGGAACATCGCGCGGTCGACGATGGCCCCGGAGAGGTCCGGCGAATAGCCGCAGTTGGCCGCCAGCTGGATGTGCACGCCGTGCAGGCGGCCGTCGTCGTCGAAGCCGACCTCGTACTCCAACTGGAAGGGGTGGCGCTTGCCGGTGATCCGCATGTCCTCGCTGCGCGGCAGGCGCATCTTGGTCGGCCGCCCGGTCAGGCGGGCGATCACCGCGCACAGGCAGGCCGGCGCCGCGGCCTGGGTTTCCTTGCCGCCGAAGCCGCCGCCCATGCGGCGCATGTCCACCTCCACCTTGTTCATCGGCACGCCGAGCACCTCGGCGACCAGCTTCTGCACCTCGGTGGGGTGCTGGGTCGAGCTGTGGACCAGCATGCCGCCGTCCTCGGTAGGCAGCACCGCGGCGATCTGCGTCTCCAGGTAGAAATGCTCCTGGCCGCCGATCCGCAGGCTGCCGGCGAGGCGATGGGGGGCACCGGCCAGCGCCGTGGCGGCGTCGCCGCGCTTGTGGCTGTGGCTGTCGAGGACGAACTGCCGGCGGCGCAGGGCCTCGTCCACCGTCAGCACCGGCTCCAGATCCTCGTATTCGATCACCGCCGCCAGCGCCGCGCGGCGGGCGTTCTCCAGGCTGTCGGCGGCCACCGCCAGCACCGGCTGGCCGAGGTACTGCACGGTGCCGTCGGCGAGCAGCGGATCGCCGGGAAACACCGGGCCGATGTCCAGCTTGCCGGGCACGTCGGCGCTGGTGATGGCGATGGCCACGCCGGGGATCGCGTAGCAGGGCGCGGTGTCGATCCTGAGGATGCGTGCGTGGGCGCGCTCGGACAGGCGCGCGTAGACGTGCAGCTGGTTGGGGAATTCCAGGCGGTCGTCGACGTAGAGCGCCTCGCCGGTCACGTGCTTGGCCGCGCTCTCGTGCTTGACGCTGCGGCCGACGCCGCTGGCCAGTTCGGCGCGGAACAGTGCGGCGAGTTCTTCCTGACTGTGGGAGATGAGCTCAGACATGATCGGTCACCCGGGTCGGCAGTGCCGGCGTGTGCAGTTCGAGGAAGGCCTTGCGCAACAGGTTCTGCGCGGCGAGCAGGCGGTATTCGCGGCTGGCGCGGAAATCGCTGAGCGGCGCGAAGTCGCCGGCCAGCGCCGCGCAGGCGCGCTCGACGGCGGCGGCATCGAACGGCTGGCCGACCAGTGCCTGCTCGCAGGCCGCGGCGCGTTTGGGGATCGCCGCCATGCCGCCGAAGGCGATGCGCGCCTCGCGCACCCGGCCGTCCTCGAGCGTGAGGTTGAAGGCGGCGCAGACCGCCGAGATGTCGTCGTCCAGGCGCTTGGACAGCTTGTAGGCGCGAAACGCCTGGCCGGGACGGGCGCGCGGCACGAGGATCTTCTCGATGAACTCGCCCGGCTGCAGGGCGGTGGCCTTGTAGTCGAGGAAGAAGTCCTCCAGCGCCAGCGTGCGGCTGGCCTCGCCCTGGCGCAGCAGCAGGCGCGCGCCGAGGGCGATCAACAGCGGCGGTGCGTCGCCGATCGGCGAGGCGTTGCCGATGTTGCCGCCCAGGGTACCCTGGTTGCGGATCTGCAGGGAGGCGAAGCGCGCGAGCAGCGCGCCGAAGTCCGGATACTCGGCGGCCAGCGCCGCATGGCAGTCGGTCAGCGGCGTGGCGGCGCCGATCTCGAGGGTGTCGCTGCCCACCGTCACCCGCTTGAGCTCCTCGACCCGGCCGAGGTGGATGGTCAGCGGCAGGGCGCGGTGCTGCTGGGTCACCTCCAGGGCGAGATCGGTGCCGCCGGCGAACAGCCGCGCCTCGGGGTGGGCCGCGTACAGCGTGGCCAGCTCGGCGACGCTGCTCGGCAGCAGGCAGCGTTTGTCGCCGTCGGCCAGTTCGGTGCTGCCTTGGGCGATGGCCTTGAGCGCGGCGACGATCTCGGCCTCGGCGGCGTCGAACTGGTCCGGCTCCGTAACGCTGCAGGCCTGCTCGGCGGCGGCGAGGATCGGCCGGTAGCCGGTGCAGCGGCAGAGGTTGCCGGCCAGGGCGGCGCAGGCCTGCTCCCGGTCGGGACTGTCGGCGTTTTTCTGCAGGGCGAACAGCGACATGACCACGCCGGGCGTGCAGAAACCGCACTGCGAGGCGTGCTGGTCGACCATCGCCTGCTGCACGGCGTGCAACTGGCCGTCGTGCCTGAGGTCTTCCACCGTGAGCAACTGCTTGCCGTGCAGGGCGGCGACGAAGGTCAGGCAGGCGTTGAGGCTGCGGTAGCGCAGGTGCTCCCGTCCCGCCTCGCCGACCAGTTCGCCGATCACCACGGTGCAGGCGCCGCAGTCGCCGGAGGCGCAGCCTTCCTTGGTGCCGGTCTTGTGCCGGTGCTCGCGCAGGTAGCGGAGCACCGTGAGGTTCGGGTCGAGGGTGCGCTCGCTGCGCAGTTCGCGGTTGAGGAGAAACTGGATCACTGCATCCTCCGGAGATTCGACGGTGCCGCGCGTAGGGTGAAAAACTCGCGCAGCGATTTTCCACCATGACCGCGCCGCCGGTGGGAAAGGCCTGTAACCAATTCAGACCAAGCGAGCATCCAGGCTGTTCTGGGCCAGGCGTTCGGCCTGCTCGCAGGTCATGCCGAGGCTTTCCTGCAGGGCGGCGAAGTTCTCCGTGACGTAGCCGCCGAAATAGGCCGGGTCGTCGGAGTTCACCGTCACCTTCACGCCCATTTCCAGCAGCTTGAGGATGTTGTGCTCGGCCATGTCCTTGAACACGCAGAGCTTGACGTTGGACAGCGGACAGACGGTGAGCGGGATCTGCTCGTCGATCAGCCGCTCCAGCAGCCTGGGGTCCTCCGCGGCACGCACGCCGTGGTCGATGCGCTTGACCTTGAGCAGGTCGAGGGCTTCCCAGATGTACTCCGGCGGGCCTTCCTCGCCGGCATGGGCGACGGCGGCGAAGCCCTCGGCGCGGGCGCGCTCGAACACCTGGCGGAACTTGCGTGGCGGATGACCCTTTTCCGAGCTGTCCAGACCCACGGCGATGAAGGCGTGGCGGAAGGGCAGGGCCTGGTCGAGGGTCTTGTGCGCTTCCTCCTCGGAAAGGTGGCGCAGGAAGCTGAGGATCAGCCCGCTGCTGATGCCGAGCTGCTTGCGGCCGTCCTCCAGCGCCTGGCCGATGCCGCTCAGCACCGTCTCGAAGGGGATGCCGCGCTCGGTGTGGGTCTGCGGGTCGAAGAAGGGTTCGGTATGGACGACGTTCTGCACCTTGCACTTTTGCAGGTAGGCCCAGGTCAGGTCGTAGAAGTCCTGTTCGGTGCGCAGCACCCCGGCGCCCTGGTAGTAGAGGTCGAGGAATTCCTGCAGGTTGCGGAAGGCATAGGCCTTGCGCAGGCTGTCCACGTCGGCCCAGGGCAGGGCGACCTTGTTGCGTTCGGCGAGGGCGAACAGCAGTTCCGGCTCCAGCGAGCCTTCGAGGTGCAGGTGCAGTTCGGCTTTGGGCAAGGCGTTGAGCCAGGCGTACATGGGATGGCCTCTTGTCGATCAGGGGCAGGCTGGGCAGGGCGGCGGTTCTCGAGTGGCCTGTTTGGTTGATTCGATTAGTCAATTTCAGCGCCCGAAGTCCCGATACGGCGTTGCCACTCCTCGCCATAGCCCTGCTATGACTCGTCGCGGCGCCTTGTCTCGGAACCTCGGTCATCCGAACTTGAGTTAACCAATCAACCGCACAGGCCACTTAGCCCTGCGTATGGTGACTAGCTTGCCTCTTGTCGCCGCGCCCTGCCACTGCCGCGAGGGCCGTGGGCACGGGTTCGGCGATCCGACGAGGGGCGATCCTCGCGGGGAATGCGCAGGCAGCAGCGGCGACCGCGCGGGCCGCCGAAGGTTTCAGCCGGCCTTCTTCAGCGCCAGCTTGTCCGCTTCGCTGCGCGGGATGCGGGTCTCCGGGCTGGGCTTGATGGCCCGGCTGGTTTCGCCGCCGACCGACACCGGAATCTCCCCGAGCACCGTGGTGCGGCGCACGATGCGCCGGGCGCTGCCGTAGTCGTCGACGGCGATGTGCTGGGTGGCGCGGTTGTCCCACAGCGCCACGTCGCCCTTGCTCCAGCGCCAGCGCACGGTGTTCTCCAGCCTGACGATGTGCGCCTGGAAAATCTCCAGCAGCGCGTGCGAATCGCGGGAGTTGAGGCCGAGGATCTTCTGCACGAAATGGCCGAGCACCAGCGCCTTCTCGCCGGTTTCCGGGTGCACGCGGACCAGCGGGTGCTCGGTCTCGTAGCGGGTGGCGGTGAACTCTTCGCGAAAACGCTTGTTGGCGACCGCCTCGATCTGCTTGGGCGCGGCGTAATCGTAGACGTTGGTGTGCAGGGTCCACAGGCTGTCGGCCAGCACGCGCAGCGGCTCCGGCAGATCCTGGTAGGCGCTGACGGTGTTGGCGAACACGGTGTCGCCGCCGGCCTCGGGAATCACCTCGCCGCGCAGGATGGTGACCTTCGGATAGTCGGCGACGAACGTGATGTCGGTATGCCAGGAATTGGCTCGCGAGCGCTCGGAGTCCACGTCGAAAATACCGGCGGTGTTTTCCGCGGTATGCACGGTCGGATGGACCACCAGATCGCCGAAGCGGCGGCCGAAGGCTTCCTGCTCGGCGTCGCTGAGGTGCTGGTCGCGCAGGAACAGCGCCTTGTGCCTGAGCAGGGCCTGTTGCAGCTCGGCGAACTGCGCATCGGACAGATCGGTCAGGCGCACGCCGCTGACGATGGCGCCGATGCGGCCGGTGACGGGGCGGATATCCAGGGGCATGTCGTTTCTCCTGTGGGACTACTGCGACTCCTTGCCGCAGGCGATGGGATTGAGCCTGCGCGGCGCTGCGGCCGGCGGCAGGCCGCTCGGCGAGCAGGGGGCCGCGCATTCGTCCCCAGGGCAGGAGCAGAAAGCATGCCATTGCCGGTGAGTCAGTGATTTCGCGGCTTTTGGCCGCCTCATGGCTGCGGAACTGTTGGATTTCGCGCAGCTTGCGCAGCCCGCTGGCGATTATCCCGCAGTTGCCGGCTGTGCTCCGGCAAGGGCATATATCGATTAAATGGAATATACAAATCCGATTTGATTATTTTTAAACATAAGCATTGGCCGCTAGAGTCCTGCCGCACCGAATATCTGTCCGCGAGGCCGTCCATGAGCGCTCCCGTCCTGACCCTGGCTCCCCACGAAAACAGCCGCATGGAGATCCGCGCCAAGGCCCTGCTGTTCGCCGATGCCCGCTCGCAGCAACTGCTGGCCCAGGCCGAGCTGGTCGCCGGCAGCCCGGTGCCGGTGCTGATCCAGGGCGAGACCGGCACCGGCAAGGAGCTGCTGGCCCGCCACCTGCACCAGCGCAGCGGGCGCAAGGGGCCGTTCGTCGCGGTGAACGGCGCGGCGATCAGCGAGACCCTGGCCGAGAGCGAGTTCTTCGGCCACGAGGCCGGCGCCTTCACCGGCGCCACCGGGCGCCGCGAGGGCTGGTTCGAGGCGGCCAACGGCGGCACCCTGTTCCTCGACGAGATCGGCGACCTGCCGCTGGCGCTGCAGGTCAAGCTGCTGCGCGTGCTGCAGGAGCGCGAGGTGGTGCGGGTCGGCGGGCGCAAGCCGATTCCTATCGACGTGCGGCTGGTCACCGCGACCCACGTCGACCTGCAGTCGGCGATTGCCGCCGGGCGTTTTCGCGAGGACCTGTTCTACCGCCTGAACATCGTCACCCTGGCCATTCCGCCGCTGCGCGACCGGCCCGGCGACATCCTGCCGCTGGCCCGCCACTTCCTCGGCCAGTTCGCCCGCGAGCACGCCCGCGAGGAGCCGGCGCTGGCGCCGGACGCCCTCGAGCGCCTGCTCGGGCACAGTTGGCCGGGGAACATCCGCGAACTGGAGAACGTGTTGTTGTCCGCCGCGCTGCTCGCCGGCGGCCAACCGATCGAGGGCCGCCACTTGCAGCTGCGCCCGCGCAGCGCGCCGCCGGTCAGCGCCCGGCCGCTGACGGCGCCGGCCGAGGCCCCGGTCGATCCGCTCTGGCAGGGCATCCAGAAGCAGCTCGGCGAGCTGCTCGAGCGCGGCGACGACGGCCTGCTGGCGCGCTGGGAGTCGCTGCTGCTGGAAACCACCCTGCAGCGCCATCGCTACAACCAGGTGCACAGCGCCGACCGCCTCGGCATCAGCCGCCACGCCCTGCGCACCCTGCTGAAGCGTTACGACCTGCTGCCCGAGACGCGCGCACCGCGGGTCTGAGGTGTTCTCGGGGCAGCAGTAGGGTGGATGGCCGAGGCCATCCACCATGGTGGACAAGCCTGCGGCGTTGTCCACCCTACGAAAGCGGCGGCTTTCAAGGCGCCGGGTTGGGCTGCTCGGTATGGATGCGCTCGATACCGGCGAGCAACTCGTCGCCCAGCTTCAGGTCGAGGCTGGCGATATTGCTCTCCAGCTGTTCCAGGCTGGTGGCGCCGATGATGTTGCTGGTGACGAACGGCCGGCTGGTGACGTAGGCCAGGGCCAGTTGCGCCGGATCGACGCCGTGCTCGCGGGCCAGGGCGACGTAGGCGCTGGCGGCGCGGCGCGCCTGCGGGCTGTTGTAGCGCTGGAAGCGCTCGAACAGGGTCAGCCGCGCCTTCGGCGGCTGGGCGCCGTTCTCGTACTTGCCGGAGAGCAGGCCGAAAGCCAGCGGCGAGTAGGCGAGCAGGCCGACCTGTTCGCGGATGGCGATTTCCGCCAGGCCTACCTCGAAGCTGCGGTTGAGCAGGTTGTAGGGGTTCTGGATCGACACCGCCCGCGACCAACCGTGGGTTTCCGCCAGGTGCAGGAAGCGCTGCACGCCCCACGGCGTCTCGTTGGAGAGGCCGATATGGCGGATCTTGCCGCTCTTCACCAGGCCGTCGAGGGCCTCCAGGGTTTCCTCGATCGGCGTGATATGGGCGTCCGGGTCGTGCCGGTAGCCGAGCTGGCCGAAGAAGTTGGTCTGCCGGTCCGGCCAGTGCAGCTGGTAGAGGTCGATGTAGTCGGTCTGCAGGCGCGCGAGGCTGGCGTCCACCGCGGCGGTCAGGTTGGCGCGGTCGAAATGGTTGCGGCCGCCGCGGATGTGGGTGATGCCGTTGCCCGGCGGTGCCGCCTTGGTGGCGACGATCCAGTCGCCGCGCCCGCCGTGGCGCCTGAAGTAGTGGCCGATGATGGTCTCGGTGGCGCCGGCGGTTTCCGCCTTCGGCGGCACCGGGTACATCTCGGCGGTGTCGATGAAGTTGATCCCGGCTGCCTGGGCGCGGCGGATCTGCTCGAAGCCTTCGGCTTCGCTGTTCTGTTCGCCCCAGGTCATGCTGCCGAGCGCCAGCGCGCTGACCTGGAGATCGGTCCTGCCGAGTGGGCGGTAGATCATTGCGGATTTCCTTTGCCGAGGTGGGTGGAAGGGCAGAGTACCCCATGTGGCGGCCCGCCGCGGATCGGCGGGCGCCGGACCTACAGCAGCCCTTCGGCGGCCAGAGCCTTCTGGACCGCCGGGCGGGCGCGGAAGGCCGCGCCGACGCGGGCGATCTGCGCCAGGTCGGCGAAGCGCTCGCCGAGGCGCGGCAGCCAGCCGGCGAACACCCCGAGATAGGCGTCGGCGATGCTGTAGCGCTCGTCCACCAGCCACTGCCGCCCGTTCAGGTGACGCTCGATGTGCGCCAGCGCCTGGTGCAGCTGTTCGGCGGCCTGGGCGCGGATGCCCGGATGGGCGCCTTCGTCGGCCGAGTAGCGCTCCGGACGGTTCAGCGGGCGGAAGCCGCCGACATGCACCTCGGAGGTCAGGTAGCCGATCCAGCTCTGGATCTGCGTGCGCTCCCAGCTTCCGGCCGGGGCGAACAGCCCGGCTTCCGGCCTGAGGTCGGCCAGGTAGGGCAGCAGCGCGCTGTTCTCGGTGAGCACCGTGCCGTCGTCGAGCTGCAGCGCCGGCACCCGGCCCAGCGGGTTGACGGCGTGGATCGGCGAGTCGGGGGTGCGCAGGGCCACCGATTCGATGCGGATCGGCAGGTCGAGTTCGTGGACCAGGCTGTGGGCGGCCAGGGAGCAGGCGCCGGAGGCGATGTACAGGACGGTCATGCGATACCTCGTGGCGGGGGCGACGGCGTGGTCACGCCCCCGTTGGATGGATGGAAGGGATCAGGCGGCCGGATGGGCCAGCACCGGCTCGCCGGCGATAACGCGGGAGGGGCGGCCGTCCGGGCCGACGGGGATCTCGCCGACCAGGGTGATGCGGTACAGCTGGCGGGCGAGGTCGGTGGCGTGGATGTCCGTCGGCGGCTGGTGGGCGGTGACCCGGTTGTCCCAGAAGGCCAGCGAGCCGGGCCGCCACTTGAAGCGCACGGTGTATTCGGGGCGGATCGCCTGCTCGAAGAGCAGTTCCAGCAACTGCTCGCTCTCGCGCGGGCTGAGGCCGACGATGCGCTTGAGGAAGCTCGGGCTGACGAACAGCGCCTTCTCGCCGGTTTCCGGGTGCACCCGCACCAGCGGGTGTTCGCTGATCAGCGGGCGGGCCGCCAGCGGTTCGCTGAAACCCGGCCGCGCCTCGGCGCCCTCCGGCGGGGTGAAGCGGTGCTCGCCGCGCAGGCCGTCGACGAAGGCCTGCAGGGTCGGCGACAGGCCGTTGTAGGCGGCCACCAGGTCGGTCCACTGGGTGTCGCCGCCATAGGGCGGGATGTCCACGCCGCGCAGGATCGCCGCCGCCGGCGGGTTGACCGCCGCGCTCACGTCGGTGTGCCAGCCGCTCCACGGGCGCACCAGGCGCTCGTCGGTGAAGCGCGCCTTGAAGCGGTCGCGGCCGACCGAATAGATCTCCGGGTGTCCCTCGACATGGCCGAACACCGGGTGGCCGACGGTCAGCTCGCCGAACTGCCGGCCGAGCGCCACCTGCTGGGCGTGGTCGAGGTGCTGGTCGTGGAAGAACAGCACCTTCCAGCGCAGCAAAGCGGCGCGGATGGCCTCGCGCTGGGCGGAGGGCAGCGGGCGCGACAGGTCGATCCCGTCGATCTGGGCGCCGATGTGCAGGGACAGCGGGGTGATGACGAGCGCCTCGGCTCGAGGCACGGCCTGCTGCAGGCGGGCGGGGGACGGCATGGCAACTCCTTGTGCGGATGAACGCTGGGGCGGGCCGCGGCGGCCCGCCGGGACGGGGATCAGCTCGCCGCGCGCCGGTCGCGCCCGGCGGCATGGCGGTTTTCCGGGCGGGCCAGGCCCAGGTGCTCGCGAAGGGTGCTGCCGCTGTACTCCTCGCGGAACAGCCCGCGGCGGCGCAGTTCCGGCACCACCAGTTCGATGAACTCCTCCAGGCCGCCGGGCAGCCAGGGGGCCAGCACGTTGAAGCCGTCGGCCGCGCCCTGCTCGAACCAGCTCTGGATCTGGTCGGCGATCTGCACCGGGGTGCCCACCACCGTCCAGTGGCCGCGGGCGCCGGCGATACGCAGGTAGAGTTCGCGGATGGTCAGGTTCTCGCGGTGCGCCAGTTCGAGCAGCAGGGCCTGGCGGCTCTTGTTCTGGTTGGTGGCCGCCAGCTCGGGCAGCGGACCGTCGACATCGAAGCCGGACAGGTCGCTGCCGATCAGCGCGCTGAGCAGGTTGACGCCGACCCGCGGGTCGATCAGCTCCTGCAGTTCGCGGTACTTGGCCTGGGCTTCGGCCTCGCTGCGGCCGACCACCGGGAAGATCCCCGGGAGGATCTTCAGTTCTTCGGGCGCGCGGCCGTACTTGGCCAGGCGTCCTTTCACGTCGGCGTAGAAGGCCTGGGCGCTTTCCAGGCTCTGGTGGGCGGTGAAGATCGCCTCGGCGCTGCGCGCGGCGATTTCCCGGCCCGGCTCGGAGGAGCCGGCCTGCACCAGCACCGGGTAGCCCTGCGGCGAGCGCGCCACGTTCAGCGGGCCGCGCACCCGGTAGTGCTCGCCCTGGTGGTCCAGCACGTGCAGCTTGGTCGGATCGAAGAACTGGCCGCTGGCCTTGTCGCGGACGAAGGCGTCGTCCTCCCAGCTGTCCCACAAACCCTGCGCCACGTCGAGGAACTCCTCGGCGCGTCGGTAGCGCTCGCCGTGGTCGGGCAGCTCGCTCTGGTTGAAATTCAGCGCCTCGGCCGGCGCCGAGGAGGTCACCAGGTTCCAGCCGGCGCGCCCCCTGGAGATCCAGTCCAGCGAGGCGAACTTGCGCGCCAGGTGGTAGGGCTCGTTGTAGGTAGTGCTGACGGTGGCGATCAGGCCGATGCGCTCGGTCACCGCGGCCAGCGCCGCGAGCAGGGTGAAGGGTTCCAGGCGGGTGCCGCGGGCGGTCAGTGCCAGTTCCTCCTGGCCGCTGCCGCTATTGGCCGCGTTCACCGCCACCGAGTCGGAGACGAACACCGCATCGAACTTGGCCGCCTCGGCCAGGAGGGCCACGCGGACGTAGTCGCCGAAGTCGTGGTTGGCGTGCTCCGGCACGTCCGTACGCCGCCAGGCGGCGATGTGATGGCCGGTCGGCAGGATGAAGGCATTCAGCGCAAGCTGGCGTTTGCTCATGGCGCGTTTCCTTGGCAGGGAGTCGTGAAGAAGGCTTCCGGAGTGGCCGGAAGGTCGCGGGACTACCAAGGCAGAATGCATGCCAGCACTTCGCCCTGCCGCTGGAGGCCGCGCCGGCTCGGGGCTGCAGGGGATCGCCAGGGTTTCCGGCGCCCGCTTCGGCAGAAACGGCGGGAGCACGCTGGGAGATTTTCAACAGTTGGCCGCGGCGGCTGCGCCGTATGCAACAGTTGCCGCACTTGAGGCCGCCGCGAATCGGGACGTTTCGCCGGGCCATTCGGCCAGCGGCGTGAAGCGCTCCCCGCGCGGGCATGGCGCAGCCGGAGCTTCGTCCGCTTCGGCACAGCGCTTGCTCCGTGGCTATCGGGCGGTTGTCCTGCGCACCGCCAAGCCCCTCGAGCCGAATAAGGACATCCGCGATGAAGAAGACCAACCTGCTGGCCTCCCTGCTGCCCGGACTGCTGAGTGCGGCCCTGCTGCTGGCGCCGCTTCCGCTCAGTGCCGCCGAGCCCGTGACCATCCGCTTCGGCGTCGCCCAGGTCGGCAAGGGCGGCGTGCCCTTTTCCAACGGCGGGGTGGCCGGCCTCGCCGACCAGCGCAAGGCCCTCCAGCAGGAACTGGAGGGCAGCGACGTGCGAGTCGAGTGGCACTACTTCAAGGGCGCCGGCCCCGCGGTCAACGAGGCGCTGGCCAACCGGCAGCTGGATTTTGCCGTGCAGGGCGACCTGCCGGCGGTGGTCGCCAAGGCCGGCGGCCTGGATACCCGGCTGATCGCCGCCGACAACCTGCTCAGCTCCACCTACCTGGTGGTGCCGGCCGATTCCCCGGCCAGAACCCTGAACGACCTCAAGGGCAAGCGCGTGGCGCTCTTCAAGGGCACCAACCTGCACCTGGCGATCCTGCGCGCCCTGAAGCACCGGGGCCTCGGCGAGCGCGACTTCCGCACCCTCAACATGGACTTCGCCACCATGGCCGCCGCGCTGACCTCGAAGGATATCGACGGCGCCTGGTTCGACGCGCGGGCCTTCGATCTGCAGGCTTCCGGCGTCGGCCGGATCCTCTACGACACCCGCGCCGTCGATCCGCGCCTGACCCGCCAGGGCCATGTGCTGGTGCGCGGCGAGTTCGAGCGCGAGCATCCCGAGCTGGTGCAGAAGGTGGTGACCGCCCTGGTCAGGACCGCGGCCTGGACCTCGGACCCGGCCAACCAGGAAACGGTGCTTTCGCTCTGGGCCAACTCCGGCACGCCGCTCGAGGCGCTGCGCGCCGAGCAGGAGGGGCAGTCGTTCCAGCGCCGCTATTCGCCGCTGCTGGATGCGTTCTTCGTCGAGCGCTACCGCACCACGGTGCAGGAATCCAGGGAACTCGGCCTGATCCGCGGCGACATCGACGTGGCCCAATGGATCGAGCCGAAGTACGTCGACACCGCCATCGACCGGCTCGGCCTGCAGGCGCGCTGGCCGGCATATGACGCCAGCAACCGGCCTATTGCCCGCTGATCCTTAGTCGCCGATGAACTTGTCGTATTCAGGATAACCAGCCGTGGCATACATGGATCGCACGTAGTCATAGTCGCTGTCGTCGACGTGGGTGACGAAGCGCATGCCACGGTATTTCTTATTGCCGCGACCGTTGACAATGGCGGAGATGAGTTCATCGGAGTGCGTCGAGACGGCATTGCGGACCTTCTCGACCGCCTGCTCGTCCACGTGCGCTCCCGCCACCAGCACGTCGCTCGGCAAAACGGGCCCGTGGGCGATCACGCGGAAGGCGTCGGGCGGCAAACCGCCCATTTTCTTTTCCAGCTTGCGCGCGGCGATGAAGTTGGCGTTGTTCATGCCGATGGCGGCGACTTCCTTTCGCTTCAGCGCATCCCAGAGCGTCCGCGTATCGAAGTTGACGACCTTGGCGTCCTTCAGCGGATTCAGACCGGCGTCGGCCAGGGCCTGGAGCGGCCCCAGGTGCCTGGAGGTGGAGCCGGCGTCGCCGAGACCGATCTTGGTGCCCTTCAGGTCCTGGACGCTACGATAAGGGCTGTCGGCGAGCGTTACGATGGTCGCGAAATAGTCGGGGCGCAAAAGTCCCACGACGATGCGGGCCTTCGTTTGCTTGTGGATCACCACATATTCGGCCGGTCCGGTGAGCAGGAAGTCGACCTTCTTGGCGCGCAGGGCCTCCAGCGCCGCCGTATGGGTTTCCACCGGCAGTAACGTGATCTCCTGTCCAGTCGCCTTCGATAACGCATCCTTGAACGGGCCGAAGGACTCCTGCAGCTTCTTCATGCCCCCCACATCGGTAACCGCCAGCGTGATGCTTTCCGCCCGTGCGGCAGGAATCAGGCACGCGAGCAACGCGGCGGCCAGTCCGATTCTTTTCAAGAAACCCATCGACGTGAACTCCCGACTGTGAACAATAAAAACCACGATTATGGCATGCACCCTGTTCGGCCAGCCGAAGTACTGCGGCGTTGCAGCCAAGCGCCGCTGGGGCATGTGCGCTGGACAAGCATCGCCTGCAAGCCCCGGTCGGCGCCTTCGCTCCGGGGGAGGTGCGCTGTCAGGCGATTCAGGAGTAGCGTTCGATCCGCGCCGGGGTGCGGCGCATCAGGACTTCCCCGTGGCGGATCGACACCAGCGCATGGCCCTGGCTGCGCAGCAGCTCGTAGTCGCTGGCCGCCGAGAGGATCAAGAGGTTGGCCGGCCGCCCGACCTCCAGGCCGTAGCGCTCGCCCAGCTGCAGGGTCCTGGCGCTGTGCCCGGTGACCAGGTCGAGGGCGCGCTGCAGGTCGGCATAGCCGAGCATGTGGCAGATGTGCAGGCCGGCTTCGAGGATGCGCAGGATGTTGCCGTTGCCAAGCGGGTACCAGGGGTCGACGATGGAGTCCTGGCCGAAGCAGACGTTCAGCCCGGCGCGGTCGAGTTCGGCGACCCGGGTCAGGCCGCGGCGCTTGGGAAAGGTGTCGAAGCGCCCCTGCAGGTGGATGCTCTCGGTGGGGCAGGAGACGAAGTTTATCCGCGACAGCTTGAGCAGACGGAACAGCTTGGAGCAGTAGGCATTGTCCCAAGAGCCCATGGCCGTGGTGTGGCTGGCGGTGACCCGCTCGCCCATGTCGCGCACCCGCGCCTCCTCGGCGAGCACCTCGAGAAAACGCGACTGCGGGTCGTCGGTTTCGTCGCAGTGCACGTCGACCAGGCAGCCGCTGCGTTCGGCGAGGTCCATGAGGAATTTGATCGAGCTGACCCCCTGTTCGCGGGTGTTCTCGAAGTGCGGGATGCCGCCGACCACGTCGGCGCCCAGGGCGATCGCCTCGGCCATCAGCTCGCGGCCGCCCTGGTAGGACTCGATGCCCTCCTGCGGGAAGGCGACGATCTGCAGGTCGATCAAGTGGCGGGTTTCCTCGCGCACCTCGAGCATCGCCTTGAGTGCGGCGAGCGTCGGGTCGGTGACGTCGACGTGGGTGCGCACATGCTGGATGCCGTGCTCGACCAGCATGTCGATGGCCTTCCTGGCCCGCGTCTTGGTGTCTTCATGAGTGACCAGCGCCTTGCGCTCGGCCCAGCGCTCGATGCCCTCGAACAGGGTGCCGCTCATGTTCCAGGCAGGCTCGCCGGCGGTGAGGGTGGCATCCAGGTGGATGTGCGGCTCGACGAAGGGCGGCACCACCAGGTTGCCGGCGGCGTCCAGGCCGTCTCCGGCGTCGGCGAGGGCCGGTTGGGCGACGATGGCGGCGATGCGCGCGCCGTCCAGTTCGATGCGGTGGAGGCCTTCGCGACCGCGCAGGCGGGCGTTGACGATCTTCATGGCGAACTTCCTTCTGCTGTACGGAGATGGCCGCCGATCCGGCGGCCGGACCATTCAAGCAGTTCGCCTCGGCGCTTGCGAGAGGCCCGTCCGGCAGACGGGCCGGCGATGCGGGTCAGCCGATGCTGATCGGCGGCAGCTGGGTCAGTTCGACGCTCTGCTGGCGGCGCGGGGCGAGGATTTCCGCCTCGCCGTCGACCACCAGTTCGTCGTGCTGGTTGTAGACGCGGGTGGCGATGCGTACGCGGAACTTCGGCAGCTTTTCGAGGATTTCCAGGCGCACGGTGAGGGTGTCGCCGAGCTTTACCGCGCGGGTGAACTGCATGGTCTGGCCGAGGTAGATGGTGCCCGGGCCGGGCATGGTGCAGGCCACCGCGGCGCTGATCAGCGCGCCGCTGAACATGCCGTGGGCGATGCGCTCCTTGTACGGGCTGCGGGCGGCGAACTCGGCGTCCAGGTGTACCGGGTTGTGGTCGCCGGAGAGGGCGGCGAACAACTGGATGTCCTTCTCCTCCACGGTCTTGCTGTAGCTCGCTTGCTGGCCGACTTCGAGATCGCCGTAGGGGACGTTGGTAACCTGGCTCATGCAGTTTCCTTGGTGTTCTATCTATAGAGGAGAAGAATCCCCATCGGGGCGATGGGAGAGGGCGGACTCGGGCCCGTTGCAGAACCCCGCATTGTAGTGCCGGGCGCCGGGGTTTTCACGGAAAGGAAAGCCGATTCGTACGCCGCCGAACGTCCCCCCGCCGGCAGCCGCCGCGCGGTGGGGCGGAGCCCTTGGTTCGCGGGCCTTCCGGGCACCGGGCGTGCCTGTTACTCTCGAGACGCCCGTCTGCCCGTGGACAATAAGAATTCAACCCGCGCCGATGCGTGAAGTGGAGTGGCATTGCATGATCGAGACTTTCTGGAAGGACAAGTACCCGGCCGGCGCCGTCCGCGAAATCGATCCCGACCGATACCCCAACATCCCCGCCGTGCTGAAGGCCTCCTGCCAGCGCTTCGCCGACCGGCCCGCCTTCAGCAACCTCGGCCGGACCTTGAGCTACGGCGAGCTATACGCGCTGTCCGGCGCCTTCGCCGCCTTCCTGCAGGGACTCGAAGGGCTGCAGCCGGGCGACCGCATCGCCATCCAGCTGCCCAACCTCCTGCAATACCCCGTGGCGGTGTTCGGCGCCCTGCGCGCCGGGCTGATCGTGGTCAACACCAATCCGCTGTACACCGCCCGGGAGATGCAACAGCAGTTCGCCGACGCCGGAGCCAAGGCCCTGGTCTGCCTGGCCAACAAGGCCCATCTGGTCGAGGAGGTGCTGCCGCAGACCGGCATCCGCCACGTCGTGGTCACCGAGGTCGGCGACCTGCTGCCGCCGCTCAGGCGCCTGCTGGTCAACGGCATGGTGCGCTACGTCAAGCGGATGGTCCCGGCCTACCACCTGCCGCAGGCGGCGACGTTCACCGCCGCCCTGGCCGAAGGGCGCGACCGGCCGCTGCGGGACATCGAGGCCGACCCCGGCGACGTCGCCGTGCTGCAGTACACCGGCGGCACCACCGGCACGCCCAAGGGGGCCATGCTCACCCACCGCAACCTGGTGGCCAACATGCTGCAGTGCCGGGCGTTGGTCGGCGCCGCGATGGGCGAGGGCTGCGAGACCCTGGTCGCGCCGCTGCCGCTCTACCACGTCTACGCCTTCACCCTGCACTGCATGGCGATGATGCTCACCGGCAACCACAACCTGCTGATCAGCGATCCGCGCGATCTGCCGGCCATGGTCCGGGAGCTGTCGAAGTGGCGGTTCACCGGCTTCGTCGGCCTCAACACCCTGTTCGCCGCGCTGTGCCACGACGAGGGGTTCCGGGGCCTGGACTTCTCCGCGCTGAAGCTGACCCTGTCCGGCGGCATGGCCCTGCAGCAGGCCACCGCCGAGTGCTGGAAGGCCGTCACCGGCTGCGAGATCCTCGAAGGCTACGGCCTCACCGAGGCCAGCCCGGTGGTTTCCGGCAACCCCTACGGGCACATCCGCCCCGGCACCATCGGCATGCCGCTGCCCTCGACCCTCTGCAAGGTGCTCGACGAAGAGGGGCACGAACTGCCGCCCGGCAACAGCGGCGAACTCTGGGTGAAGGGACCGCAGGTGATGAAGGGCTACTGGCAGAACCCCGAGGCCACTGACGCCGTGCTCGATGCCGAGGGCTGGCTGCGCACCGGCGACGTCGCGGTGATCGAGGCGGATGGCTACCTGCGCATCGTCGACCGCAAGAAGGACATGATCCTGGTGTCCGGCTTCAACGTCTATCCGAACGAGCTGGAGGAGGTCCTCGCCAGCCTGCCGGGCGTACTGCAATGCGCCGCCATCGGCGTGCCCGACGAGCGCACCGGCGAGGCCATCAAGCTCTTCGTGGTGGTCAAGCCCGGCGCGACCCTGACCACGGAGCAGGTCATACGCCACATGCACGACAACCTCACCGGCTACAAGCGCCCGAAATACATCGAGTTCCGCGACCGTTTGCCGACCACCAACGTCGGCAAGATCCTGCGCCGCGAGCTGCGCGACGAGGCTCGGGGGAAGCCGGTCGGGGCCTAGCCGCAAGGCCCGCGAAGCGGCGAACCGCCTCGCGGGTCCGGGGTGCGCTTCAGCTCCGGCCCTGCTTGAAGGCGAGGCGGAACCGGTGCAGCAGCGGCTCGGTGTAGCCGCTGGGCTGGGCGCAGCCCTGGAACACCAGGGCGCAGGCCGCCTGGAAGGCTACCGAGCGCTCGAAGTCGGCGGCCATCGGCTGGTAGAGGGGATCGCCGGCGTTCTGCTGGTCGACGATGCGGGCCATGCGCTGGAGGACTTCCATGACCTCTTCCGGGCCGGTCACGCCGTGGCGCAGCCAGTTGGCCATGTGCTGGCTGGAGATGCGCAGGGTGGCACGGTCTTCCATCAGGCCGACGTCGTGGATGTCCGGCACCTTGGAGCAGCCGACGCCCTGTTCGACCCAGCGCACCACGTAGCCGAGCAGGCCCTGGGCGTTGTTCTCCAGCTCCTCGCGGATCTGGGCGGCGCTCCACTGCGGCGCGGCGACCACCGGAACGCTGAGCAGGCCGTCGAGCAGTTCGTCGCGCACGCTGCCCAGGTCCACCCCCTCCAGCTCCGCCTGCACGGCGGCGACGTCGACCTGGTGGTAGTGCAGGGCGTGCAGGGTCGCGGCGGTCGGCGAGGGCACCCAGGCGGTGTTGGCGCCGGCCCTGGGCTGGACGATCTTCTGTTCGAGCATGTCGGCCATGCGGTCGGGCATCGCCCACATGCCCTTGCCGATCTGCGCGCGGCCGCGCAGGCCGCAGGCCAGGCCGGTCAGCACGTTGCTGCGCTCGTAGGCGGCGATCCACGCCGAGGACTTCATGTCGCCCTTGCGCAGCACGGGGCCGGCTTCCATGGCGCTGTGGATCTCGTCGCCGGTGCGGTCGAGAAAGCCGGTGTTGATGAAGGCCACCCGCGCCGCAGCGGCGCCGATGCAGGCCTCGAGGTTGACGCTGGTGCGCCGCTCCTCGTCCATGATGCCCATCTTCAGGGTGTGGCGCGGCAAGCCGAGCAGGTCCTCGACGCGGCCGAACAGTTCGTCGGCGAAGGCCACCTCGTGCGGGCCGTGCATCTTCGGCTTGACGATGTAGACCGAGCCTTCGCGCGAGTTGCAGCGGCGCTCCAGGTCGTGCAGGGCGGCGAGGCTGGTGACCACGCAGTCGAGGATGCCCTCGGGGATCTCGCGGCCCTCGCCGTCGAGGATCGCCGGGTTGGTCATCAGGTGGCCGACGTTGCGCACGAACATCAGCGCGCGGCCGGGCAGGGTCAGCGTCGAGCCGTCGGCGGCGAGGTACTGGCGGTCGAGGTTCAGGCGGCGGCTGAAGGTCTTGCCGCCCTTGCTGACGTTCTCGACCAGGTCGCCCTTCATCAGGCCCAGCCAGTTGCGGTAGACCAGCACCTTGTCTTCGGCATCGACCGCGGCGACCGAATCCTCGCAGTCCATGATGGCGCTCAGCGCCGCCTCCAGCAGGACGTCCTTGACCCCGGCGACGTCGGTCTTGCCGATGGGATGGGTGCGGTCGATCTGGATCTCGACGTGCAGGCCATGGTTGCGCAGCAGGATCGCGCCGGGGTTGCCGAGATCACCCTGGTAGCCGGCGAAGCGCTCGGGGTGCTTGAGGCCGGTCAGGGTCTGGCCCAGGCCGACCTGCAGCCGGCCGTCGACCACGCGATACGCCGTGGCTTCGGCGTGGGAGCCTTGGGCCAGCGGCGCGGCCTGGTCGAGGAAGGCGCGGGCGCGGGCGATGACCCGGGCGCCGTGCCGCGGGTCGTAGGGCGAGCCCGGCTCGGGGCCGTGCGCCCCGCCGAGCGCGTCGGTGCCGTAGAGCGCGTCGTACAGGCTGCCCCAGCGGGCATTGGCGGCGTTCAGCGCATAGCGCGCGTTGGACATCGGCACCACCAGCTGCGGGCCGGCCTGGACGGCGATCTCGCGGTCGACGTTGGCGGTGCCGACGGTCACCCGCGGTGGTCTTGGCAGCAGGTAGCCGATGCCTTCGAGAAAGCCGCGGTAGGCCGCCAGGTCGCGCACCGGGCCGGGATGGGCGCGGTGCCAGGCATCCAGCTCGGCCTGCAGGCGGTCGCGCTCGGCGAGCAGGGCGCGGTTCTTCGGCGCCAGCTCGTGGACCAGGGCGTCGAAGCCCAGCCAGAACCGGGCGCTATCCAGGCCGGTGCCCGGCAACGCTTCATCCTCGATGAAGCGGGCCAGGTTCTCGGCGACTTGCAGGCGGTGACGGGTGATGCGCTTGCCCATGGGGGGTGTTCTCCTGTTCCTGTTCGGCTCGTTGAGGTCACTCGGCGATGGCTTGCACGCCGGCCCTGGCCACCTGGGCATCCTGATCGGAGCGCACGCCGGACACGCCGACGGCGCCGACCACCTGACCGTCGACCAGCACCGGCACGCCGCCCTCCAGGGTGGCGCTGAGCAGCGGCACGGAGAGGAAGGCGGTGCGCCCGCCGTTGATCATTTCCTCGTAGACCTTGGACTCGCGGCGGCCGAGGGCCGAGGTGCGGGCCTTCTCCAGGGCGATGTAGGCGCTTGCCGGGCTGCAGCCGTCGAGTCGCTCCAGGGCCAGCGGGTGGCCGCCGTCGTCGACCACCGCGATGCTCACGGCCCACTGGTTGTGCTGCGCTTCGGTGCGGGCGGCGGCGAGCATCCGCGCGACTTCGGTCTGGGTCAGGACTGCTTTGCTGTGCATGGGGGGTTCTCCGGTTGAGTCAGGGCTTCTTCGACCAGCTCGATCCAGTGCCGCACCGGGGTGCGGCCGGCACCGTCCAGATGGATCTGGCAGCCGATATTGGCGGTGGCGATCAGCGTCGGCCGGCCGCTTTCCAGGGCGTCGAGCTTGTTGTCGCGCAGCCGGCGCGACAGCGCCGGCTGGGTGATCGAGTAGGTGCCGGCCGAGCCGCAGCAGAGGTGTCCGTCCGGCACCGCGGTGAGCTGGAAACCGAGGCGCGTCAGCAGCTCCTCGACGGCGCCGCCGAGCTTCTGCGCGTGCTGCAGGGTGCAGGGGCAGTGGAAGGCCAGGCGCAGGTCGGCCCGGATGCCGAGGCTTTCCAGGGGCTCGCCGCGCAGCACCTCGACCAGGTCGCGGGCCAGTTCGCTGACCCGGCGGGCCTTGGCGGCGTAGCGCGGGTCGGCGGCCAGCAGGTGGCCGTAGTCCTTGACGAAGGCGCCGCAGCCGCTGGCGGTCTGCACGATGGCCTCGGCGCCGGCCTCGATGGCCGGCCACCAGGCGTCGATATTGTGCCGGGCGCGTTCGAGGCCGGCCCTCTGGGCGTTCAGGTGGTAATCCACGGCGCCGCAGCAGCCGGCTTGGCGGACCGCCGTCACGCTGATGCCGAGGCGGTCGAGCACGCGGGCGGCGGCGGCGTTGGTGTTCGGCGACAGCCCCGGCTGCACGCAGCCTTCGAGCAGCAGCACGCGGCGCGCATGGTGCGGCTGCGGGCGCGCCTTGGCCGGGCGGATCTGGCGCGGCAGCTTGGCCTTGAGCCTTTCCGGCAGCAGCGGGCGGAAACGCTCGCCGCTGCGCACCAGGACCTTGAAGGCCGCCGGATGGGGTAGCAGCGCGCGCAGCCCGGTCGTCAGGGCGCGCTGCTCCAGGGAGCGCGGCACCTGCCGTTCCAGCACTGCCCGGCCGATGTCCAGCAGGTGGTGATACTGCACGCCGGACGGGCAGGTGGTTTCGCAGTTGCGGCAGGTCAGGCAGCGGTCCAGGTGCTCGCGGGTGCTGGCGCCGGGCGTGGCGCCCTCGAGCACCTGCTTGATCAGGTAGATGCGCCCGCGCGGGCCGTCCAGCTCGTCGCCCAGCAGTTGGTAGGTCGGGCAGGTGGCGTTGCAGAAGCCGCAGTGCACGCAGCTGCGCAGGATGCGTTCGGCCTCGGCGCCGCGCGGCAGGGCCAGGCTGTCTTCGTTCAGATGGGTTTGCATGGTCCGCCCTCAGAAGTCCGCGTACATCCGCCCGGGATTGAAGATCCCCTGCGGGTCCAGTTGCGCCTTGAGCTGGCGGTGGTAGCGCATCAGCGGCGCGGGCAGCGGCTGGAAGGGGCTGTCGCAGACGCCGGCGTCGTGGCAGCTGGCATGGCCGCCGACCTCGGCGGCGATGGCGCGGATCGCCTCGGCGCCGGCCTCCGACTTCAGCCAGCGCTGCGCGCCGCCCCAGTCGATCAGCTGGCTGCCGGGCAGCGCCAGCGGCGGCACGGCGTTGGGCAGCGACAGGCGCCACAAGGGTCGCGGGTCGGCGAAGAAGGCCAGGCGCCGTTCGCGCAGGTCGTCCCAGAAGCCGTCGGCCAGCGCCTCGCCGCCGAGGCACTGGCGGGCCGCGGCCAGCGAGCCTTCGCCGCCCTCCAGGCGCAGGTAGAGGGCCTCGCCGTCGTGGCAGGCGGCGCTGAGCGGGATCGGCTGCTGGCCCCACTCGGCGAGTTTGCTCAGTGCGCGCTCGGCATTCATCGCCAGGCGCAGGCTGGTGCTGGCGCGCGGTCGCGGCAGCACCTTGAGCGAGACCTCGGTGATCACCCCGAGGCAGCCGAAGCTGCCGGCCAGAAGGCGCGAGAGGTCGTAGCCGGCGACGTTCTTCATCACCTCGCCGCCGAAGTGCAGGTGCTTGCCGTGGCCGCTGATCAGCCGCGTGCCGAGGACGAAGTCGCGCACCGCCCCGGCCCAGGGCCGGCGCGGGCCGGACAGCCCGGCCGCGACCATGCCGCCCACCGTGGCCGTGCCGAGGTGCGGTGCCTCGCAGGCGAGCAGTTGGCCCTGGTCGGCCAGCGCCTGCTCCAGTTCGGCCAGCGGCGTGCCGGCACGCACGGTGACCACCAGCTCGGTGGGGTCGTAGCCGACGATGCCGCGGTGGCGGCGGGTGTCGAGCACTTCGCCTTCCACCGGGCGGCCGAGGAAGGCCTTGCTGCCACCGCCCTGGATACGCAGGGGCGTGCGCTGGGCGATGGCCCGGTTGACCTGTTCCAGCAGCTCGGCGCTGGCGTCGAAGGAGGACGGGCTCATCAGAAGCGCTCCAGTTCGGGGAAGGGCAGCCGGCCGTGGTGCACGTGCATGGCGCCGAACTCGGCGCAGCGGTGCAGGGTCGGGATGTTCTTGCCGGGGTTGAGCAGGCGCTCGGGATCGAAGGCCGCCTTCACCGCGTGGAACAGGGTCAGCTCGTCGGCATCGAACTGGGCGCACATCTGGTTGATCTTCTCGCGGCCGACGCCGTGCTCGCCGGTGATGCTGCCGCCCACCGCCACGCACAGTTCGAGGATCTTGCCGCCGAGGGCTTCGGCGCGCTCCAGCTCGCCGGGCCGGTTGGCGTCGAAGAGGATCAGAGGGTGCATGTTGCCGTCGCCGGCATGGAACACGTTGGCCACGCGCAGGCCGTATTCGGCGGAAAGCTCGGCGATGCCCCGGAGCACGCCGGGCAGCTCGCGGCGCGGGATGGTGCCGTCCATGCAGTAGTAGTCCGGCGACAGGCGCCCGACCGCCGGGAAGGCGTTCTTGCGCCCGGCCCAGAACCTCGCCCGCTCGGCCTCGTCGCGGGCCTGGCGCACCTCGGTCGCGCCGGCCTGCTCGAGCACCCGGCGCACCCGTTCGCAGTCGTCGTGCACGTCGGCTTCCACGCCGTCCAGCTCGCAGAGCAGGATGGCCTCGGCCTCCACCGGGTAACCGGCGTGGATGAAGTCCTCGGCGGCGCGGATCGCCAGGTTGTCCATCATCTCCAGGCCGCCGGGGATCACGCCGGCGGCGATGATCTCGCCCACCGCGCGGCCGGCTTTCTCCACCGAGTCGAAGCTGGCCAGCAGCACCTTGGCCATCTGCGGCTTGGGCAGTAGCTTCACCGTCACCTCGGTGACGATGCCGAGCATGCCTTCCGAGCCGCTGAACAGGGCGAGCAGGTCGAAGCCGGGGCTGTCCAGGGCGTCGGAGCCCAGGGTCAGGCGCTCGCCCTCGACGCTGAGGATCTCGACCTTGAGCAGGTTGTGTACGGTCAGGCCGTATTTCAGGCAGTGCACGCCGCCGGCGTTCTCCGCCACGTTGCCGCCGATCGAGCAGGCGATCTGCGAGGACGGATCGGGCGCGTAGTAGAGGCCGAAGGGCGCTGCCGCCTGGGAGATCGCCAGGTTGCGCACCCCGGGCTGGACGCGGGCGAAGCGTCCTTCGGGATTGACTTCGAGGATCTTGTTGAAGCGCGCCATCACCAGCAGGATGCCCTGTTCCAGGGGCAGCGCGCCACCGGACAGGCCGGTGCCGGCGCCGCGCGCCACGACCGGCACCTGGCGGCGGTGGCAGAGCCTGAGCAGCGCCTCGACCTGCTCGATGCGCTCGGGCAGCACCACCAGCATCGGCATGGTCCGATAGGCCGAGAGGCCGTCGCATTCGTAGGGCTTGAGGTCTTCCTCGCGGTGGAGGATGTCCAGGCCCGGCAGCCGCTCGCGCAGCTCGGCGAGCAGGGCGGCCTTGTCGACCCGGGGCAGCGCGCCATCGACGCGCTCGTCGTAGAGGATGTTCATGATGGACTCGATCAGACGGAATATTGTTGTTGTTCGCGCGGCCCGCAGTCTGCGTCTGCAGCCCGTGCAGCATCGGCGCGGCGGTGCCGGCCGTCCAGCGCCAGGCGCACTGGTCCTACCAGTTCGTGCGGGCGGTTGTCCCGTTCGTCCGGCAAACCCCTATTCAGACTAGGCCGCGGGCGGATAGGCTTCCCGTCCTCTCGCACTGGTCAGACCAGCCATGACAGATTCCCGCATGCCTCCCGAACCCGCCGTCGAACGCCGCCAGGTCGCCGACGTGGTGGCCCAGCGCATCGAGCGACTGATCGTCGACGGCGTGCTCAAGGTCGGCCAGGCGCTGCCCTCGGAGCGACGTTTGTGCGAGCGGCTGGGCATCTCCCGCTCGGCATTGCGCGAAGGCCTGCGCGTGCTGCGCGGGCGCGGCATCATCGAGACGGCACAGGGACGCGGCTCCTTCGTCGCGCCGTTGTCCGACGGCGGCGACACCAGTCCGCTGCTGCACCTGTTCGCCTCGCAGCAGCGCACCCTCTACGACCTGCTGGAGGTACGCGTCCTGCTGGAGGGCGAGTCGGCGCGGCTGGCCGCCCTGCGCGGCAGCGAGGCGGATTTCATCCGGCTCGGCCGGCGCTACGCGGAAATGGTCGCCGCCCAGGCCGCCCCGCCCGAGAGCCTCGACCCGCGCGAGCACGCCCGGCTGGACCACGCCTTCCACCTGGCGATCTGCGAGGCCGCGCACAACCCGGTGCTGCTGCACACCCTGCAGTCGCTCACCGACCTCATGCTGACCACGGTGTTCGCCTCGGTGAACAACCTCTACCACCGCCCGCCGTGCAAGAAGCAGCTCGACCGCCAGCACGCGCGCCTCTACCACGCGGTGATCGAGCGCCTGCCGGAACAGGCCCGGCGCGCCGCCCGCGACCACATCCACGGAATCCGCGACAGCCTTCGGGAGATCGAGCAGGAAGAGCAGCGCCTGGTGCGGACGACCATGCGCCTGGAGAGCGAGGATTGAGGAGGAGAGGACGGGAGGGGGGATGGATGCCGTTCAGGCGGGCGGCTATACGGACAGCGGGGGGACAGCCTCGATCCTGGCTGGCTCACGTACGAGCCCCGCGACTCCTGAGGCGCGGTCACGTACCTGGCTTGCATCCATGCTTGCCGGGCAAAATCATTTGGTTATCGTATTGATATCGTCTTCTACGCCTATTCCCATGTTTAGGAAGGAGGCCGAGGGGAATAGCTGGCTGATGAAGCGGTTCCAGCGGGTGATGCCGGCGGCGCCGACGTAGACCACGTCCTGCGGTTCGACCTGGAAATGCGCGGCCAGCACCATGGAGGCCGGCGACTTTGCATCCAGCTGGAAGACCTGGGCCGTTTCCCGTTCGAGATCCCGCACGCCGCGGATCACGTAGACGGCTTGCGGGTTGGAGGTTTCCTGGCGCAGTCCCCTGACCGAGCCGATCACTTCGGTCAGGTTCATACTGCGGCTCCTGAAAGATAGCGGTCCGGGCGAGACGACCTCGCCGAGGACGAAGATCCGTCGGCTGTCGTTGGTGGGTAGGTGCAACTGGTCGCCGTCCTTGAGGTAGATGCGGTCCAGCTCCGCGCCGCCGCGGTTGAGGGCGTCGAGGTCGAGGCGGTACTCCCGGCCGTCGCGCTTGAGGATCAGTCTGGCAATGTCGGCTCCCCCACCTACGCCGGCCTGGCCGACGGCCGCCGGCAGCGTCATGGGGACGGTGGTTAGGGGCATCGGGCCTGTATGGCCGAAGGCGCCGGTGAGAATCACCCGGCGGCCGCCGAAGCGGGTTACGGCGACGTCCACCTGCGGGCTTTCGATATAGCGGGTCAGCCGCTCGGCGATGCTGTTGCGCAGCTCCTCGATGGTCAGGCCGGCAGCCTCGGTCTCGCCGATGTAGGGATAGAACAGTCGGCCGTCGGGACGCACCAGGCGTCCGTTGGCGTCGGGTGCCTGCTGCACGCCGCCCGGTGAGTTCAGTTCCGGGTGCTCCCAGACGGTGATGTTGAGCACGTCGCCTACCCCGATCACGTAGGGGCCGGGAGCGTAGCTGGTCAGTTCGGGAGGCAGTGTCTCGACGACGCGTGCCGCGTTCTGGGTCGCCACCAGCCTCGGGGTGATGGGCACCAGCTCGAAGCGGGGGCTGTCCGGCGGGCCTTGGTGCGCAAGGTCGGAAGTGTCGAGGTGCTGCCCGGGGGAGAATATGCAGCCCTGGAGGCCGATGGTAGCGGCCAGTATGACGGCGAGTGTGCGGTGCACCGGCGAGCTGCCGGTATGCAGGACGGACAAGGCAAATCCCTCCATGGGCCGTGGTTCGCGGGGATGAAGACCTGTTTCGGACGATCAATGGGGAAATGCAGAGCCGGGCGCCCGGCACATGCGGATGCCACAACCGACCGGCCTGGTCGCTCCCGCTATGGGGGGCTCCTGGTGTCCGTGGTGCCCTGGTGGCCGAAGGTTGCAGCGGCTGCCTCGCCGGCAATGGCCTGGCCGGGAAGACTCGGCAACAGGCTGGGTGGGAGTGTTTTCATGCTTCAGGCTCCATCGCAGGAAAAGGAGAGCCCTTCACACCACGTGGGCTACCAAAGGCTAGGCTGTGTTGCAGAGGGCTGCAAATCGGCTGGGCGTTCCCCTGACAGTCGGAAAGGCATTTGCCGGTGGTCTGGCCTGGAACTCTCACCGTTGGGTCGGGCCTCGTGCGGGGCGCCGAGGTTCTTTCTGGCGGGGGGGCAGCTGGTCAGCTGTGCTGTTGAAAGCGATAAGTTTCATGATGATGTACGAATGGCGGCCTGTAACGGCTTACCAGAGCTTCCCGTCACTCACCAGTCATGTGCATCAGGTGCCGTCAGGTTACGGTGAAAATATCGAATTAATTTTGTATGGCTTATTGCATCTTTTGGTGGTCTTTGGGTGCGCTGTTTTGCAGTGCTTTAGGGGGCTCGGATTTTTTGATGATTGAGGGTTTTCTTAGTAGATTTCTTATTGTTAGCAATTCTGGAAAGGCATAAAGTGCAATGCTTTTTATCCTTATTGGTTTTGTTTTTGAGAATAGGATTATTAGTTTTTTTCTCGTGCGGTAGGGAAGTCTGTCGCCATAAATCGATCTGTAGGTGGTCAACGCATGGCTCAGCAGGCTTTGGATGAAGCAATTCAATGCTGCTCCTGTTTCGCTTTTTTCCTTGGCTAGGTTGAGCTTCAAGAGCTCTTCGGCAATGACAAAAAATCCATCTACATGCTTTTCATGTTTTTTCTGGGTCATGATCGATTCTGGCCTGACTCGCCTGTTGTAGAGCTTGTCAGTGATGCAGGTGACTTTTATTTTCTCGTTTTCGAGCAGTAGCCTGGTGGTGAACAGGTTATCTTCGTATAGTATTCCCGGGTGGAATTTTATGCTGTCCAGCCTGTTTTTTTTGTAGACATAGAAGCATGCTGAAACCTGGTAGTTGTTAATGTTTATCGATTGGACGAAAAAGGAACGTGCCGGACAGGATTTGTTTTGCAGGGCTGGAGTCCTTTCGGTTCTGAATTTGCGGCCTATATCCTCGCTGATTCCATCGAGAAATACGTTTGCTGAAAAAAAGACTACATCTGTCTGGTGCTGTTTTAAATGCCCGAGGCAGGTTGATAGGGTGTGTTTCTCTATAAAGTCGTCGCTATCAAGGAATAGGATGTATTCGCCGGTTGCGATTTCGAGTCCCGTGTTTCTGGCGACTGATAACCCCTGGTTTGGGATGCTTTTTACTATTATGTTTTGATGCTTGGCGTGGAACTCTTCAAGTATTGACAGGCTTGCATCTGTCGAGCCGTCGTTGATTGTGATGATTTCTACGTTCTCATAGTCTTGGCGGAGGGCAGAGTCCAAGCATTCGGCAAGATATTTTTCAACATTATAGACAGGTATGATGATGCTGACTTTTTCTGAGTTCATGGTGTATTCCTTTGTTGCCAAGAGAGCAGTAAGGCTATCAGAAGCTGCCTGTTTGGTTGGCTGAGTCCATCTCATCTTTCCCGATATTCTTTTGGCAGGGTCACCGTTTCACAGGGGTTGGCTTGGCTTTCAGGGTGAGCGAATTTATTGGGTATTGAAAATTTTAATGGATTTTTTTATGGCTAATAGTTCTGGGAAAATGTTGGGTAAGATTTTTTTTATTCTTGTGGGTGTCGGTCTTGTTTTGATATATAGGATCATCAGTCTTTGTCTTATGCGATAGGAGAGTTTTCCATCATAAACCAGCCTGTGGGTGAGCGATGCTTTTCTCAGCATGGCTTGGATGAACTGGTTCAATGCTGCCCCTGTTTCGCTTTTTTCTTTGGCTAGATCAAGCTTCAGCAGCTCTTCGGCGACGACAAGGAAGCCATTTACATGCTTCTCATGCTTTTTTTGAGTCATGATCGACTCTGGCCGGATACGCCTGTTGTAAAGCTTGTCAGTGATGCAGGTGACTTTTATATTGTCGTTCTCGAGCAGCAGCCTGGTGGTGAACAGGTTGTCTTCGTATATTATGCTTGGGTAGAACGTTATGTCGTTCAGCTTGTCTTTTCGGTAGATGTAGAAACATGCTGAAGCCTGGTATCTTTTAAGTTTTATCGATTGGGTGAAAAAGAATCGTGCCGAACAGGATTCGCTTTGCAGGGCTGTGGCTCTTTCGGTTTTGGTTATGCTGCATGAATTTTCACTGGCGCCGTCGAAAAATACACTCGTTGAAAAAAAGACGATATCTGTCCGATGTCGTCTGAAATGTTCCATGCAGGTGGATACGGTATGCTGCTCTATAAAGTCATCGCTATCCAGGAATAAAATATATTCGCCGGTTGCGATTTCAAGCCCGGTGTTTCTGGCAACTGACAATCCCTGGTTTGGAATGCTTTTGACGATCATGTTTTCGTGCTTGGTGCGGAACTCCTCAAGTATCGATAGACTTGCATCGGTGGAGCCATCATTGATGGCGATGATCTCTATATTGTCATGGTCCTGGCGGATAGCCGAATTCAGGCATTCGGCAAGATATTGTTCAACGTTATAGATAGGTATGATTATGCTGACCTTTTCTGAGTTCATGGTGTTCTCTAGGGCTGTGAAGGGCCGGCATAGGCATGCGTACGAAAAGTGCTGAATTATTTTTATTTATTCGAGCACTTGGTCACGGGTATGGCCTTTCGAGTAGAAGGATTTTTTTCATGGACTGCTTTATCGTGCACAACTCCGGAAAAGCACTGAGAACGATGGATTTTACTTTTTTATGTTTGAACCTGGTTTGTGCAAATAGAACTATCAGTCTCTTTCTTGCGTGATAGGGGAAATTGTTCCCATAAGCCTGCCTGCATGCGTCTAATGCAATGGTCAGGGTGGTCTGGATGAATTGATTCAAGGCTGATCCTGCTTCGCTGTTTTCTTTGGCCAACTCAAGCTTCAGGAGTTCTTCTGCAACGACGAGGAGTCCGTTTATGTGCTTTTCCTGCTTTTTTTGCGTCATGATCGAGTCGGGCCGGACACGTCTGTTGTAGAGCTTGTCTGAAATGCAGACCATCTTTGCATGCTGGTTTTCAAGGAGAAGCCGGGTTGTAAACAGGTTGTCTTCATGCAGAATGCCTGGATAAAACTTTATGTCGCCGAGCTCGTGTCGTTTGTAGATATAGAGGCATGCTGATACCAAGTAGCTCCCAAGCTTTATCGATTGGTTGAAAAAAGACTGGGCGGAAAAGGACTTGTTTTGCAGGGGCAAGGCTCTTTCGCCTCTGAATCGTTTTCCCGTGCTTTCATCAACTCCATCGAAAAATATTTTTGCCGAGAAAAACACTATATCTGACTGATGCTCCCTAAAGGCTTTCAGGCATGTGGAGACGGTATGCTTTTCTATGAAATCGTCACTGTCCAGGAATAAAATATATTCGCCGGTTGCGATTTCCAGCCCCGTGTTTCTGGCGACTGATAGCCCCTGGTTTTTTATGCTCTTGATCGTGATGTTGTCGTGCCTGGTACGGAATGCTTCAAGTATCGATCGGCTCGCATCGGTGGAGCCGTCGTCAATGGCAATGATTTCTATGTTGTCATGGTCCTGGGAGATGGCCGAGTTCAGGCATTCGGCAAGATACGGTTCAACGTTGTAGACCGGTATGATAATGCTGACTTTTTCTGAGTTCATGACGTCTTCGTTGTCTGAGTAGGGCGCAAGAAAGTAGCGGGCACCTGTCGGTCATCGCATGACGACCCGGCATGCCGTTTGGCAATCTGTACAAGTCACAGAGAGGCCCTGTCGACCGCTTCGAAGTAGCTCTTGATTTTTTTGAAAGACACATCGTTGTGGCATACTGAAATTCCCAGTCGGCCGAGAGTGTTTATCTTGATGTTGTCCAAAAGCTTGCCTGCCAAGCTGCTCGAGGTCAGGGTGTTTTGTTTTTCCAGGCCGTGCTCATGTTTGATGAAGAGAAGTTCACGCATGGCCTCCGGGCATGACAGGACAGGGGTTCTGGAGCGGGCGATTATTTCGCTTATCCAGAAGTCGTCGCTTTTCGGGCAGATTTTCAAATAATCCTGGTTCGTCAGGAAGTCTTCTTTTATATGCTTTTTTTTGAGGATTACCCCGCCTACGCCAGTGATCAGATAATCGCTGTCGAGTTCGACTTCCTTTTTCAATATGGGCCAGAGCATATAGGACTTGTGGCGGCCGAATAGGTTTCGCTTGCTGATTCGGACGCGCGAGGCCACGATTTTTTCTTCGTTGTGCTCTTGGAATTTGCTGATCAGCAGGTTGAGCCAGTTTTCCTTGTATATCGTGTCATCATCGGCGTAGACAATAGTCTGATCCTCGCTTGCCGCGGCAAGGGCAGGGAACAGCTTTCTATAAGGACCGGTATTGGTTGTCCATTTGAACTCTATCAGGTTTTTTATTTTATTCAGGTCGCTAACCCAGTATGGTTCTCTGTCTATTCCTTTATCTATCAGGTAGGCCTCTTTCGAAACCCAGACCACTATTTTTTCGGGAGGGGCCGACTGATTCAGAAGTGACCATAGGGTTTGAGAACACAACTCCAACCTGTTGTATGTGGTAGTAATGTTTATGGTGATTCTGCTCATTGGTCGCGGTGTGCTCGCTCAAGCAATGGAAGGTCTTTGGAGTACGCTCATGCGTGTCGGATCTTGCCCGGCATCGGCAGCGGCTACTTCATCTCCAGCCGGTATCGATCAGGACTTCTTGCTGTTCGGCCGGGCGTCCTGCGGCACGACGAGGTGTATCCAGGCGGGCACTGTGTGGCCGCCGTCCGGGTATTCCTGCGGGGGCCGTTCGAGGATTTCCGGGCTCGGCCGGTAGCCGCTGACGGTGCCCTGCAGCAGCTCGCGGATGCGCGGGAAGTCGTCGGTTTCCAATGCGGCGAGCAGGGCTTCCAGCCGCGGCTTCAGCTCCCGCCAGGGCAGGTGTTCCTCGTGGGCACGCAGGATCCGGCTGTGGCTGGTCGGCGTCGCGCCGTCGCCGATCAGCAGCTCCTCGTAGAGCTTCTCGCCCGGGCGCAGACCGACGAAGCGGATTTCGATGTCGCCGTCCGGGGCGCTTTCCGTGCGCAGCGACAGGCCGGACAGATGGACCATTTTCTGCGCCAGGTCGCGAATCTTCACCGGCTCGCCCATGTCCAGCACGAAGACGTCGCCGCCTTCGCCCATGGCGCCGGCCTGGATCACCAGCTGCGCCGCCTCGGGGATGGTCATGAAGTAGCGGGTGATCTCCGGGTGGGTGACGGTGATCGGCCCGCCGCGGCGGATCTGCTCGCGGAACAGCGGGATCACCGAGCCGGACGAGCCCAGCACGTTGCCGAAGCGGACCATGGTGAAGCGGGTGCGGTTGGGTTGCGGCGGCAGGCCGGGTTCGTCGAACAGCTCCACCTCGCGCTCGCGGGAGAAGGCCTGCAGCACCATCTCGGCCAGGCGCTTGCTGCCGCCCATCGCGTTGGTGGGGCGCACCGCCTTGTCGGTGGAGATCAGCACGAAGTTGCGCACCCCGGCGCGCAGCGCCGCCTGGGCGGTGCGCAGGGTGCCGAAGGTGTTGTTGAGCACGCCCTCGCTGACGTTGAGTTCGACCAGCGGCACATGCTTGTAGGCCGCGGCGTGGTAGAGGGTGTCGACCCCCCAGTGGCGCAGCGTCTCGAGCAGGCGGGGGCTGTGGCGGACCGAACCGAGCACGGGCACCAGGCTCAACGCCAGGCCGTCCTGGCGGACCCGCTGCTCGAGTTCGCCGTGAATGCTGTACAGGTTGTATTCCGAGTGCTCGAAGAGGATCAGTGTGGCCGGCCCGTTGGCGAGGATCTGCCGGCACAGCTCCGCGCCGATCGAGCCGCCGGCGCCGGTCACCATCACCACCTGGTCGCGGATGCAGCGCTCCTGCAGTTCGGGCTGGGCAGGCACCGCATCGCGGCCGAGCAGGTCGGCGATGTCGACTTCCTGCAGGTCGTTCACCGTGAAGCGGCCGCAGGCCAGCTTGGCGATGCTGGGCATCGAGCGCACCGGCAGCGGATGGACCTGCAGCATCTCGAGGATCTCGCGGCGGCGGCTGCGGCTGGCGGAGGGGATCGCCAGGACAATCTCCGCGGCGCCGGTTTCCTTGAGCAGGCGCGGCAGATCCCCGGGGCCGTAGACCGGCAGGCCGGCGATCGTCCGCCCGGCGAGGTGCGGATCGTCGTCGACGAAGGCCACCGGGCGCAGCGCATGCCCCATGAGCAGCGCATGGGCGAGCTGGTTGCCGGCCGACCCCGCGCCGTAGATGGCCACCCGGGGCAGGCCGCCCTGGCGCCGGAAGGGCAGATCGCGCAGGTTGAACCAGTCACCGGTGAAATACTGGCGCATGGCGAGGCGCAGGCCGCCGATCAGCAGCAGGCTGAGGCCCCAGTAATTGAAGATCATCGAGCGGGGAATCAGCAGCGTTGTATGGGTATGGAGGATGACCACCAGCCCCAGCAGCAGCGCCGACAGGCTGACCGCCTTGGCGATGGTCAGCAGCGCCTCGTTGCCCAGGTAGCGCATGACCGCGCGGTACATGCCCAGGCGCACGAAGATCGGCAGGGCGACGATGGGCGCGGAAAGGAACAGCCAGGCGTGGCCGCCGAAGGGCTGGATGACGCTCATGTCCTCCAGGCGGAGGTAGAACGCCAGCCAGAGCGCCAGCCAGACGAGCAGGACGTCCACGCCGACCTGGATGAGCCGCTTGTGGCCGTGGGACAGGTCCAGCAGGCGCTGTCGAAAGGGCTGGGAAGGTTCCTTGAGCGGCGATTTCATCGGGTGATGCTCCCCCGTGCGATACGGCTTCTGCCGATAAGGGCTGGAATGCGAAGGCGGTGTTCGGTTGCCGAAGGCGTGACATGCTCCTGAAGGAGTGACGGGGATGGAAATTGCCCTTGTGGGTGGAGAGTCGAAACCGGCCGGCAGGCTCAGCGGGCCGCCTCGTCCAGCACGTCGGTCAGCGCCGCGCAGGTTCGCTCGATCTCTGCCGCGCTCAGGGTGGGATGGACGAGGAACATCAGGCTGGTCTCGCCCAGTTCGCGGGCCACCGGCAGGCGTTCGGCCGGGCGCCAGGGGGTGCCGTCGAAGGCCTTCTCCCGGTACAGCTCGGGACAGCTGCCGGAGAAGCAGGGCACCCCGCGGGCGACGATCTCGCCGAGGATGCGCTCGCGGTCCCAGCCGCTTTTCAGCTGCCGAGGCTCGACGAACAGGTAGCACTTGTAGGCGGCATGCTCGATGTCCGCCGGCAGCTCCGGCACGCGTAGCCCCGGCAGGCGTCGTGCGCACTGCCAGAGGCGTTCGGCGTTGGCCCGCCGCCTTGCATGCCAGTCGGGCAGCCGGCGCAGCTGGAGGCGGCCGAGCACCGCCTGCATCTCGGTCATCCGCCCGTTGCCGCCGAAGCTCTCGTGCAGCCAGCGAAAGCCCGGCGGATGCCGGCGGGCGTGGACCGCCTCCCAGCTCTTGCCGTGGTCCTTGAGCGACCACATCCGCGACCACAGGGCCCGGTCGTTGGTGGTGACCATGCCGCCCTCGCCGCCGGTGCTGATGATCTTGTCCTGGCAGAACGACCAGGCGCCGACATGCCCGAGGCTGCCGACCGGTCGGCCCCGGTAGCGCGCGCCGTGGGCCTGGGCGCAGTCCTCGATGACCTTGAGGCCGTGGGCTTCGGCCAGCGCGATGATCGGCTCCATGTCGCACGGCCAGCCGGCCAGGTGTACGCAAAGCAGCGCCCGGGTGCGCGGCGTCAGCACCGCGCGGATGGTGTCGGCGGTGAGGTTCTGCGAGTCGCGGTCGACCTCGGCGAACACCGGCACGGCCCCGGCGTTGACGATGCTGGCGGCCGAGGCGAAGAAGCTGCGCGGCGTCACTACCACCTCGTCGCCCGGGCCGATGCCCAGGGCCTTGAGCGCCACGTCCAGGGCCACGGTGCCGTTGGCCAGGGCGATGGCGTGGGCGCAGTCGCTCCAGGCGGCGAATTCCTCCTCGAAGGCGCGGCATTGCTCGCCGGTCCAGTAGTTGACCCGGTTGGAGAGCAGCACCGTGCGCACGGCGTCGGCCTCTTCCTCGGTGAAGCAGGGCCAGGGGGAGAAGGGGCTGTCCGGCATCTTGGAAAAACCTCCAGGATATTGGCGACGGTGGTTCGATGGGTGCGGCGCTGTGAGCGGGAGCGGTTCCGGCGTTGCCTTCGGCTCTGCTGCATTGGCTGCTTGTCGAGTGGCCGGAAACGCCCTGTTTCGGCCCCCCGGCCGAGTCACTTTTTCTTGTCTGGCCAAGAAAAAGTGACCAAAAAGAAGGCCACCCCCTCATCCGGCCCTGCGCTTCGCTTCGGGTTCCCTCTCTGCGTCGCCGCTCCAGGGGTACGGCCCGAAGGGCCATCCATGGCCCACGGGCCTTTCGCCGCATCCCTGCGGCTCATCCCCTTGCGCGACGACTCCGTTCGGCCTCCTGAAGGGGGCATCCGGCGCTGTCCGACAGGCTGTGCCGCAAGAGCGAAAGCGCTTTCAGGCGGCTCGGAGCCCACCCCCGTTCAGGAGGCCGAGCGCAGGTGTCGCGGAGGGGGACGCGAGGCAGGACGCCGAGCGAGTCACGAAGGGACAGGGACGTCCCTTCGTGACGTGCCCCCGGAGCGGCGCCGGAGCGAGGGAACCCCGGCGCAGCCGGGGCTGGATGACCGGGCGCGCTTTCTCTTTGGTTACTTTCTCTTTCGCGCGAGCAAAGAGAAAGTGACTCGGCCGGGGGGGGGCCGAAACTGGGCGTTTCCGGCCACTCGGCAAGCAGCCATGCCAACGCCCACACAATCTTTCCCGTCCACTTTCAACCCCCCGCAGTGGCATGTGATTGCCCCGGCGCCGCCGTCCTGATCGGCTCAGAGCGGCCGCGCCGGCACGCCGACCACCGTGGCGCCGTCCGCCACGTCGGCCACCACCGCCGCGCCGGCGCCGACCATCACCCTCCGGCCGAGGCGCAGCGACTGGCGCACGCTGGCGCCGATGCCGATCCAACTCAAATCGCCGACCTGCACGCCGCCGGCCAGGTGCGCGCCGGGGCTGACGTGCACCGCCTCGCCCAGCTGGCAGTCGTGATCGACGCTGCAGCCGGTGTTGAGGATGGCGCCCAGCCCGACCTGGGCGTCGACGTTGAGCACCGCGCCGGCGAAGACCACCGAGCCGGCGCCGAGCCGCGCATGGGCGCTGACGATGGCCGCCGGGTGGATCAGCGTGACCAGCGGCGCCCCGGCGTCGCGCAGGCGGCGCAGCCGGTCCTGGCGGATACGGTTGTCGCCGATCGCCACCAGCACCCCGTCGAAGCCGGCCAGGGCGTCGAACAGCATCGCGCCGTTGCCGATCACCACCCAGGGGCCGTTGTGCTGGCGCTTCGGCCAGGCGTCGTCGAAGAACACCAGCGAGCGCCAGCCGCAGCGCTCGGCGGCGTCCGCCACCACCTTGCCGTGGCCGCTGGCGCCGAGAATGGCCAGTCTTTTCATGATTTGCTCCCGGTGAACCGTGCCATGGTCGCCTCGCCCTCGGCGTTGATGCCTTCGCGGGCCAGTACCCGCTTCAGGGTCAGCAGGAGGATGTGCAGGTCGAGACGCAGCGAGCGGTGGTCCACGTACCAGACATCCAGGCGGAACTTCTCCTCCCAGCTCAGGGCGTTGCGGCCGTTGACCTGGGCCCAGCCGGTGATACCGGGGCGGACCGCGTGGCGGCGGGCCTGTTCCGGGGTATAGAGCGGCAGGTACTCGATCAGCAGCGGGCGCGGGCCGACCAGGCTCATGTCGCCGCGCAGCACGTTCCACAGTTCCGGCAGCTCGTCCAGGCTGGTGGCGCGCAGGAAGCGGCCGAACGGCGTCAGGCGCTCGGCGTCGGGCAGCGGCCGGCCGCGCTCGTCCAGCGCCTCGCGCATGCTGCGGAACTTGAGCAGCGCGAACGGCCGGCCGTGCAGGCCGGGACGCAGCTGGCGGAACAGCACCGGAGCGCCGATCCGCCGGCGGACCAGCCAGGCCAGTGCCAGCAGCAGCGGGGCGAGCAGCAGCAGGCCGAGGGCGGCGGCGAGGAGGTCGAACAGGCGCTTGAGCATCACAGCCCCATCTCCCGCAGCAGCAGGGCATTGACCCGCTGCACGTCGTATTTCGCCTCGGCCAGCCGGCGCGAGCGGGCGCCCATGCTCGCGGCCAGCGCCGGCTCCTCGATGAAGCGCTGCATGGCGCGGGCCAGCTCGTCCACCGCTTTCACCGGCACGCGAAAGCCGTTGTCGCCGTCCACCACCGTCTCGCGGCAGCCGGGGGCGTCGGTGGTGATCACCGCGCGGCCCATGGCCATGGCTTCCAGCACGGTGCGTGGCGTGCCTTCTCGGTAGGAGGGCAGGACGTACACGCTGCAGGCAGCGATCGCCGGGCGCACGTCGTCCAGACGGCCGAGATAGCGCAGCGTGCCGTCGGCCACCCAGCCATCGAGTTCTTCCTGGCCGATGGCGTCGGGGTTGTTGTCGATCCAGCCAGCCAGCGTGAAGAGCGCCGAGGGACAACGGTTCTTCACCTGGCGCGCCGCCGCGGCGTATTCGCGCACGCCCTTGTCGCCCAGCAGCCGGGCGATCAGCAGGAAGTGCGGCTGCGCCGGCACGGGGGCGACGGGGTATTCGGCCAGGTCCACGCCGGAGCCGTTGACCACGCAGGAGGGGGTCGCCGGACCGAGGATGCCCTGGACGCGGAACAGCGCCTGGTCGTCGGGGTTCTGGAAGAACACCTTGTGGGTCCGCCGCAGCGCCAGGGCGTAGAGGCGCGGCAGCAGGGCGTGCAGCAGGCCGCGGGCGCCGTGCTCCCCATCCTCGCCGGTGAAGGCGTAGCCCAGCCCGGTGATCAGCGCAAAGCGCTGCGGCACCCCGGCCAGCGCGGCGGCCAGCGAGCCGTAGATCACCGGCTTGGCGGTGTAGCCGAGGACATGGGTCGGGCGGATGCGCCGCTTGAGCCGCCACAGGTGCAGCAGGGTGGCGCAGTCCTGCAGCGGGTTCATGCCGGTGCGCCGCAGCGGCAGGTCGTGCACGCGCAGGCCGCGCGCCTCCAGGCGAAGGCGCAGGGGACAGCCGGGCGCCAGCTGCGGCGCCGCCACGTGCACCTCCAGACCGCGGGCGAGTAAGGCTTCCAGCAGCGGGCCGCGAAAGGCCAAGAGCGAGTCGGCGAAGCCGGCGACGAGCAGGAAGATCATGGCTTGCGCCTCTGCTGGCCGGGACGGATGCCGTAGCGCTGGTAGATCTGCATGACCGGCGTCGGCGGCGGGCCCACCGGGCGCAGCGGCTGCGGGCGCGGCGTGCCGAGCGCGGAGAGGAGCAGGAGGATCAGCATGGGCGCGAACATCCACTTCTGGCGCAGGGAGATTCCCAGGTTGGCCGTGGTCATGGCCAGCATCAGCCAGGCGATCAGGGCATAGCTCCAGAGAAAGAGGCGGTTTTCCTGGTAGCGCCGGCCGGGATGGCGCAGCATGGCGCGCCCGCCCATGACGAACAGGTAGAGCAGGATCACGTTGTCGACGGAGGCGGCCAGGGCGAAGAGGCTGTGCGCCTCGAACGGCAGCGGGCGGAACAGGTAGGTGAACAGCTGCATGGGCAGGCTCATCGAGGAGATGTCCACCGCGCCGCTGCCCTGCATGTTGTAGCCTTGGCGGCCCTCCACATAGCTCATCAACGCTTCGGTGTCGGGGCTGCTCACCCCGGCGTACTCCAGCCCGAAGGGCACCAGGGCCGCCGCCCCGGCGAGCGCGACGCTGCCCAGCAGCACCCGTCTGGCCAGGGAGGTCCCGGGATGCAGCAGCAGGGCCAGGCTCACCCCCATGACCAGCATGGCGGCCATGTGCGGGCGGACCAGCAGCATGACGGCGACGGCGATGCCGATCAGGGGGATGCGCCGCTGCAGGTCCAGTGCCGCCCACAGGGCCAGACCGGTGGCGAGGAAGGACAGGGCATCCTTGCCGATGCCCGACGACCAGAAGCTCACCGAGGGCAGGAACACGATCAGGGTGGCCAGCCGGCGGAGCGTGCGCGACTTGTCCCGGGTGACGATGCGCAGGCTGGCGTCGAAGGCCAGCAGGCCGAGGCTGCCGAAGAGGTTGTAGACCAGGAAGGCGCCGAGCAGGGAAACGCCAAGACCCTCGATCAGCAGGCGGGTCAGGTAGACGACGCCGTAGGTGCCGACATCGAAGGCGCGCGCGCCACCGCTGGCCGTGCGGTAGTAGCCGATGGCATCGCCCCCATATTCCAGGACATACCAGAAATAGACCAGGCAGAACAGCGTGTGCCAGGCGTAAAGGGCCAGGCTGCGGCGGGAGCCGGTCCCGAAATGGCGACCGGCCCAGGTGACGAGGAGCGCGCCGGCGAGAAACACCAGGAGGGCTATGGCGACGTGCCAGGCGGAAGAAACCAGTGCCATGGGCATCCCTCTCGGGGTTAATGGGCGAGGGCCTTGCCGGCGGCGGGGAGCGCCGCGGCGAGGGTTTCCAGCAGCACCGGCAGCTGGCGCTGGAGGGAGTAGCGGTTTTCCACGGCCTGGCGCCCGGCTCGGCCCATCCGCTCCCGTTCGGACGCCGAGGTCAGCAGCCGGGACAGGGCGTCGCTCCAGTCATCGCCGGAGTCGGCAAGCAGGCCGGCTCCGCTGTCTTCGACGATTTCCCGGTTGGCGCCGGTCGGCGAGGCCACCAGCGGCACGCCGCAGGCCATGTACTGGATCAGCTTGTAGCCGCATTTGCCGTGCTCCCAGGGGCCGTCGCGCAGGGGCATGATGCCGACGTCCATCTGGCGGATCAGCGCCGCCTCGCGGTCCTCGCTCCAGGGCTCGACTTGTACCTCGAGGCCGGGTAGGCCGGGCAGGATCTCCGGCGTGGCGCCCACCAGCAGCAGGCGTGCGCCATGCCGGCGACAGGCCTGCTGCAGGGGCTCGCGGATGTCCAGCAGGTATTTCTGGGTGGACGGCGAGCCGATCCAGCCGATCACCGGGTGCGCGGTCGGCGCCACGAGCCGTGGCCGGTAGCGGTTGTGGTCCACCACGCTGGGAATGATCGCCACCCGGGCCGCGCCGGCAGCGCGGGCGCGCTCGGCCAGGTAGCGGTTGCCGACGATCACGCCGCTGGCGCTGCGCATGACCGCATCGATCTTGCCGCCCAGCAGCCGGCGCACCAGGGGGTTCTGCGCCAAGTCGTAGTTGTGGAACAGCGCATCGTCGTAGTCGACCACCCAGGGGGTGCCGAGCCGGGATTCGATCCAGGCGGGCAGGTAGGGGAAGAGCTCCTTCTCGATCCACAGCAGGTTGTGCTCGCCGGCCTTGGCGAGCGCCGCCAGGCGGCGCAGGTAGAGCGCCGCGGTCCGCAGCGGCGAACGCCGGCCGCTCTGGTAGAGGCTTTCCAGGTAGGCCTCGTCGAACAGGCTCTGCACCCGGACTTCGTGTCCGGCGGCCTCGAGGTGGGGCAGGTACTGCAGGGTGCGCAGCCGGCTGCTGGCGCCGCTGCGCGGGTAGCGGGTGAGCAGGAGGATCTTCATCTCGGTTCTCCGCAGGGATGGCCGTCGGGCAGCGGCTCCTGCACGGGCGTCCGCAGGGGCAGCAGGGCCGCCGCATAGGCATTGGCGCAGGCTTCCAGGGAAAAGTGGCGCAGGCCCGTGTTTCGGCAGTGCTCACGCAAGCCCTCGCGCTGCGGCAGGACCTCGTCGCAGAACCAGCGGGCCGCCCGCGCCAGCTCGGCGTCGTCCAGCCCGGCCAGCAGCCGTCCGGCGCTGGCGACGATGGCGTCGGTGTCGCCGATGCCGGGGCTGGCCAGCACTGGCAGTCCGCAGAGCAGGTACTCGCCGAGCTTGATCGGCGCTACGGCGCGCATGGAAAAGCTGCTCCGGCGCAGCGCCAGGCCCAGGTCGGCACAGGCCAGGTAGCCGGGCACCGCATGTCCCGGCAGGCTCAGGGTGGACACTGCCGGTGCCAGCGCGGCGAAGCGCTCCAGCAGGGGTTTCAGGGCTTCCGGCGAACCGCTCAGGACGAGCAGGCGGGCATCGCTGCGGATCTGCCGGACTTGCTCGAACAGGCGGAACATTTCCTCCAGGCAGTACTGCGGGCCGAGCGAGCCGGCGTAGACCAGCAGCGGCGCCTCGGCGGCCAGCCCCAGCTGTTCGCGCACCCGCCGGCGCGAGACTGCGTCCCCCGGGCTGAAGCGTTCGGTGTCGCGGCCGTTGCCGACCACCTGGAACTTGCCGGGCGAGATGCCGGCGCCGGCCCGCGCCAGGAGGATCTCCACTGCCTGCTGCGAGCGGGTCAGCACGCGGTCGGCCTGGCGCACCGCCTGGGCCTCGACGTCGCGCAGCAGGCGCTGGATCAGGCCGGACGGCGACTGGCCGGCGAACTCGACCCGCTCGTCCAGCGGCAGGCCGTCGGCATCGAAGACCATCGGCACGGCGCGGCCGCGCAGCGCCAGCAGGGTGGCCAGGGCCGGCAGCGTGCTGCGCGGCATCACCGCGTCGATGCGCTGCTCGCCGATCGCCCGGCGGATCAGCCGGGCGCCCTCGAGCGCGGTCAGCAGGCCGCCGAGGGCGCGGGGCCGGCGCCAGATCCGCTGCGCCCGGTAGGCCAGCCCGGCCTGTCGGCAGGCCTGGCGGCGCTGCTCGATGAGCGGCTCGTCGCCCCAGGTGAACTGCAGGATATGGACGTGCAGCCCCATGCCGGCCAGGCGCTGGAAGATCGGCAGGAACAGGCTTTCCAGGTAGGTGACCTGCGGGCCGTCCCAGGTGACGAAGAGGATGTTCATGGGCCGATGCGCTGCGCGGCGAGCCGCCGGTAGAGGTGGTCGACGTCGCGGACGTAGCGTTCCGCGCCGAAATTGGTTGTGGCCAGGGCCTGGCCGGCCCGTCCCATGCTCTGGCGCCGGGCGGGGTCGCGCCGCAGCTCGAGGATGGCCTCGGCGAGCGCCTGCGGCTGGCCAGGTGAGACCAGCAGGCCGCTTGCGCCCTCGTCGACCACGCCGGGGATGCCGCCGACCCGGGTCGCCACCACCGGCAGTCCGGCCTGCATCGCCTCGACCAGCACCAGGCCGAAGGCCTCCATGGCCGAGGCCAGGGCGAAGACGTCCATGAGCGCGTAGCAGGGCTGCGGATCGGCCTGGTAGCCGGCGAAACGCACCTGGGCGGCGACCCCGAGCGTCTCGGCCAGTTCGCGCAGCGCGCCTTCGTCCGGTCCCTTGCCGACCACCAGCAGGCGCGCCTCGGGGCACGCCGGCAGCAGCACGGCCAGCGCGCGGATCAGGTCGCTGACGCGCTTGTGGCGATCGAGCAGGCGGCCGACGGTGCCGATCACGAAGTGTTCCGGCGCCAGCTCGAACTGCTCGCGCAGCGCGCGGATCTGGTTCTCGTCGGGCGGCGCCATCTCGGCCACGCCGTTGTTGATCAGGGTGACCTTGCTGCGCGGGAGATGCAGGCGCCCGAGCAGGTACTGCTCGACGGCGGGGGATACCGCCACCATCTGGTGGCTCAGGGCGCCGAGCAGGCGCAGCAGCAGGTGACCGCGCCAGCGGCGGTTGACCGGGTCGGAAGTTTCCTCGCCGATGATCACCGGCACCCGGGCGAGCCGGCCGAGGATGGTGGCCAGGGAGACACCCTCGAACACCGCGCCGTGGATGATGTGCGGGCGGAACTCGCGCACCACGCGCAGGGCCTGCCGGTAGGGCTCGCGGTCCAGCACGCCGCGGAACACCCCGACGGCATGCAGCGGGCAGCCCGCCTCGGCGAAGCGCGCCGGCAGGGCGCCCACGGCCTTGGTGCAGACCAGCGACTGCTCGTAGCGCGCGCTGTCCAGCTGGCGGGCCAGGGTCAGGCGACGCTGTTCGACGCCGCCGGAGCCGACCGTCTCAAGACAGTGCAGAATCCGTATCTTGTCCATGTTTGCCGTTGGCCTTGCGAGGGGCGAATTGCCGGTACAGCGCTTCCAGCCGGCTCTTGTACTCGGCGGGCTCGAAGCGCCCCGCGACCGCGCTCCGGGCCCGCAGGCCCATGGCCCTCAGTTGCTCCGGGCCGAGCCGCCAGGCTTCTTCGAGAACGCTGGCGAGGGCGCCTGGTGTCGCTTCCGGCAGCAGCCAGCCGGTGACGCCGGGTTCGACGATCTCCGGCGCGCCGCCCACCGCGGTGGCGATGACCGGAACGCCGCAGCCCATGGCCTCGACCAGCGCCAGGCCGAAGCCTTCGGAGCGCGAGGGCTGGACGTAGACATGGCACTGGCGCACGTACTCGTCGGGATGCGGCTGGTAGCCCGGCAGGTGTACGCACTCGTCCAGTTCCTGCGCGCGGATGGCGGCTTCGAGGCGTGCGCGCTCGCGCCCTTCGCCGATCAGCCAGAGTTCCACGGGAATGCCGCGGGCCAGCAGCAGGTCGGCGGCCTCGACCAGCGCCAGGGGGTTCTTGACGGCTTCCAGGCGGCCGACGAAGCCGACCCGCAGCGCTCCCGGCGTCGCGGCCTGCCCGCTGCGTTCGACCGGCAGCTTGACCGGGTTGTAGACCCGCACCGCCTTGGCCGGCGGCACCTCGCCGCTCTCGACCAGCCAGCCGGTCACCGCATCGGAGATGCCGACGACGCAGTGGGCGCAGCGGTAGAGCTGGCGGAACACCCGGCGAGCCCGCCTGCTGTGCGCCGGGATGCCGATCTCCTCGCCGACCCGCACCGGCACGCCGGCCAGCCGGGCGGCGATCAGACCGTGGAAATTGGCCTCGGCGCCATGGCTGTGCACCACCGTCGGGCGCAGCTGCCGGAACAGCCGGAACAGGGCGAGGATGGCGGCCGGGCTGGGAATCCTCACCGGCTGCTGCAGGCACTGGACCGGGGCTCCCAGGGCTTTCAGGCGCCGCTCCGCAGCGCCGCCGCCGCCGATGGCGCAGAACAGGTGCCGCATGTCACCCACAGGCTGTTCGGCGAGGATTTCCATGCGTTTTTCGACGCCGCCGAAGTCCAGCGAGGTAAGCAGGTGGAGGACCGACGGGCGTTGGGTGGCGAGCGTCATGGCCGGACCATGTCCTTGAGGGCGCTTTTCCAGCCGGCGAAATTCCGGTAGCCGCCCGACAGCCAGAAACGCAGCAGTTCCGGAGGGCGGCGCCAGCGCGGGCGCGAGGCGATCTCGAGGCGTTTTTCGAGTGCCGGGAGCTTGCCTTGCAGGGCGGCGATCGTTTGCTCGACGAGCTCGCCGGCGCCCAGGGCCCTCAATTGGCGAGCCCTTTTCTTGAGCCTGCTTATGTACAGGTTCGTGGCGATTATCTGGTGCTTCCAGCCGCCGCTGGCATCCCGGATGCCGTAGTGGGTGAGCTTGCTCAGCCGGGAGAGCTTTCCGGCGCTGCTGGTGAGGCTGTGCGAGGTGTTTTCTTCATGTCTTCGGTAGATCTGCAGCGGTTGCTCCACGATCAGCCGGAGCTTGCAGAAATCGCCGATGCGATTGATCCAGGCATCGTGCGTTCCGATCTCGACCGGAATGGGCAGCACGACTTCGAGCCAGGATTTTCTGAGCGCCGTGCAGCAGCCGGCTTTCAGGTAGGATTTTTCAAGGCCGAGTGCGCGGATGTTTTCCAGGGTGGTGCCGGTGGAGGATTGCAGGTCTTGACTGGCAATTCTCTGATCGTTGGTGACGATCATTTTTTCGGGGTGGGCAAGAAAGGTTTTTTCTATGATTTGCAGCTTGTTTTCCAGCCAGACATCATCCTGATCGCTCAGGAAGATTATTTCGCCGGTGCACAGCGAGAGCGCCCGCTCGAAGTTTTTTATGAAGCCCAGGTTCTTTTCGTTCCGATAAATGAGCACAGGAAACGGAGCCTGCTTCTGAAAGTCCGTCAGGATGGCGAGGGTCCCGTCCTGGGAACAGTCGTCGCAGACCACCAGTTCATCGGGCTGCCGGGTCTGGCGGAGGAAACTGTCCAGCTGCTCCGGCAGATAGCGCGATCCATTGTAGGTGGCCATGGCAATGGAAATTTTCATGGCGTGCTTGAAAGTCCCGTGATTAGTTGTGATATCCACTTATTTCGATTGTGCGCCATCAGGCCTGATATAGGTCAGGCCGGTCAGGTTTCTGATTATCTTTCTGTATGCCTTTCGCATATAAAATGTCATCAGATAAGTTGAGTAGCGGTAGTGGCAGGAATAGTGCTCGGCTGGTGGGTGGCGTAGATGCTTTTCTCGCAAGGAAAAATATTTGCTTTTTCCGTGTGCGTTGTCGTCGCCCATGACGGTAAATTTGAGGTTGTACTTGAGTGCTATATAGTTGAAGGAAAGCTGGTCTCGTCTGCTTCGATTGAGCACTATTTCCCACCAGGCGTTCATGGCCTGTTCCAGTGCTACGGTTTTCTTTCTGAGCAGGACATTGCATTCATTCAGTCCATTTTTTTCCGGGTAGCCCTGCCTTTTCAGGAACTCGACGTGTTCCTTGATTACCTCGATAGAGTCCTTCTTGCGTGACAGGCAGGCCATGGCTTCTTCATAGACGCAGTTTCTGGATGGGTGCTTGAAGGTAACCAGATCATGTTCGTCAAGCAGTCCAATCAGTTCGTTCACATCGCCTATTATGTCAATGTTGCCATCGATCCATATGGTATAGTCGTAGTTTTCGAGGACGGGATGTCCGACGATTTTGGGTTTTCTCGATTTTCTGACGCTGTCCAGGTGCGCGTACTTTTCGTCGAGAGGAATTATTTTCCAGAACTTGGAGTGGATATCGCAGTCGGTGAACGCCAGGTAGTCGATGTTTCCTTCTGTAGACTTGTAGGTCAGCTCTTCCAGATTGTCATAGCCTGCCGTTATGGCCGTATATATGGCTATTCTCTTGCGTGTGGCTGCGCTGGTCTGATCCATGTCGATGGGTTCTTGAGTGGTATATTGTCGCTCAGCGATATTGCCTTGCCGGTCCGGATGTGTCTTGTGGAGTTGCTGTCGACTTGCTCCGTCGATGAGGAATTTCTGGCGTTATAGGCGGCGCAGGATTCGACGACCCGGCTGCAGGCGGTTCAGGTCGCTTGCCGGGGATAATCTCTTGCATGCGGACGCACGGGGCAGGCTGGACGAGGAGAGCCGATGGGTTGGGTGCGCTACACGCCAGCATGATTACCCATCGAGCTTGGGTCGGCATCCGTATGGAGGGGGCCTAGTCAACCTTCAATCCAAGGTTTTTCAATGTCTGGTGCAGAATGGGTCTTACTCTGTTTTGACACTTGTTCATATGCTGTCGCACATAGGCGCGCAGGGGCGTGGTGTCTTTCTTGTATAGCGTGTTTTTCCACATGTCCTTCAGAGAGAATTCCTGTCTGACCAGCCGTGCATAAGATGTCAGGATGTAGCTGGATTTCTCATCGTACATATCCTTGTTTCTTTCGTGCAGTTCTTCGAGAGCAACGTCCAGAGGGATGCTTCGGGAGACTCGCAGTGCACCGATTTCATGGTCGTGATGCAGGACATAAAGTGGTGTTCGCTGCCGGTAAAAGTATCCACCGTAACGGCTGCAAAGGCGCAGCCAGGTATCCCAGTCCTGCAGGCGCCTGACGTCCTCTTTGAAGCCGCCGATGCTTTGCAGTCGACTCGTTTGGGTCAGTACCTGATTGGAGGCCACATTTTTGATAAGCAACTGCTGGAGGGTAAGTAGACAATCCTCCGGAGGATAATAGAGTTGAGGTTCCTGGCCGGGCCTCTTGCTCCAGAAATTGCTGCAGACAAAGGCGTATTTGTCATCCCAGACATGCAGCAGGCGCTCGAGCCGTTCGGGGAGAAATTCGTCGTCGTCATCCAGTCCGGTAATGAACTCACCACGGGCGGCGAATATTCCCAGGTTGCGTGCGCTGCAGGCGCCGCGTGGAGCCGGATTTCTGAAATAGCGGATCTTCGGATTGTCTTCGGCCAGTTCCGAGACCCATGCAGAGGTCCTGTCCGTGGAGCCATCGTCGCAAATCAGTATTTCGTAGTTCTCGTAAGTCTGGTTCAGTACCGACCGCAAGGCGCGTTCGAGCCTCTCGACCCGATTGTGAGTTGGAATATAAATGCTGACCAGCGGATTCGGGCGCATGCCTGGTACTCCGGCAAGTAATGCTCTAGCAAAAGTCAGGTTGTCATTTGCGAGCACATACCATTTACACATGCCCCTCAAGCCTTTGAGGTTGCCCGTGACCGGGTTCGGCAAGGATTGAAACCCGACTTCTTGTCGGGTGCTTACCAGACGAGCTCTGCTTACGAGTAGTTGGATTGTTGGCGGAGAATGTCTTTCAGAGCACTCTTCCAGCCGGAGAAGTTATTGTAGTCGCCGCTTAGCCAGAGCCTTATTATTTTTGGAAGGCGTTTCAGTCGATTTTGGGAGTTGTTATGGATTCTGGATTCCAGTGCGCTTATTCTTCGATCCAGCTTCCGTATGGCTGTCTCTTGTCGTGACAGCAGTCCCAGCTCTTTCAGGTTTTCCGTTCTTTCCAGAAGGCGCTTTCTGGCCCAGCGTGTTCTATCGAGTTCCCGGCGCCAGGCTCCGGTTTTGTCGGCTAGCCCATAGACCCTGATGGAGTCGAGAACATTCATTTGTTCGGGTTTGCTGGCACGCCACTGGGATACATTTTTGTCATGGCGGCGATAATACTGTTGAGGCGGTAGGCAAATAGTTCGAACATCCATGGCTAATGCTAGTTTGTGGATCCAGGTGTCATGGGCGGCGACCTCCGTGGGGATGGGGAGCACGATCGAGACCCACTCCCTCCGTAGAGCCGTGGCACATCCGGAGACATAGGTTTCGACCGTGGAGCCAAGGGCGAGGATATTGCCCAGCTGTGTCTGTCGGGAGGGAACAAGGTTTTCGTCGGTGATGATCATGTCTGTATGGATAACGAAAATATTCGGCTGGGCCAGGAGTACTCTGGTCATTTCCAGGATTTTCGTATCGAACCAGTAGTCGTCCTGGTCGCTCAGAAAGATGATGTCGCCCGTGCAAAGTGAAATTGCCTTTTCAAAGTTTTTCTTGTATCCGAGTCGGATCGGGTTTTGCTCGATTCTTACCTCGAACGGGGCGTCTTTTTGAAAGCTCTGGAGAATCGCCATGGTCGAATCGCTGGAGTCGTCGTCACATATTACCACTTCGTGAGGTGGTTTTTTCTGCCGAAGAAAGCTGTCCAGTTGTTCCGGTAGGTATCGAGCACCATTGTAGGTGGCGATGGCAATTGAAATTTTCACGAAGAATCGCTCTGTTTTTTGCTGGATCAGACAGTGAATATCCAAGGTTGTGCGGATATTCGGTTGCGGCAGTTTTAGAGGCTCAACCAGCTCAGGCTGGCGGCGGTTTCTCGGGCCAGCCGAATTTTCGGCCCAATATCAGATCCCATTCGGGAGGGCTGAGTCTATAACCTCCTCCGCCTGGGGTGATGGTTAGTTCGCCGATATATATTTTTCTATCGTACAAATAGAAGTCAACCCGCAGATAGCCAAAGGGAGCCGCAAGTCGTTTGGCGATGCTGAGCATTTCCGGCAGCTCTTGGGGAGGGGTGAGCAGGCGCTGGTCTTGGCTGGGTTTTTTTTCAACGCGACTGAAGGGAGCAATGGACCAGTCTTCGAGAAACAGGCTTTGCGTTATTTTTTTGAAGCGACCTTGCATGACTTGTATGAAAATATAGGGTGAAGTGCCGGGGGCACCATTGAATACATTGAACTTGTAGTCGTCTGGCGGTTCGCCATTGGAGAGCAAGGCCTTTTCGAAGATTATTTTGGGGCGGATGCTGGCGTAGTGTTTTTCCCGGGCCAGTCTGGAGAAATCCTTCTTCAGCCAGTCATTGGCTGTTCTAGCCAATGCCGCAAAGTCTTCTTTGTGCTTTTCGGTGACGATCTTGATTTGTCCGGAGCTATGGTTGGCTTTCATTACAAAGCTATCAGGAAGCGTTTCGAGGGTTTTCGTCGTTACTCGTTCGCAAACAAGATAGTTGGGGATCAGGTATTGGCTGCCTACGTTTTTTTCTATGTAGTCGCGGACGCGAACCTTGTCGGCCAGGACGGAAAATATGGGGGATGGGTAGCGCATCCTGTGGAAGATTTTCTCGGAAAAGCACCTCGGCTCTTTGAAGTTGCAAAATTTTCCATGGAGTATGAAATATCGCCGCTGATAGAAGATCGGTTCGGGAAGGGTCAGATCCAAAAATTTTTGGGCTTTTCTGTGGAGGACGAGAATCTTGAGAGGAAGAGCTTCCCTGAGCAAACCTTTGATGCTTGGCATTTTTCTATCGTACGTATTTTATATGTTGATCTTGGGCGGAGCTTGTAGTTATGCGATCTGAATCGATCGATTCGCATTCAGATGGTCAAGAGTTTTTCAGTGTCTTCTGGCCGGCAGGGACAGTGATTGCGTCAATTTTTTGTATATGTTTCGAAAGACCCAGAGGGAAGGGGTCGTATAAATAGATTGCAATGCGCCGGACTGATAGAGTCTGTGGTTGGTGGCGCAAAATACTGGCTTGCCTGTTGCTTTTGCTATTTCGAGCGCCTGGCCTGGATCGCTTTCCAGGAACAAGTCCAGTCTGGAGGTGCTGTAGTACTCGGCCTTGTGCATAGCGTGCGTTCGGGGATGGCAATATTTGCTGTCTGGCAAATCCCGCATGATCAAGTGTTCGTATTTGATGTTGTGCGCTCTTAGCCAGACCTCGGTTTCTTTTCTGTATTTTTCCGGTCGACTGCTGATCAGTGAGTGGATCTTGTACGACGGCAGGTTCAGCGGCTTGGCGTTTGTCAGAAGGTCCGTGTATTTTTCATCGTCTTCATTCTGGTCTTTTATTGGGGGGGCACACAGGACGCCATCTATATCAATGCATGCGTGAGACAGTATGCGGTGGTGATAAATATTCCACTCGAAAATCCGCGGACACGCTACGTGTTCAAAGTAAATGTCAATCTCTGCGGGTTTTGCCGAGGCGGAGTAAACAGCCATTTTGAGGAGTTTTCCCATGAACGCGCCTGGCAGTTGCTCGACGGCTGACCGCATGGACATGCCCGAGATGATGCTGTCGTCCACCAGCAGGATTTTCTTCGCATCCCAGGCATTGGTCAGGATATTGGCGGTTCTTCTCGTTCGACCATGGGCAGGTTTTTCATTTCTGCAGAACGAGGCAAGGTCAAGGCAGTTCACATTCAAGTACAGGGAGATCATGTAGGCGGGGATCATGCCGCTTCTGGGAATACCGACTACCAGGTCAATTTCCCTGTCGTGCAACTTGTGAATGTTCTTTCTGATGTCTTCGGCGAGGTTGGCATAGGAGATGAAGTTCATAGGGATACTTGCCTCGCACGGGGTGATTTTCTCGAGGGCAGGATGAGTCTCAAAAGCCTTGCAATGTCAGGAGCTGCCGATCGGCCGGCGGCAAAGAACCTGCTCGTGGTTTTCCGTGCGCAGCAGGAGGCCACCGGCAAGTTCGTAGATGCAGTCGCAACCGCTTAGCGTCGAGGTGCGGTGGGCGATGATGAGTACGGTCAGCTCCGGCCCCAGGTTGCGGATGGCTTCCATCACGGCGCTTTCGGTGCCGTGGTCCAGGGCGCTGGTGGCTTCGTCGAAGATCAGCACGTCGGCCTGCTTGTAGAGCGCGCGGGCGATGCCGATGCGCTGGCGCTGGCCGCCGGATAGGCGCACGCCGCGCTCGCCGATCTGGGTGTCGTATTGCTCCGCCAGGCCTTCGACGAACTCGGCGATATGCGCCTGGCGGGCCGCCTCGCGCAGGCGGTTCCAGTCCAGGTCGCGCCGCTCGACGCCGAAAGCGATGTTTTCGGCGATCGAGGTGTCGGCCAGGTAGATGCTCTGCGGCACATGGGCGATGTGGGCCTGCCAGTCGCGCCGGTTGGCCGGGGTCAGGGCAACGCCGTCGATGAGGATCTGGCCGCCGGTGGGTTCCAGCAAGCCCATGAGCAGGTCCAGGCTGGTGCTCTTGCCGCTGCCGGTCTTGCCGACGAAGCCGACGCGGCTGCCCTTGGCGATTTCCAGATTCAGATGCCGGAGCACGTCGGGACCTTCGGGGGCATAGCGAAAGCAGATGTCCCGCAGCTCGATGCTCCGTGCGAAGGGTATCGGTCGTGGCGCTTCCCGTTTCAGGTACTCGGCCGGAATGGGTTGTGCGAGCAGGTCCATCACATCCTCGATGTTGCCCCGGCTGCCCATGATGGTCGCCCAGCAGTGATAGAGCTGCTGCATCTGCGGCAGCAGGCGTTGCGCGCCGATCGCCAGGGCACCCAGTACCGGCAGGGCGGCGGCCAGACCGCCCGCGCGCTGGCTGAGCCCGTAGGCCAGCATGGCGAGGGAGAGCATGCCGACGGCTTCGATCAGGTAGCGGGGCGCTCCACCGAGAAAGGCGTTGGCCACCTGCGCCTTGCGCAGGTCGGCGTCGACCTTGCGAAAGCGTTTGACATAGAGCGCCTGGGAGCCGTCGATCAGGATGTCGCGAATGCCGCCGAGGCCTTCCTGGATGGCTTGCAGGCGGACATTGTGCGCCTGGGCGATGCTCCGGCTGTTTTTTCGCAGCTTGCGCCGGGTACCCAGGCTGACCAGCAGGTACTGCAGGCCGAACAGCAGGCCGGCGGCGAGGGCGACCGCCGGGTCGATCAGGGTCAGGGCGGTAAATATGGCCAGCGCCATGAGGCTGGCGATCATGGCGTTGATCAGCGGCATGAGCAGGCCGCCGACCACGCTCTGGACCTTGCCCATGCCGGCGATGATCTGGCTGGTATTGCGCGCCACATGGTAGCGGTAGGGCTGCATCAGGGTGCGCCGGTAGACCTCGACGCCCAGGTCGTAACCGATGCCGTGGGTGGTCTTGTTGCTGGCCCAGGTCAGGGTGATGCGGATGAGTGCGGCGACCACCGCCATCGATCCGAACAGTAGGCTGGCGGGGAGCAGGATGTTCTCGTGGCGCCAGCCGAGCAGATTGAACAACTGTTGCAGCAACGGATAGTTCTGTGCCTTCTCCGGGTCGGCCAGCAGCGCGAGGAAGGGAAGCACGGCGCTGAAGGTCGCCAGTTCGGCCAGGATGCCGACCAGCATGAGCAGGATCAGGCCCAGCAGTTGGAGACGCCGGCGCCTGGACAGGTGGGCATAGAGGCGTTCGAGGATATGGCGCAGCGAGGGGGCGGTATCGCGCATGGGCAAGGGCTCGCTCCGATGGTCGGTGGCGGGTGGGTGGCATCCATCCGTCATCGCGCGGCAAGTTGCGTATGTGGCCGGGATGAGGTGGGTGCCGGAGCCAGGTTCTGGGCGATGTACCAGGACATGGCCCGGGCGAGGCCGGCCTGGAAATCGTATTGCGGGGCGTAGCCCAGCAGGCGCTGCGCCTTGCCGATGTCCGCCTGCGAGTGGTGCACGTCGCCGGAGCGGAAGTCGCGGTAGCGCGGGGCCTGGTTGTAGCGCACGCCGTTTTTCGCCAGGTTCTGCCTGAGCGTCTGGAACAGCCGGTCGAGGCTGGTGCGCTCGCCGACGGCGACGTTGTAGACCTGGTTGCGCGCCTCGGCGCTGGCGCAGGCGGCGAGCAGGTTGGCCTGCACGACGTTGTCGACGTAGCAGAAGTCGCGGCTGGTGCTGCCGTCGCCATTGATGAACACCTCTTCGCCGCGGAGCATCGCCGCGGTCCATTTCGGGATCACCGCGGCATAGGCGCCTTCCGGGTCCTGGTGCCTGCCGAAGACGTTGAAGTAGCGCAGGCCGATGCTGTGCAGGCCGTAGCTGCGGGCGAAGGTGTCGGCGTACAGCTCGTTGATGTACTTGGTCACGGCGTAGGGGGAGAGCGGTTTGCCGATCTGCTCCTCGATCTTGGGCAGGCCGGGATGGTCGCCGTAGGTGGAGCTGCTGGCCGCGTAGGTGAAGCTCTCGACCCCGGCGTCGCGGGCGGCCACCAGCATGTTGAGGAAGCCGTCGACATTGCTGGCGTTGGTGGCGATGGGGTCTTCCAGCGAGCGCGGCACCGAGCCGAGGGCCGCCTGGTGGAGGACGTGCTCGACCGGGCGAGGCGGGCCTCCCGTTGCGACCGGCACGAAGATCAGAGCCTGGCGGCAGTCGTGCAGGTGGCGGATGTCGCCGCGGATGAACTGGAACCTGGCCCACCGTTCGGGAGAAACCTGCCGGCGGACTTCTTCCAGGTTGCGCGGCTGGCCGGTGGCGAAGTTGTCCAGGCCCACCACCCGCTGGTCGAGTTCGAGCAGGGTTTCCAGCAGGTTGGAGCCGATGAAGCCGGCGACGCCGGTGATCAGCCAGGTGCCGGGCGTTTGTGGCAGGTCGAGGAGCAGGCGTTGGTAGCGTGTCATAGGCGCAGGTCCGCTTCGTCGGGCTTGAACAGGTACTTCAGGTCGTAGAGGACGTGGTCGGGTTTGCCGAGTCGGCGGATGTTCGCCGCGCCCATGATGCGGAATTCGTTGTGGGCGACGGCGAGGATGATGCTGTCGTAGGCGTTGACCAGGGGTTCGGCCAGCGGCGTGATGGCGTATTCCTGCTCGGCTTCCTCGGTGCTGGCCCAGGGGTCGTAGACGTCGACCGAGATGTTGTACTGGCGCAGCTCCCGGACGATGTCGACGACGCGCGTGTTGCGCAGGTCCGGGCAGTTTTCCTTGAAGGTCAGACCCATGACCAGGGTGCGGGCGCCGTCGATCTGGATGCGCCGCTTGAGCATGGCCTTGATCAGCTGGGACACCACGTAGCTGCCCATGCCGTCGTTCAGGCGCCGGCCGGCGAGGATGATCTCTGGGTGATAGCCGATGGCCTCGGCCTTGTGGGTCAGGTAGTAGGGGTCGACGCCGATGCAGTGGCCGCCGACCAGGCCGGGCCGGAACGGCAGGAAGTTCCATTTGGTGCCGGCCGCCTGGAGCACCGCCTCGGTGTCGATGCCCATGCGGTTGAAGATCACCGCCAGTTCGTTGATCAGGGCGATGTTGAGGTCGCGCTGGGTATTCTCGATGACCTTGGCGGCTTCGGCGATCCGGATGCTGCCGGCCTTGTGGGTGCCGGCGGCGATGATTTCCCGGTACAGCGCGTCGACCAGCTCGGCCACCTCGGGGGTGGAGCCGGAGGTGATCTTGCGGATGCCGGTGATGCGGTGTTCCTTGTCGCCGGGGTTGATCCGCTCCGGGCTGTAGCCGGCGAAGAAGTCGCGGTTGAACGCCAGGCCGGAGACCCGCTCCAGCACGGGGACGCAGCCTTCCTCGGTGGCGCCGGGGTAGACGGTGGACTCGTAGACGACGATGTCGCCCGGCTTCAGGACCTGGCCGATGGTTTCCGAGGCGCGGATCAGGGGTGTCAGGTCGGGCTTCTTGTTGGCGTCGATCGGCGTCGGCACGGTGACGATGTAGAAATTGCACTCGGCCAGGCTGGCGATGTCGGCGCTGTAGCGGAGTTGGCCGGCCTCCTTCAGCTCCTTGTCGTCGACCTCCAGGGTCCGGTCGTGCCCGGCCTCGAGGGCGGCGATGCGCGCGCGGTCGATGTCGAAGCCGACGACCGGTCGGCGCTTGCCGAATTCGACCGCGAGCGGCAGGCCGACGTAGCCGAGCCCGATGATGGCGAGTTTCAGGTCTTCCAGGTTGTGCATAGCGGTATCCGTAGCGGCGGCGGTGGGAGAAAGGCATCCGATGCCGGCTCGAGCGGAGGGCTGTGCTCAGGCGTTGTCCGACTTGTACTCGTAGTGGTGGTAGGCGGCGTGGCCATAGCCGTAGGCGGAGGCACGTTTTTCCAGGCCGTTGAGGATGGCACCCTTGATCTCGATGCCGTTCTGCGCGAAGCGCCTGACGGTCAGCTCGATCTCACGGGCGGAACTCAGGCCGAAGCGGGCCACGATCAGGGTGGTGGCCGCTTGCCGGCCGACGATGGTGGCATCGGTGACGGCCAGCAGGGGCGGGGTGTCGAGAATGACCAGATCGTAGCTCGCACTGGCCTGTTCGAGGACGGCGGTGAAGTTGGGGTGCATCAGCAGCTCGGAGGGATTCGGTGGGATCTGTCCCCGCGGCAGCAGGAACAGGCCCTCGATCGGGGTCGGGCGGACCACGTCGGCGAAGTCGCAGCGCCCGGCCAGGAGGTCGGACAGGCCCGTGTCCGCCTGCATGCCCAGCAGCGAGTGCAGGTGGCCCTTGCGCATGTCCACGTCGACCAGCAGCACGCGCTTGCCGGTCTGGGCGACGACGGCGGCCAGGTTGGCACAGACGAAGCTCTTGCCCGCTTGCGGGCCGGGGCCGGAGATGGCCAGGCGGTTGTCCTGCGCGCCAAGCATGATGAAGTGCAGGCTGGTCCGCAGGCTGCGCAGGGCTTCCACCGCCGGATCGTGCGGCTGGCTAAGGGCGAGCAGCGGGGAGACCTGGACGGAACTGTCGGCCGTCCGGCGGCGCCGAGGCTTGAAGTGCGCCTGGCATTCGCTGAAGGGGACTGCCGCGTATACCGGCAGGCCCAACTGCTCGATGTCCTCCGGGGTCTCCAGACTCGGGTTGAGCAACTTGCGCAGCAGCACGACGCCGATCGCCAGCAGCGCTCCGACCAGCGTGGCGACCAGCATGATGAGGGTTCTGTTCGGGGCGACCTGGCCGCCTTCGAGAACCGCCTGGTCGACGATGCGCACATTGCCGACGGTGCCGGCGCGGACCAGGTCGAGTTCCTGGGCCCTGTTCAGCAGTTGGGTGTAGATCGCGGTACCGACCTGGACATCCCGCGACAGCCGCAGGAGTTCCTGCTGGGTTTCCGGCAGGCCCTGCATCCGCCTGGCGATCTCGTTCTTGCGCTGGGTCAGGCCCTGGATCTGCATCAACAGGGCCTTGTAGGTCGGATGCTCGCGGGTAAACCGGCGGTCGAGCTCGGCCTGCTGCATCTTCAGCTCGGAGATGCGGGTTTCCAGACCCACGGCCTGGTTGAGCACGGTACTGGTTTCCATGCCGATGTCGACGGAGCCGTGGCGCTTGCGGTAGTCGTTCAGCGCGTCTTCGGCCTTTTCCAGGTCGCGGCGCACCTCCGGCAGCTGGGTGCGGAGGAACTGCAGGCTGCCATCGGCCTCGGCGGACATGCGTTCGACGTTCTGCTGGACGAACAGGCGGCCGATTTCATCCACCACCCGGCTGGCATGCTGGGAGTCGGGATGGCTCATGGCCACGGTGATCAGGCCGGTGTCCTGACCCAGTTCGGTGAGTTCCAGCGCGCCCCGGTAGGTGCGGATGGTGCTCAGGCGGTTCGTCTTCGCCAGAGTGAAGCGGGTACCCGGCCGCGCTTGCAGCTCACGAAGCTGCAGGCGGATGCCCTGCTGATCGAGGGCTTCGCCGACCCGGCCCCGGAGTAGCTGTTTGCCCTCGCCGTCCTGCAGGCTGAAGGCGCCGTTGTCTGCGGCCGTCAGTACCAGGCGCTTGCCCGCCCACTGTGGGTCGACGTCGAAGCGGAAGACGTCGATCTTCTCGCCGCCCCAGGCGTATTCCTCCAGGCCGAGAAAGGGCTCCGCCAGGCCTGGGCCACGATGGCGACGGACGAGGTAGTCGCCGATCAGCGGAAAGCGCTGGGGGGTGGCCTGGACATCGAGGTGCAGGTTGTCGACCGCCTGGCCGATCACGCTGCGCGAGCGCAGCAGTTCGATTTCCGTTCTGGCGCTGGAGGCCTGGGCGTTGAAGTCGCCTCCCATCTCCAGTCCGGGGACGGTGCCGCTCTTCTTCTCGATCTGGACCAGGGCGGTGGTGCGATAGATGGGCGTGGCGAACATGCCGTAGAGGGCGCCGCCCAGGCAGAACAAGACGGTCACGCCGATGATCGGCCATTTGTGGTCGAGCAGGGTGCCGAGCAGCTTACGCAGGTCGATGCCGGCATCGTCGTGATCTTGCGGGGAGGGGATGGAGACGGGCTGCATGGGGTTGTTTCCCTGGAGGAGGCGGTCCGGCAGTCAATGGCTCAGGCGGATGGCCCATGCCTCGACGGCTATGCGGATCTGTCGATAGGCTTGTTCGAAGGCCGTCCGGTCCCGGCGGAACGGGTCCCGTATTTCCTGCTCGTCCTGCCACTTGCCGAGCAGGAAGATCTTGCCGCGCGCTTCGGGGGCGATCCGGTAGATGCCGTCGACATGCCGGCGCTCCATGACCAGCACCAGCTCGGCCTGTCGCAGCATGGCGATGTCCAACTGGCGGGCCCGGTGTTCGAGAGGCCGGTGCCGGTGTTCGAGGAGCACAGCGCGGGCGGTGGGTTCCATGGGCAGGCCGACTTGGGCCGCCAGACCGGCGGAATCGATCTTCAGGTTCCTATTGCCGCGTGAAGCCGCTTCTCTCATCAGCGTCTGGGCACAGGGGCTGCGGCATATATTCCCAATGCAGACGATCAATATCCGTTCGAGCACTTTATCGATCCAGAAGTTTGACCGGAGAGATATATTGAGCGCAACTGCGGAAGCGGTTGCGGGTGCTGTCAGTTAATATCTGGCGTGAGCTTGCCGTTCGCCGGATATTGAAACTTTATGAAGGCGGCCTGGCGGATATGGTACTGGCGCTTACGCTTGTATGTATGGCTTTCCGATCGGTCGTCTCTTGGCACGCTACCGCCCCGGGATTTCACGTCGGGCTCCCGAGGACGAATGGGCAGCCATTCCGGGGCGCGCAGGTATCTGCCCGCTGTCCTTTCGGGCTTGCGTTCGGTTCTCCGAATAGGGTCATCGCCGGAACACTGGCTCGGCATTCAATCCACCGTGCAGACATCCATCGGCAGGGTACTTCGCGGATTCTTTATTTATATTTATGCGTTAAGGCTTGCAGTGGCTGCTCCTGTTTGGCGATTAATGGCAGCTTAATGTCACTTCGCTAAATCACGGCAGAACATTTCGTTGGAACTGGCAGAGTTTAGTTCAGGGACTTTTTCCGTGTTCCTCCGGTAAGCCGTTAACCGATAAGTGGTCATTTACCGACCGGAGGCAAAGGCAACTCCGTCGTTCCCGGAAAATTTTCGCGACACAATGCAGGACGATGCGAAGAAAAGTTCAACTCGAACCGGGAACATGAATGCGCCGGCGCGCGCTGCGGGTCAGGCGTGCGCCGAGCAGGAGGGCCGCGCAGCTCAGGCCGATCACCATGCCCTGCCAGAGTCCGCGCGGACCGCTGGGTTCGCCGAGCCAGTCGGTCAGGCCGAGGCAATAGCCGATCGGCAGGCCGATGCCCCAGTAGTCTTACTGTGTCATAAACGTGGATAGCCCAAACCGCCGTACAGGTCCCGGCAATACTCAAGCATCAGGTAGACACCCAGTTGATGACGCAGCGTCGTGATCGAGTCCGCCACGTGCCGCTGCGCGCGCTGGCCGACCGCGGGGGTGGTAATCCGCGGGAAGCGCAGGTACCGGGCCGCCCATGAGGTTTTTTTTTCCTGGGCCATCCGGTCCGGACAGGGCCTCACGGCGCAGGCGCTGCCCGAGCAGAAAACCGTAGGCGGCGATGCTCAAGCTGGCATGGTGGTGGAATCCCCGCCAACCACGCCCCTCGTAATGTCCCAGCCCCAGGTCCTGCTTGAGATCCTGATAGTCGCGCTCGATACGCCAACGCAGATGGGCGATGCGTACCAGCTCCGGCAGCGGCGTGTCCTCCGCAAGCGTGGACAGCCAGTAGCGGGTCGGCTCGGCTTGGGCGAGGGGCCATTCGATCAGCAGCCATTGCTGCGGGTGCAGCCGCTGTTTTGCCGATACGCTGCCGGCAGGGCGTACCCGTACTGCAGCGAAACGCCCGCTCAGCGGCGTGTTGGTTCCCTGGCGCCAGGTGAGTTCCGTAAAGGCGTCGGGCGGCAGCGACAGGGCCAGTTCCTTCACCGACAACGGTCGATGCTGCGGCGAACGTCGCGTGGCTACCGGCGGACGTCCCTTGCCACTCCACGGTTTGGGCGGTAGCGGCTGCTGCCCGGGCGGCCACACCCGCACGACCGAGGTGATACCGACCACATAGGGCAGATCCATGGCCGTCAGGCCCTGGCGAAAGGCGCTGTCCACGCCGTAGCCGGCATCGGCCACCACACAATGGTGCGGCTCTCCAGCCGTGAGCAGCGCCTGCAACTGCTGCAACGCTATCTGGGGCTTGGTGGTGAAGCGGACTTCCTCGGGCACGCCGGCCTGGCGGCGTCGCCCGGCATCTTCGGCCCACTCCCGGGGCAGGTACAAACGCCACGCCATGGGCAGGCTCGCCTGTTCGCAGGCCAGCGAGACACTGACCGCCACCTGGCAGTTGTCCTGCTTGCCCAGTACCCCGCAGTACTGGCGTGCCACGCCCACCGAGTGCCGCCCCTTCTTCGGGAAGCCGGTGTCGTCCACGAGCCAGTAACCGCCCGCGGACAGATCCATTGTCGGCAGGACCCACCGGGCCACGCGGCGCAGCAGTTCGGCATCCGACCAGTCGGCCTTGGCCACGAAGTGATGCAACGCCTGGTGCCGGGCACTGGCATGCAAGGGGTCGAGGTGTGCCGCCATGGGCTCCACGCTCTTGCGCGCCAGGGGCAGCATCAGGCCTGAGCAATAGCCGCGCAGCCCAGCTTCCCGGTCGGCATGTCCCAGGCCGGCCGCCAGATGCGCCAGGTATTCGTCGAACCGGATCATCGAGTCCATCGTCGGTCTCCTTCGAACTGCCGAAGATCTACTGACGATAGCTCAATTTAGTGACACAGTAAGAGTAGGCGAACAGGGTGATCAGCATGATCGCGGGGGTGTCCTGGTAGCCGCGCAGGGCCCCGGCGGCGGTCACCTGGATGGCGTCGGAGAACTGGAAGAGCGCGGAATAGAGGAGCAGGCCGCCGGCGATGGCGACTACCGCCGGGTCGGTGCTGTAGATCTGCGGGATGCCCTCGCGCAGCAGCAGCATGGCGCCGGCCGCCAGGGCGGCGAAGCCCAGCGCGGTGGCCATTCCGACGCCGGCGCTGAAGCGGGCGTCGCGGGGGCTGCCGCGGCCCAGGGCATGGCCGACCCGGACGGTGACCGCCATGCCCAGGGAATAGGGGATCATGAACACCAGGCCGGAGAAGTTCAGGGCGATCTGGTGACCGGCGACCACCTGGGCGCCGAGGCCGCCGATCAGCAGGGCGATCACCGAGAAGATGCTCGCTTCGGCGAACACTGCCACGCCGATCGGCAGCCCGATCCCCAGCAGGCGGCGGATGACCGGCCACTGCGGGCGGTCGAAGCGGTCGAACAGCCGGCTCGGCCGGTAGCACGGCGCCCGCCGTGTCCAGACGAGCATGGCCAGCAGCATGAAGATCATCACCAGGGCGGTCGCCCAGCCGCAGCCGACCCCGCCCATGGCCGGCAGGCCGAACTTGCCGTGGATGAAGACGTAGTTGGCCGGAATGTTCAGCAGCAGGCCGGCGATGCCGATCAGCATGCTCGGCCGGGTATGGCCGAGGCCGTCGCTGAAGCAGCGCAGCACGTAGTACAGGGCCACCGCCGGGATGCCGCAGGCGACCGCGCGCAGGTAGCCCATGGTCGGCTCGATCAGGGCGGCTTCGACCTGCATCAGATGCAGCGCGGGTTCGGCGTTCCACAGCAGCAGGGCACCGCCGCTGCCGGCGGCGAGAGCCAGCCAGAGCGCCTGGCGGACCAGCGGGCCGATTTCCGGCTGCTGGCCGGCGCCCTGAAGGTGCGCGACCTTGGGCGTGGTGGCCAGCAGGATGCCGGTGGTCAGCAGATAGGTGGGCACCCAGAGCGAGTTGCCGAGGGCGACCGCGGCGAGGTCTGCGGGTCCGACCCGGCCGGCCATCAGGGTGTCGACGAAGCCCATGGCGATATGCGCCAGTTGCGCGACGATGATCGGCAGGGCGAGGCTGACGAGGGCGCGCAGTTCGCGGCGCAGCCGCTGCAGGCGCGGTTCGAGTGGCATGTCCGGTCGTCGTGGGGGAAGCGGAGGGGTGGGTAGTCTACGCCCGGGGGCGGCGGTGGGAAATGCGCGGTGCCCCGGACTGGCCCTCGGCCTAGCGATGCGTTTTAGAATGGGCCTCCTTGAAAGGAGCCTGCCATGCGAATCCTCGTCGACGAAAACATTCCCCTGATCGATGCCTTCTTTTCCGCCTTCGGCGAGATCCGACGGCTGCCCGGGCGCGCCATCGACCGTGCCACGCTGGAGGATGCCGAGGTGCTGCTGGTGCGTTCGGTCACTCGGGTCGATGCCGGCCTGCTGGAGGGCAGCCGGGTGCGTTTCGTCGGCACCTGCACCATCGGCACGGACCATCTGGACCTGGACTATTTTCGCCAGTGCGGCATCGCCTGGGCCAGTGCGCCGGGCTGCAACGCCCGCGGGGTGGTCGATTACGTGCTGGGTAGTCTGCTCAGCCTGGCCGAGCGGCAGGGCGTCGAGCTGGCTTCCCGCTGCTACGGGGTGGTCGGTGCCGGCCAGGTCGGCGGGCGGCTGGTCGAGGTGCTGCGCGGGTTGGGCTGGCGCGTGCGGGTGTGCGATCCGCTGCGCCAGGCGGCCGAGGGCGGCGATTTCGTCGACCTGCCGACCCTGCTGGGCGAGTGCGACGTGGTGAGCCTGCACACGCCGCTGACCCGCGAGGGCGCTCATCCGACCTGGCACCTGTTCGGCCGCGAGCGGCTGGCGCAGCTGCGGCCGGGTAGCTGGCTGATCAATGCCAGTCGCGGCGCGGTGGTCGACAACCGGGCGCTGCGCGAGACGCTCGGCGAGCGCAGCGACCTGCAGGCGGTGCTGGACGTCTGGGAGGGCGAGCCACAGGTGGATGTCGCCCTGGCCGGGCTCTGCCATATCGCCACGCCGCACATCGCCGGGCATAGCCTGGACGGCAAGTGGCGCGGTACGGCGCAGGTCTACCGGGCCTTCTGCGAGCACCTGGGCGTGCCGCCGAGCGTGCAGCTGGACGAGCTGCTGCCGCCGCCCTGGCTCGGCGAGGTGGGGCTGGAAGGCGGCGCCGATCCGGCCTGGGCGCTGGCGATGCTGTGCCGGGCGGTGTACGACCCGCGCCGCGACGACGCCGATTTCCGCCGCAGCCTGGGTGGCGACGAACAGGCCCGGCGCACCGCCTTCGATGCCCTGCGCAAGCATTATCCGCCGCGTCGGGAGATCGATGGCTTGCGCGTGAGGCTGGCCGGCGAGGCTCCGCTGTTGCGGAAGATGGTCCGGGCGCTGGGGGCCTTGCCGGTCTAGCGCCCGTTTCACTCCGTTCATTTCTCGATCACCCTGGCTGCCAAGGCTCCGCTGGCGGCAGGCAGAGGCAATCAAGCGCAAGCCCGCCGGCATCATGGCTAGAGGCCGGCGACCTGGGTCTTTTCGCGCCGGTCCAGGGGCTGCGTCACATTTCTGCCGTTGCGCGCGCCGGCAGCCTTGCCCTCGCGGGGCAGGCCGGTAGCATCGGGCCTTCGCAATCGAGGAGTCAGGCATGCGCACGCGACTGGAAAGCTGTTTGCAGAGTATCGACCGGGTGTTGCTGGGCAAGGAGTTGCAGGTGCGTCTGGCCCTGACCTGTCTGCTGGCGCGCGGCCATCTGTTGCTCGAGGATCTGCCCGGCATGGGCAAGACGACCCTCAGCCATGCGCTGGCCAGGGTGTTGGGGTTGGGTTTCCAGCGCATCCAGTTCACCGCCGACCTGTTGCCCGGCGACATCCTCGGTACTTCGGTGTTCGACCGGGAAAGCGGGCAGTTCGTCTTTTATCCGGGACCGATCTTTGCCGAGCTGATCCTGGCCGACGAGATCAACCGGGCTACCCCGAAGAGCCAGAGCGCGCTGCTCGAGGCGATGGAGGAGGGGCAGGTGACCATCGAGGGCGCGACCCGGCCGCTGCCCGCGCCGTTCTTCGTGATCGCCACCCAGAACCCGGTCAGCCAGGGCGGCACCTTCGCCCTGCCGGAGTCGCAACTGGACCGCTTCCTCATGCGCCTGTCGCTGGGCTACCCGGCGCGGGCCGCGGAGCGGGCGCTGCTGATGGGCGGCTCGGGGCGCCAGCGGCTGCCGGAGCTTGCGCCGATCCTCGACCATGCCCTGCTGGCGGAGATCCAGGCGGAGATCCCACGGGTGCGGGTCAGCGACGCGCTGGTCGACTATGTGCTGCGGCTGGTCGAGGCTACCCGCAGCCAGCCGCAGTTCGCCTGGGGGCTGTCGCCGCGGGGCAGTCTGGCGCTGCTGGCGGCGTCCCGGGCCTGGGCCTTCCTTGCCGGGCGCGACTACGTGATCCCGGAGGACGTGCAGGCGGTGCTGCCGGCGGTGGCCGGCCACCGCCTGCGCGAGCGGGCCGATCCGGCGGGGCACGGCGGCGGCACGCTGGTGCAGTGGCTGCTGCGCGAGGTGGCGGCAGTCTGATGCTGGCCGAATCCCTGAAAAGCGTCCGCACCCGCTGGCCGGGGCGGATCGTCGGCGCCGCGGGTGGTGCGCGGCTCGACCGCGGCTGCATCTTCATCGTCCCCAGCCGCGTCGGTGCGGCCTTCGGCGCGGCCCTGCTGCTGATGCTGCTGGCGGCGATCAACTACCGCAACAGCCTGGCCTATGCGCTGACCTTCCTGCTCGGCGCGGTGTTTCTGGTCGGCGTCCTGCATACCTATCGCAACCTGGCCGGATTGCGCCTCCAGGCCGGGGCGCCGGCGGCGGTGTTCGCCGGCGAGCAGGCGCGCTTTCCGATCCGCCTGGACAGCGACGGCCGCGCCCATCAGGCGCTGGCGTTGGGCTGGTCGAGCGGCGCGCCGCAGCTCTACGACCTGCCTGCCGGGGGGGCCGTCACCGTGGAGCTGGGCCTGCCCGCACCGCGACGCGGCTGGCTGCCGGCGCCGCGCCTGCGGGTCGAGAGCCGCTTTCCGCTGGGGCTGATGGTGGCCTGGAGCTGGATCGCCCCGGAGCAGCGGGCGCTGGTCTATCCGCAGCCGCTCTCCGGCGATCTGCCGCTTTCCGCCGGTGCGCTGGAGGAGGCCGAGGAGGAGGGGCGGCGAGCGCGGGGCGAGGGGGTGGACGACTACCAGGGGCTGCGCGCCTACCGGCCCGGCGACTCGAAACGGCGTCTGGACTGGAAGGCCTATTCCCGCGGCCGGGGGCTGTTGGTCAAGGATTTCGCCGCGCTGGAGGGCAGCGAGCTGTGTCTGGATTTCGCCGCGCTGGCGGGCGACGGTGAAAGCCGCCTGTCGCTGCTCTGTCACTGGGTGCTCGAGCTGTCCGTCTGCCAGCGGCCGTTCGTCCTGCAACTGCCTGGCCGGCGGCTCGGCCCGGACAGCGGCGAGGCGCACCGCGAGGCCTGTCTGCGCGCCTTGGCGCTGTACGGGGAGGCGCCATGACGGCGGCGCAGTCCGGCGCGGCGCTGCAGCCGATCCCGCGCGTCGGCCTGACCTGGCTGCTGATCGCCCAACTGCTGGTGATCCTGCCGCACCTGGGCCATCTGCCGGCGTGGATCGTCGGCCTCTGGCTCGGCTGCGCCGGCTGGCGCATCCAGATCTTTCGCATGCGCGCGCCCTATCCCAACGGCCGGGTCAAGGCTGCGCTGATGCTCGGCACCGGGCTTGGCGTGTATCTCTCCCGCGGTGGGCCGGTCGGTCTGGAGGCCGGGGTGGTGCTGCTGATCGCCGCCTTCGTTCTCAAGCTGGTGGAGGTGCGCAGCCGGCGCGATGCGCTGGTGGTGGTCTTCCTCGGCTTCTTCGCCCTGGCCACCGCCTGCCTGTTCGAGGACGGCATTCTCGCTGCGCTGTACTACCTGCTGCCGCTCGCCGCCCTGCTGGCGGCGCTGATCGGCCTGCAGCAGAGCGCCCTGGCGGCCAACCCCTGGGCCACCCTGCGCCTGGCCGGCGGCCTGCTGTTGCAGGCGGCGCCGCTGATGCTGTTGCTGTTTCTGTTCTTTCCGCGCTTCGAACCGCTGTGGACCCTGCCCGGCCCCCGCGAGCGGGGCGTGACCGGTCTGTCCGACAGCATGACGCCCGGCGACATCGCCGAACTCGGTCGGTCCGGCGAGCTGGCCTTCCGGGTCGGTTTCGAGGGCCCGCTGCCGGAGCGCAGCCGGCTCTACTGGCGGGCGCTGACCCTGGAGCATTTCGACGGGCGGCGCTGGTCGCAGGCCCCGGGTGCGCAGCAACTCGAGCCGCCGGCCTGGGAGAAGCGCGGCGAGCCGCTCGCCTACAGCATCGTCATGCAACCGAGCAACCAGCCCTGGCTGTACAGCCTGGATGTCGCCGGCAGCGCTCCCGACGACGCCCGCCTGATGGACGATTTCCGTCTCCAGCAGCGCCGCCCGGTGACCCAGCCGCTGCTCTACCGGGTGGTCTCCTGGCCGGACGCCCTGCGCGAGCCGGAGGGTTCCGCCAGTGCGCTTCGGCGTGCCCTGCAACTGCCGGAGCGGGGCAATCCGCAGAGCCGTGCCTGGGCCGCCGAGCTGCGTCGTCGCCATCCGCAGCCGGAGGCGCTGGTGCAGGCGCTGCTCGATCACTTCAACCGCGAGCCTTTCCACTACACCCTGAAACCGCCGCTGCTGGGGCGCGACAGCATCGACGAGTTCCTCTTCGCCAGCCGCCAAGGCTTCTGCGAGCATTTCTCCAGCGCCATGACCTTCGTGCTGCGCGCCGCCGGGATTCCCGCGCGAGTGGTCACCGGCTACCAGGGCGGCGAGTTCAATCCGGCCGGCAACTACCTGCTGGTGCACCAGTTCGACGCCCATGCCTGGGTCGAGTACTGGCAGCCGCAGCAGGGCTGGAGCGCCGTCGATCCGACCTTCCAGGTGGCGCCGGAACGCATCGAGCGGGGGCTGCAGCAGGCGCTCGGCGAGGAGCAGGGCTTCCTCGAGGAGGCACCGTTGTCCCTGGCGCGCTATCGCGACATCGGCTGGCTCAATCGGCTGCGGCTGTCCTGGGACAACCTGAACTACGGCTGGCAGCGCTGGGTGCTCGGCTATCAGGGCGAACAGCAGCTGCAGACCCTGCGCAGCTGGTTCGGCAACGCCGACCTGCGTCTGCTGGGGGTGGCCGCCGTCGCCTCCGTCGCCGCGATGTGGGCGGTGGTCGCGCTCTGGCTGTTCAAGCCCTGGCGGCGCGAGGGCGACGCGCAGCAGCGGCTGTTCCGGCGTTTCGAACGCTTGCTGGCGCGTCACGGCCTGCAGCGCGGGCCGGGCGAGGGGCCGCGGGCCTTCGCCGAGCGGGCGGCGCGGCAGTTGCCCGCGCAGGCCGGGGCGATTTGGGCCTTCGTCGTGCTCTTCGAGGCGCAGCGCTATGCCGGACGGGAAGGGGCGCCGGGCGAGCTGGCGCGGGCCCTGCGGCGTCTGCGTCGGACGTTGCCCTGGCGCGTCGGCAGCGGCTGATCCGTACTACGCTGCAACTGCATGTCCGGCGCGCCGTTCATCCCGGGGCGCCTGTTTCGAGGGAGGTGATGGATGATCGCCGATCGGTTGCAGGAGCGGGTTATGCGACTGGACGTTGCGCTGCAGGCCTGTGCCACCCGCCTGGCCGCCCGCAGCGATGGCGAGGCGTTGCACGATCTGCGCGTCGCCTTGCGCCGGCTGCGCAGTCTGCTGCGCCCGTTGCGCGGTTTGCCCGGCGTCGATCCCCTGGATGAGGCGGCCGCAGCAGTGGGGCGCCTGAGCACGCCGCTGCGCGACGACGAGGTGCTGCTGCAGGAGCTGGAGTCCGTCCGGCCCGACCGGATCGGCTCGCGCCGGGAGCAGCTGGAGGTCGGGCGCGACGGCTTGCTGGCCAGCCCCGAGTGGCGGCAGTTGTGCGGCACCCTGACCCTTTGGCCGTCGCTCTGGCGCCAGGCCGGGCGCGACGGGGCCCTGCGCGGGCTGGCCAGGCGCATTCTCAAGCGTCAGGCGCGCCAAGGCCGGCGTCTGGGCGAAGCGCTGCGCGATCCGACCCACGACCGCCACCGGCTGCGGCTGCTGATCAAGCGGGTGCGCTACGGCGCCGAGGCCTATCCCGATCTGGTCGACTTTTCCGGCGCCGAGCCGGAGCTGCTGAAGGCCGCGCAGTCGGCACTCGGCGACTGGCACGACCGCTTGCAGTGGCTGTCGCGGGCGGAGCGGGAGGCCGATCTGCAGCCCTTGGTCGACCGCTGGCGCGAGGAGCTGGATTCGACCGCGCAACAGGCCGATCAGGTGTTGCTGACCCTGGGCGAATATTTCGGCTGAGGGGGCTCGCTGCCCGGCTCAGTTACGCCGACAGGCCTTCCAGGCCCGCCGCCAGGCGCCGCTCAGGACGAACCAGGGGAAGGTCAGGAACTGCTCGACCAACAGATGGGACAGGGAGTTCTCCGGATGGCGGGGGTCGGAGCCCGTCTCGAACCGGTGGCCCTGGGCGAGCAGGGCGAGGGCGGCGGACAGGCCGAGTCCGCCGAGTATCAGCGCCAGCAGGTTCAGGCTCAGCAGCGCGCTTGCCAGCACCAGGCACGCCACGACGAACAGCGGCAGGGCCAGCATGTGCAGGGCCAGGTTGGTCCGGTTGTGGTGGCAGTCTTCGTAGTGGTGGAAATATTCCGTTGTGCGCTTACCCATGTCCCTCATCCTCCAGGCGATGAGGGAAAGTCTAGGTTCCTGGCCGGCATTTCGCCCGGGACTGGACGAGCGGAGCAGGCCCGCAGCGTCCTTGTCCTTCCGTTCAGCGGTCGGCGAGTTCCGGCAGCGCGAAGAAGCGCCGGGCGCAGGCCGTGCTGTGTTCGGCCAGCGCTTCTTCGGATTCGTTGCGATGGCGGGCGACCTCGCGCAGCACTTCGGGCAGGAAGGCCGGTTCGTTGTGCCCGCTTTTGGGTTTGGGGCGCAGGGTCCGCGGCAGCAGGTAGGGGGCGTCGCTTTCCAGCATCAGCCGGCCGGCGGGGATTTCCCGCACCAGCGGGTGCAGGTGGGTGCCGCGGCGCTCGTCGCAGATCCAGCCGGTGATGCCGATGTGCAGGTCCAGGTCGAGATAGGCGAAGAGGGCCTGTTTGTCGCCGGTGAAGCAGTGCACCACGGCCGCCGCCAGGCTGTCACGGTAGTGGCGCAGCATCTCGACCAGGCGCTGGCTGGCATCGCGCTCATGGAGGAACACCGGCTTGCCGAGCTCGACGGCCAGCGCCAGCTGCTCTTCCAGGGTCTTTTCCTGTCGTGGCCGCGGGCACAGGTCGCGGTTGAAGTCCAGGCCGCACTCGCCGACGGCGCGAATTCGCTCTTCCTTCAGCAGCTCGCGCAGCTGGCGGGCGCTGTCGGGCGTCCACTCGCCGGCATCGTGGGGATGGACGCCGGCGGTGGCGAACAGGCGCTCGCCAGCCTCGTCCAGTTGCCGGCAGAGCGCCAGGGCCTGTTCGCTGTCCGCCACGCTGGTGCCGGTCAGCACCAGCTGGCAGACCCCGGTCTGGTAGGCCCGGACCAGCAGGGCTTCGCGGTCGTGGTCGAAGCTGGAATGGGTCAGGTTGACGCCGATGTCGACGAGTTGCATGGCAATACCTCGAAAATGAACGCGGGGAGCATAGCAGAGCCTATTCGATGAAATTAAAAGGTTTGGCAAATCAGTAGCTTGACGGCCAGCGGACGAACCGGTCTGGCCTTGGGCGGCATGCTGTGAGAGTCTTGGCGGTTCATGCCCTGGGGAACTTGCTCCAGATACGGGAGTTCTTACTGCGTTCATTTGTTCGCCAAATGCTGCTTTCTGGAGGCCGGATGCCAATAACAACAAGAAGAAGATTGCTCCTGTTGGTCTGCCTGCTGAGCCTGTTGCCACTTCCGGCGGCAGCGCGTCTGGCCGGGCCGCCGGAGGCCTGGCAACGGCCGGGAGAGGCCCGCGACCTACCACAGGTGCGCAGCAGCGGCGTGCTGCGGGTGCTGGTGAATCAGAGCCGGAACAGCTCGGGCGAGGTGAATGGACAGCCCATCGGCGTCGAATACCTGCGCCTGCGTGCCTTCGAGCACTACCTCAACCGCATCGCCAAGGACGGTCGCAGCCTCCGTCTGGAGATCATTCCCAAGGCCAAGGACCAGTTGATCGCCGCCCTGCAGCGTGGCGAGGGCGATCTGGTCGCCCCCGGCGAGCTGCTTCATCTGCGCGGTCACGGCGATGTCAGCCCCAGCGCGCCGATCATGAGCCAGGTGCCGCTGGTCCTGGTCGGCCGCCAGGGCGCGCGCCGCTACCGGCGGCTCGACCAGCTGGCCGGCAAGACCCTGGTGTTGCCGGCCGGCAGCGCCGTCGGCGATGCCGTGCACAAGGTCAACGAGCAACTGGCCGCGCGCAACCTGCGGCCGATCGTCATCGAGTGGGTCGATCCCAGCCTGGCGGTGGAGGATGTGTTGGAAATGGTGCAGGCCGGCATCTATTCCCTGACCGCGGTGGAGCTGCCGATCGCCCAGCGTTGGGCCAAGGTGCTGCCCCAGCTGCAGGTGGAGTCCGAGGTGGTCTTCTCCCGCGACGACGATCTGAGCTGGTTCGTTCGCCGCGATGCCGGCATGTTGCGCGCCAGCGTCGACCAGTTCCTCAAGGACTACCGCAGCCCGGCCGATCAGGATGCGGTCTTCCAGCGCGTCTACCGGCGTCTCTACAAGGTGCACAATCCCCTGGGCGGGAACGAACTCAGGCGCCTCGAGAGGGTTCGCCCGGTCCTGCAGCAGCATGCCGAGCGCAACGACCTCGACTGGCTGAACCTGGCAGCGGTCGCCTTCAAGGAGTCGAGCCTGAATCCGGCGGCGCGCGGTGCCGGCAGCGCCACCGGGCTGATGCAGGTCACCCCGACCGCCGCCCGCAGCGTCGGGGTGGGCAACATCCATCTGCTGGACAACAACGTCCAGGCCAGCGCCCGCTACCTGGCTTCGCTGCGCCGGAACTTCTTCTCCAGTCCGCGTTTCAACGAGCGCGAACGCATGGCCTTCACCCTGGCGGCGTACAACATCGGGCCGCAGCGGGTGCAGCAGCTGCAGGCCGAGGCGAGACGGCGCGGGCTGAACCCCGACCAGTGGTTCTTCCAGGTCGAACGCATCGCCGCCGAGCAGGTGGGCATGGGCGTGGTCAACTACGTGAACAGCGTGAACAAGTATTTCCTCGCCTTCCATCGCGAGCGCAATGCCCTGGAATCGCAACCGCGGGTCGCCAGTCGCGACGACGAGTGACGGCCCGCCCCTCAGTCCGGCACGGGGAGCGGCCAATGGAACAGGGGGCGATAGACGCCGCCCTGTTCGTCGTTCGTCGAATGGAAGAGCACGAAGCGCTCGGCCGTCCAGGCGAACTCCGGAAGGCTGTCGAGGACCGGATGCGTCCGGCACTGCCGAGCCAGGGTGAGATGCGGCCAGAAAGCGCGCTCCTCAAGGGGGTAGCCGGCGGCACGCAGACTGTCGTGCAGCTCGCCGGCCAGCTGCATCAGCGCTTCCGGCGGCTGGCTGGAGCCCAGGGAGACGAGGCCATGTCGGCCGACTTCCAGACGGTCGAGCTTCAGCTCGAAGCCCTTTCCCCGTATCTGGCCGGCCAGCCATTGCAGTTCGTCCAGGCGCTCGACGGGCTGGCTGCCGAGAAACACCAGGGTCAGGTGCAGGTTGCGCTTGTCGACGGGGCGGCCGCCGAGCGTCAGTCCGTTGCGCCAGACGTCGATCGCCGCCGCCTGCCGGTGCGGCAGGGGCAGGCCGAAGAACAGGCGCAGGCTCTTGATGCTCATGACACTCCCTCATTGTCGTCGGCTCAAGGGTAGTCGATCGCGACCAGGTACCAGGTCTTCTCCCCGGTGGGCGTCGGCACCCGGACTTCGGCATCCAGCGCCTTGCCGACCAGTGCGCGGGCGAGGGGCGCGTCGATGCTGATCAGGCTCTGTTTCAGGTCCAGTTCGTCGGGGCCGACGATGCGGTAGCGCGCCTGTCCGCCGTCTTCGTCCTCCAGGGTGACCCAGGCGCCGAAGTAGACCTTGTTCGGGTCGGCGGGACGCTCGCCGATCACCTTGAGTTTCTCCAGCCGCTTGGTGAGAAAGCGCACGCGGCTGTCGATTTCCCGCAGCATCTTCTTGCCGTAGGTGTACTCGGCGTTCTCCGAGCGGTCGCCCTGGGCGGCGGCCTCGCTGACTGCCTGGGTCACCTGTGGGCGGCGTACATGCCAGAGTTCGTGCAGTTCGGCGCGCAGGCGCGCTTCTCCTTCGGGGGTGATCAGGGGCGTTCCGGCAGATCGGGGCGGTCGATAACGGCTCATGGTCTTCGCGATGTCGAAAGGGGCTGAAGATAGCAAAACCCGCTCGCGGGCTCAGCCTTCCCGCAGTACCTGCAGCGGGCTGGCGTTGAGGGCGCGGCGGGTGCCCAGCAGGCCGGCGCCGCTCACCAGCAGCGCGCCGAGTGCCGGCAGCAGCAGGAGCCAGGGATGGAGATGCCACGGCAGGTCGAAGGCAAAGCGGTAGAGCAGAGCGCTGACCAGCTCGCAGCCCAGCGCAGCGAGCAGGCCGCTGACTGCTCCCAGCAGGGCGAACTCCAGACGTCTGGCCTGGACTAGCAGGCGCCGCTCGGCGCCCAGGGCGCGCAGCAGGGCGCCTTGGCGGAGGCGTTCGTCGAGGGTGGCCTGCAGCCCGGCGAAGAGTACGCAGAGGCCGGCGGCGAGGACGAACAGCAGCACGTATTCCACCGCCAGGGTGACCTGGGCGAGGATGCCGCGCAGCTGGGCCAGCAGGGCCTCGACCTGGAGCAGGGTCACTGCGGGGAAGCTGCGCGCCAGGCGGACCACGTCGGCATCGTGGCCGGGCGGCAGGTAGAAGCTGGTCAGGTAGGTGGTCGGCAGGTCCTGCAGGGTGCCGGGCTGGAAGATCATGTAGAAGTTCGGCTGGAAGCTGTCCCAGTGCACTTCGCGCAGACTGCTGACCCGCGTATCGCGGGTCAGGCCGCCGACGCTGAAGGTGAGGCGGTCGCCGAGCTTGAGGCCGAGGCTCTTGGCCAGTTCGGCCTCGACCGATACGCCGGGCAGGTCGCCGCTGCCGACCTCGTCCCACCACTGGCCGGCGCTCAGGCGATTGTCGGCGGGCAGTTGTTCGGTCCAGGTCAGGTTGAGGTCGCGCTGGGTGGCGCGCTCGCCGCGGGAGTCCTTGCTGACGATCTGCTTGACCGGCTCGCCGTTGATGGCGGTCAGGCGTCCTGCCACCACCGGGTAGAGGGGCGCGTTCTGCAGGGCGATGCGCGCCACTTCCGCCATGAAGCGCTCCTTTTCCGCCGGCAGGACGTTCAGGGCGAAATGATTGGGTGCCTGCTCCGGAAGCTGGTTTTGCCAGGTATCCAGCAGTTCGCCGCGCAACAGGGCGACCAGTGCCATGGCCAGCAGGATCAGGCCGAAGGCCAGGGCCTGTCCGGCGGCGGCGAGGGGATGGCGCAGCAGCTGGCCGATTCCCAGCCGCCAGGCCAGCGGTGCCGCGGCGAGCAGACGGCGTAGCGTGCGCAGACCGAGCAGGAGCAGGGCGCCGAGGGCGAATGCGGCGAGCAGGCCGCCGCCGAGCAGGGCCAGAGTGAGTTTCAGGTCCAGGCTCAGTCGCCACATGATCAGGCCGAGCGCCAGCAGGGCGGCGCCGTAGGTCAACCAGGCGCTGGGCGGTACCGGCAGCAGGTCGCGGCGCAGCACCCGCAGCGGCGGCACCCGGCCGAGCGCAGCGAGCGGCGGTAGGGCGAAGCCGGCCAGGGCGACCAGTCCGGTCGCGCTGCCGGCCAGCGCCGGCAGCAGGCCGGCGGCCGGGATCTGTGTCGGCAGCAGCCCTTGGAGCAGCCAGAACAGCACCTGTTGCGCCAACCAGCCCAGTGCGGCGCCGAGGCTGCAGGCGAGCAGGCCGAGCAGGCCGAGCTGCAGGCCATACAGGGCGAGGGTGGCGTGCCGCGACAGGCCGAGGCAACGCAGCAGGGCGCTGGCGTCGAGACGCCGGGCGGCGAAGCGTGCCGCCGACAGGGCCACGGCGACGCCGGCCAGCAGCACCGCGGCCAGGCTGGCGATATTCAGATAGCGTTCGCCGCGGCTCAGGGCGGCGCCGATCTGCCGGTTGCCGGCGCGGGCATCTTCCAGACGCTGGTCGGCGGCGAGCTGCGGCTCCACCTCTTGGCGATAGGTCCGCAGCGCTTCGGGGCTGCCACGCCACAGCTCGCGGTAGTGCACCCGGCTGCCGGGCTGCACCACGCCGGTGGCGGCCAGGTCGTCGAGATGGATCAGCACTTGCGGTGTCAGGCTGTAGAAGCTGCCGGCCCGGTCTGGCTCCTGAGTGAGGATGCGGGTCAGGCGCAGAGACTTCTCGCCGACCTCGATGCGGTCGCCGACCTTGAGGTTCAAGGCGACCAGCAGGCGTGCCTCGGCCCAGGCTTCGCCGGGCGAAGGACCCGGACCGCGGCTGTCCGGCTGGTAGAGGGCCGGTGCGCTCTTCAATTCTCCGCGCAGCGGATAGGCGCTGTCGGCGGCTTTGACGCTGGCCAACTGGATGCCTTCATCGGTGGCGATCACGCTGGAAAACTCGACCACGCCGGCATGTTCCAGTCCGAGTGCCTTGCCGGCTGCCAGTTGCTCCGGAGACGCCGGGGAGCTGCCGCTCAGGCGCAGATCGGCGCCGAGGAACTCGGTGGCGCGCAGCAGCAGGGTGGCGTTCAGGCGAGCGCTGAAATAGCCGATGGCGGTGGTCGCCATCACCGCCACCAGCAGGGCGAAGAACAACACCCGCAGTTCCCCGGCGCGGGCGTCGCGCAGCAACTGGCGGACGGCCAGGCCCAGCAGGCGGAAGAAGGGCAGCTCCATTCAGGGCTCCGAGGGAACGACCAAGTGGCCGGCTTCCAGGCGTATCGAGCGCTGGCAGCGTCGGGCCAGGCGCTCGTCGTGGGTGACCAGCACCAGCGTGGTGCCGCGCTCCTGGTTGAGGGCGAAGAGGAGGTCGCTGATCCGCTCGCCGGTCTGGCTGTCGAGGTTGCCGGTCGGTTCGTCGGCAAAGAGGATGTCCGGCTCGGCAGCGAAGGCGCGGGCGATGGCGACGCGTTGCTGCTCGCCGCCGGAGAGCTGCTTCGGATAATGGGTGAGGCGCCGGCCGAGTCCCACCCGCTCCAGCAGCTCGCGGGCACGCTCGCGGGCATCGGCACGGCCTTCCAGCTCGAGGGGGAGCATGACGTTCGCCAGGGCATCGAGGGTGTCGAGCAACTGGAACGACTGGAAGACGAAGCCGACGTGCTCGGCACGGAGTCGCGCCCGGCGGTCCTCGTCCAGGCCGGCGAGACTGTGGCCGGCCAGCACGACCTCGCCGCTGCTGGGCAGGTCGAGCCCGGCAAGGAGCCCGAGCAGGGTCGACTTGCCGGAGCCGGAGCTGCCGACGATGGCCAGGCTGGCGCCGTGCGGGAGGTCGAGGTCGAGCCCGTGGAGGATGGTCAGCTCGCCTTCCGCACTGGAAACCACTTTGCTAAGGTTCTGCGCAACGAGAATGCTCGGGCTCATGGAGATTCCAATGCGTGGGTGGTTGCTGGGCGGTGCGCTGGCTTCGTTGCTCTGGGCACAAGGGGCGCTGGCGGGGACCGTGCTGGTCGTCGGCGATAGTATCAGCGCCGCTTTGGGCGTGGAAACCAGCCGGGGCTGGGTCGCCCTGCTGGAAAAGCGTCTTGCCGAGCACGGTCTGGCGCATCGCGTGGTGAATGCCTCGATCAGCGGCGACACCAGTGCCGGCGGGCTCGCGCGCCTCCCTGGGCTGCTCGCCAGCTACAGTCCGGAGCTGGTGATCATCGAGCTGGGTGGCAACGATGGCCTGCGCGGGCAGTCGCCACGGCAATTGCAACAGAATCTTGCGGCGATGATCGACCGGGCGTATTCCGGCGGAGCGCGGGTCGTGCTGCTCGGCATGCAGCTGCCGCCGAACTACGGGTCCCGCTACAACCAGGCCTTCAGCCAGGTCTATGCGACCCTGGCCGAGGAGAAGCAGGTACCGCTGGTGCCGTTCTTCCTCGACGGCGTGGGCGGCGTGCCGGGGATGATGCAGGCCGACGGCATCCACCCGACTGCGGAGGCCCAGCCGAGGATGCTGGACAATCTCTGGCCGACCCTGGAGCCGCTGCTTTAACGGTGAAAGTCTCTCGCGAAAGGGACTTTTCGGGCTTTTCCGCGCGGGCCCTTTCGGCTAATGTTGCGCCCCCCTTCTGGAGCCCCCCATGCCGCGTCCCGTCTGGTCCTTGCATGCCTATTACCTGATCGAACCGGATGAGCAACTCGATCTGTTCGCCTGCCGCGAGGTGCGTCTGCATCTGGTCGGCCGCCAGCTGGAGCTGGGCGGCCAGATCGATCGGACCCTGTGCGGCGGATTGCTGCCTGCACAGCCGCGTTGGCACGGACTTACCAAGCCGCTGCTGCGCGATAAGCGGTTATGTCCGGCCTGCCGTGCCGCCCTGGAGGCGCAGCGCCGGGGCGATTGCCTGGGCTGGTCGATCCCCTGGGTTCTTGGCTAAACGGGCCGATGCTGTACAATCAAGAATTCTAACTTGGGCTAGCCATGCCAAGGACTGTCCTGATGTTTGTGCGTATTGCTGCTTCCCTGTCCCTCTCGGCGCTGCTGAGTGCTCCTCTGGCGGCTCTGGAGCTGCCGCTCCCTCCGCCGGGAGAGGATGTGGTCGGGCAGGTCAAGGTCGTCAAGGCGGAGTACGAGGATACCTTTGCCGATATCGGCCAGGCCAACGACATCGGCTACCTGGAAATGGTTGCGGCCAACCCGGGGGTGGACCCTTGGTTGCCGGGCGTCGGGACCGAGGTGCTCCTGCCGACGCGTTACATATTGCCGCCGGGGCCTCGGGAAGGGATCGTCATCAATCTGGCCGAGTACCGCATGTACTATTTTCCCAAGGACCAGAATGTGGTGCATACCTATCCTCTGGGGATCGGGCGTGAGGGCTGGGGTTCTCCCATCACCGAAACCCGCATCACCGGCAAGGTCAAGGATCCGGCCTGGTATCCGCCGAAGTCGATCCGCGAGGAGCATGCTGCCGACGGCGATCCGCTGCCGACCGTGGTTCCGGCCGGGCCGGACAACCCGTTGGGTCCCTTCAAGTTCACCCTGGGCTTGTCCGGCTATCTGATCCATGGCTCGAACAAGAAGTTCGGCATCGGCATGCGGGTCAGTCATGGCTGTTTCCGCATGCTGAACCACAATGTGCTGGAACTGGCGAGCATGGTGCCGGTGGGTACCAAGGTGCGCATCATCAACGAGCCGTACAAGTTCGGTATCTCGGGTGGCAAGGTTTACCTCGAGGCCCACGCTCCGCTGGAAGACGAGTCTGCGAAGACTTCCGTGGTGGACAAGCATGCGGCGCTGGTCGACGAGTTGCTCAAGCGCAACGACTTGCTGGGTCAGCGGCGACTGGATTGGGAAGTTGTTCGAGAGGTTGTGGCGGCGGAAGATGGCTTGCCGGTTGAAATATCCGGCCCGGACTCCGGGCTGGCGGCCAGTAGTCCTGACGCAGCGGATATGTGAGAGCTGTTCGCGGGCGCTGCAAGTTGTCAGTGCCTCGTCGATCTTGCTCTATGTCTTCAAATAAAAAAGCCGACCCCACAAGTGGGTCGGCTTTTTTGTTTCCAGGGAAACAGTTACTTGCGGCTGGCTTTTTCCAGCATGCGCAGGGCACGCTCGTTGGCTTCGTCAGCGGTTTGCTGGGCGCGCTGAGCGGCCGACAGGGCTTCGTCAGCTTTGCGATAGGCTTCGTCGGCACGAGCCTGGGCGCGAGCGGCGGCATCTTCGGTGGCGGTGATGCGGGCTTCGGTTTCTTTGGAGGCGCTGCTGCAACCTGCGGCCAGCAGGGCGGCCAGGGTCAGGGCGGAAATTTTCAGAGCGTTGTTCATCGTGTTCCCCTTTTGAGGTGGCTTTCATCTTAAAAAGCAATTTCCCATGCGAGGGAAATTCGCCGAGCAACATAGTACCTATAACTTCTAGTAAGTAAACTGAGCATGCGCAAGACCGCTATGTTTTTTTTATGCGGATTCGAAAGTTTCACGAATTTGTCTAAATTTTATCCAAAATTGTGCATGTGAAGGCCCTATCAAGGTTTGGGAGAGCTTGTAGAGTTAGTCTTGGACGATCGTTCTATTGATCTTCTTCGTGCATGACTCCGTGCTCGATTGCCGAGCGCCCGGAAAAGTGCTTGCGCTTCATCCGATTGGCAGGCGGTTCTTCCCGAAGCGTGCTACACCGAAAGCGAAACAGCAGTTGCGCTATTCGAGCGAAACAGGAGGAGAGGGTATTTCTTGGTCGGAGAAAGAGCGATAAGGTACGAAGCGTTCAAAAAAAGACAAGACTCAAGGGGAGACGGAATGAGCGAGGCGTTGTCCATTCACCATGACCAAGCCGGGCATCAGTTCGAGGCTATCGTAGATGGGCATCGCGCCTATCTGGCCTATATGGACTTGGGTAAGAATACCTTGGATATCTACCGCACCTATGTCCCCACTTCCTTGCGCGGCCGTGGTATCGCGGCCGCCTTGGCAGCCGAAGCGCTCGATTATGCCAGGCGGATGGGTTACACGGTGATTCCATCCTGTTCGTACGTCGAGCGCTACATGGAGCGTCAGCAGTATCGGCCCTGATTAAAAGGGGTCGCCACGAACGAAAAACGCCGGGTGATCCCCGGCGTCGCTATTTCTGGCGATCAGTGGCGCTTTCGTTTCGGCAGGACGTCCTTGAGTTTGGTGTGCATGTCGCGAACGGCCTTGACCGTGGTGTCCCAGTCGATGCAGGCGTCGGTGACGGAGATCCCGTACTTGAGGTCGTCCAGATTCGCGGGGATCGACTGGCTGCCCCAGCCCAGATTGCTTTCCACCATCAGGCCGATGATGGACGAGTTGCCTTCGAGGATCTGGTTGGCGACGTTGGCCATGACCAGTGGCTGCAGGGCCGGATCCTTGTTCGAGTTGGCGTGGCTGCAATCCACCATGATGTTCGGCAGGATGCCGGCCTTGTTCAGTTCCTGCTCGCAGATGGCGACGCTGACCGAATCGTAGTTGGGCTTGCCATTGCCGCCACGCAGAACGACGTGCCCGTAGGCGTTGCCCTTGGTGGCGACGATTGAGACGCTGCCCTGTTGGTTGATGCCGAGGAAGCGATGGGGTCTGGACACCGACTGCAGCGCGTTGATCGACACGGTCAGGCTGCCATCCGTGCCGTTCTTGAAGCCGACGACAGACGACAGGCCGGAGGCCAGTTCGCGGTGGGTCTGGGACTCCGTGGTGCGGGCACCGATGGCCGACCAACTGAACAGATCCTGCAGGTACTGCGGGGAAATCGGATCCAGGGCCTCGCCGGCGGTCGGCAGTCCCGTCTCGGCGATGTCGAGCAGCAGCTGGCGAGCGATGTGCAGCCCCTCCTGGATCTTGAAGGTGTCGTCCAGGTAAGGGTCGTTGATCAGACCTTTCCAGCCGACGGTGGTGCGGGGTTTCTCGAAGTAGACGCGCATCACTAGGAACAGGGTGTCGGAGACCTCCGCGGAGAGGCCCTTCAGGCGCTCCGCGTATTCCTGTGCCGCCTTGACGTCATGGATGGAGCACGGTCCGACGACCACGAACAGGCGATGATCCTTGCCGTCGAGAATGTTGCGGATGACTTCGCGACCGTGGGAGACGGTGTGCATGGCGGCGGCGCTCAGGGGAATTTCGGTCTTGAGCTGCTCGGGGGTGATCAGGGGGTCGTTGGAGACAATGTTGATGTCATTGATCGGTAAATCGGCCATCGGGTTACTCGTCAGGTCACGGTGCCAGCCGCCAGCATCCCCACGCGACGGGACACGGCTGGTGAGGCAATGGGGGAAGGGAGAACCTTAACGCGTTATGCGCGGCGTCGACAATGGGCTTTCGGAGAATGCTGCGCTTGGCGGTGATTGGCCAGTTGGGGGCAGGAATGCGATTGAGGTGACGAATCGTCTGGCTTTATCCAGTAAACTATCAATAATGGTTATAAGAATGCTGTCATTTTGCGGGCGTTCGTTATCTTGGGTTGAGGGACAGCCATGAAGCTTCAGCAACTGCGTTACATCTGGGAAGTTGCGCACCACGATCTCAACGTATCGGCCACCGCCCAGAGCCTCTATACGTCACAGCCCGGCATCAGCAAGCAGATCCGTCTCCTGGAGGACGAGTTGGGGGTGGAGGTTTTCGCGCGCAGCGGCAAGCACCTGACGCGGGTGACACCGGCTGGCGAACGGATCATCATCACTGCCGGGGAAATCCTGCGCAAGGTGGAAAGCATCAAGCAGATCGCCCAGGAGTTCTCCAACGAGAAGAAGGGCACCCTGTCCATTGCGACGACCCATACGCAGGCGCGCTATGCCTTGCCGCCGGTGATCAGTGCCTTCATCCGGCAGTACCCGGAGGTTTCCCTGCACATGCACCAGGGGACGCCGACACAGATCGCCGAGATGGCGGCCGACGGAACCGTCGACTTCGCCATTGCCACCGAAGGGCTGGAGCTGTTCAGCGACCTGATCATGATGCCCTGCTACCGCTGGAACCGTTGCGTGGTGGTACCCCAAGGGCACCCGCTGAGCAAGTTGCCCAAGCTGACGCTGGAGGCGGTGGCCGAGTATCCGATCGTCACCTATGTATTCGGCTTCACCGGGCGTTCCAAGCTGGACGAGGCCTTCCTCAAGCGCGGCCTGACCCCCAAGGTGGTGTTCACCGCCGCCGATGCCGACGTCATCAAGACCTATGTGCGGCTCGGTCTTGGCGTGGGCATCGTGGCTCGCATGGCGCTGGACGAGAAGCTCGACGACGATCTGGTCGTTCTCGATGCCAGCGAGCTCTTCGAGTCCAGCGTGACCAAGATCGGTTTTCGCCGCGGCACTTTCCTGCGCGGGTTCATGTGCGACTTCATCGAGAGGTTCGCCCCCCACCTCACCCGCACCGTCCTGAGCAAGGCCATGCAGTGCCACAACAAGGCCGAGCTGGACGCGCTGTTCGAGGGGGTCGAACTACCGGTGTACTGACGGGGCGAGCCGCCGGGCGGATCAGTCCTTGTCGGCCAGGTTTCCGGCGTGCAGCCCGCACTCCTTGTGAGTGGCTTCCTCCCACCACCAGCGTCCCTCGCGCTCATGCTGGTTGGGCAGTACCGGGCGGGTGCAGGGCTCGCAGCCGATGCTGATGTAGCCCCGCTCATGCAGGGGGTTATAGGGGATCTCCAGCATGCGGATGTAGCCCCAGACCTCCTCGCTGCTCATCTGCGCCAGCGGGTTGAACTTGTACAGCGGCCTGTCCGGCGAGGAGAAGGCGCCATCCACCTCGAACGCGGCCACCTGGCTGCGAGTCCCGGGACTCTGGTCGCGGCGCTGGCCAGTGGCCCAGGCGCGGACGGTGGCCAGTTTACGCCGGAGCGGTTCGATCTTGCGGATGCCGCAGCATTCGCCGTGACCGTCCTTGTAGAAGCTGAACAGCCCCTTTTCCCTGACCAGGGGCTCGAGCAGGCGGGCATCGGGCGAGAGCACCTCGATGGCGATGCCGTAGTGCTCGCGCACCTGCTCGATGAAGCGGTAGGTCTCGGGGTGCAGGCGGCCGGTGTCCAGGCTGAAGACCCTGACGTTCTTGTTGATCTTCCAGGCCATGTCGACCAGCACGACGTCCTCGGCGCCACTGAAGGAGATCCACAGTTCCTCGCCGAAGCGATCGAGGGCGATCTGCAGAATTTCCTGAGGCGATTTGCCGGCGCAGGCGGCGGCCAGTTCGGCGGTATTCACGGCTTGCTTCATCAGGCGGTTTTCCTAGTAGGTATCGATGAGCGGCTGGGGATGGTGCGTCGCAAATGCTAGCAAAGGGGTAGTTTCTCCCCTAAATGCGCGATCGCCAATGGTGAATTCTTTTTTTGTTATAAGCGGTTACAGGGCGCGCAGCGTTTCCAGGAGCGTCCGCACCTTGGTGATGGACTCCCGGTATTCTTCCTCCCAGTCCGAGTCGGCGACGATACCGCCGCCGCCCCAGCAACTGATGCGCCCATTCCGGGCCAGCAGGGTGCGGATGGCGATCGAGCTGTCCAGTTCCCCGCGCACGTCCAGGTAGAACAGCGAGCCGCAGTAGATCGAGCGGCGCGTACCCTCCAGCTCGTCGATGATCTGCATGGCGCGGATCTTCGGTGCGCCGGTGATGGAGCCGCCCGGAAAGCTGCCGGCGATCAGCTCCAGGGCATCCTTTCCGGAAGCCAGTTCGCCGGTGACGGCGCTGACCAGATGGTGCACGTTCGGGTAACTCTCCAGGGCGAACAGCTCGGGGACGCGCACCGAGCCGGGTCGGCAGCTGCGGCTCAGGTCGTTGCGCAGCAGGTCGACGATCATCAGGTTCTCGGCGCGGTCCTTGGGGCTGTTCCGGAGTTCGTCGGCGAGCGTTCGATCCTCCGCGTCGTTGCGGCCGCGCGGGCGGGTGCCCTTGATCGGCCGACTTTCCACCTGACCGTGGGTGGTTCGCAGGAAGCGCTCCGGCGAAAGGCTGAGAATGGCGCCGCCGTCGGCCAGTGGCTGGTATCCGGCGAAGGGCGTCGGACAGGCCCGGCGCAGGGCTTGGTAGGCGGCCCAGGGGTCGCCCTGGAAGGGCGCCTGAAAGCGCTGGGCGAAGTTCACTTGATAGCAATCCCCGGCCTGGATGTAGGCGAGGATGCGCTCGATGGTCCGGCGGTAGTCGCCGGGGGGCAGGTCTGGCGCGAAATCCGCTTCAAGGTGGAACTCCGCGGCCTGGATTTTGGCCGGTGCGGAAAACAACTGCTTCAGGCGCTTGCATTCGGTGCTGTCCAGGCTGGGATGGAAGACCAGCCCGGTGGTTCTCGACTGGTGATCGCTGACCAGTGCCCAGGCATACAGGCCGATCTGGGCGTCGGGCAGCGCCAGATCGTCGTGGACGGCGTTGGGCAGGCGCTCCAGGCGCCGGGCGAAGTCGTAGGACAGGTAGCCCATGAGGCCGCCGGCGAAGGGGCTCTCGTGCGCTTGTGCGTAGCCCAGGCCGGCGGTCGCCTGGCGCAGGCGGCGGAAGAAGTCGCGGCCGCTCTCGCCGGGTTCCGGGCTGAATCGGGCCAGTGGCCAGGCGCTAAGCAGGTCGTAGCGTCCCCGCTGCGACGCTGGCTGGCCGCTGTCGAACAGCACGGCGCCGGGGGCCTGGCGGATCCTCTCGAAATAGACGGCTGGATCGGCGCTATAGGGGAGGGCGTGGGTACGGCAACTGGGCATGCGGGAGAGTCGGTTGTGGCGAGGCCTGATTGTAGCGCCGGATGCCAGTGGTGGGCGCGCTCCGCCCCTTGGGGGCGGAGCGTTCGGGTCAGACGGTAGCGATGGAAACGTGGCCGAACAGCTCCTGGGAGAAGCGTACGCGCTCGTCCGGCGTCTCCTGAGTGGCGCGTTTCTCCAGCTCGGCCAGGTGGGTCTCGATCGCATGGGTGCGAAGGACCAGGCCGCAGTCGTTGGCGATCTGGATGTTCAGTCCGGGGCGGGCGTTGAGTTCGAGGATCAAGGGCCCCTTGGTCTCGTCCAGCACCATGTCCACGCCGATGTAGCCGAGGCCGCAGAGCTCGTAGCAGCCGGCCGCGAGCTTCATGAAGCCGTCCCAGTCGGGCAGTTGCACGCCGTCCACCGGGTTGGTGGTGTCCGGGTGCTTGGCGATCTTGTTGTTCAGCCAGGTGCCGCGCAGGGTGATGCCGGTGGCCAGATCGACACCGACGCCGATGGCTCCCTGGTGCAGGTTGGCCTTGCCGCTGGACTGGCGGGTCGGCAGGCGCAGCATGGCCATCACCGGATAGCCCATCAGCACGATGATGCGGATGTCCGGCACGCCCTCGTAGCTGATGTTCTTGAAGATCGGGTCGGGCTTGACCCGGTATTCGATCAGCGCCCGATCCCGGTGCCCGCCGAGGGAGTAGAGGCCGGTGAGGATGCTGGAGATGTGATGCTCGAGCTCGTCATGGGTGACGATCTTGCCGGAGACCGTCTTGTAGCGGCCCTCGAAGCGGTCGGCGATGACCATGATGCCGTCGCCGCCGGCCCCCTGGGCCGGCTTGATCACGAAGTCGCTGTGCTCGCCGATGATCTGGTCGAGCTTCTCGATTTCCTTCTCGGTCTCGATGATCCCGTACAGTTCCGGCACGTGGATGCCGGCCGCGATGGCGCGATGCTTGGTGATGATCTTATCGTCGACGATGGGATACAGGCTGCGCTTGTTGTACTTCAGCACATAGTCCGCATTGCGTCGGTTGATGCCCATGATGCCCTTGGCTTGCAGGGCCTTCCATCTCTTCCACAGGTTGATCATGGCTCAGTCCTTCAGGAAGGCCTTGAAGCGAAGCAGCTCGGTCAGGCGGTAGCCGCGGTAGCGACCCATCGCCAGCATGAAGCCCACCAGGATCAGCAGCACCGTCGGGAAGGTGAAGATGAAATAGGTCAGCTGCGGAATGTTCATCAGCAGGTGGGCCAGCGAGGCGGCGATCAGGGTACCGAGGGCAACCTTGAAAGCGTGGCCGCCGCCGCGCTCTTCCCAGGTGATCGACAGGCGTTCGATGGTCATGGTTAGGATCACCATCGGGAACAGCGCCACCGACAGGCCGCGCTCGAGGCCGAGCTTGTGGCTGAGCAGGCTGATGACGGCGATCAGCACCACCACGAAGGTCAGCACCACCGACAGGCGTGGCAGCATCTGCAGCTTGAGGTGCTCGAGGTAGGAGCGCAGCGTCAGGCCGAGGGCGGTGATCAGGGTGAACAGGATGATACCGAAGCCCACCTGGGTTTCGCGGAAGGCCAGGGCGATCAGCACCGGCGTGAAGGTGCCGAGGGTCTGGATGCCGATCAGGTTGCGCAGGATCAGGATCACCAGCACGCCGATCGGAATCATGATCATGATCTGGTAGGTCTGCTGGGTTTCCAGCGGCAGGCCGTACAGGGTGTATTCGAGGAAGTCGGCATCGGTGTTCTGGTCGGTCATCTTGGCCAGGCCGATGGCGTTCAGCTCGCTGTTGTTCAGGGTGAAGGTGACCTGGGCCTGCTTGCCGCCATCCACGCTGAGCAGGGGTTCGTCGCCGGTCCACCAGATCAGGCGGTCGGCCGGCAGGCCCTGTTCGCCATTGTCCGGGTTGAAGTACAGCCACTTCTCGCCATTGAAGCTGCGAATCCAGAGTTCGGGGCTGATCTTCTGGTCGGCGATCAGTCGCAGGGTGTGCACGCGCTCCACCGGCACATGGGCGGAGGAGAGCAGGAGTTCGAGGATTCTGACCCGGTTCGAGGTCGAGGTGTTGCCGGCGGTGAGCAGCTTGACGTTGTCGTCGTTGAGGTTGTTGACCCGCTTGATGGTCTCGCCGATGAAGGTCTCGACATCGGCCGAATGCTCGCGGATGGGCGCCAGCAGGGCTTCGGCGGCGATCTTTTCGGCCCCTTCCAGTGGGATGCTGTCGCGGAAGGTCGGGCCCTTGGCCTTGGGCTGGTCGCCGGTATAGCGCTTGGTCAGGGCCAGGCGATAGTAAAGGGTCTGCTTGCCGCTAACGCGCCGTGCCGACCAGGTTACCCGGCGGTTGTTGCCGACCTGGTTGACGCTCACCCCGTAGTTGTTGGAGATGAAGCTCTCGTTGAGGCTGACGTAGTCCTGATTGAGCGGCGGAGCGAACATCTGCACTTTCACCGGCTCGTGGGGATTGGCCTGGAATTCGACGCGCGCGTCGATGTTCCACAGGTCCTCGGTCTCGTCTTCGGTCACCGGGATGCCCAGGACGAAGATCTGATACGCCGTGACCAGAACCCCGATCGACACCAAGAGGACGATCAGTATTTTCAGATGCAGGTTGAGAGCGCGCATGCGTATTACTCGGCGGAGTTTGCAACGGTGGCGCAGGCGGGCTTGCCGGCTGCGTATTTAAGGCTCGGATCGACCAGAGCGCCGAAGCGTGCGAGCGCCTCGGAGCCGATCAGCAGCGGGTATTGGAATGCGCTCCGGTCGGTCAGGTTCACTTCGATGGTGCGCAGAGTGCCGCCCATGCAGACGTCCAGCTCGATGACCGGGCGAGCGGTGTAGGTCTTGCTCTCTTCCGGATCGTAATCGCCGGAGCGGCGCTTGATCTTGCTGATCCGCGCCAGCGGCCGCTCGATGGGATGTGCGTGACTATCGTCGATGGCCAGGTAGAAGCGTACCCAGGCCTCGCCGTTGCGCTTGAACCGGCTGATGTCGCGGGCACTGAGCGATGCCGTCGCGGCCCCCGTGTCCAGCTTGGCCGACACCTCCAGCTTGATCTCGGGCAGCGACACGTATTCGTTTAGACCATAGATGGTCTTCTCGGCGGCAGGGAGCAGGCTGGGGACGAGCAGCAGACAAGACAGCAGGGCAAGGGGTTGGAATCTCATAGGTCCTGTGGGCGGAAGCGATCGACGGTTCAGGCATCGGCTGGGCGGACGGACCCCGCTGCCCGGTGCGGCGTGCGGGTGCGGACAAGGCCTCCGGCCGCGCGCGGCGCGCATTCTAGCACGGGTTTTTCATATCGGCGGATCGTCGCCCCGGCTCTCGGGAGCGCGGCGGAGAGGCGCGCCTTATTCGACGATTGTCGACAATCTGCAAGATGTGTTTGACAGTTAGATCGCTTAAGCCTAGTTTCTGCGCAACAAAGGCATGAAGTGTCGACAATATGCTGGACGCTACTTATTCATCCCAGGCTATCCCGGATGACTCCGAGACACTCTCCGAGCATGTCTTCCGCCGCATCCAGGCGGCGATCGTCAAGGGTGAGATCGCGCCGGGCAGCAAGATCTCCGAGCCCGAGTTGGCACGTACCTACGGCATCAGTCGGGGTCCCCTGCGCGAGGCCATTCATCGCCTGGAAGGGCAGAAACTGCTGGTTCGGGTACCCCATGTGGGGGCCAGGGTGGTTTCGCTCAGTCACCAGGAGTTGGTCGAGCTGTACGAGATTCGCGAATCCCTGGAAGGCATGGCCTGCCGGCTGGCCGCCGAACGCATGACCCAGGCCGGCGTCGACGAACTGCGCCGGGTGCTGGATACCCACGAGCGCGATGCGGCCTTCCAGGCCGGTGTCGGCTATTACCAGCAGGAAGGCGATTTCGACTTCCACTACCGGATCATCCAGGGCAGCGGCAACCAGACGCTGGTGCGCATGCTCTGCGGGGAGATGTACCAGTTGGTGCGCATGTACCGCATCCAGTTCTCCTCCACGCCCAACCGGCCGCGCCAGGCCTTCAACGAACACCACCGCATTCTCGATGCCATCGCCGACCACGACGGCGAATTGGCCGAGCTGCTGATGCGCCGGCACATCGCTGCGTCCCGGCGCAACATGGAGCGTCACTATGAGAGCGCTCCGGTCAATCCAGCCAATAAGAGGGGTAAGTCATGACTCAGACGTCTGCCGGGCAACGTTTCCGCGATGCCGTCGCCAGCGAGCATCCGCTGCAGGTGGTTGGTGCCATCAACGCCAACCATGCGTTGCTGGCCAAGCGTGCCGGCTTCAAGGCTATCTACCTGTCGGGTGGCGGGGTGGCGGCCGGCTCCCTGGGCTTGCCGGACCTGGGCATTACCGGCCTGGACGATGTGCTGACCGATGTACGCCGTATCACCGACGTGTGCGACCTGCCGCTGCTGGTCGATGTCGACACCGGCTTCGGCTCTTCGGCCTTTAACGTCGCCCGTACCGTCAAGTCGATGATCAAGTTCGGCGCTGCCGCCATCCATATCGAGGACCAGGTCGGCGCCAAGCGCTGCGGCCACCGGCCGAACAAGGAAATCGTTTCCCAGCAGGAGATGGTCGACCGGATCAAGGCCGCCGTCGACGCCCGTACCGATGACAGCTTCGTGATCATGGCGCGTACCGACGCGCTGGCGGTCGAGGGTCTGAACTCCGCGCTGGATCGCGCTGCCGCCTGCATCGAGGCCGGTGCCGACATGATCTTCCCGGAGGCGATCACCGAGCTGGCGATGTACAAGACCTTCGCCGACCGGGTGAAGGCGCCGATCCTGGCCAACATCACCGAGTTCGGCGCCACGCCGCTGTACACCACCGAGGAGCTGGCCTCGGTCGACGTGTCCCTGGTGCTCTACCCGCTGTCGGCGTTCCGCGCCATGAACAAGGCGGCCGAGAACGTCTACACCGCGCTGCGCCGCGACGGCACCCAGAAGAACGTGGTCGACACCATGCAGACCCGCATGGAGCTCTACGAGCGCATCAATTACCACGCGTTCGAGCAGCACCTCGACGCGCTGTTCGCAGCCAAGAAGTGACCCGGCACCCGGGCCGGCCTGAGCAGGTCGGCTCTGGGGAAAACAAGAGAAATATCCAACCGGATGAGGAGAAACGAGCGATGAGCGCTACCGCAGAAACCACCACTGTGGGCTTCAAGCCGAAGAAGTCAGTGGCCCTGAGTGGCACCGCCGCCGGCAATACTGCCCTGTGCACCGTGGGTCGCACCGGCAATGACCTGCATTACCGCGGCTATGACATTCTCGACTTCGCCACCACCTGCGAGTTCGAGGAAATCGCCCACCTGCTGGTGCATGGCAAGCTGCCCAACGTCGCCGAGCTGACTGGCTACAAGGCCAAACTCAAGGCCCTGCGTGGCCTGCCGGCCGGCGTGAAGGCCGCCCTCGAGCAACTGCCGCCTTCTGCCCACCCGATGGACGTGATGCGTACCGGCGTGTCCGTGCTGGGCTGCCTGTCGCCCGAGAAGGACGACCACAACCACCCGGGTGCCCGCGACATCGCCGACAAGCTGATGGCCTCCATGGGCTCCATGCTGCTGTACTGGTACCACTTCAGCCACAACGGCAAGCGCATCGAGGTGGAAACCGATGACGACACCATCGGCGGCCACTTCCTGCACCTGCTGCACGGCAAGAAGCCGAGCGACTCCTGGGTGAGCGCCATGCACACCTCGCTGATCCTCTACGCTGAGCACGAGTTCAACGCGTCCACCTTCACCTCCCGGGTGATCTCCGGCACCGGCTCCGACATGTTCTCCTGCATCACCGGCGCCATCGGTGCGCTGCGCGGGCCGAAGCATGGCGGTGCCAACGAGGTGGCCTTCGAGATCCAGAAGCGCTATGACAACCCGGACGAGGCCGAGGCCGACATCCGTGCCCGCGTCGAGCGCAAGGAGGTCGTGATCGGCTTCGGTCATCCGGTCTACACCGTTGCCGACCCGCGCAACAAGGTGATCAAGGAAGTTGCCCGCGAGCTCAGTGTCGAGCAGAGCAACACCAAGATGTACGACATTGCCGAGCGCCTCGAGAGCGTGATGTGGGAAATCAAGAAGATGTTCCCCAACCTGGATTGGTTCAGCGCCGTCAGCTACCACATGATGGGCGTCCCCACCGCGATGTTCACCCCGGTGTTCGTGATCGCCCGTACCTCCGGCTGGGCCGCCCACGCCATCGAGCAGCGCATCGACGGCAAGATCATTCGTCCGAGCGCCAACTACGTCGGTCCGGAAGACTTGAAGTTCGTGCCGCTCAAGGAGCGCAAGTAAGATGAACACCCAATATCGCAAGAGCCTGCCCGGTACCCAACTGGACTACTTCGACACCCGTGCGGCCGTCGAAGTCATCCAGCCGGGCGCTTATGACAAGCTGCCCTACACCTCCCGCGTGCTGGCCGAGCAACTGGTTCGCCGCTGCGATCCGACCATGCTGACCGACTCGCTGAAGCAGATCATCGAGCGCAAGCGTGACCTGGACTTCCCGTGGTACCCGGCCCGTGTGGTCTGCCATGACATCCTCGGTCAGACCGCGCTGGTCGACCTGGCCGGCCTGCGCGATGCGATTGCCGAACAGGGCGGCGACCCGGCCAAGGTCAACCCGGTGGTGCCGACCCAACTGATCGTCGATCACTCGCTGGCCGTGGAGTACGCCGGTTTCGACCCGGACGCCTTCGAGAAGAACCGCGCCGTCGAAGACCGTCGCAACGAAGACCGTTTCCACTTCATCGAGTGGACCAAGACCGCCTTTAAGAACGTCGACGTGATCCCGGCCGGCAACGGCATCATGCACCAGATCAACCTGGAGAAGATGTCGCCGGTGATCCAGGCCCGTGGCGGCGTGGCCTTCCCGGATACCTGCGTAGGTACCGACAGCCACACTCCGCACGTCGACGCCCTCGGCGTGATCGCCATCGGCGTCGGCGGTCTGGAAGCCGAAACCGTGATGCTCGGCCGCGCATCGATGATGCGCCTGCCCGACATCGTCGGCGTCAAGCTGACCGGCAAGCATCAGCCCGGCATCACCTGCACCGACATCGTGCTGGCGCTGACCGAGTTCCTGCGCAAGGAGCGCGTGGTGGGTGCCTACGTCGAGTTCTTCGGCGACGGCGCTGCCAGCCTGAGCATCGGCGACCGCGCGACCATCTCCAACATGTGCCCGGAATACGGCGCCACCGCGGCGATGTTCTACATCGACCAGCAGACCATCGATTACCTCAAGCTGACCGGTCGCGAGCCGGAGCAGGTGGCGCTGGTCGAAAACTACGCCAAGACCACCGGCCTGTGGGCCGATGCGCTGGTCGGCGCCGACTACGAGCGCGTGCTGGAGTTCGACCTGTCCACCGTGGTGCGCAACATGGCCGGCCCGTCCAACCCGCACAAGCGCCTGCCGACCTCCGCCCTGCACGAGCGCGGCATTGCCGACGAAGCCAAGCTGGCCGCCGCCAAGGCCGAGGAGGCCGAAGGCCTGCTGCCGGATGGCGCGGTGATCATCGCCGCCATCACCAGCTGCACCAACACCTCCAATCCGCGCAACGTGGTCGCCGCCGGCCTGCTGGCCAAGAAGGCCAACGCGCTGGGCCTGGTGCGCAAGCCGTGGGTGAAGACGTCCTTCGCGCCGGGCTCCAAGGTCGCCAAGCTGTATCTGGAAGAAGCCGGCCTGTTGCCGGAGCTGGAGAAGCTCGGCTTCGGCATCGTTGCCTACGCCTGCACCACCTGCAACGGCATGTCCGGCGCCCTGGATCCGAAGATCCAGCAGGAAATCATCGACCGCGACCTGTACGCCACCGCCGTACTGTCCGGCAACCGCAACTTCGACGGCCGTATCCACCCGTACGCCAAGCAGGCCTTCCTCGCCTCGCCGCCGCTGGTGGTCGCCTACGCCATCGCCGGTACCGTGCGCTTCGACATCGAGAAGGACGTGCTGGGCGTTGATACGGCCGGCAACCCGATCACCCTGAAGGACCTGTGGCCGAGCGACGAGGAAATCGACGCCATCGTCGCCTCCTGCGTCAAGCCGGAGCAGTTCAAGCAGGTCTATATCCCGATGTTCGATCTGGGCACCGTGGAAGAAGCCAAGAGCCCGCTGTACGACTGGCGTCCGATGTCCACCTACATCCGCCGCCCGCCGTACTGGGAAGGCGCGCTGGCCGGTGAGCGGACCCTCAAGGGCATGCGTCCGCTGGCGGTGCTGCCGGACAACATCACCACCGACCACCTGTCGCCGTCCAACGCCATCCTGGCCAACAGCGCTGCTGGCGAGTACCTGGCCAAGATGGGCCTGCCGGAGGAGGACTTCAACTCCTACGCGACCCACCGCGGCGACCACCTGACCGCCCAGCGCGCTACTTTCGCCAACCCGCAGCTGGTGAACGAAATGGCCGTGGTCGATGGCCAGGTGAAGAAGGGTTCGCTGGCGCGCATCGAGCCGGAAGGCCGGGTCGTGCGCATGTGGGAAGCCATCGAGACCTACATGGAGCGCAAGCAGCCGCTGATCATCATCGCCGGTGCCGACTACGGTCAGGGCTCCTCGCGTGACTGGGCAGCCAAGGGCGTGCGTCTGGCCGGCGTCGAGGCCATCGTCGCCGAAGGCTTCGAGCGTATCCACCGCACCAACCTGGTCGGCATGGGCGTGCTGCCGCTGGAGTTTAAGCCGGGCGTCAACCGCCTGACCCTGAACATCGACGGCACCGAGACCTTCGACGTCAAGGGCGACATCTCGCCGCGCTGCGACCTGACCCTGGTCATCCAGCGCAAGAGCGGCGAGACCGTCGAAGTGCCGGTCACCTGCCGTCTGGACACCGCCGAAGAAGTGTCGGTCTACGCCGCTGGCGGTGTGCTGCAGCGCTTCGCCAAGGACTTCCTCGGTCAGGCCTGACTGGCGCCTGCCGTCCTCCCGTCCGCTGTTGTGGTGGATGGGGTGCTGGCAGGACCACGCATTTCTACCTCTGTGCTGCCGTCCGGCAGCACAGTCTCATGAGGACAAGACTCCCATGGCGCATGTACCCCAGATCCGCGTCCCGGCCACCTACATCCGTGGCGGCACCAGCAAGGGTGTGTTCTTCCGCCTGCAGGACCTGCCACAAGCCTGCCAGGTATCCGGCGAGGCCCGCGACAAGCTGCTGCTGCGGGTGATCGGCAGCCCCGACCCGTACGGCAAGCAGATCGATGGCATGGGCGGTGCCACCTCCAGCACCAGCAAGACCGTCATCCTCGCCAAGAGCGAAAAGGCTGATCACGATGTCGACTATCTGTTCGGCCAGGTGTCCATCGACAAGGCCTTTGTCGACTGGTCGGGTAACTGCGGCAACCTGTCGGCGGCCGTCGGTGCCTTCGCCATCAGCGGCGGCCTGGTCGATGCCCGCCGCATCCCGCAGAACGGCACCTGCACCGTGCGCATCTGGCAGGCCAACATCGGCAAGACCATCATCGCCCATGTGCCGATCACCAACGGCGAAGTGCAGGAAACCGGCGACTTCGAGCTGGATGGCGTGACCTTCCCGGCCGCCGAAGTGCAGCTCGAGTTCCTAGATCCGGCCGACGAGGGCGAAGGCGAGGGCGGTGGTTCGATGTTCCCCACCGGCAATCTGGTCGACGACCTGGAAGTGCCGGGTGTCGGTACCTTCAAGGCCACCATGATCAACGCCGGCATCCCGACCATCTTCGTCAATGCCGAAGACATCGGCTACACCGGCATCGAGCTGCAGGAGGCCATCAACGGCGACGCCAAGGCCCTGACGATGTTCGAGACCATCCGTGCCTACGGTGCGCTGTGCATGGGCCTGATTGCGAACGTCGACGAAGCTGCCAAGCGCCAGCACACGCCGAAAGTGGCCTTTGTCGCCAAGCCCAAGGATTACGTTGCCTCCAGCGGCAAGCCAGTGGCCGCCGCCGACGTGGACCTACTGGTGCGCGCACTGTCGATGGGCAAGCTGCACCACGCCATGATGGGCACCGCCGCGGTGGCCATCGGCACCGCCGCCGCGATACCCGGCACGCTGGTCAACCTTGCCGCCGGCGGTGGCGAGCGCAGCGCGGTACGCTTCGGGCACCCGTCGGGGACCCTGCGTGTCGGCGCCGAGGCCAAGCAGGTCGACGGCGAGTGGACGGTGACCAAGGCGATCATGAGTCGCAGTGCCCGTGTGCTGATGGAGGGCTGGGTTCGCGTGCCCGGCGATGCGTTCTAATCTTCAGCGTGCCGGCAGAGAATGACCCGAAGAAGCCCCGGTCCGATGGCTCGGGCTTTTTCCGGGTTTGACGTGGCGAGGGTGTATGGCTCGGGCCTGTCGTTTCGACAGGTAGCTACTTGAAGCGGCGTTCCACACCTTTCTCGACGAGGATCTTCGCCGAGATCTCTTCCACCGAGAAGTGGGTGGAATTGATGTAGGGGATGTTCTCGCGGCGCAGCAGTTGTTCCACCTCGCGTACCTCGAACTCGCACTGGGCAAAGCTGGAGTAGCGGCTGTTCGGCTTGCGCTCGTTGCGGATGGCGGCAAGGCGCTCGGTGTCGATGGTCAGGCCGAACAGCTTGTCCCGATAGGGCTTGAGGGCGCTCGGCAGCTGCAGGCGCTCCATGTCTTCTTCCGTGAGTGGGTAATTGGCGGCGCGGATGCCATACTGCATGGCCATGTACAGGCAGGTTGGCGTCTTGCCGCAGCGGGAGACGCCTATCAGGATCAGGTCGGCCTTGTCGTAGTAGTGGGTGCGGGCGCCGTCATCGTTGTCCAGGGCGAAGTTCACCGCTTCGATGCGTTCCATGTAGTGGGAGTTGTGGCTGATGGAGTGCGATTTGCCCACGGAGTAGGACGAGTGAGACATCAACTCGTGCTCCAGCGGAGCGAGAAAGGTCGAAAAGATGTCGATCATGAAGCCGTTCGATTTGGCCAGTATGTCGCGGATTTCCTGGTTGACGACGGTGTCGAAGATGATCGGTCGGGCGCCATCCTTTTCGGCGGCGCCATTGATTTGCTGCACCATGCCACGCGCTTTTTCCGCCGTGTCGATGTAGGGGCGCGTGATCTTGGTGAAGGATATGTTCTCGAACTGTGCCAACAGGCTCTGGCCAAGGGTTTCCGCGGTGATTCCGGTACCGTCGGAGATGAAGAAAGCGGTTCGTTTCATTGTGCCCTTGGCCTTAAGGATATGACGGTAGTTAGGCTATGATAGGCCCCGACATCGCCGGGGGTTTCCTTGCCTGGCATTGTCACTTATTTCCATGGGTCAAGCCAGAATTGCGCGGAAAGCTTCCGCCTGAGCTACCCAACCCCCTAGTGGAGAATTCATCTTGGTAGAGTACGTAGTTTCCCTTGACAAGCTCGGCGTCCACGATGTGGAGCGAGTAGGGGGCAAAAACGCATCCCTGGGCGAAATGATCAGTAACCTGTCCGGTGCCGGCGTGTCGGTTCCCGGCGGCTTCGCCACCACTGCCCAGGCCTACCGTGACTTTCTCGAGCAAAGCGGCCTGAACGAGCGTATCCATGCCGCACTCGACGCACTGGACGTGGACGACGTGAATGCGTTGGCCAAGACCGGTGCGCAGATTCGCCAGTGGGTGATGGAGGCCGAGCTGCCTGCTCAGCTCGATGCCGCTATCCGCAAGGCCTTCGTCGAAATGGCGGGCAGCAATGACAACCTGGCGGTGGCGGTGCGCTCTTCCGCCACCGCGGAAGACCTGCCCGATGCGTCTTTTGCCGGCCAGCAGGAAACCTTCCTCAACATCCGGGGCGTGGACAACGTGATCCGCGCGGCGAAGGAGGTCTTCGCCTCCCTGTTCAACGACCGTGCCATCGCCTACCGCGTGCACCAGGGCTTCGATCACAAGCTGGTCGCCCTGTCCGCTGGTGTGCAGCGCATGGTGCGTTCGGAAACCGGCACCGCCGGGGTGATGTTCACCCTGGATACCGAATCCGGTTTCCGTGATGTGGTGTTCATCACCGGCGCCTACGGTCTCGGCGAGACTGTGGTGCAGGGAGCCGTGAACCCCGACGAATTCTACGTGCACAAGCCGACCCTCGAGGCCGGTCGTCCCGCCATCCTGCGCCGCAATCTGGGTAGCAAGGCGATCAAGATGGTTTACGGCGAGGAGGCCAAGGCCGGCAAGTCGGTGAAGACCGTCGAAGTGAGCCGCGAGGAGCGTGCCCGATTCTGCATCAGCGACGCCGAGGTTACCGAGCTGGCCAAGCAGGCGCTGATCATCGAGAAGCACTATGGTCGCCCGATGGACATCGAATGGGCCAAGGACGGCGACGACGGTAAGCTCTATGTCGTCCAGGCCCGTCCGGAAACCGTGAAAAGCCGTGCCAGTGCCACCGTGATGGAGCGCTACCTGCTGAAGGAAACGGGCAATATCCTGGTCGAAGGGCGTGCCATCGGCCAGCGCATCGGCGCCGGCCCAGTCAAGGTGATCCACGATATTGCCGAAATGGACAAGGTTCAGCCGGGCGACGTGCTGGTCTCCGACATGACCGACCCGGACTGGGAGCCGATCATGAAGCGCGCCAGCGCGATCGTCACCAACCGGGGTGGGCGTACCTGCCATGCGGCGATCATCGCCCGCGAGCTGGGTATCCCGGCCGTCGTCGGCTGCGGCAATGCCACCACCGCGCTGCGGGATGGCCAGGGCGTGACCGTATCCTGTGCCGAGGGCGATACCGGCTACATCTTCGAAGGCGAACTGGGTTTCGATATCCGCAAGAACTCCGTCGATGCCATGCCGCAGCTGCCGTTCAAGATCATGATGAACGTCGGCAACCCGGATCGGGCCTTCGATTTCGCCCAGTTGCCGAACGAGGGCGTGGGCCTGGCCCGTCTGGAGTTCATCATCAACCGGATGATCGGCGTGCATCCCAAGGCGCTGCTGAACTTCGCCGGCCTGCCGCCGGAAATCAAGGCCAGCGTCGAGAAACGCATCGCCGGCTATGACGATCCGGTCGGCTTCTACGTCGAGAAGCTGGTCGAGGGCATCAGCACCCTGGCTGCCGCCTTCTGGCCGAAGAAGGTCATCGTGCGCATGTCCGACTTCAAGTCCAACGAGTACGCCAACCTGATCGGCGGCAAGCTCTACGAGCCGGAAGAAGAGAATCCGATGCTCGGTTTCCGCGGCGCCTCGCGCTACATCAGCGAGTCCTTCCGCGATTGCTTCGAGTTGGAGTGCCGGGCGATCAAGAAAGTACGCAACGAGATGGGGCTGGACAATGTCGAGATCATGATTCCCTTCGTGCGCACCCTGGGCGAAGCCAGCCAGGTCATCGATCTGCTTGGCAGTCACGACCTCAAGCGTGGGGAGAATGGCCTGCGCGTGATCATGATGTGCGAGCTGCCTTCCAACGCGCTGTTGGCCGAGGAGTTCCTCGAGTACTTCGATGGTTTCTCCATCGGCTCCAACGACCTGACCCAACTGACCCTGGGGCTTGACCGCGACTCGGGCATCGTCGCCCACCTGTTCGACGAGCGAAACGCCGCTGTGAAGAAGCTGCTGTCCAGCGCCATCCATGCCTGCAACAAGGCCGGCAAGTACATCGGCATCTGCGGCCAGGGGCCGTCGGATCACCCGGATCTGGCCAAGTGGCTGATGGAGCAGGGAATCGACAGCGTCTCCCTGAATCCGGACTCGGTGCTCGATACCTGGTTCTTCCTGGCCGAGGGCCAGCTGGCGAGCTGATTGCCCGTTGCGTCGGTGAGCAAAAAAGGGTGGGCTAGTTCCCGCCCTTTTTTCGCGTGCGAATTTGTATATTCGACGTATGTCGTTCCCCGTTTGCACCTGTTTCCGTCCGGTCCGGCATTTCACCCCGGCAGGCCCGCGGCTAAGATGTGCCGCCAAGTTTTCCTACGATCAGTCACTGTCGACGGAGGCGCTATGCTCGTTGCCCTGTTGCTGCCGGCACGGCGCCGAGTTCGATCTGGCGGGCGGCGGTCATCTACCCTGTTGTAATTCTCCAGAGGAGTTTTGCCATGCAATATGTCACCCCGGATCTGTGCGACGCCTATCCCGAGCTGGTACAGGTGGTCGAGCCGATGTTCAACAATTTCGGCGGTCGTGATTCCTTTGGCGGCGAAATCGTCACCATCAAGTGCTTCGAGGACAACTCGCTGGTCAAGGATCAGGTCGACACGAATGGCAAGGGTAAGGTACTCGTGGTAGATGGGGGGGGGTCGCTGCGCCGCGCCCTGCTGGGCGACATGCTCGCCGAAAAGGCCGCCCGCAACGGCTGGGAAGGGCTGGTCGTCTACGGTTGCATTCGCGACGTGGACGTGATTGCCCAGACCGACCTCGGCGTCCAGGCGCTGGCTACCCATCCCATGAAAACCGACAAGCGAGGCATCGGCGATCTGAATGTTCCGGTGACCTTCGGTGGCGTCACCTTCCGGCCGGGCGAGTACCTGTATGCCGACAACAACGGCATCATCGTCTCTCCGCAGGCTTTGAAGATGCCGGAGTAATCTCCTTCCGAGCCTACTCCCTGAGAGTGCAAGCCGTGCGCTTTCCGTGCTGCCGGTTTTGCCAGCTTGCTTAGGCGATGCCGGGCAGCGGAAACCCTGTGGGTATTCCGCTGTCTGCGATCCATTGCTAGCGTCCGTCACCGGTGGACTGTTCTGCGCTTGGATGGACTCGGATGTGACCTGCCGGCAGACGGCCTCGTCTAGGCGTTACATCCCGGGAGGTGCGTATGCACGATCCATTCGAAGAGTCCTTACGCGATCTGCTCAAGTCTTCTGCGCTCGCCCATGACGACGATGCGGCGCTGGGGCGTGTCCTGAAAATGGCCAGTCGCCAAGCGGGTGCCGGCGATCTGTTCGCCCTCGTTGGACATTGGTTCGAGGCGCTGATGATAGGGCTGAACAACGGATCGCCCCATATTGCGCCTGTCTCCCGTCGTAGCACTCTCGATTCTTCTGCAGACAAGGCTGACTGAAATGGAACTCGACCCCTGGACTCAAAGCCTGGTTGCTGCCATGAAAACGCTTTGGACCAAGGTAGCCAACTTCATTCCCAATCTGTTCGTTGCCCTGATCGTGGCGCTGCTCGGCTTCGTCGTGGCCAAGCTGCTCGATACGCTGTTGTCCAAGCTGCTGGCGAAGGTGGGGCTGGATCGCCTGATGTCGGGTACCGGCCTGACCCGGTTACTGGTTCGGATCGGCATTCAGGTGCCGGTTTCGACCCTGATCGGCAGGGTTGTCTACTGGTTCGTGCTGCTCGTGTTCATGGTCTCGGCCGCCGAGTCGCTCGGCCTGGCGCGGGTTTCCGCAACTCTGGATGTGCTGGCGCTCTATCTGCCCAAGGCCTTCGGCGCGGCGCTGATTTTGCTCGCCGGATTGCTGCTGGCACAGCTGGTCAACGGCGTGGTGCGTGGCGCGGCAGAGGGCGTCGGACTCGACTATGCCGGCGGCTTGGGACGTATCGTGCAGGGTTTGGTCATCATCATCAGCATTTCCGTGGCGATCGGACAGCTGGAGGTCAAGACCGACCTGCTCAATACGGTCGTTGCCATCCTGCTGGTCTCCGTGGGGGTAGCGGTTGCCCTCGCACTGGGTCTGGGCAGTCGCGAGGTTGCTGGCCAGATCATCGCCGGCATCTATGTCCGCGAACTCTACCGCGTGGGGCAGGCGGTCAGGATCGGTGATCTCGAGGGGCAGATCGAGGAGATCGGCACGGTCAAGACGACGCTGTTGACCAGCCACGGCGAACTGGTTTCGCTGGCCAACCGTTCTCTGTTGGATGAACGAGTTAGCAGCCGTTAGCGCGAAGATCTGGTAATCTATGCCGCCAATTTGAACCTGAGGTCTGGGCTTTGGCGGCCGCGACCCGACTGCCAGCCTTTCTTGTCTTGAACGCAGACCAATCGATTGCTTCGCGATACGACCCTAAGGAGCTGTCCGACGAGGAGCTGGTTGAGCGTGCACATGCCGAGCTTTTCCATATTACTCGAGCCTATGCGGAGTTGATGCAACGCTATCAGCGTACGCTATTCAATGTCTGCGCAAGATACTTGGGTAACGAGCGGGACGCCGACGATGTTTGCCAGGAAGTTATGCTCAAGGTTCTCTATGGCTTGAGGAATTTCGAGGGCAAGTCGAAATTCAAGACTTGGCTCTACAGCATCACCTATAACGAATGCATCACCCAATACCGGAAAGAGCGAAGAAAGCGGCGTTTGATGGATGCACTGAGTCTCGATCCACTGGAGGAGGCGTCGGAAGAAAAGGCGCCTAAACTAGAGGAGCGCGGCGGTCTTGATCGCTGGTTGGTGCACGTCAACTCTATCGATCGGGAGATACTGGTGCTTCGATTTGTCGCAGAACTGGAGTTCCAGGAGATCGCCGACATCATGCACATGGGCTTGAGTGCCACTAAAATGCGCTACAAAAGGGCTCTGGATCGGTTGCGGGAAAAATTTTCGGGGCTTGCTGAACCTTAGCTTGACAGCTAGCCTCTTAGCGGAATAGCGATCTCGGCTATCTATCTAGCTGAAAACAAACTTCGAGATTGTCTTGACCGTCAAACACCACGATGGGGAAAAACGGATGAAACTGAAAAACACCTTAGGCGTCATTATTGGCTCGGTGGTCGCCGCATCTTCGTTCAGCGTGCTGGCCCAAGGCCAAGGCGCAGTTGAGGTGGAGGCCTTCGCCAAGCATTACGACACTGACGACAGCAGCCGTGACATCGAGAATGATGATGCTGAACTTTATGGCGCATCCATTGGTTATTTTCTGACCGACGATGTGGAGTTGGCACTGTCGTACGGAACTTATCACGATGTGTCCACTAAAGACCGCGTTAATGGTCAGCACAAGAATATCAAGGGCGAACAGACCTCCATCGATGCGATCTACCATTTCGGTTCGCCGGGCGTGGGTCTGCGCCCCTATGTATCCAGCGGTGTAGCCTATCAGAGCATCGGTCAAGCCAAGCCGGGTCGTGATCAGAGCACCTTCATCAACGTCGGTACCGGTCTGAAGTATTACTTCACCGACATGCTCTATGCGCGGGCCGGCGTCGATGGCATGTACAACATCGACGAAGGCTACACCGAGTGGCAGGGCGGCGTGGGCGTCGGTCTGAACTTCGGCGGCAGTGCCGGCAAGAAGCAGCCTGCTCCGGAGCCGGTGGCTGCAGTCTGTGCAGACGTCGACAGCGATGGCGTCTGCGACAACGTCGACCGCTGCCCGGATACCCCGGCCAACACTACCGTCGATGCCGAGGGCTGCACCGCCGTCGCCGAGGTGGTTCGCGTCGAACTGGACGTCAAGTTCGATTTCGACAAGTCGAAGGTCAAGGAAGAAAGCTACGCCGACATCAAAAACCTGGCTGACTTCATGAACCAGTATCCGCAGACCACCACCACCGTGGAAGGTCACACCGACTCCGTCGGTCCGGACGCCTATAACAAGAAGCTGTCCGAGCGCCGTGCCAATGCTGTGCGCGACGTTCTGGTCAACCAGTACGGCGTGTCCGGCAGCCGTGTCGACTCCGTCGGCTACGGCGAGTCCCGTCCGGTGGCTGACAACGCTACCGAATCCGGCCGTGCGATCAACCGTCGCGTGGAAGCGGAAGTGGAAGCACAAGCCAAGTAATACCGGCGATGCTTCGAGAAAACCCGGCTTGGCCGGGTTTTCTTTGGCTATGTCTGAGTTAACTGTTGCAGCAGGCTAAGCTGATCATGACGTCTCCGCATGCGGGAGGTGGATCATGAAAGCGAGTCAGTTCACGCGATGGATCGCTCAGCTCTCCAGCCTCAGCCCAGAACAGCGTGA
>NZ_FOFJ01000074.1 GCF_900110885.1 Azotobacter beijerinckii | reverse complement strand
CAGCGCAGCAGTCAGAGTGGTCTTGCCATGGTCCACGTGACCGATGGTGCCAACGTTGACGTGCGGTTTGTTACGTTCGAATTTTTCCTTAGCCACGACAGTAAACCTCTTACTTAAAGGGCTGAATCAACCTTGTTTTTTGACGATAGCTTCGGCGATGTTGGCCGGAGCTTCGGAGTACTTCGAGAATTCCATGGAGTAGCTGGCGCGTCCCTGGGACATCGAACGTACATCGGTAGCGTAACCAAACATCTCGCCCAGCGGGACTTCGGCGCGGATGACCTTGCCGGAGACAGTGTCCTCCATACCTTGGATCAGACCACGGCGACGGTTCAGGTCACCCATGACGTCACCCATGTAGTCTTCCGGAGTGACCACCTCGACCTTCATGATCGGCTCGAGCAGCACCGCACCACCCTTCTGGGAGAGTTGCTTGGTCGCCATGGAGGCCGCGATCTTGAATGCCATTTCGTTGGAGTCAACGTCGTGGTAGGAGCCATCGAATACGGCGGCCTTCAGACCGAGCAGCGGATAACCCGCAACCACACCGTTCTTCATCTGCTCTTCGATACCCTTCTGGATCGCCGGGATGTATTCCTTCGGAATCACACCACCCACAACCTCGTTGGTGAAGAGCAATCCTTCCTGACCCTCGTCAGCCGGCTCGAAACGGATCCAGCAGTGACCGAACTGGCCACGACCACCGGACTGACGTACGAACTTGCCTTCGATCTCGCACTTGTTGCGAATGGTCTCGCGATAAGCCACCTGAGGCTTGCCAATGTTGGCCTCGACACCGAACTCGCGCTTCATGCGGTCGACCAGAATGTCCAGGTGCAACTCGCCCATACCGGAAATGATGGTCTGGCCACTTTCCTCGTCGGTCTTGACGCGGAAAGACGGGTCTTCCTGCGCCAGCTTGCCGAGAGCGATACCCATCTTTTCCTGGTCAGCCTTGGTCTTCGGCTCGACCGCCACGGAGATTACCGGCTCCGGGAAGTCCATACGTTCAAGGATGATCGGCTTCTCGATCGAGCACAGGGTGTCACCAGTGGTGACGTCCTTCATACCGATCAGTGCCGCGATGTCGCCGGCGCGTACTTCCTTGATCTCTTCGCGAGTGTTGGCATGCATTTGCACCATGCGCCCCACACGCTCTTTCTTGCCCTTGACCGAGTTGATAACCGAGTCGCCAGAGCTGAGAACACCCGAGTACACCCGAGCAAACGTCAAGGTACCCACAAACGGGTCGGTGGCGATTTTGAACGCCAGCGCCGAGAACGGCTCGCTATCATCGGCATGACGCTCGTCGACGATTTCCTCGTTATCCGGATGCACGCCCTTGATCGCGGGGATCTCGGTCGGAGCCGGAAGAAACTCGATAACGGCGTCGAGAACCAGCGGAACACCCTTGTTCTTGAAGGATGAGCCGCATACAGCCGGGACGATTTCGCAGGCGATGGTACGCTGACGCAGCCCAGCCTTGATCTCTTCGATCGACAGCTCGCCACCCTCAAGGTACTTGTTCATCAGCTCTTCGTTGGCTTCGGCAGCCGCCTCTACCATATTGGAGCGATACTCGTCGGCAAGCGCCTGCAACTCCGCCGGAATCTCTTCCTCGCGGTAGGTCATGCCCTGATCGTCTTCGTTCCAGTAGATCGCCTTCATCTTGAGAAGATCGATCTGGCCTTGGAAGTTCTCTTCCGCGCCGATGGCCAGTTGCACCGGGACCGGAGTGTGGCCCAGACGCTTCTTGATCTGCTCGACGACGCGCAGGAAGTTGGCACCCGCACGGTCCATCTTGTTCACATAGACGATACGCGGCACGCCGTACTTGTTGGCCTGGCGCCATACGGTCTCGGACTGCGGCTCAACACCGGAGGTACCACAGAATACCACCACAGCCCCGTCCAGCACGCGCAGCGAACGCTCCACCTCGATGGTGAAGTCCACGTGCCCAGGGGTATCGATGATGTTTACGCGATAGTTGTCGTACTGCTTGGTCGAGCCCTGCCAGAAGGCAGTGGTCGCAGCGGAGGTAATGGTGATACCGCGCTCCTGCTCCTGCACCATCCAGTCCATGGTGGCGGCGCCATCATGCACCTCGCCCATCTTGTGGTTGACGCCTGTGTAGAACAGGATCCGCTCCGTAGTCGTCGTCTTGCCTGCGTCCACGTGGGCGCAGATACCGATGTTACGGTAGCGATTGATCGGGGTTGTACGGGCCACAATGAGGTCCTCGTAGATGGAGGCTGAATTCAGAAACGATAGTGCGAGAACGCCTTGTTCGCCTCGGCCATGCGATGCACGTCTTCACGCTTCTTCACAGCAGCGCCCTTGCCCTCGGAGGCATCGAGCAACTCGCCAGCGAGACGCAGGGCCATGGATTTCTCGCCACGCTTGCGTGCTGAGTCCACCAGCCAGCGCATGGCCAGCGCATTGCGACGCGACGGACGAACCTCGACCGGAACCTGGTAAGTCGCACCACCCACGCGGCGGGACTTCACTTCGACCAGCGGAGCGATGGCGTCGAGTGCTTTTTCGAAGATTTCCAGGGGATCGCTGTTCTTGCGGGACTTGACGGTATCCAGCGCGCCGTAAACGATGCGCTCGGCAACCGCCTTCTTGCCGCTTTCCATCACGTGGTTCATGAACTTGGCAAGAATTTGGCTTCCATACTTCGGATCGTCCAGAATCTCGCGCTTGGCTGCTACACGACGTCTTGGCATTGATAAGCCCTCAAACGGTCTTCAGGTTAGCTCGGAACGGTAGCCATCCGGCCACGCCCGACCTTACTCTTATCGACTCGACAAATAGTAAATTGGATTACTTCGGACGCTTGGTGCCGTACTTGGAACGGCCCTGTTTGCGGTCTTTCACGCCAGTGGTGTCCAGCGAACCGCGCACGGTGTGGTAACGGACACCCGGAAGGTCCTTGACACGACCGCCACGGATCAGCACGACACTGTGCTCCTGCAGGTTGTGACCCTCACCGCCGATATAGGAGGTGACCTCGTAACCGTTGGTCAGGCGCACACGGCAGACCTTACGCAGTGCCGAGTTCGGTTTTTTCGGCGTGGTGGTGTACACGCGAGTGCACACGCCACGGCGCTGGGGGCAGTTCTGCAGCGCAGGCACGTCGCTCTTGTCGACGAGGCGCTTGCGCGGCTGACGCACCAGCTGGTTGATAGTTGCCATCTACTAGCTCCACTGTTGTCTTTCGACATAAACAAAATGGCAGAGCGATTCGCCCTGCCAAATTTAGGGTCCGTTAGTCTAAAGAGACTCCCAGACCCAGTCAAGGCAAGGCCCGGCCGCACCGCCGGGCGATCTGTGCTCAGTTGCCGCTGGTGTTGAGGGCCTCGGTCAGTGCCGCCTCGACCTCCTCCGCGCTCACCCGTACCGGCTTCTCGGCATCGCGCTTGCGCTTGCGCTCGCTGTGATAGGCCAGGCCGGTACCGGCGGGAATCAGCCGGCCCACCACGACGTTCTCCTTCAGGCCGCGCAGGTAATCGCGCTTGCCGGTGACCGCAGCCTCGGTGAGCACGCGGGTGGTTTCCTGGAAGGACGCAGCGGAGATGAACGACTCGGTCGACAGCGACGCCTTGGTGATACCCAGCAGGATACGCTCGTACTTCGCCGGGAACCGGTCCTCGGTCGCCAACTGCTCGTTCTCCTCGAGCACCTGGGTCAGTTCTACCTGATCGCCCTTGATGAAGCTCGAGTCGCCAGCCTCGGCGAGTTCCACCTTGCGCAGCATCTGCCGGAGGATGGTCTCGATGTGCTTGTCGTTAATCTTCACACCCTGCAGGCGGTACACGTCCTGGATCTCATTGACGATGTACTTGGCCAGCGCACTAACTCCCAGCAGGCGCAGAATGTCGTGCGGATTGCTCGGACCGTCGGAGATCACTTCGCCACGATTCACCTGTTCGCCTTCGAAGACGTTGAGGTGACGCCACTTCGGAATCAGCTCCTCGTACGGATCGCTGCCATCGTTCGGGGTGATGACCAAGCGGCGCTTGCCCTTGGTTTCCTTGCCGAAGCTGATGGTGCCGCTGATTTCCGCCAGGATCGACGGCTCCTTCGGACGCCGCGCCTCGAACAGGTCCGCCACCCGCGGCAGACCACCGGTGATGTCGCGGGTCTTCGAAGTTTCCTGCGGGATACGGGCGATCACGTCACCCACCCCTACTTCGGCGCCGTCAGCCACCCCCACCAGGGCGTTGGCCGGCAGGAAGTACTGGGCCGGCACATCGGTGCCCGGCAGCAGCAGCTCCTTACCATTGGCGTCGACCAGCTTCACAGCCGGGCGAATATCCTTGCCGGCGGCCGGGCGGTCCTTCGCATCCATCACCTCAATGTTGGTCAGACCGGTCAGCTCGTCAGTCTGGCGCTTGATGGTGATACCCTCCTCCATGCCGACGAAGGTCACAGTACCCTTCATCTCGGTCACGATCGGGTGGGTGTGCGGGTCCCACTTGGCAACGATGGCGCCCGGGTCGACCTTGTCGCCTTCCTTTACCGAAATCACCGCACCGTAAGGCAGCTTGTAGCGCTCACGCTCGCGACCGAAATCGTCGGCCACGGCCAGTTCGCCGGAGCGGGACACCGCCACCAGGTTGCCGTCGGCTCGCTCGACGTGCTTCAGGTTGTGCAAACGGATATTGCCGCCGTTCTTCACCTGAACGTTGTCCACCGCCGAGGTCCGGCTGGCCGCACCACCGATGTGGAAGGTCCGCATGGTCAGCTGGGTACCCGGCTCGCCGATCGACTGGGCAGCGATGACGCCGACTGCCTCGCCGATGTTGACCTGGTGCCCACGGGCCAGATCGCGGCCATAGCACTTGGCGCAGATACCGTAACGGGTTTCGCAGCTGATCGGCGAACGCACGACCACCTCGTCGATGGTGTTCAGTTCGATGAACTCGACCCACTTCTCGTCGATCAGGGTGCCGGCCGGGACAATAACCTCGTCGCTCCCGGGACGGAACACGTCCTTGGCGATGACCCGTCCGAGCACGCGCTCGCCGAGCGGCTCGACCACGTCGCCGCCCTCGATGTGCGGGGTCATCAACAGGCCCTGCTCGGTGCCGCAATCGACCTCGGTCACCACCAGATCCTGGGCCACGTCGACCAGACGACGGGTCAGGTAACCGGAGTTCGCGGTCTTCAGTGCGGTATCCGCCAGCCCCTTACGGGCGCCGTGAGTGGAGATGAAGTACTGTAGTACGTTCAAGCCTTCGCGGAAGTTGGCGGTGATCGGAGTCTCGATGATCGAGCCGTCGGGCTTGGCCATCAGGCCACGCATACCGGCCAACTGGCGGATCTGTGCTGCGGAACCCCGCGCACCGGAGTCCGCCATCATGTACATGGAGTTGAACGACTCTTGCTCGACTTCGTTGCCATTGCGGTCGATGACCTTCTCCTTCGAGAGGTTGGCCATCATCGCCTTGGACACTTCGTCGTTGGCCTTCGACCAGAGGTCGATCACCTTGTTGTACTTCTCGCCCTGGGTCACCAGGCCGGTGGCGTACTGGCTCTCGATTTCCTTCACTTCCTCGGTGGCGCCGTCGATGATCCGCGCCTTCTCCGCCGGAATGACGAAGTCGTTCACGCCGATGGAAACCCCCGACAGGGTCGAGAAAGCAAAACCGGTGTACATCAGTTGGTCGGCGAAGATGACGGTATCCTTCAGGCCTACCGTGCGATAGCAGTGGTTGATCAGCTTGGAGATCGCCTTCTTCTTCATCGACTGATTGACCACGTCGTACGACAGACCAGCCGGGACGACCTGGAACAACAGCGCACGACCGACGGTGGTGTCGACGATGCGGGTATTGCGAACCAAGCTGCCATCCTTCTGCTTGACGGTCTCGTTGATCCGCACCTTCACGCGAGCATGTAGCGACGCTTCGCCGCCACGGAACACCCGGTCGACTTCCTGCAGGTCGGCGAACACGCGACCCTCGCCCTTGGCATTCACCGCTTCGCGGGTCATGTAGTACAGACCCAGCACCACGTCCTGAGACGGCACGATGATCGGCTCACCGTTGGCCGGCGAGAGAATGTTGTTGGTCGACATCATCAGCGCACGGGCTTCCAGCTGGGCCTCAAGGGTCAGCGGGACGTGCACGGCCATCTGGTCGCCGTCGAAGTCGGCGTTGTAGGCAGCGCAAACCAGCGGATGCAGCTGGATCGCCTTACCTTCGATGAGTACCGGCTCGAACGCCTGGATACCCAGACGGTGCAAGGTCGGGGCACGGTTGAGCAGCACGGGATGTTCGCGGATGACTTCGGCGAGCACGTCCCAGACCTCGGGCAGCTCGCGCTCGACCATCTTCTTGGCCGCCTTGATGGTGGTGGCCATGCCGCGGGTTTCCAGCTTGCCGAAGATGAACGGCTTGAACAGCTCCAGCGCCATCTTCTTCGGCAGGCCGCACTGATGCAGGCGCAGGGTCGGGCCCACGGTGATCACCGAACGGCCGGAGTAGTCGACGCGCTTGCCGAGCAGGTTCTGGCGGAAACGGCCCTGCTTGCCCTTGATCATGTCGGCCAGGGACTTCAGCGGGCGCTTGTTGGAGCCGGTGATGGCACGGCCGCGGCGACCGTTGTCCAGCAGAGCATCGACCGCTTCCTGCAGCATGCGCTTCTCGTTGCGCACGATGATGTCCGGCGCAGCCAGGTCGAGCAGGCGCTTCAGACGGTTGTTGCGGTTGATCACCCGGCGGTACAGGTCGTTCAGGTCGGAGGTGGCGAAACGGCCACCGTCCAGCGGCACCAGCGGGCGCAGGTCTGGCGGCAACACCGGCAGCACGGTCAGCACCATCCACTCCGGCAAGTTGCCCGAGCCTTGGAAGGCTTCCATCAGCTTCAGCCGCTTGGACAGCTTCTTGATCTTGGTTTCCGAGTTGGTCTGCGGGATCTCCTCGCGCAGGCGGCCGATCTCGTGCTCCAGGTCGATCTGGTTGAGCAGTTCGCGAACCGCTTCGGCGCCCATGCGCGCATCGAAGTCGTCGCCGAACTCCTCGAGGGCCTCGAAGTACTGTTCATCATTGAGCAACTGGCCCTTCTCCAGGGTGGTCATGCCCGGATCGATCACCACGTAGCTCTCGAAATAGAGCACGCGCTCAATGTCGCGCAAGGTCATGTCCAGCAACAGGCCGATGCGGGACGGCAGCGACTTGAGGAACCAGATGTGGGCGACCGGCGAGGCCAGCTCGATGTGCGCCATGCGCTCGCGACGGACCTTGGCCAGGGCGACTTCCACCCCGCACTTCTCGCAGATCACGCCACGGTGCTTCAGGCGCTTGTACTTGCCGCACAGGCACTCGTAGTCCTTCACCGGGCCGAAGATCTTGGCGCAGAACAGGCCGTCGCGCTCCGGCTTGAAGGTACGGTAGTTGATGGTCTCCGGTTTTTTCACTTCACCGAAGGACCAGGAGCGGATCATCTCGGGCGAGGCCAGACCGATACGGATGGCATCGAACTCTTCGAGTTGACCCTGGTTTTTCAAAAGATTCAGCAAGTCTTTCAAGGCCTTTCCTCCTCACGGACCGGCGGCGGCCGGCTCACACCGGGCGCCGCATGAGCGGTGCGTGGTTATTCGGTTTCCAGTTCGATGTCGATACCGAGCGAGCGGATTTCCTTGATCAGCACGTTGAAGGACTCGGGCATGCCGGCCTCCATGCGGTGATCGCCGTCCACGATGTTCTTGTACATCTTGGTACGACCGTTCACGTCATCCGACTTCACGGTGAGCATTTCCTGCAGGGTATAGGCGGCGCCATAAGCCTCCAGCGCCCAGACCTCCATCTCCCCGAAACGCTGACCGCCGAACTGCGCCTTGCCACCCAGCGGCTGCTGGGTCACCAGGCTGTAGGAACCGGTGGAGCGTGCGTGCATCTTGTCGTCGACCAGGTGGTTCAGCTTGAGCATGTACATGTAACCGACGGTGGTCGGACGTTCGAACTGGTTGCCGGTCCGGCCATCGAACAGGCGCATCTGGCCGCTTTCCGGCAGATCAGCCAGCTTCAGCATGGCCTTGATCTCGGTTTCCTTGGCGCCGTCGAACACCGGGGTAGCCATCGGCACGCCGCCGCGCAGATTGCCCGCCAGGTCGAGGATCTCGGCATCGCTCAGGGAGTCCAGCTCTTCCTCCTTGCGCCCGCCGATCTCGTTGTACACCTCGGCAAGGAACTGGCGCAGTTCGGCGACCTTGCGCTGCTCCTCGAGCATCCGGTTGATCTTCTCGCCCAGCCCCTTAGCGGCCAGACCCAGGTGGGTTTCGAGGATCTGCCCGACGTTCATCCGCGAGGGTACGCCCAGCGGGTTGAGGACGATATCCACAGGAGTGCCGTTAGCATCGTGGGGCATGTCTTCGACCGGCATGATCACCGATACCACACCCTTGTTGCCGTGACGCCCAGCCATCTTGTCGCCCGGCTGGATACGGCGCTTGATAGCGAGATAGACCTTGACGATCTTTAGCACGCCCGGCGCCAGATCGTCGCCCTGCTGCAGTTTGCGCTTCTTATCCTCGAACTTGTCGTCGAGCAGCTGGCGGCGGTCGGACAGGTAGGCCTGGGCCTTTTCCAGCTGCTCGTTGAGTGCGTCGTCAGCCATGCGCAACTTGAACCACTGGCCATGTTCGAGCCCGTCGAGGACCTCGTCGCTGATTTCGGTGCCCTTCTTCAGACCGGCCCCGCCTTCGCACATGGCGCCGACCAGAGCAGCCCGCAGACGCTCGAAAGTCGCGCCCTCAACGATGCGGAACTCTTCGTTGAGATCCTTGCGGATCTCGTCCAACTGCATTTTCTCGATGGCCAGGGCGCGGGAGTCGCGCTCGACGCCGTCACGGGTAAACACCTGGACGTCGATCACCGTACCCTTGGTGCCGGTCGGCACGCGCAGGGAGGTGTCCTTCACGTCGCTAGCCTTCTCGCCGAAGATCGCCCGCAGCAGCTTCTCTTCCGGGGTCAGCTGGGTTTCGCCCTTCGGGGTGACCTTGCCGACCAGGATGTCGCCGGCCATGACCTCGGCACCGACGTAGACGATACCGGCCTCATCCAGTTTGTTCAGTGCAGCTTCACCGACGTTCGGGATGTCTGCGGTGATCTCTTCCGGGCCGAGCTTGGTATCGCGCGCCACACAGGTCAGTTCCTGGATGTGGATGGTAGTGAAGCGGTCCTCCTGGACCACGCGCTCGGACAGGCAGATGGAGTCCTCGAAGTTGAAGCCGTTCCAGGGCATGAACGCCACGCGCATGTTCTGCCCCAGGGCCAGCTCGCCCATGTCGGTGGACGGGCCGTCGGCCATGATGTCGCTGCGCGAGACCTTGTCGCCCTTGCTGACCAGCGGGCGCTGGTTGATGCAGGTGTTCTGGTTGGAGCGGGTATACTTGGTCAGGTTGTAGATGTCCACACCGGCTTCGCCGGTCTCGACCTCATCGTCGTTGACGCGTACCACGATGCGGCTGGCGTCGACCGAATCGATCACCCCGCCACGACGGGCCACCACGCAGACGCCCGAGTCGCGAGCCACGTTGCGCTCCATCCCGGTACCCACCAGCGGCTTGTCGGCACGCAGGGTCGGTACGGCCTGACGCTGCATGTTCGACCCCATGAGGGCACGGTTGGCGTCGTCGTGCTCGAGGAACGGAATCAGCGAGGCAGCAACGGACACCACCTGACGCGGCGAGACGTCCATCAGGGTGACGTCTTCCGGCGCCTTGACGGTGAACTCGTTCAGATGGCGGACGGCCACCAGCTCATCGATCAGCCGACCGCTCTCGTCCAGCGTCGCCGAAGCCTGGGCGATTACATGATCGGCCTCCTCGATGGCGGAAAGAAAGACGATCTGGTCGGTCACCTGCCCTTCCTTGACCACTCGGTACGGGCTTTCCAGAAAGCCATACTGGTTGGTACGGGCATAGGCCGCCAGGGAGTTGATCAGACCGATGTTCGGACCTTCGGGGGTTTCGATCGGGCACACGCGGCCATAGTGGGTCGGATGCACGTCGCGCACTTCGAAGCCAGCGCGCTCGCGGGTCAGACCGCCCGGGCCGAGGGCAGAAACACGGCGCTTGTGAGTAATCTCCGACAACGGGTTGTTCTGGTCCATGAACTGCGACAGCTGGCTGGAGCCGAAGAATTCCTTGACCGCGGCAGCCACCGGCTTGGCGTTGATCAGGTCCTGCGGCATCAGGCCTTCGCTCTCGGCCATCGACAGGCGTTCCTTGACCGCACGCTCGACGCGCACCAGGCCGACGCGGAACTGGTTCTCGGCCATCTCGCCGACGCAGCGTACGCGACGGTTGCCCAGGTGGTCGATGTCGTCGACGATGCCCTTGCCGTTGCGGATATCGACCAGGGTCTTCAGCACGTCGACGATGTCCTCGCGGCTGAGCACACCCGGGCCTTCGATTTCTTCGCGGCCGATACGGCGGTTGAATTTCATGCGACCGACGGCGGACAGGTCATAACGCTCGGCGCTGAAGAACAGGTTGTTGAACAGGGTTTCGGCGGCATCCTTAGTCGGCGGCTCGCCCGGGCGCATCATGCGGTAGATCTCGACCAGCGCTTCCAACTGGTTGGTGGTCGAGTCGATCTTCAGGGTATCGGAGATGAAAGGACCGCAGTCGATGTCGTTGGTGTAGAGGGTCTCGATGCGCACGACCTGGCCCTTGGCGATCTTCACCAGCAGCTCGGGGGTCAACTCGCAGTTGCACTCGGCGATGATCTCGCCGGTGGACGGGTGCACGATAGCCTTGGCCGTGGTGCGGCCGCTGACATATTCCAGCGGGACGTCCAGCTCCTTGATGCCGGCCTTTTCCAGCTGATTGATGTGACGGGCGGTGATGCGTCGCCCCTGTTCGACGATGACCTTGCCGGCGGCATCCTTGATGTCGAACGCGGCGATTTCGCCACGCAGGCGCTGCGGCACCAGCTCCAGGCTGAGGCCTTGAGGCGTCACATGGAATACGTTGGTGTCGTAGAAAATGTCCAGCACTTCTTCAGTAGTGTATCCCAGCGCACGCAACAGTACAGAGGCCGGCAGTTTGCGACGGCGGTCAATCCGGACGAACACGGCGTCCTTCGGGTCGAACTCGAAGTCGAGCCAGGAGCCACGGTAGGGAATAATGCGTGCGGAATAAAGCAGTTTACCGGAGCTGTGGGTCTTACCACGATCGTGATCGAAGAACACCCCGGGGGAACGGTGCAGCTGGGAAACGATTACGCGCTCGGTGCCGTTGACGATGAAGGTGCCGTTCTCGGTCATCAGGGGGATTTCCCCCATATAGACTTCCTGCTCCTTGATGTCCTTGATCGCCTTGTTCGAGGACTCCTTGTCGAAAATGATCAGGCGCACCTTCACGCGCAGCGGTACCGCGAAGGTCACGCCTCGCAGCACGCACTCCTTGACGTCGAAGGCCGGCTCGCCCAGACGGTAGCCAACGTATTCCAGTGCAGCATTGCCGGAATAGCTGATGATCGGGAAAACGGACTTGAAGGCTGCATGCAAGCCAACGTCGCGGAGCCTGTCCTTGCTCGCACCGGCCTGCAGGAATTCGCGATAGGAATCCAACTGGATAGCCAGGAGATAAGGCACATCCATGACGTCCGGCAACTTGCTAAAGTCCTTGCGGATACGTTTTTTCTCAGTGTATGAGTAAGCCATCAGCGTTCCCCAGCTTGGTCACCTGCTTGTTTGGCCCCTCCGAAGGGAGCAGCCAGAAATCGTGCAGGCTCATTGCCTGCGCCACCTCTGAGGTGGTTGGTCATGGGTAGCGGCAGACAGGCAAGCCACCCATAACGGAAAAAGGCCGGTGGCTCCAGCCACCAGCCATCAGCCTTGCGCGAAACGCGCAGGCCGTAGACGCAAGGTCGTCGCTTACTTGAGCTCGACTTTCGCGCCGGCTTCTTCCAGGGCTTTCTTGGCGGCCTCGGCCTCTTCCTTGGAAACGCCTTCCTTGACCACGCCCGGGGCGCCGTCGACGACTGCCTTGGCTTCTTTCAGGCCCAGGGCGGTCAGTTCACGGACGACCTTGATCACGTTCACCTTCTTGTCACCGGCCTCGGTCAGGACGATGGTGAACTCGGTCTGCTCTTCAGCAACCGGGGCAGCAGCAGCCGGGCCGGCAGCCATGGCAGCAGCAGCAGTCACACCGAACTTCTCTTCCATCGCCTTGATCAGTTCGACGATCTGCATGACGGACATTTCGGAAACGGCGTTGATGATGTCTTCGTTGGTCAGAGCCATGACTCTAATTCCTGTTATGGATAGATAGCCTTCTCGTGGCCATCAAAATTGAATATAAAATTGAAAAACGCTGGATGCCGATCAGGCAGCCACGCCTTCTTTCTGGTCGCGAATTGCCGCCAGGGTACGAGCCAGCTTGCTGGTAGCGCCCTGAATCACGCTCATCAGTTGTGCAACGGCTTCGTTGTAGGTCGGCAGAGTAGCCAGCACGTCGATCTGGTTGGCTGCGAGGAACTGCCCCTCAAATGCAGCGGCCTTGATCTCGAACTTGTCCTGACCCTTAGCAAACTCTTTGAAAATACGAGCTGCAGCGCCCGGATGTTCGGTGGAGAAAGCGATCAGGGTCGGGCCTTTGAACGCGTCGTTGAGGATCTCGAACTGAGTGCCAGCAACAGCGCGGCGGGCCAGGGTGTTACGCACAACTCGCACGTACACACCAGCCTCGCGGGCCTCTTTACGGAGTCCGGTCATAGCGCCGACGGTCACGCCGCGGGCATCAGCCACGACAGCGGACAGGGCAGCTTTGGCAGCCTCGTTGACTTCAGCGACGATGGCTTTCTTGTCTTCGAGTTTGATTGCCACGGGTTTACTCCTGGATGTTACCGTTTCGTCCAGCAGAGCCGGACGGCGCTTTGGTGTCTGATTCGGTACGAATCGGGAGCACCATCTGCGTAGGCTTGGGGTTTAAGGCTTGCGCCGCCTACGGTCTTGGACAGCCCCCGCCAGGCAGGGACCCCAATAGTCGATGTGACGGACTCGCGCCCGCCACACTCCATTCTTTAGGCTTCCAGGGAAGCCTGGTCGATAACCAGCCCCGGCCCCATGGTCGTACTGAGCGTCACACGCTTGACGTAGACGCCTTTGGAAGTGGACGGCTTCAGGCGCTTCAGATCGCTCAGCAGGGCTTCGACGTTCTGCCGCAGCTTGATCGGCTCGAAATCGACCTTGCCCACGGATGCGTGAATGATACCGTTCTTGTCAGTACGGAAACGTACCTGACCAGCCTTCGCGTTCTTCACGGCAGTGGCTACGTCAGGGGTCACAGTCCCCACCTTCGGGTTCGGCATCAGGCCGCGCGGACCGAGGATTTGACCCAACTGGCCAACGACGCGCATTGCATCCGGGGAGGCGATGACCACGTCATAACTCAGATCGCCAGCCTTCATCTCGGCAGCCAGCTCGTCCATACCAACCTTATCGGCACCAGCAGCCAAGGCAGCCTCGACAGCGGGCCCCTGAGTGAACACAGCAACGCGTACGCTCTTGCCGGTACCATTCGGCAGCACGGTAGCACCGCGCACGACCTGATCGGATTTACGCGGATCAACGCCCAGATTGATGGCGATGTCGACAGATTCTTTGAACTTGATGGTGGACAGCTCTGCCAGCAGAGAAGCGGCTTCTTCGAAACCGTATTGCTTGCCTGCCTCTACCTTTGCAGCGATCGCCTTCTGGCGCTTGGTCAGCTTAGCCATTTACACACCCTCCACGTTCAGGCCCATGCTGCGCGCGGAACCGGCGATGGTACGCACAGCGGCTTCCAGGTCAGCAGCGGTCAGATCGGCCTTCTTGGCTTTGGCGATCTCCTCCAGCTGGGCACGATTAACGGTACCGACCTTCTGGGTGTTCGGGCGAGAGGAGCCACTGGTGATGCCGGCCGCCTTCTTCAGCAGGACGGATGCCGGGGTGCTCTTGGTCTCGAAGGTAAAGCTGCGGTCACTGTAGACAGTGATGATCACCGGAGTCGGCAGGCCGATTTCCATGCCCTGGGTCCTGGCATTGAATGCCTTGCAGAACTCCATGATATTCACGCCGTGCTGGCCCAAGGCCGGACCGACCGGCGGCGACGGGTTGGCCTGACCTGCCTTCACTTGCAGCTTGATATAAGCCTGAATCTTCTTAGCCATGCAAAACTCCAGTTACGGGTTCGAACGCCCTGAGGCTCCCCTGTTGCTTTCGCGATTGCCCCAGTGACGACAAAACCCCGCAGCCTGCGACTGCGGGGTGTAGGGCGATTCCATCAGCTACGCCTTTTCGACTTGGCTGAACTCCAGCTCCACGGGCGTGGAGCGACCGAAAATGAGCACCGCCACTTGGATGCGGCTCTTTTCGTAATTGACCTCTTCCACAACTCCATTGAAGTCGGCAAAAGGACCATCAATAACGCGAACTACTTCGCCCGGCTCAAACAGAGTCTTCGGCTTAGGCCGGTCACCGCTGTCGGCTACTCGACGCAGAATGGCCTCGGCTTCTTTGTCGGTGATCGGAGCAGGCTTGTCAGCAGTACCACCAATGAAGCCCATGACACGAGGAGTGTCTTTGATCAAGTGCCATGTTGCCTCGTTCATCTCCATCTGTACTAGCACGTACCCCGGAAAGAACTTTCGCTCACTTTTCCGCTTTTGGCCGTTTCGCATCTCCACCACTTCTTCGGTGGGAACCAAAATCTCGCCAAACTGATCTTCCATCCCAGCAAGCTTGACTCGTTCAATTAGCGAGCGCATCACATGCTTTTCGTAGCCCGAATAGGCGTGAACGACGTACCAACGCTTAGCCACGATGCACCCTTAACCAACGATCATGGAGACCAGCCAGCCGAGCAGAGAATCGAGCCCCCACAACAGCAGCGCCATCACCAGAACAACAGCGACCACGATCAGCGTGGTCTGCATTGTCTCTTGACGGGTCGGCCAGACAACCTTGCGAATTTCGGCACGCGCCTCCTTCACCAAAGCGAAAAAAGCCTGCCCCTTGCCGGTCTGCAACGCGACGAAAGCCGCGACAAAGGCCAAAACCAACAATGCAACGACGCGATACAGAATCGACTCGCTGGAGTATAGCTGATTGCCAACCACACCCACCGCAACCAAGGCCGCCACCACGAGCCACTTTACCAGATCAAAGCGAGACTCTTTAGCTTCAGCCTTGGCATTCATCCGAGATGATCCTATGAAATAAAAGCCAGAAACCACTCTGGAATCTGGCAGGCCAGGAGGGAATCGAACCCCCAACCTGCGGTTTTGGAGACCGCCGCTCTGCCAATTGAGCTACTGGCCTACAACCCTTAAGAGGTCAACTATTATGCCGACCCTGAATAAAAACATCAAGAACTTACTCGATGATTTTTGCAACCACGCCGGCGCCAACGGTACGACCGCCTTCGCGAATAGCGAAGCGCAGACCGTCTTCCATGGCGATCGGAGCGATCAGGGTGACGACCAT
>NZ_FOFJ01000045.1 GCF_900110885.1 Azotobacter beijerinckii | reverse complement strand
TTTTCCTGCTTGCCGGGTTTCGGTATCCACACCCGCCGAAGCGGTTGCGGCCGATACCCTCTCTTTTCTGACAGACGCATCACGGCCTGGAACTTCAAGCGGGGCGTTGCCCATTTCTCTCCATCCACGCCTGGGGTCTTGCGACCCCGATTCTCCGTGACTCGCCGCACAGCCAGACAGCGGCCGTGGAGCGAGTGGGTCAGCATCCGTTGCAGGCGTTTAACCCTGCGCCAGTCGCCCTCCCCTGTTGCCTGCGCAATCTTCAACTGCGTTTTCCGAACGGAGGTCTGGATCTTGGCCCAATCGAGATTGTGCCAATCCGTCACCCCGTCGAAGGACGCAGACTTTGCCGGTGTTGCTGGCTGCGTTTTCATACAGTCCTCCTCAAGGTCGCGAACTCTCGAAGCGGACTGCCCCCAAGGGGTAAAGTCCGCCCCTCGGGTCGTTTTCATGCTGGAATCAGCGGTTTTCATTGCGCCTGTAGACCAGGTGCACGTCAGCCAGGGTTATCCCCTGCCGATACTTTTTCAACCGGTATACGACCCGTTACAGGTCGCCCTTCGCTTCTTGCACCGTCCCATTCCCCACACCCCTCAGCGCCCCTTGCGGGTCGCCTGCCCGTGCCGTTGCCGGCCGTTGGCGGGTGGTCGGGATTGCCACGTTCCCCGGAACGCATCGATTCCCCGTTTAGGCTCCGTCTTTCCCCCGACAGGTGTCTGGTACCGCATCGCATCCAGTGACTGCGATGACCACCTGCAGTGCCGTTTTTGGCCGAGGCCGATAATTGCCGTAGGCCCCTTTATCTTCACGAGGGTTCAGTCAGCGGTTCACGTGCGTTAGCCATGCGGGTTGGGTCACTAGCCCCCCTGTGCCCGTGCAGTTCGGACATACCGCGCGCTCCGTCACCGGATTGCGCTTCTCTGACGAGAAGGGACATTGTCGATCAGGCTTCACACCCCGGGGTTGGCCCCCGACGCATGCCGATTTAGTGAACTGGCGGGTACACGCCAGGCTCGGTACTCCCTGAACCAGCGGAGCTGAGCAATGCGATCCGGAGCTGTCGCTCCGTGCTTGGATGAAAACACCTCCGGCGTCTCACGACGGGGGCGAGGGCCAAAACAGCCGAGTCGCTCCGAAGATGAATCTTGCCCCGGAGGGCGTAATTCACCCTCGGGGGCTCTCGAAATATTTTGAAACAATCCGAGCGGCTCGGATCGTTCTTTTTCAGACGCCTAGATCAAACTTTGATCGTTTCCGACCAAATTTTGAGACGCATTTTTTCCCGTCAGACGGGGGACATGCCTCCCCGCAGGCGGGTCTTTTAGTCTGGGCAAGCCAGGTGTTTTTTTAGGCTTATTTAGGCTTCAACTCCTTGAATATCAAGGAGTTAGGCGCCACCGGGAGCTACCCCAACCAAGCCCGACACGAGTATACGTGTCGCACACGGATAGTTATCCTAGCACCTCCCCGCCCACCGGGCTAAGCTCGCGGGCCGCCCCACAGGTTCGACATCCATGAACGTGATCGCCCGCCATGCCGCCGCCCTGCTGCTCGGCATGCCGTTGACGGCGCTGGCCGCCGCCCCCCAACCGACCCACGAATACACCCTGGACAACGGCCTCAAGGTCATCGTCCGCGAGGACCACCGTGCCCCGGTAGTGGTCTCGCAGCTCTGGTACAAGGTCGGCTCCAGCTACGAAACGCCCGGCCAGACCGGCCTGTCCCACGCCCTCGAACACATGATGTTCAAGGGCAGCCGCAAGCTCGGTCCCGGCGAGTCCTCGCGGATCCTGCGCGAGCTGGGCGCCGAGGAGAATGCCTTCACCAGCGACGACTACACCGCCTACTACCAGGTACTGGCGCGCGACCGCCTGCCGGTGGCCCTGGAACTGGAGGCCGATCGCCTGGCCAGCCTGCGCCTGCCGCCGGCGGAGTTCGCGCGCGAGATCGAGGTGGTCAAGGAAGAACGCCGCCTGCGCACCGAAGACCGCCCCAGCGCCCAGGCCTACGAGCGCTTCAAGGCCATGGCCTACCCGGCCAGCGGCTACCGCACCCCGACCATCGGCTGGATGGCCGACCTCGACCGGATGAGCGTCGACGAACTGCGCGCCTGGTACCAGACCTGGTATGTGCCGAACAACGCCACCCTGGTGGTGGTCGGCGACGTCACCGGCGACGAGGTGAAGCGCCTCGCCGAACACTATTTCGGCCCCATCCCGGCCCGTCCGCTGCCGGTCGCCAAGGCCCCGCTGGAGCCGGCCGAACCGGGCGAACGGCGCCTCCGGCTGAACCTCAAGGTGCAGCTGCCGAGCCTTTTGTTCGGCTTCAACGTGCCCGGCCTGGCGACCGCCGAGAATCCCCGCGAGGCCCAGGCGCTGCGCCTGATCGCCGGCCTGCTCGACGGCGGCTACAGCGCGCGCATCCCGGCCCGTCTGGAGCGCGGCGAGGAGCTGGTGTCCGACGCCAACGCCGGCTACGACGCCTACGTGCGCGGCGACAGCCTGTTCGTCCTCAGCGCCACGCCCAACGTGCAGAAGGGTCGCAGCCTGGAAGAGGTCGAAGCCGGCCTCTGGCGCCTACTCGACGAACTCAAGGCAACCCCGCCGACCGGCGAGGAGCTGGAGCGCGTACGCGCCCAGGTCATCGCCAGCCTGGTCTACGAGCGCGACTCCATCGCCCAGCAGGCGACCACCATCGGCCAGCTGGAAACCGTGGGCCTGTCCTGGCACCTGATCGACGACGAACTGGCCGCCCTGCAGGCGGTCACCCCGCAGGACATCCAGGCCGCCGCCCGCCACTACTTCACCCGCTCGCGCCTCACCGTCGCGCACATCCTGCCCGAAGAGGCCCACCATGACTGAACGTACCCGCCTGAGCTACGGCCTGATCGGCCTGATCCTGCTGCTCCTGCTCGGCCTGCTGACCTGGCTCGCCAACCTGCCGCCGCGCCCGCCCGTCCCTGCCGGCGCCGCGCCCGCCGCCCCGGCCCGCCTGGAGTCCCTGGCCCACCTGAACGGCGAGCCGCCGGTCCATCGCGCCCTGAACATCCAGAGCTGGCGCACCGCCGAAGGTGCCCGGGTGCTCTTCGTCGAGGCCCGCCAGCTGCCGATGTTCGACCTGCGCCTGACCTTCGCCGCCGGCAGCAGCCAGGACGGCGCCAGCCCCGGCCTGGCCCTACTGACCAACGCCATGCTCAACGAAGGGGTGGCCGGCAAGGACGCGACCGCCATCGCCGAGGGCTTCGAGGGCCTCGGCGCGGAGTTCGCCAACGGTGCCTACCGCGACATGGCCGTCGCCAGCCTGCGCAGCCTGAGCGACCCGACCAAGCGCGAGCCGGCGCTCGCGCTGTTTGCCGAGGTGGTCGGCCGGCCGGAGTTCCCCGTCGACGCCCTGGCGCGGATCAAGAACCAGCTGCTGGCCGGCTTCGAGATGCGCAAGCAGAGTCCCGGCAAGCTGGCCAGCCTGGAACTCAATCGCCAGCTGTTCGGCGACCACCCCTACGCCCATCCGAGCGACGGCGACGCCGCGTCGATCGCCCCGATCGGCCGCGAGCAGCTGCAAGCCTTCCACGCCCGCGCCTACAGCGCCGCCAACGCGATCATCGCGCTGGTCGGCGACCTCTCGCGCAGCGAGGCCGAAGCCATCGCCGCGACCCTCTCCGCCAGGCTGCCGGCAGGGCCGGCGCTGGCCAAGCCGGCCGATCCGCTACCGCCCAAGCCGGGCCTGCGGCACATCGAATACCCCTCCCAGCAGACCCACCTGATGCTCGCCCAGCTCGGCATCGCCCGCGACGATCCGGACTACGCGGCGCTCTACCTGGGCAACCAGATCCTCGGCGGCGGAGGCTTCGGCGCCCGGCTGATGGAAGAGGTGCGCGAGAAGCGCGGACTGGCTTACGGGATCTACTCCGGCTTCACGCCGATGCAGGTCCGCGGCCCCTTCATGATCAACCTGCAGACCCGCGCCGACTACAGCCAGGGCACCCTGGAGCTGGTGCAGCAGCTGGTCCGCCAGTTCATCGCCGAAGGGCCGACCGAGAAGGAGCTGAAGGACGCCAAGCGCGAGCTGATCGGCAGCTTCCCGCTGTCCACCGCGAGCAACGCCGACATCGTCGGCCAGCTCGGCGCCATCGGCTTCTACAACCTGCCGCTGAACCACCTGGAGGTCTTCCTGCAGCAAGTCCAGGCACTCACCGTCGAGCAGGTGAAGACGGCCATGGCCAGGCACCTCGATCCGGACGGCTTCGTCGTGGTCAGCGCCGGTCCGACCGTCGAACAGAAACCGCTGCCGCCGCCGACCACGCCCGTCGAGCGTCCGGCCGCCACGCCGGAGCACTGAATGCGCCAGTCTCCTCACTCTCCTCGCCCGGCCGCCCGCCCTCACGGCGGCCAGGGTCAGCTGCGCATCATCGGCGGCGAGTGGCGTTCGCGGCGCTTCGCCTTCCCCGAGGCGCCGGGCCTGCGCCCGACGCCCGACCGGGTCCGCGAAACCCTGTTCAACTGGCTGGCGCCCTACATAGAAGGCGCCCGCGTGCTCGATCCCTTCGCCGGCAGCGGCGCGCTCTACCTGGAAGCCCTGTCGCGCGGCGCCGGCCAGGCACTGGCCCTGGACCTCAACGGCGAGGCCGTCGCCAGCCTGCGCCGGCACCTCGACAGCCTGCGCTGCGGCCACGGCCAGCTGCTGCAGGGCGATGCCCTGCGCTACCTGGAACACCAGTCGCCGAGCGCCTTCGACCTGGTGTTCCTCGACCCGCCGTTCCACCAGGACCTCATCGCACCGGCCTGCCGGCTGCTCGAGGAGCGCGGCTGGCTGGCCCGCGACGCCTGGATCTACACTGAAAGCGAAGCCCCGCCCTCCGGCCTCGGCCTGCCGGGCAGCTGGCGCCTGCACCGGGAAAAGCAGGCCGGCCAGGTGTATTACGCGCTGTGGCAGAGGACTGGCTGAAGCGCCAAGCGGCCCTTGGCGATGTCACGGACGAACCTGCGGGCTCCGACGATGAACGACGCGCCCTTCTGCCCCGCCTGGTGGCTTCCCGGCCCGCACCTGCAGACCCTCTGGGGACCGCTGTGCCGCCGGCAGCCGACGCTGAAACGCCAACGCGAGCGCCTGTGGCTGGCGGACGGCGACTTCCTCGATCTCGACTGGCACGGCCCGGACGATCCGCGGGTGCCGTTGGTGCTGGTGCTGCACGGCCTGAGCGGCTCCTCCCGCTCGCTCTACGTGCTCGGCCTGCAGCAAGCCCTGGCCGAGCGCGGCTGGGCCAGCGTGGCGCTGAACTGGCGCGGCTGCTCGGGCGAGCCCAACCGGCTGCCGCGGACCTACCACTCCGGCGCCAGCGACGACCTCGCCGCCGCCATCGCCCACCTGCGCAGGCTGCGCCCGCACGCCGCGCTGCATGCGGTCGGCTACTCCCTGGGCGGCAACGTGCTGCTCAAGCACCTCGGCGAGAGCGGCGCGGACTGCGCCCTGCAGGCGGCCGTGGCGGTTTCGGTGCCGTTTCGCCTGGACCAGTGCGCCGACCGCATCGGCCAGGGCTTCTCGCGGGTCTACCAGGCGCACTTCATGCGCGCCATGCGCCTCTACCTGGAAGACAAGCAGCGCCAGTTCGCCCGCCTCGGCCAGGCCGAGCATCTCGCCGCACTGGAACGCCTCGGCCCGCTGCAGGGCCTGCACACCTTCTGGGAGTTCGACGGGCGCATCACCGCGCCGTTGCACGGTTTCGCCGATGCCCGCGACTACTACCGGCGCGCCTCCAGCCGCTATTTTCTCGCCGCTATCCGCGTGCCGACGCTGATCCTCCAGGCCGCCAACGATCCCTTCGTGTCCCCCCACAGCCTGCCGCAGCCGCACGAGCTGTCGGCGAGCATCCAGTTCGAACTGCAGGCCGGGGGCGGCCACGTCGGCTTCGTCGAAGGCCCCCCGCACCGTCCCGGCCACTACCTGGAGCGGCGCATCCCCGCCTGGCTGGCCGGCGCCCCGCTCTGAACCAAGGGCCCGGCTTGGCCGCAGAGGGCCGGCTGAGCTACCATCCGGGCCTCCATGAACCCGCCAAGGACGCCGTGATGAACCGCGTAATCTACCCGGGAACCTTCGACCCCATCACCAAGGGACACGGTGATCTGGTCGAGCGCGCCGCCAAGCTGTTCGAGCAGGTGATCATCGCGGTCGCCGCCAGCCCGAAGAAGAATCCCTTGTTCCCCCTCGAACAACGCGTCGAGCTGGCCCGGGAAGTCACCCGCCACCTGCCCAACGTCGAGGTGGTGGGCTTTTCCAGCCTGCTCGCGCAATTCGCCCGGGACCAGAAGGCCAACGTGCTGCTGCGCGGCCTGCGCGCGGTGTCCGACTTCGAGTACGAGTTCCAGCTCGCCAACATGAACCGCCAGCTGGCGCCGGAGGTGGAAAGCCTGTTCCTCACCCCGTCGGAAAAGCACTCCTACATCTCCTCCACCCTGGTCCGGGAAGTCGCCGCGCTGGGCGGCAACATCGAACAGTTCGTCCATCCCGTGGTGGCCGTCGCCCTACGCGAACGCTTCCGCGCCTGACCGATCACCCCGGAGCGTGCACTGCGGGCGCCGATGCGGCACAATTCGCCCCCTGTCGTTGTCCCAGTGCCGCGGCCGTGACCGCGGCAGGAGTCCTGCATGTCCCTGAAGATCACCGACGATTGCATCAACTGCGACGTCTGCGAACCCGAGTGCCCGAACGGCGCCATCTCCCAGGGGGAAGAGATCTACGTGATCGACCCCAACCTGTGCACCGAATGCGTCGGCCACTACGACGAACCCCAATGCCAGCAGGTCTGCCCGGTAGACTGCATCCCGAAGGACGAAAACCGCGTCGAGAGCCGCGACGAGTTGATGCAGAAGTACCTGATCATCACCGGCAAGGCTTGACCCTTGCCCGGCGAGGGAACGCCCCCGCGTCCTGAATGGCGCCTCGGCCGGCTCCTCGCCGGCCTGGCGCTGCTGGCCCTCGCGGCCACCGCCCAGGCGCAGCCCCCCGTCCGCGCCGCCCTCGCCACCCCGCACCCCGAAGCCGGCGCCGCCGGCCGATCGATTCTCGAACGGGGCGGCAACGCCTTCGATGCCGCCGTGGCGATCGCCGCCAGCCTGGCGGTGATCGAGCCCTACGGCTCCGGCCTCGGCGGCGGCGGCTTCTTCCTGCTGCGCGAGGAGCAGGACGCGGCGCCGGCCCGCTACCGTTTCCTCGATGCCCGCGAACGCGCGCCCCTCGCCGCTCACGCCGAACTCTACGTACGCGACGGCAAGGCCCGGCCCGAACTGTCCCGCGACGGCGCCCTGGCCGCGGCGATTCCCGGCCTGCCGGCGGCGCTGGTCGAGCTGGCCGCCCGCCACGGCCGCCTGCCCCTGGCCGACAGCCTGGCGCCGGCGATCCGCCAGGCCCGCGACGGTTTCGCCGTCGACCGCCTCTACCGGCAGCGCGCCCAGTTCCGCCTGAGCGCCCTGCGCGACGACCCGGAGAGCGCCCGACTGTTCCTCGCCGACGGCGAGATCCCTGCCGAGGGCCGCCGGCTGCGCCAGCCGGAGCTGGCCGAAACCCTGCAGCAGCTTGCCGAGCAGGGCCGCGAGGGCTTCTATGCCGGCCCCGTCGCCGAGCGGCTGGTCGCCGGGGTGCGCGCCGCCGGCGGCATCTGGAGCCCGGAGGATCTGGCCCGCTACCGGGTGGTCGAGCGCGAGCCGCTGCGCGTTGCGCTGGCCGAGAGCCGCGAACTGATCGGCGCGCCGCCGCCCTCGGCCGGCGGCATCGCCCTGGCGCAGAGCCTCGGCATGCTCGAGCAGCTGCCCTGGCGGGCGGCCGACCGCGTACAGCGCGCCCATTACGTGGTCGAGGCGCTGCGCCGCGCCTTCCGCGACCGCAGCCTGCTCGGCGATCCGGACTTCGTCGCCAACCCCGTCGAGCGCCTGCTCGCCCCCGCCTACCTGCGCGAACTGGCCGCCGGCATCGACCCGCAGCGGGCCACTCCCAGCGCCAGCCTGCCGCCGGCGCCGGCCTGGCGCGAAGGCGAGCACACCACCCATTTCGCCGTGCTGGATGCCGAGGGCAACGCGGTGGCCGCCACCCTGTCGATCAACCTGCCGTTCGGCGCCGCCTTTAGCGTGCCGGGCACCGGGGTGCTGCTCAACGACGAGATGGACGACTTCGCCGCCGACCTGCAGAGCGCCAATGCTTACCAGCTCGCCGCCAGCCCGGCCAACGCGGTCGCCGCCGGCAAGCGGCCGCTGTCGAGCATGAGCCCCACCTTCCTCGACAGCTCCGGCGAACTCGCCGCCTTCGGCACCCCCGGCGGCAGCCGCATCCCCGGCATGGTCCTGCTGGCCGTGCTGGACTACCTCGACGGCCAGCCGATCCGGCGCTGGCCGGCGGTGCCGCGCTACCATCACCAGTACCTGCCGGATGTCATCGAGTACGAGCCGGAGGCCTTCACGGCTGCGGAAATCGCCGAGCTGCAGGCCCGCGGCTACCCGTTGAGGGAACGCGAGCCCTACGGCAACCAGCAGGTGCTGCGCTGGGACAAGCGCAGCGGCGAGGTCGAGGCGGCCAGCGATCCGCGCGGTCTGGGCCGCCCGGACTACCTGCCCGCCCGGCGTTGAGTCACGCCCGTCCGGCCATCGCGGTACGCCCGTGCTGGCATCCGTCCCGGCACTTGCTTAGCATGGCATCCATCCGCATTCAGCCCGTAGCCGCCCGAACCATGACCATTCGCCGCTCCCGCTCGCCCCTTCGCCTCGCGTTCCCTGCCATTTTCCGGGAGGAACTCGCCCGATGAAAACCTTCCTCGACTGGTCCGCCTACCAGGACGCCGGCATGGGGGACGCCTATGCCGACATCCCCAAGCACGGCGACAACTTCGCCAAGGCGGTGGCGGTGTGCATCAACAGCCGCCAGTGCGAAGCCGACGGCAAGCAGGTGATGTGCCCGAGCTTTCGCGTCAGCGGCAACGAACACCTCTCCACCGGCGGCCGGGTCCGCCTGCTCAAGGCGGCGCTGAACAGCGACCTGGCCGAACAGGCGCTGGCCGATCCCGCCCTGGCCGAGGCCATGGACCTCTGCGTGGCCTGCAAGGGCTGCAAGCGCGAGTGCGAGGCCAACGTCGACATGCCGCTGATCAAGGCCGAATACCTCGCCCAGCGCGCCGCGCGCCAGGGACTGAGCTGGCGCAGCCGGCTGTTCGGCCATACTCCGCGCTGGCTGCACCGCGCGCCCTGGCTGAAACCCCTGGTGCGCTGGCGCAACGCCAGTCCGCTGCTGGCGCGGCTGTCCGAACGGCTGTTCGGCCTGGCCGCCGTGCGCGTCCTGCCCGAGCCGGCGCCGCAGCCGTTCGCCGCTGCGCCGGCCAATAGCACACCCGCCTCGGGCCTGCCCGAGGTGGTGCTGCTGGTCGACACCTTCACCCGCCACTTCGAGCCGGGCATCGCCGAGGCGGCGCTCGCCGTGCTGCAGGCCGGCGGCTACCGGGTACTGATCGCCGAGCCCGAGGCCAGCGACGGCGAACCGGCGCGCGCCCTGTGCTGCGGCCGCACCTACCTGGCCCAGGGCATGGTCGAGGAAGCGCGGAGCGAGGCCCGGCGGCTGATCCAGGCGCTGCTGCCCCACGTGCAGGCCGGGCGCACCGTCGTCGGCCTGGAAGCCTCCTGCGTGCTCGGCCTGCGCGACGACGCCCAGGCGCTGGGGCTCGGCGAGGCGGTGGAACAGGTGGCCAAGCACACCCTGCTGTTCGAGGAATTCCTCGCCCGCGAGTCCACCGCCAAGCGCCTCGACCTGCCGCTCAAGGCCCTTGCCGAACGCGAAACCCTGGTCCACGGCCACTGCCACCAGAAGGCGGTGGGCGCCATGAAATCCATGCGCCGGGTGCTCAAGCTGATCCCCGACCACGAATTCACCCTGATCGAGGCCGGCTGCTGCGGCATGGCCGGCACCTTCGGCATCGAAAAGGAACATGCCGAGATGTCGTCCCGGATGGCCGAACAGGCGCTGCTACCCGCTCTGCGGGAAAAACCCGAAGCGCGGGTGGTGGCCAACGGCTTCTCCTGCCGCCACCAGATGCGCGCCCACGGCGACCAACGGCCCCGCCACCTGGCCGAGCTGCTGCGCGATGCGCTGGTGGAACAGGACGGCTGAAGCGGGTACCAGATCGTAGGTCGGGGTTCGCGAGGCTCCCTCCGGCCTACGGCGCCCCTCTCCCCTTCTTCTTCGGATAATCCAGCACCACCCGCTCGGGAGGGATCTTGCCGACCTCCGCCCAGGACTTCGTAGCGAAGCGGAACTCGGCGACGGCGCAGGTCGGCAGGTGGGTGATCTCGCTCGACAGGAGGTGGGCAAATTCGCTCAACTCCGGGTTGTGGCCGACCAGCAGCACGGACTTCGGCTGGTCGCCCAGCGCCTGAACGACCTCGAGCAGGTCGTCCGCCTGGCAGGCATAGAGTCGGTCATCCACCACGATATACTTGCGCCCGTAATCGAGCGCCTTGGCGATGGCCTCCGCCGTCGCCAGGGCGCGTGTCGCCGGACTCGACAGGATCAGATCGGGCTTCACGCCGCGCTGCGCCAGGCGCTTGCCCATTTTCGCCACCTCGCGCCAGCCCCGATCCGCCAAGGGTCGGTCCCGGTCGGGCAGTGCGGCGTCGTCCCAACTCGACTTGGCGTGGCGAACGAGCCATAGCGTTTTCATTGCATTCGTCCGTATGTTCGGAAAGAGCGGCCATTCCCGCGGAATAGGCCGTTCGAGCGACGCAATCGGCTCGCCGTCGAAGACGGCATCCACATGCGACATCGACTCACCCTAGACCAGCGCCGCCGGCTTGCAAGCCGGCGGCATGGTGGCTACCTCAAGCGAATCAACGGCTCGCCCTCGGCCGCCAGCCGGCGCAGCGGGCGGAACTGGCCCTGCTCCTCGGCGAGCAGCAGCACGTTGCGCAGGCTCTGGACGATGCGGCTGGTGTAGCCCAGGTCGTTCATCAGCGAGCCGGTCTGCAGGCCGTCCAGTTCCCGGCGGCGCGCGGCGGCGAACAGCCGGACGCGGAACTGCGCATCGAAGTCCGCCGCCCGCTCGTCGAGCAGTTGCAGGCGCTCGCGCCAGGCCTCGTCCGGCACCTCCAGGCGGCCCAGTTCGCGGACCTCGTGCAGCATCGCCAGCAGATGCCGGCGCAGGTCGACGTAGGCCTCGCGGGCCGGCGACTCCTCGCCGCGCAGGTAGTGGCCGAGGTTCTTCTGCAGGTGCTTGGCGTCCTTCACCGCGTCCACCAGCTGCAGCGCGGCCAGCTGGCAGGCGATCCAGAACTGCTGGCGGGCCTCGTCCCGCGACATGTCCACACGCCCCATGAAGCTCAGCAGGTCGCCGTAGACCCCCTTGATGTGCCACTGGTAGAGCGCCTCGGCGTCCAGATAGCGGTGGTCCGGCCGCGCGCGCAGCAGCGTCTCGTCGGGCCGGTCGCCGGCCAGTTGCTCCACCGGCAGATAGAGCGCGTGGCAGATCACCTCCAGGCTCAGGCGGCCGAGGTGCTGCAGCTCCTGCAGCACCGCGCTGGCGGCGGCGTCGGCCGACTCCAGCAGGCTGTCGCCGAGATAGCGCGCGCGGGTCCGCGACACCGCGGCCGCACCGGGTTCCTGTGCGGTGATCAGCACCGGCGGCTCGCGGCGCGACGGCAGCCAGCGCTCCAGCAGGCCGACCAGCTGTCTCTGCCAGGGCCAGAACAGCAGCACGCCGAAGGCATTGAACAGGGAATGGAACAGCGCCAGCTGGAGCAGCCGGTTGTCCGCCAGCCCCAGCGGCACCGCCAGCCACTGCGTCAGCCAGGTCAGGGGCGAGAGCAGGGCCAGCGTCGCCAGCGAGGTGAGCCCGTTGAACAGCGCATGGGCCAGCGCCAGCTGCTGCCCGGCGCGGTTGCCGCCGAGGATGCCGGCGACCGCGGTACTGACGCTGCCGCCGACATGGGCACCGATGGCGATGGCCAGACCCTGGCCCAGCTCCAGCCGGGCGCCGGCCAGGGCCGTCAGGGTCAGCATCAGGGTCGCCTGGCTGGACTGCAGGATCACGGTGAGCACCACGCCGAGCAGTACGAAGAGCAGCTGTCCGCTCAGCCCGTCGGCCGGATGGCCGGTCATGTCCAGGGCGGCGCCGAAACTGGAAAAGCCCTCCTTGATCTGCTCGATGCCGAGAAACAGGAAGCCGACGGCCAACAGGATGCGCCCGGTCGCCCGGCTCTTCGGCCCGTTGAAGCCGATCAGCACGCCGAACACCAGCAGCGGCAGGGCCAGCGGGGCGAGGTCGAAGGCGTGCCCGGCCAGCGCCAGCAGCCAGATGCCGCTGGTGCTGCCGAGGTTGGCGCCGAACACCACGGTCAGGCCGCCGGCCAGGGAAATCAGTCCGCTGCTGACGAAGGCGATGGTGAGCAGCGACACCAGGGTGCTCGACTGCAGCAGGAAGGTGCCGGTGACCCCGAACAGGAAGCCCTTCAGCGGCGTGGCCGTGCTGCGCCCGAGCAGCGCCTCCAGTCGACCGCCGGCCAGCTCCTTGAGCCCTTCCTCCAGGCACTGCATGCCGAACAGGAAGAGCGCGAGCCCCGCGCACAGCTGCAACCAGCCGTGGCTGAGCCAGAAGGAATAGGCCAGCCCGAGGCCGACCAGGAACGCGACAAGGAATCTGGAATAGCGCTTCAAGGACCGGGATTTCCCGTTGCCGGAGAGTGCCTCGCCCGCGGGCAGGGGACAAAGCCTACGCCGCCGGCAGGGTGACGGGAAGCCTCGGAGCGCGGGCGCGCGGCAGGGTACGCCGGCTGCCCCGGATCAGTCCTGACGATAGCCGCTGGTGGTGCAGCCGAGGCAACGCACGAACGCCTCCCGGCCCGGAGCGACGACCAGCGACTGACCGGCTTCCTTGACGTTCCCCCCCAGCGCGGTGAACGGCAGGCTGATCACGAAGGCCGCCGTACCGGCGAGGGTGGCGGCGATCAGGAACGGCCGGGCGACGATCAGGTCGCCGATCATCGCGTAGGCCGGCGGCGCCTCGAGGGTATAGGTGGGGTCGCCACTGACATTGGAGCGCTCGACTTCGCCGTGCGCCGGCAGAGCCGAAAGGCCAGTGGTCAGCGCCAGGACAAGGGCGATCGAACGAAGCGGAGACATGCGGCAGTCCTTCATCGGTGTTTTGGGCAGGGCCGCGACTATAGCAGCGCCCCCGACCGGGCCGGCGTGACGGCCATCAATCGGCGAAGATCGAGGCAGCACGCCCCTTCAGCGCTGGCAGCGCCCGCAATAGACGCTGGCGCGCTGGCCGAGACGCACCTCGTGCAGGGTCGCGCCGCAGACCGTGCAGAACGCGCCGCCGCGCCCGTAGACCAGCAGCTCCTGCTGGAAGTAGCCGGGCTTGCCGTCGCCGCCGACGAAGTCGCGCAGGGTGGTGCCGCCGCATTCGATGGCCTGGGCGAGGATGCGCCGGATCTCGGCCGCCAGCCGGTCGTAGCGCGCCCGCGAGACCGAACCGGCCTCCCGGCGCGGGTCGATGCCGGCGGCGAACAGCGCCTCCGAAGCATAGATGTTGCCCACCCCGACCACCACGGCGTTGTCCATGATGAACGGCTTGACGGCCACCCGCTTGCCGCGCGACAGCCGGTACAGGCGCTCGCCGTCGAAGGCCTCGCCCAAGGGCTCGGGGCCGAGTCCGACGAGCAGTTCGTGGCCGAGCGGGTCGGCGCTCCACAGCAGCGCGCCGAAGCGCCGCGGGTCGGTGTAGCGCAGCGCCAGCCCGGAGGCCAGCTCGATGTCCACGTGGGCGTGCTTTTCCGCCGGCAGCCCGGCCTCGACCAGGCGCAGGCTGCCGGACATGCCCAAATGGGCGATCAGGGTGCCCGTCTCGGCACGGATCAACAGATACTTGGCGCGGCGCTCCACCGCCTCGATGCGCTGGCCGGACAGGCGCACGTCGAGATCCTCGGGAATCGGCCGGCGCAACCGCCGCTCGCGGACGACGACCCGCGCGACGCGCTGGCCGACGAGATGCGGCGCGATCCCGCGGCGGGTGGTTTCGACTTCGGGCAGTTCGGGCATGGCGACAGACAAGGGCTGGACGGGGGTGCCAACATAGCAGGATTGCTCGCCCGCCGGCGACAGCGGGCCACCGGCAGGAACGGCTTCGTCCGTGCCTGCCGCCCGCCAGCCGCGCCCTCCGCTATACTCCGCGCTTTTTGCGAGAGTGCCCCATGTCCCTGCCCAGTCTGCGACTGAAAGCCAACGCCGAGCGCCGCCTGCGCGCCGGCCACCTGTGGGTCTACAGCAACGAGGTGGACGTCCTCGCCACCCCGCTGACCGCCTTCCAGGCCGGCGACCAGGCGATCCTCGAAGCGGCCGGCGGCAAGGCCCTCGGCATCGTCGCACTCTCGCCGAACAACCTGATCTGCGCGCGGCTGATCTCCCGCGACCTCAAGCACCCGCTGGACAAGTCGCTGCTGGTGCACCGCATCAACGTCGCCCTGTCGCTGCGCGAGCGGCTGTTCGACGCGCCCTGCTACCGGCTGGTCTACGGCGACTCCGACCTGCTGCCCGGCCTGGTGGTGGACCGCTTCGGCGACCATCTGGTGGTGCAGCTCGCCTCCGCCGCCATGGAGCGCCACAAGGACGCCGTGGTCGAGGCGCTGGTGCAGGTGCTCAAGCCCGCCGGTATCCTGTTCAAGAACGACTCCAGCGCCCGCGATGCCGAAGGCCTCGAACGCTACGTCGAGACCGCCTTCGGCGTGATGCCGGAGTGGGTGGCGCTGGAGGAGAACGGCGTGAAGTTCGAGGCGCCGGTGCAGGGCGGGCAGAAGACCGGCTGGTTCTATGACCACCGCCTGAACCGCGCGCGCCTGACGCCCTACGTCAAGGGCAAGCGGGTGCTCGACCTGTTCAGCTACGTCGGCGGCTGGGGCGTGCAGGCCGCGGCGTTCGGCGCGACCGAGGTGATGTGCGTGGACGGCTCGGCGCTGGCGCTGGACGGCGTCGAGCGCAACGCGGCGCTGAACGGCGTGGCCGAGAAGATGACCTGCGTCGAGGGCGACGTGTTCGAGGCGCTGAAGGAGCTGAAGGCCGCCGAGGAACGCTTCGACGTGGTGATCGCCGACCCGCCCGCCTTCATCAAGCGCAAGAAGGACCTGAAGAACGGCGAGGCCGCCTACCGCCGCCTCAACGAGGCGGCCATGCGCCTGCTGACCAAGGACGGCATCCTGGTCAGCGCCTCCTGCTCCATGCACCTGCCGGAGGACGACCTGCAGAACATCCTCCTCTCCAGCGCCCGCCACCTCGACCGCCACATCCAGCTGCTCGAACGCGGCGGCCAGGGCCCGGACCACCCGGTCCACCCGGCCATCGCCGAAACCCGCTACATCAAGAGCCTGACCTGCCGGATTCTGCCGAGCTGAGGCGGATGCTGCTCGCGCCCATGCTCCCGCGTGGGCGTGCAGCCTCCGGATTCAGTTCAGGTTGGGTTCGAAGCGGACACCACCGACCTCCAGTGCTTGGTAACGCGGCGCCACCCGCCTGAAGCCCTCCCGGCGAATCCGCTCGGCCAGCTCCACCCCCGACAGCGCCCCGGCGACCGGCTGCTTCAAGCGCCCGATCTGTTGCCAACCACGCACCGGGTCGCGCGCCAGAATCGGCAACGGTAACGGATAACGCTGTTCGCCGCAGATCACCAGCACTTCCTCTACACCATCGCCGTCCAGATCCACCGCCAGCAGACTGCACGCCGCCCGCCGGCAATCACTCAGCTCGGCGAGCCGGGCCAACAGCCCCTCGATATTCTCCGGCGGCGCCCCCAGCCACTGCGGCTGTAGTTGGGTGGTCGCCTCCGCCTCGCGCCGGTTGCGCTGCCACTCCCCGTAATGCTTGCTCTGCTGCAAGCGCTGCAGATCCGCACGCAACGGCGCGGCCTGCTCCGGCGGCAAGGCGCCGGGCTGCTCGACCAGTTGCTCGAGGCGCGCCAGATAGCGTCGTCCCGGCTCACCGAGCCGGAAGCGCAACAATCCCGCGTCGAACTGCCCGGCCGCCACCTGCCCGGCCAGCAGACGGCGGAACTGGCTGGCCGCACTCAGCTCCTGCGGACTGAACCAAGGCGTCTGCAGTAGCACCAACAAAACGGCCAGCGTCAGCGCGATGGGCGGATTGCTGCGGCGCAGCCCGCCCAGCCAGACGTCCCCGCGCCGCAGCACGGCCCCCGCCGCCGCCACGGCGCACAGCAACGCCATGAAGACCAGCAGACCGACCAGCACGCGCGAGGGCGTCAGGCCGTACTGCTGCACCCGCAGCCACAGCGCATACCCCGCCAGAGCGGCCAGCAGCGGCAAGGCCAGCAGGCTGGCCTCCACCAGAGCCCGCAGCGACCGTGCATAGCCGGGCGACTGGCGACCATCCTGGAACACCCCGTTGAGCAGGCACAGATGGGCGAAGACCAGCGCCAGCAGGATCGCCGCGGCACGCTTGGTCCGCCATAGCGGCTCCAGGCCAATGAACGGCAGGCAGGCCACGAACAGCAGGACGATCAGCACGGTCAACGGCAGCAAGGCCCGGCAGATCGCCAGCAGGATGCCGTGCAGCGCCTCGATCACCTGATCGCGCTGCAGTCCGATGCGCACCCCCATCGCGAACACCAGCGCACAACTGAGCCAGGCAAACACGCGGTTGAAGAACAACGCAGCGAAGAAGTTGATGCCCACCACCGAGAACAGCCCCGCCCACAGGGCGATCAGCAGCCAGAACAAACCGACCAGCAAGGCCGCCAGCAACAGGATCAGGCCGTTGTTCCAGGCGTGGCGGTAGAGGGCCGTGTAGTCGAAGCGCCCGCCCGAGCGCGAATCCCATGCCTGGATGAACGGCGTGAGGATGTAGAACAGCACCAGATCGCCGAACAACAGCGCGCTCCCGGACGAGTCGCTCCAGCGGAGCGAATCTTGCGGGCTGCTCTGCCAGACGAACCAGGCCACCAGAACCGCCAGCAGCAGCGCACAGCCCGACACCAGTCGCCAGCGCTGCGCCTCGCGAAAACGCTCCCAGAGCAGTTGCACCTGCAAGGCGCCGATCAGGACGAAGGTCAGCAACCCGGCTAGGAACGCCCGATCGTTTCCCGCGGACGACCAGGCCTCCGTCACGCTCAACAGCGTCAGCCCCTGAAGGAGGCCCAGCCCCAGATAGATCTCCAGCGAATGACGGTCGCCGTTTTCGGCCATGTCGACGATCTCCCTATCGAGTGACATCCACGTGCTTATAGCGCTCCACGCTGCCCCGCGCGCTCGACCGGGGCACAGATCCACCCGCCAGCCGCCCGATGCACCCTCCCGCCAATCGCGCTATCCTGCGCAGTCCCGTATCCGCCTGATTTCCGAGAACCGTCATGCCTGACTATCGCTCGAAAACCTCCACCTTCGGCCGCAACATGGCCGGCGCCCGCGCGCTGTGGCGCGCCACCGGGATGAAGGACGAGGACTTCAAGAAGCCGATCATCGCCGTCGCCAACTCCTTCACCCAGTTCGTGCCCGGCCATGTGCACCTGAAGGACCTGGGCCAGCTGGTCTGCCGCGAGATCGAGAAGGCCGGCGGCGTGGCCAAGGAATTCGACACCATCGCCGTCGACGACGGCATCGCCATGGGCCACGACGGCATGCTCTATTCGCTGCCGTCGCGCGAGATCATCGCCGACTCCGTGGAGTACATGGTCAACGCCCACTGCGCCGACGCGCTGGTGTGCATCTCCAACTGCGACAAGATCACCCCCGGCATGCTGATGGCCGCCCTGCGCCTGAACATCCCGGTGGTGTTCGTCTCCGGCGGACCGATGGAAGCCGGCAAGACCAAGCTGGCCAGCCACGGCCTCGACCTGGTCGACGCCATGGTCGCCGCCGCCGACGCCAGCTGCTCCGACGAGAAGGTCGAGGAATACGAGCGCAGCGCCTGCCCGACCTGCGGCAGCTGCTCCGGCATGTTCACCGCCAACTCGATGAACTGCCTGGCCGAGGCTCTCGGCCTGGCGCTGCCGGGCAACGGCACCACCCTGGCCACCCACGCCGACCGCGAGCAACTGTTCCTGCGCGCCGGCCGACTGATCGTCGAGCTCTGCCAGCGCTACTACGGCGAGGGCGACGAGTCGGTGCTGCCGCGCTCGATCGCCAGCGTCAAGGCCTTCGAGAACGCCATGACCCTTGACATCGCCATGGGCGGCTCGACCAACACCATCCTGCACCTGCTGGCCGCCGCCCAGGAGGCCGAGGTCGACTTCGACCTGCGCGACATCGACCACCTGTCCCGCCGCGTGCCGCAGCTCTGCAAGGTCGCGCCGAACATCCAGAAGTACCACATGGAAGACGTGCACCGCGCCGGCGGCATCTTCGCCATCCTCGGCGAACTGGCCCGCGGCGGCCTGCTGCACACCGACGTGCCCACCGTGCACAGCCCGAGCATGAGTGATGCCATCGCCCAGTGGGACATCACCCAGACCCGCGACGAGGCCGTGCACACCTTCTTCAAGGCCGGTCCGGCGGGCATCCCCTCCCAGGTCGCGTTCAGCCAGTCGACCCGCTGGCCGAGCCTCGACATCGACCGCTTCGAGGGCTGCATCCGCAGCGTCGAGAACGCCTATTCCCAGGAAGGCGGCCTGGCCGTGCTCTACGGCAACATCGCCCTGGACGGCTGCGTGGTGAAGACCGCCGGCGTGGATGAATCCATCCTGGTATTCGAAGGCACGGCGAAGATCTTCGAGAGCCAGGACGCCGCGGTGAAGGGCATCCTCGCCGACGAGGTGAAGGCCGGCGACGTGGTGATCATCCGCTACGAAGGCCCGAAGGGCGGCCCGGGCATGCAGGAAATGCTCTATCCGACCTCGTATCTGAAGTCCAAGGGACTCGGCAAGCAGTGCGCCCTGCTCACCGACGGGCGCTTCTCCGGCGGCACTTCGGGCCTCTCCATCGGCCACGCCTCGCCGGAAGCGGCCGCGGGCGGCGCCATCGGCCTGGTCGAGGACGGCGACAAGATCCTCATCGACATCCCCAACCGCAGCATCAACCTGCTGGTGTCCGACGAGGAGCTGAAGGCCCGCCGCCTGCACCAGGACCACAAGGGCTGGAAGCCGGCCGCCCCGCGCGCGCGCAAGGTCAGCACCGCGCTCAAGGCCTACGCCCTGCTCGCCACCAGCGCCGACAAGGGCGCGGTGCGCAACAAGGCGCTGCTCGGCGATTGAAAGCCGTAGGATGGAAAACCGCACAGCGTTTTCCACCAAACCGTCACCTACCAAGCCCGGCCCCGCGCCGGGCTTTGGCTATCCGGCCGCTCGAGCGGCCGGCAGGCCGGGTGGATCTCGTTGTACCTGATCGACTCTCTCAATGCCGCCGAAGCCGACGCCGTTCTCCGGGGCAAGGATCTACGGCGCTTGGCACAGGTCGATCGTCGCTCGCCCGGTGCAATGATTGCACCTATACTATCCTCATGCCCACACTCAAACGCCTGACCAACTGCTCCATCACCCTTTACGCTGGCGACCACCTACCACCGCACTTTCATGTCCGCCTGCAGGATGGCCGCGAGGCGCTGGTGGAAATCGCCAGCCTGACTGTCCTGTCCGGACGTATTGCCCGCCGCGAACTCGCCGAGGCACTGACCTGGGCGGCCGAGCATCGAGCCCTGCTGATTGCCACGTGGGAGGAACTGAATCCATGAGCAACCGACATTTCACTCTCATCCAGGTCGAGGTCATAGGGCCATGCCGCCTGCGCCTGGCCTTCGCCGATGGGGCCCAGCTAGAGGTCGAACTGAGCGACATCGTCCGCCGCTACCCGACCCTGACCGCGCTGACCGACCCGGCCGTGTTCGCCACGGCGGCGCCGGGGGAATGGGGCGGCAGCGTCGTCTGGAACGGCGACGACAACCTGGAGCTGGCCGCCGACAACCTGCGGGCGCGTGCCGTGGAGCAGGCTGGCGGCTACTCCCATGAGCTGATCTGGAACTGGATGGCTCGCCACGGGCTGACGCTGGACAGTGCTGCCGAAGCTCTTGGCCTGAGCCGACGCATGCTGGCCTACTACCGCAGCGGCGCCAAGCCGGTCCCCCGCACCGTGGCCCTCGCCCTGCGCGGCTGGGAAGCCGAACAGCAGGCGGCCTGATCCCCTTTTTCCGTCACCCGGCCCCGCGCTGGGCTTTGGCTTTCTGCCCGGAGCTGCCCATGAAAATCGGCCTGATCTCCGACACCCACGGCCTGCTGCGTCCCGCGGCGCTGGCCGCCCTCGAGGGCTGCGAGCGGATCGTCCACGCCGGCGACATCGGCACGCCGGAGATCCTTGACGCCCTGCGCCGGCTGGCGCCGCTCACGGCGGTGCGCGGCAACAACGACCGCGGCGGCTGGGCCGAAGTCCTGCCCCGACAGGTCGAACTGGAAGTGGGCGGCCTGCGCCTCTTCGTCGTCCACCAGCCGGCCCATCTGCCGGCCGACCTGGCTGGACGCGGCTTCAAGGTGGCGGTCTGCGGGCATTCGCACAAGCCGCGCATCGAGGAGAAAGGGGGACTGCTGCTGGTCAACCCCGGCAGCGCCGGCCCGCGGCGCTTCAAGCTGCCGCTGGCGGTCGGGCTGCTGCATATCGAGGGTGACGAGGTCCGTGCCGAGCTGATCGAGCTGCCGTAGAGCGGCCCCGTCGCCGGGAAAGAAGGGGTAGGAACGCTCGGCGATCAAACTTCCAGCCCACGGAAACGACACCGCCGGGCAGACGGTGTGTCTGCCCGGCGGTGCTCGTCAGGCTCGGAAAGCCCCGCGCTCGCGGGTGGTTTCCTGCCTTTGGGGAGGAAGGATTACTGGCCTTCGTCCTTGGCGTCGAACTCCAGGCCGCCGATGTACTTGACCGCGAAGTTGTACAGGGTGCAGCCGATCCGAACGGCGAGATAGCCCATGACCAGGTAGAACAGCGGCACGAGCAGGATGGTGATGAACGGCGGCCGGCCCTGCGGGGGCACGAACAGCGAAAGGAACAGCAGGAAGGGAACGAAGACGAAGAAGGACGTGGCCGCCGTCAGAATGCCGCAGACCTTGCCATTCTGATGGGGGGACAGCCGGGTGATCTGATGTTTCATCGGGTCTTTGCGCGAGAAACCCCGTCCTTTTAGGTCGGGGAGGGATAGCGCGGCGCCCGCAGGGCGCCCCTGTTCTCGCTTCTCCTTGGGTTGGGGCTATCTTGGGTTGATCCTTTGGCTGGATGTACATACAGTTAAAGCATGAAGACGAAGCGCGCTTTCAAGTACCGTTTCTACCCGACGCCCGAGCAGGAAAGCCTGCTGGCGCAGACCTTCGGCTGCGTGCGCTTCGTCTACAATACGATCCTGGCCTGGCGCACCGAGGCCTATCGGTCGGAGCAGAAGCGCATCGGCTATGCGGCCGCCAGCGCCCAGTTGACCGCGCTGAAGAAGACTCCGGAACGGGCCTTTCTCAACGAGGTGTCCAGCGTTCCCCTGCAGCAGTGCCTCCGGCACCAGCAGAAAGCCTTCCAGGCCTTCTTCGAAAAGCGCGCCAGCTATCCGGCGTTCAAGTCGAAGAAACAGCGTCAGTCGGCCGAGTTCACCGCCTCCGCCTTCCAGTACCGGGGCGGCCAGCTGTTTCTCGCCAAGTGCAAGGAGCCGCTGCCGATCCGCTGGACGAAACAGCGCGAGACATTGCCCTCGACGCCGTCGACGGTGACAGTCACGCGGGACACGGCCGGCCGCTACTTCGTTTCGCTGCTGTGCGAGGTCGAGGCCCAGCCGCTGCCGGTGTCGCCGCGGACCACCGGCATAGACCTGGGCCTGAAGGCGCTGTTCGTCACCGCCGAGGGCGAGCGGATCGACAACCCGCGCCACACGGCGAAGTACGCAGCCCGGCTGGCGAAAGCCCAGCGGGCGCTGTGCCGCAAGCAGCGCGGCTCGAAGAACCGTGCCAAGGCCCGGCAGAAGGTGGCCCGCCTGCACGCGAAAATCACCGACACCCGACTCGACGGCTTGCACCAGTTGTCGCGCAGACTGATCGACGAAAACCAAGTGGTCTGTGTCGAGTCGTTGGCGGTGAAAAACCTGATCCGTAACCGGGCGCTGAGCAAGTCGATTGCCGATGCCGGCTGGGGCGAACTGGTCCGCCAGCTCGAGTACAAGGCGGCCTGGGCCGGACGCCAGGTGGTCAGGCTGGACCGCTGGTTTCCCAGCAGCAAGCGCTGCTCGTGCTGCGGTCACACCCTGGCCTCGCTGCCGCTGAAGGTCCGCGACTGGACCTGTCCGGCCTGCGCCACAGAACACGACCGCGACCTAAATGCCGCGGTTAACATCAAAGCCGCCGGGCTGGCGGTGTTAGCCCTTGGAGAGAACGTAAGTGGCATCGGTCGTGTATCGCTGTCCTGATCTCGGTGAATTGGGAATCCCCGTCCTTCAGGGCGGAGAGCAGTCAAATGCTGCTACTTCCGCCGAGATTGATTGATCCTGTTGCGCGTAATGCTACCGCCAGCGGCGCCGGGGGAGCGAGCGCAAGACCTTTTCAAAACTTGATATGGATCAAACCCTTACCGTAGAAGTTCGGCCGATGGTGCCAACTGCGACACTCGACCGCACGCCGCTGGAAAATCGCTCCGCGCGTTTACCTCCGATGCAGGGCCGATGACGGCGGGCGGAAGGAAAACGCCGCCGGTTTCCCGCCGCGACGACAGCAGGGCGCCGCGCCGGAAGCTCGGAAGGATAGCTGCCCGTCGCCTCCCCTACCCCCGCTCCCACACCTCGAAGGCATACCCCGGCGCGTCCGCCGTGGCCGGGTGTTCCTCGCGGGAGGCGCGGCGCCAGTCGGCGGGGTTCCAGGCGGGGAAGAAGGCATCGCCCGCCGGGGCGAGGTCGATGCGGGTCAGGTAGAGGCGCACGGCCTGCGGCAGGGCCTGGGCGTAGAGTTGCGCGCCGCCGATCAGCATCACTTCGCGTGCGCCCTGCTCGCGGGCCCAGGCGTCGGCGCGAGCCAGGGCAGTCTCCAGCGACGCGAAGGTTTCGGCGCCTTCCAGAGCGAGGCCGGGCTGGCGGCTGACCACCAGGTTGAGCCGGCCGGGCAGCGGGCGGCCGAGGGAGTTCCAGGTCTTGCGGCCCATGACGATCGGCTTGCCGAGGGTGCTGGCCTTGAAGTGCTTGAGGTCCGCCGGCAGGTGCCAGGGCATGCGGTTGTCGCGGCCGATCACACGGTTGGCGGCGACGGCGGCGATCAGGGCGAGGGGGAGTCGAGACGTGTTCATGGCGGCGAGCTTAGCAGAGCCGCCCGGCCGGCGGCGACTGGCGCACGGCCGCTCGTACAACCGCCACGGAGCTGTTATCCAGGCATCGCCCGGTGCCTGCGCGAACAACCGCGAAGCGTCTGCCGGGTGCGCCCTACCGCCCCGGTACAGCCGTTTCGAGTTGCCCGCGGCCGGGTCCGAACGGGTATCCTCATGGCTGGAACCGAACCACCATCGAGAGACCGCGTGAGCACTGCCGCCCCTCCACCGACCGATTTCAACCGCCTCTGGCTGACCGAAACCATCCGCCTGCGCGAAGAGTTCGCCGGCCCGCTGGAGGACGGCGAAGCCAACCGCCGCGCCCGCGCCGCCGGCGGCAACCTGACCCGGCGCATCCAGACCCGCGCCCTCTGGCTGGCCGAGCGCGACGGGCTGCTCGACGCCCTGCGCCACTGGCGTCAGGGCGGCGGCCTGGCGCTGGCCATCCTGCTGGCCCTCGCCGTGGGCGGCGGCGCCAGTCTGGCGCTGGCCGCCCTCGGCGCCGAGCAGAAAGGACCGATCAACGTGTTCTGGGCCCTCGGCAGCCTGCTCGGCCTCCATCTGCTGACCCTCGGCGGCTGGCTGCTCGGCCTGTTCTTCGCCGCCGATGGCGGTGGCGGCGCCCTCGGCCGCCTATGGCTGTGGCTCAGCGAAAAGCTCGCCCGCGACGCCAAGGTGGCGCTGCTGGCTCCGGCGCTGCTGCTCCTGCTGCAGCACCGGCGCCTCGGCCGCTGGGGGCTGGGCCTGCTGGTCCACGGCTTCTGGCTGCTCACCCTGACCAGCGCGCTGGTCACCCTGCTGGCGCTGATGTCGACCCGCAGCTACGGCTTCTACTGGGAAACCACCCTGCTCAACGGCGACACCTTCGTCGCCCTGACCCAGAACCTCGGCGCCCTGCCGGCAATGCTCGGCTTCAGCCTGCCGGACCCGGCGACGATCCGCGCCAGCGCCGACCAGGCGCTGAGCGTCGAGGCCGCTCGCCAGGGCTGGGCCGGCTGGCTGCTCGGCGTGCTGCTGGTGTACGGCCTGCTGCCGCGCCTGCTGCTCGCGCTGCTCTGCCTGAACCGCTGGCTTTCCGGCCGCGCCCACCTCGCCCCGGACCTGTCGCTGCCCGGCTATCGCCTGCTCGCCGAGCGCCTGCAGCCCTCCAGCGAGCGCCTCGGGGTCTGCGACGCCGCCCCCGAAACCCTGCCCCAGGTGCCGAGCAGCGCCCTGGGCCGACCGGCCGAGAGCACGCCCGCCCTGCTGGTCGCCGTCGAGCTGGACGAGAACCGTCCCTGGCCGCCGGTACTGCCCGGCGGGGTCGGCGATGCCGGCGTCCTCGACAGCCGCGAGCAACGCCGCCGGCTGCTCGAACGCCTCGCCGGACAGCCGCCGGCACGTCTGGCGGTGGCCGTCGACCCGCAACGCTCGCCGGACCGCGGTACCCTGGCGCTGCTCGGCGAACTCTCGCGCAGCGCCGGCCGGACGCGGGTCTGGCTGCTCCCGCCGCCGCCCGGCGAGACGCTGAACGACGAGCGCCTGGACGACTGGCACATCGCCCTCAACCAGCTGGGCCTGCACTACGGCAGCGACGCCCCGCTGGGCTGGCTGGAGACCGGAGATGACTGAGCCGCTGAAACTCGCCGTGGTCGGCCACACCAACGTCGGCAAGACCTCGCTGCTGCGCACCCTGACCCGCGACATCGGCTTCGGCGAGGTCTCGCACCGGCCGAGCACCACCCGCCACGTCGAGGGGGCGCGCCTCTCGGTGGACGGGGAGGCACTGCTCGAGCTGTACGACACCCCCGGCCTGGAGGACGCCATCGCCCTGTTCGAACACATCGAGCGTCTGGAGCGCCCCGGCGAGCGCCTCGACGGCCCGTCGCGGATCACCCGCTTCCTCGACGGCGCCGAGGCCCGCCAGCGCTTCGAGCAGGAGGCCAAGGTGCTGCGCCAGCTGCTCGGCTCCGCCGCCGGGCTCTACGTGATCGACGCCCGCGAGCCGGTGCTGGCCAAGTACCGCGACGAACTCGAGGTGCTCACCGCCTGCGGCCGGCCGCTGCTTCCGGTGCTGAACTTCGTCGCCAGCGCCGGTACCCGCGAGGAGTCCTGGCGCGCGGCCCTGGGCCGTCTCGGCCTGCACGCCATGGTGCGCTTCGACACCGTGGCGCCGCCGCAGGACGGCGAGCGGCGCCTCTACGAAAGCCTCGCGCTGCTGCTGGAGAAGGCCCGCCCGCAGCTGGAGCGCCTGATCCGCTCCCACGAGGCCCAGACCGCGGCCCGCCTGGACAGCGGCAACCGGCTGATCGCCGAACTGCTGCTCGACGTCGCCGCCTGCCGGCGCAGCGTCGAGGCCCGGGCCGAGCCGGAGCAGGCCGCCATCCGCGAGCTGCACGAAGCCGTGCGCCAGCGCGAGCAGCGCTGCGTCGAGGACCTGCTGCGACTCTACGCCTTCCGCCCGGAGGACGCCGCGGCCGCCGACCTGCCGCTGCTCGACGGGCGCTGGGGCGAAGACCTGTTCAATCCTGAAACCCTGAAACAGCTCGGCGTGAAGATCGGCGGCGGCCTGGCCGCCGGTGCCGCGGCCGGCGCCGGGGTCGATTTCCTGCTCGGCGGCCTGACCCTGGGCACCGCAGCGCTGCTCGGCGCGCTGGCCGGCGGCGGCGCGCAGACCGCCCGCCACTACGGCAACCGCATCCTAGGGAAACTGCGCGGCGAGCGCGAGCTGACCGTGGACGACGCCGTGCTGCGCCTGCTCGCCCTGCGCCAGTGCCAGCTGCTCAAGGCCCTCGCCGCCCGCGGCCACGCCGCGCAGCAGGCGATCCGCCTGGACACCCCGCAGGAGCGGAGCTGGCGCGAGGATCAGCTGCCCGAGCCCCTGCTCAAGGCCCGCGCCCACCCGGAGTGGTCGTCGCTCAATCCGGGTGGCCGGCTGGGCCGGAGCGAACGCCAGGAAGCGATCGCCCGGCTGGCTACGGAGCTGGCCTAAGGCTCCTCGCCCCTGCGGGGAAAGGGCCGGGGCGAGGGCAACGGGAAGGCACGGCCCGGATCAGACCGCCACCGGCGCCTTGATGTGCGGGTGGGACTGGTAGCCGAGCAGTTCGACGTCCTCGAAGCGGAAGGCGAAGAGGTCCTGCACCGCCGGGTTGAGCTTCATCTGCGGCAGCGGCAGCGGCGCGCGGGAGAGCTGCAGATCGGCCTGCTCCAGGTGGTTGGCGTAGAGGTGGCAGTCGCCGCCGGTCCAGACGAACTCGCCGGGCGCCAGGCCGCAGACCTGCGCCACCATCATGGTCAGCAACGCGTAGCTGGCGATGTTGAAGGGCACGCCGAGGAAGATGTCCGCCGAGCGCTGGTAGAGCTGGCAGCTGAGCTTGCCCTCGGCGACGTAGAACTGGAACAGCGCGTGGCACGGCGGCAGCTTCATCTCCTCGATCAGCGCCGGGTTCCAGGCCGAGACGATCAGCCGGCGCGAGTCCGGGTTCTTCTTGATCATCTCCACGACGTTGGCAATCTGGTCGATGTGCCGGCCGTCCGGCGCCGGCCAGCTGCGCCACTGGTAGCCGTAGACCGGGCCGAGGTCGCCGTTCGCGTCGGCCCACTCGTCCCAGATCGACACGCCGTGGTCCTGCAGGTAGCGGATGTTGGTGTCGCCCTGGAGGAACCACAGCAGCTCGTGGACGATGGATTTGAGGTGGCACTTCTTGGTGGTCACCAGGGGGAAGCCGTCGGCGAGGTCGAAGCGCATCTGGTGGCCGAACACGCTGTACGTGCCGGTGCCGGTGCGGTCGCTCTTGAAGGTGCCGTGCTCGCGCACCCGGCGCATCAGGTCGAGGTACTGTTTCATCGGGCGACTCCGTGTAGGGACTGGCGACGGTAGGCCCAGGCCATCAGGCCGGCGCCGCCGAGGACCATCGGCAGGCAGAGCAACTGGCCCATGGTCAGCCAGCCGAAGGCCAGATAGCCGAGCTGGGCGTCCGGCACCCGGACGAACTCGACGATGAAGCGGAAAATTCCGTAGCAGAGCAGGAACAGCCCGGACACCGCCATGGTCGGCCGGGGCTTGCGCGAGTAGATCCAAAGGATGGCGAACAGCGCCACGCCCTCCAGGGCGAACTGATAGAGCTGCGAGGGATGGCGCGGCAGCCGCTGCGGGTCGGTGGGGAAGATCATCGCCCAGGGCAGGTCGGTGGCCTTGCCCCACAGCTCGGCGTTGATGAAGTTGCCGATCCGCCCGGCCCCCAGGCCGATCGGCACCAGCGGGGCGATGAAGTCCATCAGCTCGAAGAAACCCTTGCCGTTGCGCCGGGCGAAGATCCAGCTGCACAGCAGCACGCCGAGCAGCCCGCCGTGGAAGGACATGCCGCCCTTCCAGAGCTGCAGGATCAGGCTGGGATCGTGCAGGTAGGCCGGCAGGTCGTAGAACAGCACGTAGCCCAGCCGGCCGCCGACGATCACCCCCAGGGCGACCCAGAACACCATGTCGGAGAGCTTCTCGCGGCTCCACTCCGGAGCGAAGCCGGCCACCCGGCGCGAGGCCAGCCACCAGGCGCCGCCGATGCCGACCAGGTACATCAGGCCGTACCAGTGGACCTTGAGCGGGCCGAGGGCAACGGCCACGGGATCGATTTGCGGATAGGGCAGCATCCGGGGCTCCTCAGAACAGGAAAAACAGTCCGACGCCCAGCAGCTGCAGGGCGAACAGGCGCTTGAGCAGCCGCGGCGGCAGGCGGTGCGCCAGATTGGCGCCGAACCGGGCGAAGAACATGCTGGTCGTGGCAATGCCGAGCACCGCCGGCAGGTAGACGAAGCCCAGGCTCCACGACGGCAGGTGGGCCTCGCCCCAGCCGACGACCATGAAGCTCAGCGCGCTGCACAGGGCGATCGGCAGGCCGCAGGCCGCCGAGGTCGCCACCGCCTGCGGCATCGGCACGCTGCGCCAGGTCAGGAAGGGTACGGTGAGCGAGCCGCCGCCGATGCCGAAGATCGCCGAGGCCCAGCCGATCACTACCCCGGCCAGGCTCAGGCCGGGCTTGCCGGGCACCTCGCGGCGGGCCTTGGGCTTGAGGTCGAGGCCCATCTGCAGGCCGATGGCGATGGCGAACACACCGATGACCTTCTGCAGCATCGGTCCCTTGATCGCCGCCGCGGTCAGGCTGCCGAGTACCGCACCGGCGAGGATGCCGACCGTCAGCCAGGCGAAGATCGGCCAGAGCACCGCGCCCTTGCGATGATGCGCCAGCACCGAGTTGATCGAGGTGAAGACGATGGTGGCGAGCGAGGTGCCCACCGCCAGGTGGGTCAGCACGGCCGGATCGAAACCCTGGGCAGTGAAGCTGAACACCAGCACCGGCACGATGACGATCCCGCCGCCGATACCGAACAGTCCTGCCAGCACACCGGCGGCCGCCCCCAGCGGCAGATACAGCAGAAACTCCATCGCGAGCCCCTTACGCAGAGAAAGGCGGCATGGTACCGGAATTTGGTAACCGCCCGCCAAAGCGCAGGCGCTTGCGCAGGGCAATCGCGCTACATCGCTCTTGCGTTGGACGAGGATTAGCGGTAACGGACAAGACTTTTCCGAGCCCCCATCATGCTGCCCAATCCCCAGCCCTACTTCGCCAAGCTCGTCGACCCACGGCGCGAAACCCGCAACAAGCTGCACGCCCTGCAGGACATCGTCATGATCACGCTCTGCGCCACCCTGTGCGGTTATGACGACTGGGTCGGCATCGAGGACTTCGCCCACGAGAACGAAGCCTGGCTGCGCGAGTTCCTGCCGCTGCCCAACGGTATTCCCTCGCACGATACCCTCAGCGACGTCATCG
>NZ_FOFJ01000009.1:108223-127958 GCF_900110885.1 Azotobacter beijerinckii | reverse complement strand
GAATACACCGGTACGCCGAGGGCCTTGTAGGCCGCGGCGAAGACTTCGGCGGTCGGCAGGCCGCCCAGATAGGTGAAGCGCTCGCCCAGACGGCGGCGCACCGAGACCATCAGCTCGATGTCGCCCAGGCCGTCCTTGTAGCCGATCAGGTTCGGGCAGCGCTCGGCGAGCTGTTCCAGCAGGCTCGGGGTCAGCCGGCAGACGTTGCGGTTGTAGACCACCACGCCGATCTTCACCGACTTGCAGATCGCCTCGACGTGGGCGGCGACGCCTTCCTGGCTGGCTTCGGTCAGGTAGTGCGGGAGGATCAGCAGGCCTTTGGCGCCCAGGCGCTCGGCTTCCTGGGCCATGTGGATGGCCTGGCGGGTCGGGCCGCCGACGCCGGCGAGGATCGGCACGCTGCCGGCACAGGTGTCCACCGCGGTCTTGATGATCTGCGGGTACTCGTTGAGGTCCAGCGAGAAGAACTCGCCGGTGCCGCCGGCGGCGAACAGCGCACTGGCGCCGTAGGGAGCGAGCCATTCCAGGCGACCGGCGTAGGACGCGGCGTTGAAGTTGCCGGCGGCGTCGAAGTCGGTGACCGGGAAGGACAGCAGGCCGGAGGAGAGGATGGACTTGAGTTCTTGAGGAGTCATTGGTCGAGCACCCTGCATAGGAGGTGGAGGAAGCCGGTCGGCGACCGGGCTTAGAAATACGTTATCGTATGACTACAGGGAAAACCAGCCCCTTTCGGCGCTTTTTTAGCCTCCCCTTCCCAGCCCGGCTGTGCAGGAAACCCCTTCGACTATCGAAAATAAATCGATAAATCCATATAGATCATGGATTTATATGGATTTCAGGCGCGCACGCCGCGCACCGGGCGTCCGCCCCGAGAGGTCATCGTATCTTTACAGGAAAATAGCCAGGAACAGCGCAGCAAGCGCCAGGGAGACACGAACAGCCGCCAAGGCCATACGACGACCGCGCGAAGGAAAGCGGGAAAGAAGGGCGCGGGAACGGGGTCTGCCCGACGCCGGGCCGGCGCTGCGCGGGGCCGGCCGCGGAAGGCGTCAGGCCGGAACGGAACCGCCCTGCAGGGTCTCGGCCTCTTCGTGGACCATGCGCAGCCGCTCGCGGCTGTTGGTCAGGTGCAGGCGCATGGCGGCGCGGGCCGCGTCGGCATCCTGGCGGGCGATGGCCTCGTAGATTTGCTCGTGCTCGCGGCTCAGCCGCTCCTGGTACTGCTGCTGGTCGGCATGGGCGATGTGCGCCGAGTCGAGGCGGGTGCGCGGAATGATGCTGGTCCCGAAGTGGGTCATGATGTCGGTGAAGTAGCGGTTGCCGGTGGCCAGGGCGATCTGCAGGTGGAACTGGAAGTCGCCGGCGACCGCATCGCTGGCATGGCCGGCGCGGTTGAAGGTGTCCAGCGCCGCGCGCATCGCGGCCAGTTGCTCGGCGCTGCGCCGGCGGGCGGCCAGGCCGGCGCACTCCACCTCGAGGCTGACGCGCAGCTCGAGGATTGCCATCACGTCGCGCAGGGTGACGATGGTCGCCGGATCGATGCGAAAGCCGCTGGGGGTCGAGGTGTCCAGCACGAAGGTGCCGATGCCGTGGCGGGTCTCGACCGTGCCGGAGGCCTGCAGGCGCGAGATCGCCTCGCGCACCACGGTGCGGCTGACCCCGTGGGCCTCCATGATTTCCGACTCGGTGGGCAGCTTCTCGCCGCACTTGATCTGCCCCTCGCGGATCTGCCGGGTCAGCTCGGCCACCAGATCCTGGGCGAGGCTGCGGCTCTTGCGGCGTGGGCGCGGTGGCGTGCTTTCGTTGCTCATGTCGATGCTCGGTGTCGGCGGCGTTTCGGAAGTCTCATCATACGCCTCCACGTTGTACGACAACAACGCTAGTTGTCGGAACGACCGGCCGCGGGGCGCGCCGCCTCCGCCAGGCCGTGACGGCCGTCAAGACTCCGAGAGCCGCGCCTTCGGGCGCGGTGCGCCGCCGCCTAGACTGGAGCGCTCCGCCCGCCGCCGGCCCGTGCCGCGGCGGGGATCGACCTCTGCCGAGCAAGGATGCCTCGATGAACCGCCGGATCGCGCTTTCCGTTCTTTGCCTGTTCGCCCTCCCCGCGCCCGCCGCCCCCTGCCCCGACTGGCCGGCAGCGCGTGCCGGCGCCGAGCTGGCGGCGCTCGCCGAACGCCTGCGCCAGTGGGACGACGCCTACCACCGCGAGGGCCGCACGCCCGTGGCGGACGAACTCTACGACCAGGCCCGCGCCCGTCTGGCGCAGTGGCGCCAGTGCTTCCCCGGGCAGGCCGGCGCACCTTCCGAGCCGCTCGCCGGCAGCGCCGGGCCGCTCGCCCATCCGTTGCCGCATACCGGGCTGGACAAGCTCGACGAGGCGGCCGTGCAGGCCTGGATGGCCACGCGCGAGGAGCTGTGGGTCCAGCCCAAGGTGGACGGCGTGGCGGTCACCCTGGAATACGCCGGCGGTCGCCTGCAACGAGCCATCAGCCGCGGCGACGGGCGTCGCGGCCAGGACTGGACGGCCCATGCCCGGCGCCTGCCGGCAGTGCCGCAGGAACTGGCGGACAGCCGGCACCTGATCCTGCAGGGCGAGCTCTACTGGCGGCAGACCGCCCACGTGCAGGCCGAGGCCGGCGGCCGGGGCGCGCGGGCCAGGGTCGCCGGCCTGCTGGCCCGCCAGAGCCTGGACGAGGCGGAGGCCGCCGGGATCGGTCTGTTCGTCTGGGAGTGGCCGAACGGCCCGGACGGGATGGCGGAGCGCCTGGACGGCCTGGAGCGGCTCGGCTTCGCCGACGTGCGCCACTACAGCCAGCCGGTGGCGGACTTCGCCGCGGCCCGGCAGTGGCGCGAGCGCTGGTACCGCGCGCCGCTGCCCTTCGCCAGCGACGGCGTGGTGCTGCGCCAGGGCCGCCGTCCGCCGGGCGAGCGCTGGCAGGCCGAGCCGCCGCACTGGGCGGTGGCCTGGAAATACCCCCTCGCCCAGGCCCTGGCCGAGGTCCGCGCGGTGCAGTTTCGCATCGGCCGCAGCGGGCGGATCACCCCGCTGCTGGAGCTGCAGCCGGTGCGCCTCGACGATCGGGAAATCCGTCGGGTCTCCCTCGGATCGCTGCAGCGCTGGCAGGCGCTGGACATCCGCCCCGGCGACCAGCTGGCGCTCCGTCTGGCCGGACTGAGCATTCCGCAGGTCGACGACGTGGTCTGGCGCGCCGCCGAACGGCCGGCGCTGCCGGTGCCCGACCCGGCCGCCTACCATGCGCTGAGCTGCTGGCGGCCGGTGGCGGGCTGCGAGAGCCAGTTCCTCGCCCGCCTCGACTGGCTGGGCGGCCGGCACGGCCTGGCGCTCGGCGGGATCGGCCGCAACACCTGGGAAACCCTGCTGGAGAACCGCCAGCTCGACGACCTGCTCGGCTGGCTGGAACTGACCGAGGCGCAGCTGGCCAACCTGCCCGGCTTCGGCGAACGCAGTGCCAGCCTGCTCGCCGAGCGCTTCCGCACGGCGCGGCAGCGCGCCTTCCCGGTGTGGCTGCGGGCCCTCGGCCTGCCGCCGACCGGCAAGGCGGCGCTGCCGCCCTCCTGGGACGAACTGGCCGGGCGCAGCCTGGAACAATGGCAGGGCGAGCCGGGCATCGGCCCCGGCCGTGCCCGCCAACTGCAGGCCTTCTTCCAGCACCCCGAGGTGCAGGCGCTGCGGGTACGGCTGCAAGCGGCGGGCGTCGCGGGTTTCTAAAGCGATGCGGTGGATAAGGCGACGCGGTTTTCCACCCGACGATGCCGGGCCGAGCCGTAGGGTGGATAACCGCGCTGCCTTATCCGCCAGACAGGGCTTCCCCATGCATCCTAATAGGCACGGAACTCCCGGTGGCAGGCCTTGCAGGCGTCCTCCACCCGCTGCATGGACGGCGCCAGGGCCTTGGGCTCCAGCGGCGGGACGGCGGTCGCCGCGACCAGGCTCGCGGTGCTGCGCTCCAGGTCGCCGGCCAACTGCCGGAAGCGCTCCTGGCGCTGCCAGACCGCGTCGCGGGCGGCGCTGTCGCCCTCCGCCTCCCGGACCTGCGGGAAATGCTGCCAGGGCTGGCGCGCCAGCTCGTCGAGGCGGACCGCCCCCGCGGCGAAACGCCGGGCGTCGAAGCCCAACCGGCCGCGCAGCATGCCGCCAAGCTCCTCGCCGGTCCTGAGCAGGTCCTTGAAGATCGCCTGGCGCTTGCCCAGCGGCGAGTTGGGATCGACGCCGCCACAGGCGCTCAGGCCCAGGACGGCAAGCAGAACAATCGGGAGCGTGCGGTTCATCATCGGTTTCGCGGCAGTTCACGGCGGCGCCAGTATCCGCAAGCGACGGGCAAACACCAAGCTCGGCGGCCCGGCAATGTAAAGAAAAGGCAAAGAGTGTAAGGGTCCGAGCGGAGCGTCGGTCTCCACGGTTAGCATCCCGCTCGACCGCCGCAGTCTGCCTCCCCCCTCTCCTGGCAGGCTGCGGCCGGCACGAACCGACTCAATCCGGAGTGATCGATGAAAGCTTTCTCCACGCTTTGCGCCCTGTCCCTCGCCACGCTGATCGCCGCACCGCTGGCCGCCCAGGCGGCGGACGACTGCAGCGCCAGCGGCCACGAGCAGCACCAGAAAGCCAGCCACGCCGACTGTGGCCAGCACAAGGGACAGGAAGCCCGGCCAGACAAGCAGGGCAACCCGGGCGAGCCTCGCAAGGAGCGGGGCGAAGCGAACCGGGGAGCGGGCAAGGGGCCGGCCGACCAGCACGCGTCCGCCGACAAAGCCCAGCGGCAGAAGCCGGACGCGGCGCATCGCCCCTCTCAGGACAACGACGACGACGCGGAGGACTGATGCCGCCGGCCATTCCCGCCCCGGAATGGCCGCGACCCTCCACTGCGAACGAAGCGGGCGGGAGGGCCTTGGGCTCCCCCGCCCGTCTGGCTATAATCGCCACTTCTTGCGGCCTCGCGCCGCACCCGCCTCCCGTCCGAGGGGCGCTGCAGCAGGACCGTCCCGATCGCGCATCGGGCACGCCTGTCAGGCTCGGACGGTTGTCGCTACGGCCGGCCGCTCCCGCGGTCGCCGTCCCTGACTTCAACGGCGCCCATTCGCAGACCACGAATGGAGAGAACCGCATGAGCGCTGCTTTTGCCGATTACAAGGTTGCCGACATCACCCTGGCCGACTGGGGCCGCCGCGAGATCATCATCGCCGAATCCGAGATGCCGGCGCTGATGGGCCTGCGCCACAAGTACGCCGCCAGCCAGCCGCTGAAAGGCGCGAAGATCCTCGGCTGCATCCACATGACCATCCAGACCGCGGTGCTGATCGAAACCCTGATCGCCCTGGGGGCGGAAGTCCGCTGGTCGTCCTGCAACATCTTCTCCACCCAGGACCAGGCCGCCGCCGCCATCGCCGCCGCCGGCATCCCGGTGTTCGCCTGGAAGGGCGAAACGGAAGAAGAGTACGAATGGTGCCTCGAGCAGACCCTCCTCAAGGACGGCAAGCCGTGGGACGCCAATATGGTGCTGGACGACGGCGGCGACCTGACCCAGGTCCTCCACGCCAAGTATCCGGCGATGCTCGAGAAGATCCACGGCATCACCGAGGAAACCACCACCGGCGTGCACCGCCTGCTCGACATGCTGAAAGCCGGCACCCTGAAAGTCCCGGCGATCAACGTCAACGACTCGGTGACCAAGAGCAAGAACGACAACAAGTACGGCTGCCGCCACAGCCTCAACGACGCCATCAAGCGCGGCACCGACCACCTGCTGTCCGGCAAGCAGGCGCTGGTGATCGGCTACGGCGACGTGGGCAAGGGCTCGGCGCAGTCGCTGCGCCAGGAAGGGATGATCGTCAAGGTCTCGGAAATCGACCCGATCTGCGCCATGCAGGCCTGCATGGACGGCTTCGAGGTGGTCTCGCCCTATCTGAACGGCGAGAACGACGGCCGCGAGGCGAGCGTCGACAAGTCGCTGCTCGGCAAGATCGACCTGATCGTCACCACCACCGGCAACGTCGCCGTATGCGACGCCAACATGCTCAAGGCGCTGAAAAAACGCGCCGTGGTGTGCAACATCGGTCACTTCGACAGCGAGATCGACACCGCCTTCATGCGCCGCAACTGGGCCTGGGAAGAGGTCAAGCCGCAGGTCCACAAGATCCACCGCACCGGCGCCGGCCAATTCGATCCGCTCAACGACGACTACCTGATCCTGCTCGCCGAGGGCCGCCTGGTGAACCTCGGCAACGCCACCGGCCACCCCAGCCGGATCATGGACGGCTCCTTCGCCAACCAGGTGCTGGCGCAGATCCACCTCTACGGCGAGCGCTTCGCCGATCTGCCGGCCGGCGAGAAGGCCGCACGCCTCGCCGTCGAAGTGCTGCCCAAGAAGCTCGACGAGGAAGTCGCGCTGGAGATGGTCAAGGGCTTCGGGGGCGTGGTCACCCGCCTGACCGGCCAGCAGGCCGAGTACATCGGCGTGGCCGTCGACGGCCCGTTCAAGCCGGACAGCTATCGCTATTGATCGTAGGGTGGGTTAGGCCGCAGGCCGTAACCCACCGACCGGCCATCAGGCCGGCAAGGGGGATGCCTGCCGGCATCCTTGGCGGGTCACGCCGCGTTGCGGCCAACCCTCCCTACGCATTCAAGGACCCTATCCATGTCCCAGGAACGCCGCTACAGCTTCGAGTTCTTCCCGACCAAGACCGAGGCCGGACACGAAAAACTGCTGGCCACCGCGCGCCAGCTCGCCGGCTACCGGCCGGACTTCTTCTCCTGCACCTATGGCGCCGGCGGCTCGACCCGCGACCGCACCCTGAACACCGTGCTGCAGCTCGACGGCGAGGTGAAGGTGCCGACCGCGCCGCACCTCTCCTGCGTCGGCGACAGCAAGGCCGAGCTGCGCAGCCTGCTGAACACCTACAAGGACGCCGGCATCAAGCGCATCGTCGCCCTGCGCGGCGACCTGCCCTCGGGCATGGGCATGGCCAGCGGCGAGCTGCGCCACGCCAGCGATCTGGTCGAGTTCATCCGCGCGGAAACCGGCGCGCACTTCCACATCGAGGTCGCCGCCTATCCGGAGATGCATCCCCAGGCGCGCAGCTTCGAGGACGACCTCGCTCACTTCGCCGCCAAGATGAAGGCCGGCGCGGACAGCGCGATCACCCAGTACTTCTTCAACGCCGACGGCTATTTCCACTTCGTCGAGCGCGTGCGCAAGCTGGGCGTGGAGCAGCCGATCGTCCCCGGCATCATGCCGATCACCAACTACAGCAAGCTGGCGCGCTTTTCCGACGCCTGCGGCGCGGAACTGCCGCGCTGGGTGCGCAAGCAGCTGGAAGCCTACGGCGACGACCTGGAGAGCATCCAGGCCTTCGGCGAGCAGGTGGTGACCGACATGTGCGAGAAGCTGCTCGAAGGCGGCGCGCCGGGCCTGCACTTCTACACCCTCAACCAGGCCGAACCCAGCCTGGCGATCTGGAACAACCTCGGACTGCCGCGCTGAGGCGCCGCTCGCCCGTCGCCGCAGCCCCCGGCTGCGGCGACGGGCAGCATGCTTGTGTCACGCTTCGCCAGCGTGCAGCTCTGATATACTCTCGACTTCCGCCAGGCTTGCGCCCGGCTGCTCGGCCGACGCAGGCCCAGCAAGACCGGTCGGGGTCGCGCCCTCTCGCGCGATTCGCGCCCGGCACGTTCGTACCTTCGGGCCCCGCCCTAACCAGACAGGATTTCCCATGTCCTTTGCTTCCCTCGGGCTCTCCGAGGCATTGGTCCGCGCCGTCGAGGCCGCCGGCTATGCCCAGCCCACTCCCGTGCAACAGCGGGCCATTCCCGCCGTGTTGCAGGGTCGCGATCTGATGGTTGCCGCCCAGACCGGTACCGGCAAGACCGGCGGCTTCGCCCTTCCCGTACTCGAACGCCTGTTCCCCGGCGGCCACCCGGACAAGGAACACCGCCACGGCCCGCGCCAGGCCCGCGTGCTGGTCCTGACCCCGACCCGCGAACTGGCCGCCCAGGTGCACGACAGCTTCAAGCTCTACGCCCGCGACCTGAAGCTGGTCAGCGCCTGCATCTTCGGCGGGGTCGGCCTGAACCCGCAGATCCAGGCCCTGTCCCGCGGCGTCGACGTGCTGGTGGCCTGCCCGGGGCGCCTGCTCGACCTGGCCGGCCAGGGCGGCGTCGACCTCTCCCACGTGGAGATCCTGGTGCTCGACGAAGCCGACCGCATGCTCGACATGGGCTTCATCCACGACGTCAAGAAGGTCCTCGCCCGGCTCCCGGCGAAACGGCAGAACCTGCTGTTCTCGGCGACCTTCTCCCAGGACATCATCAACCTCACCAACAAGCTGCTGCGCGACCCCGAACGCATCGAGGTGACGCCGCCGAACACCACGGTGGAGCGCATCGAACAGCGCATGTTCCGCCTGCCGGCCAGCCACAAGCGCGCCCTGCTCGCCCACCTGGTCACCCAGGGCGCCTGGGAGCAGGTGCTGGTGTTCACCCGCACCAAGCACGGCGCCAACCGCCTTGCCGAATACCTCGAAAAACACGGCCTGCCGGCCGCGGCGATCCACGGCAACAAGAGCCAGAACGCCCGCACCAAGGCCCTGGCCGACTTCAAGAACGGCGCCATCCGTCTCTTGGTGGCCACCGACATCGCCGCCCGCGGCCTGGACATCGACCAGTTGCCCCACGTGGTCAACTTCGAACTGCCCAACGTCGAGGAGGACTACGTCCACCGCATCGGCCGCACCGGCCGCGCCGGACGCAGCGGCGAGGCGATCTCGCTGGTCGCGCCGGACGAGGAGAAGCTGCTCAAGTCGATCGAGCGCATGACCCGCCAGAGCATCCCGGAAGGCGACTGGGCAGGCTTCGACGCCAGCACCGTCGAGGCGGAAAAGCCCGAGGTCCGCGAGCCGCGTCCGCCGCGCAACACCGGCAGCGCCGGTCGCAAGGACAAGGGCCGGGACAAGGGCCAGGAAAAACCCCGGGAGAAGACGCCGGAGAAGGCCCGGGGCAAGGAAAAGGCCCAGCCCCAGGCCAGCAAGGGCGGCAGCCAGCCGAACCGTCCGGCGCAGAAGGCGCAACCCGCCCGCCAGGCACCGGCCCCCGACCTGCCGCCGAACCGCGATCCGGAGGAGTTCCTCGACGACGAGGTCGACAACTTCGGCAACCGCGCCGACTACGTCAGCCCCTACCAGAACAAGCAACAGCGCGGCCGCCGGCCCGGCGCGAACGGCCCGGCGGCCGGCGCCAACCGCGACCAAGGCCAGGGACCGCGCGGTCCGAAGCGCCAGGGCCAGGGCTCCGGCGGCGGCCAGACGCGCCGCGCTCCGGTGCCGGCCTACCGCAGCGAGCAGCCCCGCGAGGAAGCGGCGCCGCGCAAGCCGGAACGCCAGCCGCTGATCCTGCACAAGGAGTCGAAGAGCGACCGCTTCCCCACCGCGGAGCAGCTCGACCAGCTGTCGGGCCAGCGTCCGCGCAGCGAGAAGCCGGCGCTGCTGACGCGCAACCGCGAGGAGTGAGCTAACCCCTCTCCTCCACCGACAAAAAAGCCGGCTTCGCGCCGGCTTTTTTGTGGACGAACCCTCGCCCGCTTACTGGCGCACACCCTCCACCGAGAAGATCAGCTCCACCTCCTGGGAAGACGGACCGAGATCCTTCTGGATAGCGAAGTCCTTCAGCTTCAGCCGGGTGCTGCCCTCGAAGCCGGCACGGTAGCCGCCCCAGGGGTCCTTGCCCTCGCCGATGAACTTGGCGGCGATCGTCACCGGCTTGGTCACGCCGTTGAGGCTCAGATTGCCGGCGATGTCGAAGCTGCCCTGGCCGGTGGACTTGACCGAGGTGGACTCGAAGGTCGCGGTCGGGTACTTGTCGACGTTGAGGAAATCCCCGCTGCGCAGGTGCTTGTCGCGCTCGGCGTGGTTGGAGTCGATGCTGGCGGTCTTCAGGGTCACCTTGACCTTGCTCGCCTCGGGCTGGGCGGCATCGAAGCTGAAGCTGCCGTCGAAGTCGCGGAAGGTACCGTACACCCAGCTGTAGCCGAGGTGGCTGATCTTGAAGTTGACGAAGGCGTGCTGGCCCTTCTTGTCGATCGCATAGTCGGCGGCCATCGCCTGGCCGGCGCCGAGCAGGGCGGAACCGAGGGCCAGGGCGGCGAGGGTCTTCTTGAGCATGGGATTCTCCTTGGGGATTAGAGGGTGTCGCGGCCGAGCATGCGGAGCAGGGTCGCGTCACGGTCGATGAAATGGTGTTTCAGGGCGGCCAGGGCATGCAGGACGGCCAGGCCGACCAGCGCCCAGGCGAGCAGCTCGTGCACCTCGCCGGCCACGTCCGCCTGATCGGGCAGGCCGCTGACCAGCGCCGGCACCTGGAACCAGCCGAAGACCTCGATCGGCTGGCCGTCGGCGGTGGAGATCAGATAGCCGGCGATCATCAGCGCGAACAGGCCGAGATAGAGCAGTCCGTGCCCGGCCCGGCTGGCCAGCCGGACGAGCGGCCCGTGGCTGGCCAGCGGCGCCGGCGGCGGGCTGGCCAGGCGCCAGGCGAGGCGCAGCAGCATGACCAGGAACAGCAGGATGCCGATGCCCTTGTGGATATCCGGCGCCGTGCGGTACCAGGGGCTGTAGTAGTCCAGACCGCTCATCCACAGGCCCAGGCCGAACAGGCCGAAGACCGTCAGCGCCACCGCCCAGTGCAGCAGGATGCTGACCAGGCCGAAACGGAGGGGAGAGTTGCGCCATTGCATGTGCGACATTCCTTGGATACGGGACGTGCACAGCCTAGCGGCTCATCTATCGATTTAAAGCGGAATTTTTCGCTCGAAAAGATCGAATCGTTCGATATTCGAACGATTGTAGCGGCGCGGCCATAGCGACCGCGCCGGCGGCTCCGTCAGCGGAACAGCTGGGCCAGGCGGGCGAAGAAGCCTGGCTTGCGCTCGCCCTCGGCCGGCGACTCCGCCACGGGCGCGGCCTTGGCCTGGGCGATTGCCGGCTGGTCCAGCCGGGTGATCTGCGGCGTCGGCACCGGCCGCCCGGCATGCAGCTCGCGCAGCTGCTCGGCGGCACGTTTGCCGCTGCGCAGGGCGCCTTCCAGGGTCCCCGGATAGAGCGGGTCGGTGTGCTCGCCGGCGAAGGCCACGCGCTCCAGCGGCTGCTCCCAGAGTCGCCAGTAACGGCTGATCTGCCCCGGCCCGTAGGCCAGATAGGCGCCGCCGAGGCCGCTGTCGCCGCTATAGCGGCGGATCTCGTAGCCGAGATAGGCGCCGCGGGCCTTGGGGTAATGCTCGTGCAGACGGATCAGCAGTTGGTCGGCCACCTGGCGGTCGCCGAAGGCCTGCAGCAGGCGGGCATTGTCGCCGGAGAGATTGACCAGCACGTTGGCGCCGCCCTTGGTCGCCGGCTCGACCCACAGCATGCCCAGGCCCTGGTTGCTGTAGATCTCGCCGGTCAGGCGCGCCTTGCCCTCCCACACCGGGCTCTTGAACTTCAGCAGCAGCTGGTCGCGCCAGCCGTAGTTGGTGCCCTTCAGCGCACCGCGCTGGCGCTCCGGCAGCGCCGGGGCGAACTGGATCTGCCCCAGGGCACGCAACGGCACGGCCAGCACCAGATAGTCGGCGCTGTAGCCGACGCTCCCGGCCTTGACCGTCACGCCCTGTCGATCCTGGCTGACCGCGGACACCCGCACGCCGGTCTTGACCGTCTTCAGCTCCTTGGCCAGGGCCTGCGCCAGCACCGGGCTGCCGCCGGGCAGACGGGCGCTGCGCAGCTCGCCCTCGTCGATGCCGCGGTAGACCCGGCTCTGCTGGGCGAGGTAGAGCAGCGAGAGGCGCGACGGCTCGTCGTAGTGCGAGCGGATCCGCTGGTTGACCAGCTGGCGGGCGGTGGTCGGCAGCTTCAGCTCGTCCAGCCAGCGCGCCGCGTTGCCCTGGTCGAGGGCGAACAACTGGCGGTCGGACGCCGGATCGAGCGGGTCCTTGATCGACGCCGCCAGCTCGTCGAGGGCCTTCTCGTAGCGCTTCAAGCCCTCGGCGACGGCCGGCTGCTTCTGCGCCAGATCGGCGACGCCGAAATAGCTGCCGTCGATCAGATAGCCGGTGCCGCGCACCACGTCGGGCGCCGGCTGGGTCTTCAGCTTGAAGTGCGTCAGGTAATCGTTGAGCAGCGGCTGGACCCTGGCGCTACCGATCCATTCGCCGCCGGCCAGAGCGGAGCGGCCGCCGGCACTGTCGCGGGCCTCCAGCAGGGTGACCTGCCAGCCGTCGCGCTGCAGCTCCCAGGCCGCGGCCAGACCGGCCAGGCCGCCGCCGACGACGATCACCGTCGGCTGTTTATCCTTGCCCAGCGCCACGACACCGAACAGCCCCATCCCGACCAATGCGGACACCCGCAGCCAGTTCCGGAACATCTTTTCGCCCCCGAATCAATGAGTTGACGCACACCCCGTGCGCGCGGCGCGAGCATACGCCAGCGCCCCGCCGGCAACCAGCCGTCGGCGATGCCGGGCAGCAAAGCGCGGCGCCGCTCTGTTAGGCTCTCGCCGATCGTTTCCAGGAGAGTCCCATGAGCCTCAACGCCGACTGGATGCAGCGCGACCTCGCCGTGCTCTGGCATCCCTGCACCCAGATGAAGGACCACGAACGCCTGCCGCTGATCCCGATCCGCCGAGGCGAGGGCGTCTGGCTGGAGGACTTCGACGGCAAGCGCTACCTGGATGCGGTGAGCTCCTGGTGGGTCAACGTGTTCGGCCACGCCAACCCGCGGATCAACGCGCGGATCAAGGCCCAGGTCGACCAGCTCGAGCACGTGATGCTCGCCGGCTTCAGCCATCGACCGGTGATCGAGCTGTCCGAGCGCCTGGTGGCGATCACCCCGCCGGGGCTGGAGCGGGTGTTCTACGCCGACAACGGCTCCTCGGGCATCGAGGTAGCACTGAAGATGAGCTTCCACTACTGGCGCAACGGCGGCCGGACGGAGAAGAAGCGCTTCGTCACCCTGACCAACAGCTACCACGGCGAGACCGTGGCGGCGATGTCGGTGGGCGACGTGGCGCTGTTCACCGACACCTACAAGCCGCTGTTGCTGGATACCCTCAAGGTGCCCAGCCCGGACTGCTACCTGCGCCCCGAAGGCGTCAGCTGGGAGGAGCATTCGCGGAGCATGTTCGCCCACATGGAGCAGACCCTCGCCGAGCATCACGGCGAGATCGCCGCGGTGATCGTCGAGCCGCTGATCCAGGGCGCCGGCGGAATGCGCATGTACCACCCGATCTATCTCCGGCTGCTGCGCGAGGCCTGCGACCGCCACGGCGTGCACCTGATCCTCGACGAGATCGCCGTCGGCTTCGGCCGCACGGGAACGATGTTCGCCTGCGAGCAGGCGGGCATCGCCCCGGATTTCCTGGTGCTGTCCAAGGCGCTCACCGGCGGCTACCTGCCGATGGCCGCAGTGCTCACCACCGACGACGTCTACCAGGCCTTCTACGCCGACTACGCCACCCTGCGCGCCTTCCTCCACTCGCACACCTACACCGGCAACCCGCTGGCCTGCGCCGCCGCCCTGGCGACCCTGGACATCTTCCGCGACGACGACGTCATCGAGAAGAACAAGGCGCTGGCCGCGCGGATGGCTCAGGCCACCGAACATCTCAAGGACCATCCGCAGGTCGCCGAGGTGCGCCAGACCGGCATGGCGCTGGCCATCGAGATGGTCCAGGACAAGCCGAGCAAGACCCCCTATCCCTGGCAGGAGCGCCGCGGCCTGGCGGTCTACCGGCACGCCCTGTCGCGCGGCGCCCTGCTGCGCCCGCTGGGCAGCGTGGTGTACTTCCTGCCGCCCTACGTGATCACCCCCGAGCAGATCGACTTTCTCGCCGAGGTGGCGACCGAGGGCATCGACCTCGCCACCCGCAGCGCGGTCAGCGTGGCCATGCCGGCCGGCGCGCCCGCCGAGTTCCGCGATCCCGGGTAGGGCGGGTTAGGCCGCAGGCCGTAACCCACCGACCGGCGGTCAGGCCGGCAGGAGGGACGCCTGCCGGCATCCTTGGTGGGTTACGCCGCGTGGCGGCTAACCCACCCTACAGCCGCACGCGGCCAGCGGTTAAGCTTGCGCTTTTTCCGTCTGCCGAAGTCTGCCCATGCGCCTGTCCCGTTTCTTCATCGACGCCCCCCTGTCCCTCGGCCGCTGCGAGCTGCCGGAAGCCCAGGCCCACTACATCGGCCGCGTGCTCAGGCTCGCCGCCGGCGATGCCGTGCAGCTGTTCGACGGCAGCGGCCAAGAGTTCATCGGCGAGCTGGCCGAGGTGGGCAAGAAGAACGTGCAGGTCGAGCTGCGCGAACAGTTCGCCGGCCAGGCCGAATCGCCGCTGCGCATCCATCTCGGCCAGGGCCTGTCGCGCGGCGAGCGGATGGATTGGGCGATCCAGAAGGCCACCGAGCTGGGCGTGGCGGAAATCACCCCGATCGTCAGCGAGCGCTGCGAGGTGCGCCTCAAGGACGAGCGCGCCGACAAGCGCCTGGCCCACTGGCGACAGATCGCCATCAGCGCTTGCGAGCAATGCGGCCGCTCGCTGCTGCCGGCGATCCATCCGCCCATTCTGCTCGGCGACTGGCTGGAGCGGACCCGGGCCGAGCTGAAGCTGGTCCTGCATCCGGTCGCCGAACCGCTGGCCAGCCATGCCCGGCCGGGCTCGCTGGCCTTCCTGATCGGCCCCGAGGGCGGCCTGTCCGAGGCGGAGGTGGAGGCGGCGCGACGCGCCGGCTACCGGGCCGCCCGGCTCGGCCCGCGGGTGCTGCGCACCGAGACCGCGCCGGTAGTGGCGCTGAGCGTGGCCCAGCAGCTGTGGGGGGATTTCTGAGCGCCGCTCGAGACCCGAACGAGCACTGCATGCCGGCACCAGTAGTCAGATCAACCCGGCATCCGCCAGCTTCTGCTCCAGCGCCTGCAGGTCGGGAATCCGCGCCACGCCCTCCCCCACCTGCACCGCCGCCAGCTCCAGCGGCGCCAGCTCGGCATCGATCCGGGCCAGTTGGGCGTCGACCTTCAGTGACTGCGGAATGCCCTGCAACAGCAGGGCGAGGAACTTCACCCGGGGTCGCCCGCCGAGGGCGTTGAACACCGCCACCCGCGGCGTCGCGCCGAGTTGCGCTCGCCCGCCGCTGGCCGCCTCGAAGGACAGCAGCGGCAGCCGCAGGTCGCGCCAGCCGAGCTGCCCGAGCAGCCAGGGCGGCAGGTCGGGAGAGGTCTGCACGCCGCGGTAGGGAATGATTTCGGCCACTGCCACGTTGGGCAGCAGCAGGGTACGGTCGGCCAGCGGCAACAGCAGGGCGGTCAGGCTGTCGACGCGGGGCGGAGTGGCTACGGCTTGGTTCATGGCAGTTCCTGCAAGATCGATGCGTGGCCCCGGGCGGCGTTCCTCATTCGGCACACTCCTCGGCCAGTCGCTGCACCAGGGCCTCGGCCAGCTCCCGCGGCGTACCGCTGAACTGGCTGTAGCCGCCCTCGCGCAGGCTGTCCGGCATGCTCGAGCACGCGCAGCTGTTGGCCCGCTGGGTCCAGATTTCGCCGCCCTGACGGCACAGGTAGGCGGCCGCCGCCGTGCCGTCGCTGCCCATGCCGCTGAAGGCGATCACCCCGCAGCGCGGGCCGAACCGCCGGGCCAAGTTGAGCATCAGCTGGTCGATGGACGGGCTGTAGGGTTCCGGCCAGGGGCGCTCGGCGATCGACAGCGCGCCATCCTCGGCGAAACCCAGTTCGTGACGGATCGGCGCCACCACCACCTCGCCGCAGCACAGCCGCTCGCCGTGGCGGGCGGGCACGACCTGCCACTGGCTGTGGCGGCCGACCGCCCTGGGCAGGGCCGACTCGAAGGAAGGGTCGATGTGCTGGGCGTAGACGAAGGCGACCGGCAGGCCGCCGGGCAGTGCGTCGAGAAACGCCTTGACCGCCTCCGGGCCACCCAGGGAGGCGGCCAACAGCCAGACCTGGCGGGGCGGCTGGCCGGCCGCCAGCGGGGTGTCCCGCAGCGGCGCCGGCAACGGCAGCCGGCTCGGCCGCTGGCCCTCGTCGAGCAGGGCCGCGAGGGTCGGCCCGACCGCCGCGGCCGGGTCGCCGACCAGCCGCTTGAGCTTGCCGATCAGCCGCCGCTCCCAGCGCGGATAGTGTTCCGAATGGCGCTCCGGCGCCTGCCCCTGGCCGAACAGCACCGGCACCTGGCTGGCCTCGAGCAGCGCGTCGAGCAACGGTGTGTCCTCCAGCTGGGCCAGATCGACCAGCCAGAGATCCGCCGTGCAGGACGCCAGGCTCTCTTCGTCGAGGCGGGTCGGGTCGCTGTTGAGCACCACCTCGTAGCCGTTGCCGACCAGCGCCTGCTGCAGCACGTGACGCTGCAGCGAGGTGTCGGCGATCACCGCGATGCGCGCGCTCATCGTGCTTCAGGCTCCTTGACCAGCCGGTGGATGGCGTCCAGCAGGAGCGCCTCCTGATAGGGTTTGCCGAGGTATTCGTCGACGCCGAGGCCGAGCGCCCGCTCGCGGTGCTTCTCCCCGGTACGCGAGGTGATCATGATGATCGGCAGGTCCTTGAGGCGCTCGTCGTGGCGCACCCGGGTCGCCACCTCGAAGCCGTCCATGCGCGGCATCTCGATGTCCAGCAGCATGAGGTCCGGGCGCCGCTCCTGCAGTTGGGCGAGGGCATCGACCCCGTCCTTGGCGGTCATGCAGTCCATGCCGTGGCGCTCCAGCAGGCGACCGGTGACCTTGCGCACGGTGACCGAGTCGTCCACCACCAGCACCAGCAGCGGTCGCTCCTTCTCGGCCTCGGCCGGTGCCTGGAGCTGGCTCGGTGCACTCGGCTGCAGGCTGGCCAGGCGTTCGCGCAGGGTCGCCAGCAGGTCGAGAATCACCACCACCCGGCCGTCGCCGAGGATGGTCGCCCCGGAGATTCCCGGCACCACGGCGAACTGCGGACCGAGGCTCTTCACCACGATCTCGCGGGAGCCAGCCAGGCCGTCCACCTGCACGGCCACCGCCTGCTCGCTGGAGCGCATCAGGATCACCGGCAGCGGCATATGCTGACCGGCCAGCTTGGGCTGCTGGCCGTTGTCCAGCAGCTCGCCGAGATAGCGCAGCTCGTAGCGCTTGCCGGCGTACTCCAGGCCCGCCTGCTCTGCCTGCCCCCTGGCGCGGCGCGCATAGAGCGCCTCCAGCTCGTGGGGCGCGACCCGCACGATGCCCTCGATGGTGTTCAGCGGTACCGCATAGAGGTCCTCGCCGGCGAGCACCATCAGCGCGCGGTTGACCGACACGGTGAACGGCAGGCGGATCAGGAAGCGGCTTCCGACGCCCGGGGTCGACTCGATGCTCATCGAGCCACCGAGCTGCTTGACCTCCGAATGCACCACGTCCATGCCGACGCCACGCCCGGAAATCTGCGTGACCCGGTCTGCCGTGGAGAAGCCCGCCTCGAGGATGAACTGCAGCGCCTCGTGATCGGACAACGGAGCGTCGGGCTTCATCAGGCCGCGCTCGATGGCCTTTTGGCGCACCGCCTCGAGGCGGATGCCGCCGCCGTCGTCGGCGAGGGTGAGCAGGATGTCGCCGCCCTCGCGCAGCAGCTCCAGGCGGATGCTGCCCTGCTCCGGCTTGCCGGCGGCGCGGCGCACTTCGGCCGACTCGATGCCATGGTCGACGGCGTTGCGCAGCATGTGCTCCAGCGGCGCGATGATACGCTCCAGCACGCTGCGGTCCATTTCCCCCTCGGCGTTGCCGACGCTGAGTTCCACCTGCTTGCCCAGCTCGCCGGCGACCTGCCGGACCAACCGGCGCAGGCGCGGCAGCAGGCGCTCGAAGGGCACCATGCGGGTGCGCATCAGGCCCTCCTGAAGCTCGGTGTTGACCCGCGCCTGCTGGAGCAACAGGGTTTCCGCGTCGCGACTGCGCGCCGCGAGGGTCTCCTTGAGGTCGAGCAGGTCGGAAGCCGACTCGAACAGCGCCCGCGAGAGCTGCTGCAGCTGCGAGTGGCGGTCCATCTCCAGGGGGTCGAAGTCCTCGTAGCCGGCGCGCTCGGCCTCGGCCTGGTAGCGGCTGAGGATCTGCGCCTGGGTTTCGGTGTCGAGCCGGCGCAGCTGGTCGCGCACCCGCTCGATGGTCGACTCCATCTCGGCCAGGGTGAAGCCGATGTCGCTCACCTGCTGCTCGACCCGGCCGCGGAAGATCGAGGTTTCCCCGGCCAGGTTGACCAGCCCCTCGAGCAACTCCGCCGGGACCCGGACCATTTCCTGCGGGGCACGCTGGGCGGCGGCTTCCCGCGCCGCCTCCTCGGCCCGCTGCACGAACGGCAGGACCTTGTTCGGTGCGCCGGCGGCGGGAAGCTCGCTGGCGACGAGCAGCGGGCCGCCCGGCAGCTCCGGACCCGCCGCGGCGGCCTCGGGCTCCGCGTCGGCGGACGGCGCCAGACGCTCCGGCCCGGTCGCCTTCGGCACGCCGGGCTCCGGCAGGGCCGGCTTCTGCGCGGCGGCCTCGGCCACCGGCTCCCGGCTGCCGGCGCACCAGTTGCGGATCGCCGCGATCAGCGCCTCGCCGTCCGGCGGCGCCGTGCGCTCGCGCACCGCCTCGAGCATCCCGGCGAGGCGGTCGTGGCAGGCCTGCAGCAGCCCGGCGAGCGCCGGAGCGACCGTCAGCCAGCCGTTGCCGAGCCCTTCGTAGAGGAACTCCAGTTCGTGGGCCAGATCGCCGATCTCGCGCATCTCGGCCATCAGCGCCCCGCCCTTGAGGGTGTGCAGATCACGCTGCAGGGCCTCCAGGGCCCCCCGGTCGTTGGGGTCCTTCAGCCAGCGCTGCAGGGCGGCGCCGGCGCTTTCGAGGATATCGAAGCCCTCCTCGAGGAAGATCTCCAGCAGTTCGGGGTCGCAAGCCGGGGCGAGGAATCCCGGGGCCACCGGCGAGCGCCGCGACGCCGGGGCGGTGTCGGCTGGCGCGTCTTCCCCCGTGGCGAAGTCGAGCCGCTCCATGTGGAGTGGCCGCCCCTCCGGAGCCGCGGCATCGAACGCTTCGGCGCACACTGCCTCGCCAAGCGATTCGAGGACGGCCGGCTCCCGCGCCGCGCGCGCAACGCCGCAGGCCTCGGAACCAACCGCCGCGACCTGCCGGCGCCAGTCCTGCAGGGCCTGGATCAGCTCCTGCGAATCGCCCAACGGGAGCCCGGCCGGCAGCCGCTCGACGAGCAGCGCCAGCCGCCCGTGACTGCGCCCCAGCAGCTCGTCAAGGCCCGCCAGGTGCGGACGAGGGTGCGCCAGCAGGTCTTCGTAGAGGCACTCCAGCTCATGGGCGAGATCGGCGACCGGCGCAATGCCGGCCATCCGCGCGCCGCCCTTGAGGGTGTGCAGATCGCGCAGCAGGGCGGTCAGCGCCAGATTGTCCTCCGGCTGGCTCAACCAGCGCGGCAGCGTCTGGGCGGCGCTGTCCAGCAGATCGAGCGCCTCCTCGAGGAACAGCGCGGTCAGCTCGTCATCCGCCTCCGCCCCACCGTCGTCCGGCAAGGCCTCCCCGAGCGCCAGGACAGCCGGCTCGGGCTTCGCCGGGGCCGGTTCGAGGATTTCCAGCTCGGCCGCGGGCAGCTCTTCCAACTCGGCAAGATCCAGCGCATCGAGCACCGGCGCTTCGGCCGGCAGGGCCTCCGCCGGTTCTTCGGGCGCCGGCTCGGGGATTTCCGGCTCGGCCGCAGGCAGTTCTTCCAACTCGGC
>NZ_FOFJ01000009.1:0-107518 GCF_900110885.1 Azotobacter beijerinckii | reverse complement strand
GCTCGGCCGCGGGCAGTTCTTCCAACTCGGCAAGATCCAGCGCATCGAGCACCGGCTCCTCGGCTGACGGGGCCTCCGCCGGTTCTTCGGGCGCCAGCTCGGGGATTTCCGGCTCGACTGCGGGCAGCTCTTCCAGCTCGGCGAGATCCAGCGCATCGAGCGCCGGCGCTTCGGCCGCCAGGGCCTCCGCCGGCTCTTCGGGCGCCGGTTCGAGGTTTTCCGGCTCGACCGCAGGCGGCTCTTCCGGCTCGGCGAGATCCAGCGCATCGAGCCCTGGCGCTTCGGCCGCCAGGGCTTCCGCCGGTTCTTCGGGCGCCGGTTCGGGGATTTCCGACTCGGCCGCAGACAGCTCTTCCAACTCGGCAAGATCCAGCGCATCGAGCACCGGCTCCTCAGACGGCAGGGCCTCCACTGGCACCACGGTCGCCGCGTCCTCGAGCAAGGCCTGCAGCGCGGCTACGCGCTCGGGCTGCGGAATCACCTCCAGGGCGGCGGCAACCTGGTCGAGCATGCCAATCAAGGCCTCGTGGGCGGCCTCGGTTGCGCCGAAGAAGCGCTCGTCGAGCGTCAGACGACCGGCCTGTGCGGCGCAGTACAGGGCCAGCAGCGCCTGGCAGAGCGCGTCGATCTGGGGCAGCTCGGCCTGCCGCGCACTGGCGCCGAGGGTATCCAGCTCGCCGCGCAGCGCGGCGAGTTCCTGCGGCGGCTCCGGATCGCGCCGCCAGCGGCGCAGCAGATCCTCGGCCTCCAGCAGGGTGTCCAGGTCCTCGGCGAGGAAGCGGCCGATCTGCCGAGGATCGCGCACTTCGCCGCTGTCGCCCAGCCAACCTTCCTTGGCCGCCTCGAGGCGCTCCTGGTGCAGCCGCCTGACCTCGGCGAGGAACGCCGGGCTGCCGTCGATGGGCGCCAGCGGCCGGCTGTCCAGCTGCGCCAGACCGCGTTGCAGCAGCTGCGCGGCACGCTGGAGCAGTTCGACCTCGGCGAGATCGATGAGAATCAGGTTGGTCTTGAACTCCTTGACCAGCCGCTCCAGCGGCATGGCGATTTCCGCGATCGGCAGGAGACCGGCCATGTGCGCGCTGCCCTTGAGGGTGTGCAGGGCACGCTGCAAGTCGTCGGTGACTCCCTGCGGCAGCTCTCGGGCGCAGGCGGCGAGGAAGCGGTCGAGGGTCTGCAGATGGCAGATCGCCTCGTTGCGGAAGATTTCCAGCAGTTGCACGTCGAGTTCGTCGGCCGACTCGCCGCTCGCCGACGGCGTCGCGGCACGGGTCTCGACCTCGGCCTCGGCAGATGCGCCGGCCGGCTCCTCGCCCTGGGCCCGGGCGTGGGCGGTGGCCGCCAGGCGGTCGACATCGTCGCGCTGGCGCTGGGCCTTGGCGGCGAACTCCTCGACCAGCGCCGGCATCAGCGCCAGCACGTCGGCCACCACCTGCAGTACCCCGGCGGTCGGCTGGATGCTGCGGTCGAGCACGCGGTTGAGCAGGTTCTCGATGGACCAGGCCAGCTCGCCGATGATCAGCGCGCGCACCATCCGCCCGCTGCCCTTGAGGGTATGGAAGGCGCGCCGGACCTCGATCAGGGCCTCCTTGTTCGCACTGTCGGCGCGCCAGCGGGGGAAGTATTCGCCGAGGGTTTCCAGCACCTCGCCGGCTTCCTCGATGAACACCTCCAGCAGGTCCTCGTCCACCGGCTCCTCGTCGGCCGGCGGCGGCAGCAGGCTGGGCGGCGCCTCGCCGGCCGGTGGATTGATCGCCTGCACAGGGGCGGCCAGAACCTCGGCCAGGGTCGGCGGCGGCGGGGCCGGCGCATCCCCGGCGGGCGGCGGAGACTCGGCTTCGAGCCTCGCGGGCGGCGGCGCGGGAGCCTCCGGCGGCGCAACGGTTTCCGGCAGGGCCGGAAGCTCCGCCACGGCCGGCTCCGGCTCGGCGGGAGCGGCCGGCGCCGGAGTGACGACAGGTGCGGGTGCCGGGGTGTCGCGGTCGAGGATCGAAGGCTTTTCCACCAGCGGATAGCCAAGGCTGGCCAAGCTTTCCTCGGCCACGTCGAGCAGCCGTTCGCTGGCGCTGCCGTGGTCCTCGCTCAGCCGCTCGAGGTAGTACTCGACGCCGGTGATCGCATCGGCCAGGGTGTCCAGGCTCTGCCAGTCGGGTACCACCCGGCCGACCAGCAGCTGCTCCCGGATGTAGCGGTTGCAGACGTCGACCAGCGCGCTCGCACGGGCCAGGGGAATCATCGACAGTCCGCCGCGGACCTGGGTCAGCAGCACCGGCACGCGCTGCAGGTGTTCGTGGTTCCACTGCGAGGCGATGAACTCGATGATCGCGTCCTTGGCCTGCTCCAGGCCGGTACGCGCCTCCTTGATCACCATCTGGTGGATCTGCGCCACGTCGGTGGTGGGCAGCAGGTTCTCCTCGCGGCTGCGCTCCTCGGCGGTGCCGACCATCCCGGCGAGGGTCGCCTCGACGTACAGCAGCGCCCCGGCGACGTCCATCAGCACGGCGTCGCTCGGCGCCTGCTGGCCATGGGCCAGGCCGCGGATCGTCTCGAGCTGGTCGGCGACGATCTTCCGCGGCTGGCCGAAACCGAGCATCCCGAGGGTGTCGCCGACTTGCTTGAGCGGCGCCTGCAAGGCCTCCAGCTCGGCGAGCTGGCGGCGGTCGCTGCGCACGAAGAGATCGAGGCTGTCCTTGACCCGCACCAGCTCCTCGCAGAGGGCGGCGACCACCGAGCGCATCGCGTCGCGGTCCGGGCCGGCCAGGCGCGCGCGCTCCTCGTCCACCACGCCGCTGTCGGGCAGCGCCTCGTCGAGCCGGTAGCGCACCTTCAAGGCCCGCAGGCGCACGCCGCCGGCCGGGGCCTTGGCGGCGTGGAACAGCAGGCTCCTGAGCAGTTCTTCCGGGGCGGGCTGGTTGATCCCGTCGACGCCCTGCTCCACCAGCCGCTTCAACTCCTTCTCGACCTGGCGCAGCAGATCGCGCAGCGCGCCGCTGTGGCCCACGCTGCCGTCGCTCAGGCCCTCGACCAGCGCGGAGGCGATTTCCCACAGGGGGCCGAGCGGCGCCTCCCGGCACAGGCTTTCCAGGCGGGCGAAGACCTTCGCCAGGTAGCCGAGGTTGGTGTTCACGTCCTGGTCGCGGATGACCCCGACCAGCGCAAGCTGCAGCATCTGCCGCAGCTTGCGCAGCAGGACCATGGTTTCGGGGGTGCGCAGCGCGGCCAGCGCCGCCTCCGGGAGCGGCGCCGGGCCGCCCAGGTCCGGCGCGAACAGGCTGGTCTCCGAGAGCAGGGTCTCGCCGCGGGCGATGCGCAGGTCGTTGAGCAGCGGCAGCACCACCAGCGGCAGGTCGCGACGGGCGGTCTGGATCCGCTCGAGGTAGACCGGCAGCTGCAGGATGGCCTGCATCAGCACCTCCAGCGCCTCGCCGCGGTCGCTCACCCGCTCCTCCAGCATGGCCTGGGCGAGCCGCTCCATTTCCTCGGCGAGCAGCGCCGCGCCATAGAACTCGACCATCTGCAGGGTGCCCTGCACCTGATGGATATAGGCCAGGCAGAAGCGTATCCGCGACAGATCCTGCGGGCTCTCGACAAAGGCCTCCAGGGCATGCCGGGCCTGTTTCAGGGTCTCCGCGATCTCGCCCTTGACCCATTCCAGGGCGACATAATCATGCCGATCACCCATAGCGACTCCAGTCAACGTGAATTACCCCCTGCGGGTAAAGGCCAGTACCAGAGGGTCGGCCACCGGCACCAGGTCCGGATGCTGCCAACCGACCACTTCGCCCACCCCGACCACCAGGAGTCCGCCCGGTGCCAGGCGCTCGGCCAGCCGGTTGAGGATCTCGCGGCGCCGCCAGCGACGAAAATAGATCAGCAGGTTCTGGCAAAAAATGACGTCCATGCCGGACATCGGCGCCTTGGCCAGGTCCAGCACGTTGAGCCGGGCGCCGCACACGCGCGACGCCAGCCCCGGCAGAATCCTGTAGCGCCCGTCCGGCTGGGCGATGAAATAACGTTCGCGCAGCGCCGTATCCAGGCGCTCCAGCTTGGCCGCCGGATACAGCCCGCGGCCCAGCCTCTCCAGGGCGCTGCGGCTGATGTCGGTGGCCGTGACGCCGAAGCGCTCGGCCGGGACCGTGAACTCGCCGGCCAGCACTTCCATGGCGGTGATGGCCAGCGAGTAGGGCTCCTCGCCCGTGGAGCAGCCGACGCTCCAGAAGGCCCAGGGGCGCGGCGTCCGCTCCGCGGCCAGGCGAGCGCGCAGATGGCGCGCGAGCAGCGCGAACGATGGCGCATGGCGGAAGAAGCAGGTTTCCTGGACGGTCAGACGATCCAGCAGCTGCAACCACTCCACCGCGCCCCGCGGCCCGTCGACGACCCGCCGGTAGTAGCTGGCGTAGTCGCTCAGCCCCAACTCGCCCATCCGGGCACTCAGGCCGATCTGCAGGAAGCGCCGGCGCTGCTCGTCGAGCACCATGCCGGAACGCTGCTCGAGCAGGCGCTGCCACTCGCGGAACTCGGCCGCGGACATCTCGGCCGAGGTTTTCATCGCCCAGGCATTTCCTGGCTGCATCGCCCGAATCTCGTTCATGCGCACCCGGCGACCCGTGCGGGGCCGCCGCCTCTTTGTCGGTCCGGAGCCGGGCTGGCGGCTCAGAGCGTGTCCGCGGTGTCCGGCAGGGTGAAGCCGGACACCGATTTGCGCATCTCGCTGGCCATCTTGGCCAGGTTGCCGATGCCCATGGCGGTGGCGCTGGTACCGGCGGAGGTCTGCGAGGTGATCTCCTGGATCACGAACATGGTGTTGGAGATGTGGCCGGCCGAGGAGGCCTGCTGGCGCGCCGCGTTGGAAATGTTCTGGATCAGCGCGGCGAGGGTCTTGGATACCCGCTCGATCTCTTCCAGGGCGACCCCGGCGTCCTGCGCCAGGCGAGCCCCGCGGACCACCTCGGTGGTGGTCTGCTCCATGGAGATCACCGCCTCGTTGGTATCGGTCTGAATGGTCTTCACCAGTGCCTCGATCTGCTTGGTCGCCGCCGAGGAACGCTCCGCCAGGCGCTGCACCTCGTCGGCCACCACCGCGAAGCCGCGACCCGCGTCGCCGGCCATCGCCGCCTGGATCGCGGCGTTCAGGGCGAGGATGTTGGTCTGGTCGGCGATGTCGTTGATCAGGCTGACGATGTCGCCGATCTCCTGGGACGATTCGCCGAGGCGCTTGATCCGCTTGGAGGTGTCCTGGATCTGCTCGCGGATGTTGTCCATGCCGGTGATGGTGTTGTGCACCACCTCGTTGCCCTTGTTGGCGATGGCCACCGAGCGCTCCGCCACCGCCGAGGACTCCGCGGCGTTCGCCGACACCTGGTCGATGGACACCGCCATCTCGTTGACCGCCGCCGAGGCGCCGGCGATTTCCTGGGCCTGGTGCTCGGAAGCCTCGGCCAGGTGCATCGCGGTCGACTGGGCTTCCTGGGCGGAACCCGCCACCTGCAGGGCGGTCTGGTTGATGGTCGCCACCAGCTCGCGCAGCTGGTCGATGGAGTAGTTGATGGAGTCGGCGATCGCGCCGGTGAAGTCTTCGGTCACGGTCGCCGCCACGGTCAGGTCGCCGTCGGCGAGGTCGGCGATCTCGTCGAGCAGACGCAGGATCGCCGCCTGGTTGCGCTCGTTCTTCTCCGCGGTTTCCAGCAGGCGCCGGCGGGTACCCTGCACCATGACCAAGGCGATCATGACGATCGCCGCCACCATCAGGATGACCAGCACATAGCCCGCCACGGAGGTCAGCTCGCGCTCGTCGGCCAGCCCTTCGAGGCTGAGGCTCAGGGTCATTGCCTTGTCCAGCAGGACTTGCGCAACGGAGAAGACGGCATTGACCGATTCGTGCACCTGGAGCAGCTCCGGCGAGGCCTCGAGAATCTCGTCCACCGAACCGCTGACGAACTGGAACAGCTCGGCAATCCCGGCCAGACGCTCGAGGACCTTGGGATCGCCGACCTTGGCGATGCCCCGGGCCGGATTGCCGTTACGCATGGCGTTGAGCACGAGGCCGAACTCGCCGGCGTCGTTGCTGAAGCGGTCGGCGGCCTCGATCGCCCCCTTGCCGCCCTCGAGCACCATCCTCACCGAGGCGAGAATCCGCTCGGCCAGCAGCGCCTGGCGCTGGGCCAGCGCCACCTGGGTGGCCGAGGCACCGCCGGCGACCAGGCTCTCGACCACTTTCTCGTATTCGGCCTGCAGTTGCGGCACGGTCTCGGTCAGGGTCATCGCCACCGCATGCAGGGACAGAATGGCCTTCTGGCTGGCCAGAATGGTGGCGCTGTTGGTCTTCAGGGTCTCCCAGTCGACCTGCACCGAGTTCATCGTCTCCTGCACCGAGAAGGGCACCGGCGGCAGGCCGGTCTCCTTGTCGCCGTTCTTCAGGATGTCCCAGCGCTTCTCGAAGTCCATGGTGGACTCCTTGAGCAGGGCGAAGGCCGGACCGTTGCCCGCCGACGCCTCGCCGGCGTTGGTGGCGATGCGCTGGGACAGCACACGCAACTCGCCGGCATGGGTGATGTATTGCTGGTCGTTGAGCGCCTGGGTATTGAGATAGGTGAAGATGGCGAACAGCAGAATGATGGATACGATCAGGATCACGAAGAATCCGGCAAGCCATGCACTGCTGCGCAGGCTCATCCACAGAGTGTCCGTATTGTGTTTTTGCATGCTCCAACCCCCGCCTTACCCTGCAGAACGACGGTCCACTGTACCGCCAATGAGCCGGCCAACGGCCGACCCGACATTGATCGGCGCCCACCAGGAACGCCATTGAGGGCAAGGTTGCGCACCTTGCCGACCGGGCCCGTCCAGCATGGGCCCGGTTTTTCGAAAACGGACGGGCGTCCGGCTCAGTGCCGCGACGCCACGTCGAGAAAGCCGGCGTCCCGTGCCAACGCGTGCGGACTGAACACCAGCCAGGGCTGTTCGCACTGGAACACGCCGAGAATGAACGGCTGGATCGCCGCCTCCAGCGGCGGCAGCCGCTCGGCGAAGGTGTCCACCGGGAAGTGCTGCAGGCCGTAGACCTCGTCGACGATCAGTCCGGCGAACACCTCCTGGCAGTCCACCACCAGCACCCGCCGCTGCTTGCGCAGGGCCGCCGCCTCGCGGCCGAAGAACTCGCACAGGTCCATGATCGGCAGCAGGCGCCCGCGCACGTTGGCGACCCCCCTCACCCAGCTCTTCACGCCGGGCAGCGGGGTGTAGCGCGGTTCGTGCAGCACCTCGCTCACCTCGCCCATGGAGGCGACGAACCGCCGCTCGCCCATGCGAAAACCGATACCGCTCCAGGTCTGGGCCGTTGCCTGCTGGGCAGGCAGCGCTGCCGCCAGCGAGCGGCAGCGCCGATCGATCTCGAGCAGCAGTTGAAAGGGCGTGTCTGCAGGCGACATCCGGTCTGTGCCTTATGAACGGAGACGGGTACGGCGGGCCGGCATCAGCCGGCCAGCACCGCGCTCAGGGTTTTCAGCAGGGTGCCCTCTTCCACCGGCTTGGTCAGGTAGTCGCGGGCGCCCTGGCGCTTGCCCCAGACCCGGTCGGTCTCCTGATCCTTGGTGGTGACGATGATCACCGGGATATGACTGGTCTCCTCGTCCTTGGTCAGCTGGCGGGTCGCCTGGAAGCCGTTCAGACCCGGCATGACGATATCCATCAACACGGCGTCCGGCTTTTCCTGCCGGGCCAGGGCGACGCCGTCGGCACCGTTTTCCGCCTTGAGCACGCTATGCCCGTGTTTCTCGAGCATGGCGGCCAGCTTGTACATCTCGGTCGGCGAATCATCGACAATTAGAATTCGAGCCATGGATTTCCCCATACGGAATAAGGCAGCGCGGCCCTGCGGCCGGCGCTCAGGATGCTTGTTCTACCGGGACGAAATCGGGCACATGGGCCCTGATCGCGCCCAGCAGCTCTTCTTTGCTGAAGGGCTTGGTCAGATATTGGTCGGAGCCGACAATCCGTCCCTTGGCCTTGTCGAACAGACCGTCCTTGGAGGACAGCATGATCACCGGCGTAGACTTGAATGCGCTGTTGTTCTTGATCAAGGCACAGGTCTGATAGCCGTCCAGACGCGGCATCATGATATCGACAAAGATGATCCGCGGATGGCCATCGGCGATCTTGGACAGGGCATCGAAACCGTCCACGGCGGTGATGACCTCGCACCCCACCTTTTTCAGCAGGGTTTCCGCAGTGCGACGAATCGTCTTGGAATCGTCGATCACCATGACCTTCAAACCGTCGGAATGCTGTTCCATATTCGTCTTACCGGGCTCCGCCGAGCCGTTGACCACGCGTTGCTCCCAGGCCATCTGGGATTTACCGGCAAAGGGCCACCCCATCGCCGGGACGTTTTAGCACATTCGCTCCGCATCTAACCGTGCGCTCGCTCAAGGTTTTCTTGACCGAGCGCCGGACCGACGCCAATCTGGGCCCTCTTTTTTGCACCCCGGCCGAATTTCCGGCCGCCTTTCACCCGGAGGACACCCCATGAGCATTCGCCTCGGGATCGTCATGGACCCCATCGCGCAGATCGCCTTCAAGAAGGACAGCTCGCTGGCCATGCTGCAGAGCGCGCAGGCGCGCGGCTGGTCGCTGCACTACATGGAGCCGCAGGACCTCTACCAGCGCGGCAGCGAGGCCCGAGCCCGGATGCGCGCCCTCAAGGTGTTCGACGACCCGGCGCACTGGTTCGAGCTGCAGGAAGAGCACGACGCGCCCCTGGCCGATCTGGACGTGCTGCTGATGCGCAAGGACCCGCCCTTCAACAGCGAGTACGTGTACGCTACCTACCTGCTCGAACTCGCCGAAAAGGCCGGCTGCCTGGTGGTCAACCGCCCGCAGAGCCTGCGCGACTGCAACGAGAAGTTCTTCGCCACCCAGTTCCCGCAGCTCACCCCACCGACCCTGGTGAGCCGTCGCGCCGACATTCTGCGCGAGTTCGCCGCCGAGCACGGTGATGTCATTCTCAAACCACTGGACGAAATGGGCGGGGCCTCGGTGTTTCGCCACCGCCAGGGCGACCCCAACCTGTCGGTGATCCTGGAAGTGCTGACCGAGCACGGCACACGGCAGATCATGGCGCAGCGCTACCTGCCGGCGATCAAGGACGGCGACAAGCGCATCCTGATGGTCGACGGCGAACCCGTCCCCTACTGCCTGGCGCGCATTCCGGCACCCGGCGAGACGCGCGGCAACCTCGCCGCCGGCGGCCGCGGAGTGGCCCAGCCGCTGACCGAGCGCGACCGCGAGATCGCCACCCAGGTGGGTCCGGAGCTGCGCCGGCGCGGCCTGCTGTTCGTCGGTCTCGACGTGATCGGCGAGCACTTGACGGAAATCAACGTCACCAGCCCGACCTGCATCCGTGAGATCGACAACGCCTACGACACGCGCATCGGCGAACGCCTGATGGAAGTGATCGCGCAGAAGCTCGCGGCCCGGGGCTGAGCGGCCGGCAGGGCTGCGAAGCTGCCGCCTGGTTCATAGACTTTTCGCCGCCCCCTCGGCAGACTGCGCGGCAATTCGTAGCCAGCCGAAAAGCCATGACCGCAGCCTTCCCTCCGCCCGCACCCGCCCGCCCCGGCGTCCGTCCCGCGGATCGCCTGGGCCTGACCCTGTTCCTCGCCGCGCTGCTGCACCTGGCCGCGATCTTCGGCCTCGGCTTCGACCTGCCCAGGCAGACCGACGTCAGCAAGACCCTGGACATCACCCTGTCCACCTTCAAGAGCGAGAAAAAGCCCAAGGAAGCCGACTTCCTCGCCCAGGACAACCAGCAGGGCAGCGGCACCCTGGAGCACCAGGCCAAACCCAAGACCACCGAGACGGCGCCCTTCCAGGACACCGCCATCAACCGGGTCTCCCCGCCCGCCGCGGCACCGCCCGCGGCGCCCGAAACGGCGCCGAAGGCGGCCGTGGCGACCCGCCGGCCGCACCCGGAGAAGACCCCGGTCAAGCACGAAGCGACCAAGCCGGCACCGCCCAGCCCGGCGACGCCGACCTTCGACAGCGCCCAGCTGTCCGCCGAGATCGCCAGCCTGGAGGCCGAACTGGCCTACGACGTCCAGCGCTACGCCAAGCGCCCGCGGATCCTTCGCCTTAGCGCGGCCTCGACCATGCGCGACAAGGGCGCCTGGTACAAGGACGAATGGCGCCGCAAGGTCGAGCGGATCGGCAACCTCAACTACCCCGAGGATGCCCGCCGCCGGCAGCTCTACGGCAGCCTGCGCCTGCTGGTGTCGATCAACCGCGACGGCACCCTCCACGAAGTGCAGATCCTGGAGCCCTCCGGCGAGCCCGTGCTGGACCAGGCGGCGCTGCGCATCGTCCGCCTGGCCGCCCCCTACGCGCCCTTCACCGGCGACCTGGCCGACATCGACCGGCTGGAAATCATCCGCACCTGGCGCTTCGAGCGCGGCGACCGGCTGTCGAGCAACTGACGACGGAGGCCAGGCCGGCCGCGCAGGCCCGCCGCGCCACCCTGTGCCACTCTTGAAGCCTGCGCCCCGAAGCTTGAAACTAGGCCGATGAAGATGAACACCACCCCCCACTACCTCAAGCATCACTTCCTGATCGCCATGCCGCACATGGCCGATCCCAATTTCGCGCAGGCCCTCGTCTATCTGGTCGACCACAACGACCAGGGCGCCATGGGCCTGGTGGTCAACCGCCCGAGCGAACTCGACCTCGGCCAGGTGCTCGCCCAACTGAGCCCGGACAGCCCGACGCTCGAGGCGCGCCGCAGCCTGCCGATCTATACCGGCGGGCCGGTGCAGACCGATCGCGGCTTCGTCCTGCATGCGTCCGGCTACCGCTTCCAGGCCACCCTGGAGCTGGACGGGCTGGCGCTGTCCACCTCCCAGGACACGTTGCTGGCGATCGCCGACGGCAGCGGCCCGGCGCGCTGCCTGATCGCCCTCGGCTACGCCGGCTGGGACGCCGGCCAGTTGGAGGCCGAGCTGCTGCAGAACACCTGGCTGACCTGCCCGGCCGATCCCGCGATCCTCTTCGACACCCCGGCGGAGCAGCGTCTGCCCGCCGCCGCCGCCCGTCTGGGCATCAACCTCGCCCTGCTGACCTCCCAGGCCGGCCACGCATGAGCGGGCTGCGCCTGCTGCTCGGCTTCGACTACGGCACCCGGCAGATCGGCGTCGCCGTCGGCCAGGCGATCACCGGCCAGGCCCGCGAACTCTGCGTGCTCAAGGCGCAGGACGGCGTGCCCGACTGGACCCAGGTCGAGAAGCTGATCAAGGAGTGGCAGCCGGACGCCCTGGTCGTCGGCCTGCCGCTGAACATGGACGGCACGCCGAGCGCGATGAGTGCGCGCGCGGAGCGCTTCGCCCGCCGCCTGCACGGCCGCTTCGAACTGCCGGTGCACACCCACGACGAGCGCCTGACCACCTTCGAAGCCAAGGGGCACCGCCTGGCCCAGGGCCAGCGCGACGGCTATCGCCAGCGCCCGGTGGACGCCCTGGCGGCCGCCCTGTTACTGGAAGGCTGGCTGGCGGAACGCCCGGCCGGCTGAAACCGCGGCGCCGCATCCGGCGGCGCACCCAAGGAGACCGCCCATGACCCTGCCCGACCCCGCCGCACTGCTGCCCGGGATGGCCGCCGAACTGACACGCCACCTGCAGGCCCACCACATCGATACGCCGCGCTTCGTCGGCATCCATACCGGCGGCGTCTGGGTCGCCCAAGCGCTGCTGGCGGCCCTCGGCCGCGAGGAGCCGCTGGGCGTGCTCGACGTATCCTTCTACCGCGACGACTTCACCCAGGGCGGCCTGCACCCGCAGGTGCGCCCCTCCACGCTGCCCTTCGAGGTCGAGGGCCAGCACCTGGTGCTGATCGACGACGTACTGATGACCGGCCGCACGGTGCGCGCCGCCCTCAACGAACTGTTCGACTACGGCCGGCCGGCCAGCGTGACCCTGGTCTGCCTGCTCGACCTCGACGCCCGCGAACTGCCGATCCGTCCGGACGTGGTCGGCCAGACCCTGTCGCTCGCCCCCGACGAGCGGGTAAAATTGCTCGGCCCCGCACCGCTCGCCCTCGAGCGCCAGGCCCTTGCCTCCGCCTAACCCAAGAGTCCCTCCGCGATGACGCCGAACGACGCCAAGCGCCCGCTGCAGCTCAACGACCAGGGCCAGCTGCGCCACTTCCTCTCGCTCGACGGCCTGTCCCGCGAGCTGCTGACCGAGATTCTCGACACCGCCGACTCCTTCCTCGAAGTCGGCACCCGCGCGGTGAAGAAGGTCCCGCTGCTGCGCGGCAAGACCGTCTGCAACGTGTTCTTCGAGAACTCCACGCGCACCCGCACCACCTTCGAGATGGCCGCTCAGCGGCTCTCCGCCGACGTGATCACGCTCAACGTGTCGACCTCCTCGACCAGCAAGGGCGAGACCCTCTTCGACACCCTGCGCAACCTCGAGGCGATGGCCGCCGACATGTTCGTCGTCCGCCATGCCGACTCCGGCGCCGCGCACTTCATCGCCGAGCACGTCTGCCCCACCGTGGCGGTGATCAACGGCGGCGACGGCCGCCATGCCCACCCGACCCAGGGCATGCTCGACATGCTGACCATCCGCCGCCACAAGGGCGGCTTCGAGAACCTCTCGGTGGCCATCGTCGGCGACGTCCTGCACTCGCGGGTGGCACGCTCCGACATGCTCGCCCTGCGCACCCTCGGCTGTCCGGACATCCGCGTGATCGGCCCGAAGACCCTGCTGCCGGCGAGTCTCGAGCAGTATGGCGCGCGCGTCTTCCACGACCTGGCCGAGGGCCTGCGGGACGTCGACGTGGTGATCATGCTGCGCCTGCAGCGCGAGCGTATGCAGGGCGGCCTGCTGCCCAGCCAGGGCGAGTTCTACCGCCTCTACGGGCTGAACACCACGCGCCTGGCGCTGGCCAAGCCGGACGCCATCGTCATGCACCCGGGGCCGATCAACCGCGGCGTGGAGATCGAGTCGGCAGTCGCCGACGGCGCCCAGTCGGTGATCCTCAACCAGGTCACCTACGGCATCGCCGTGCGCATGGCGGTGCTGTCCATGGCCATGAGCGGGCAGACCGCGCAGCGCCAGCTCACTTCCGAATCCGCCTCCGAGGAGCCCAATTGATGCGTATCCGTATCCTCGGCGCCCGCGTCATCGACCCGGCCAGCGGTCTCGACCAGGTCGCCGACCTCTACCTGGCCGACGGCCGGATCGCCGCCGTTGGCACGGCGCCGGCCGCCTTCGAGGCCGAGCAGACCCTCGACGCCCGCGGCCTGATCGCCGCGCCCGGCCTGGTCGACCTGTCGGTCGCCCTGCGCGAGCCCGGCTACAGCCGCAAGGGCAACATCGCCAGCGAAACCCGCGCCGCCGCCGCCGGCGGCGTCACCAGCCTGTGCTGCCCGCCGCTGACTAAGCCGGTGCTGGACACCCCGGCGGTGGCCGAGCTGATCCTCGACCGCGCCCGCGAGGCCGGCCACGCCAAGGTCTTCCCGATCGGCGCCCTGAGCCGGGAACTGGCCGGCGAGCAACTGGCCGAACTGGTCGCCCTGCGCGACACCGGCTGCGTCGCCTTCGGCAACGGCCTGGCCAGCTTCGCCAACCACCGCAACCTGCGCCGCGCCCTGGAATACGCCGCCACCTTCGACCTGACCGTGGTGTTCCACTCCCAGGACGCCGCCCTTGCCGAAGACGGCCTTGCCCACGAAGGACCGATGGCCAGCTTCCTGGGCCTGGCGGGCATTCCGGAAACGGCGGAAACCGTGGCCCTGGCCCGCGACCTGCTGCTGGTCGAGCAGGCGGGCGTGCGCGCCCACTTCAGCCAGCTCTCCAGCGCCCGCGGCGCGCAGATGATCGCCGAGGCCCAGACCCGCGGCCTGCCGGTGACCGCCGACGTGGCGCTGTACCAGTTGATCCTCACCGACGAGGCACTGGCCGACTTCTCCAGCCTCTACCACGTGCAGCCGCCGCTGCGTTCGCGCGCCGACCGCGACGGCCTGCGCGAGGCGGTCAAAAACGGCACCATCCAGGCGATCGCTAGCCACCACCAGCCCCACGAGCCGGACGCCAAGCTGGCGCCGTTCGGCGCCACCGAGCCCGGCATCAGCAGCGTCGAACTGCTGCTGCCGCTGGCCCTGAGCCTGGTCCAGGAAGGCGTGCTCGACCTGCCGACCCTGCTCGCCCGCCTCACCCACGGCCCGGCCCAGGCCCTGCGCCTGCCGGCCGGGCGCCTCGCGGCCGGCGCCCCGGCCGACCTGGTGCTGTTCGACCCCGAGGCCTCCACCCTGGCCGGCGAGCACTGGCTGTCCAAGGGCCGCAACTGCCCGTTCATCGGCCACGTCCTGCCCGGCGCGGTGCGCTACACCCTGCTCGACGGGCGGATCAGCTACCAGGCCTGATGGCTGCCTGCGCAGCGCCCGCACGACGAGGCCCGCCAACCGGCGGGCCTCGTCGTGCGGGGATCAATAGCTCTGTTGGGCGTTGCGCAGGGATACCTGCTCGTTCAGCGTCCAGAAATCGTAGAGCACGCCGGCCAGGAACAGGCCGCCGGTCAGCAGGTAGAGCAGGCCGGTGAGCCACTTGCCCTGGTACAGGCGGTGCACGCCGAAGACCCCGAGGAAGGTCAGCAGCAGCCAGGCGACGTTGTAGTCGAGGGGGCCGGCATGGAAGCGCAGATCAGCCTCGCGGTCCATCGACGGAATCAGGAACAGGTCGATCAGCCAGCCGACGCCGAGCAGCCCGAGGGTGAAGAACCAGATCGTCCCGGTCACCGGACGGCCGTAGTAGAAGCGGTGCGCGCCGAGAAAGCCGAAGATCCACAACAGGTAGCCGATGAGCTTGCTGTGGGTATCCTGAATCTGCATGACCAACCTCCCGAAAAGAACCGCAGGATGGGTGCAAACCGCCGCCGCGGCCAGAGCGGCCCGCCCCGTCAGCGTCCACGCCGGCCGGTGTCGTCCTCGCTGGCCTGCAGGCTGAACCCGTCGGCCACGTTGGACAGGTGTGCACCGTCGGTCTCCGACTCCAGCTTGATCATCAGGCGCAGGTCGTTGGCCGAGTCGGCGTGGCGCAGGGCTTCCTCGTAGGTGATCTCGCCCTGGGTGTAGAGCTGGTACAGCGCCTGGTCGAAGGTCTGCATGCCGTGCTCGGTGGAGCGCTTCATCACCGCCTTGAGTTCGTGGACCTCGCCCTTGCGGATCAGGTCGGAGATCAACGGAGTATTGATCAGCACCTCGATCACCGCCCGGCGACCCTTGCCGTCCGGCGTCGGGATCAGTTGCTGGGCGACGATCGCGCGCAGGTTCAGCGACAGGTCCATCCACACCTGGTGGTGACGGTCGGCGGGGAAGAAGTTGATGATCCGGTCGAGCGCCTGGTTGGCATTGTTGGCGTGCAGGGTAGCCAGGCACAGGTGGCCGGTCTCGGCGAAGGCCACCGCGTAGTCCATGGTCTCGCGGGTGCGGATCTCGCCGACCATGATCACGTCCGGCGCCTGGCGCAAGGTGTTCTTCAGCGCCACCTCGAAGGACTCGGTGTCGATGCCCACCTCGCGCTGGGTGACGATGCAGCCCTGGTGCTGGTGGATGAACTCGATCGGGTCCTCGATGGAGATGATGTGGCCGCTGCTGTTCTGGTTGCGATAGCCGATCATCGCCGCCAGCGAGGTGGACTTGCCGGTGCCGGTGGCGCCGACGAACAGCACCAGGCCGCGCTTGGTCATCGACAGCTCGCGCAGCACCTCGGGCAACTGCAGTTCGTCGAAGGTCGGAATGTGCGTCTCGATGCGCCGCAGCACCATCCCCGCCAGGTTGCGCTGGTAGAAGGCGCTGACCCGGAAACGGCCGATGCCGCGAGCGCTGATGGCGAAGTTGCACTCGTGGCTGGCGGCGAACTCGCGGCGCTGCTGCTCGTTCATCACCGAAAACACGGTTTCCCGGGCCTGTTCCGGCGACAGCGGGTTGCGGGTCACCGGCACCAGGCGCCCGTTGAGCTTCATCGACGGCGGCATGCCCGCGGTGATGAACAGATCGGAAGCGCCCTTCTCCATCATCAGGCGCAGCAGCTTTTCGAATTCCATGGTCTCGGTCGCCTGTCGCGCCCCCGGGAGAAACGGCCGCCTGCGGCAGGCCGTTCGCCGGAGGACGCATGGTCTAGAAATTGTCGGGAATCTTCGCCTTCTCGCGGGCCGCCTCGCGAGTGATCGTGCCCTTGGAGAGCAGGTTCTTCAGGCACATGTCGAGGGTCTGCATACCGATCGAGCCGCCGGTCTGGATCGCCGAGTACATCTGCGCCACCTTGTCCTCGCGGATCAGGTTACGGATCGCCGGAGTGCCGATCATGATCTCGTGGGCCGCCACCCGGCCGCCGCCGACCTTCTTCAGCAGGGTCTGGGAAATCACCGACTGCAGCGACTCGGAGAGCATCGAGCGGACCATCGACTTCTCTTCCGCGGGAAACACGTCGACCACCCGGTCGATGGTCTTGGCCGCCGAGGTGGTATGCAGGGTGCCGAACACCAGGTGGCCGGTTTCCGCGGCGGTCAGCGCCAGGCGGATGGTTTCCAGGTCGCGCATCTCGCCCACCAGGATCACGTCCGGGTCCTCGCGCAGTGCCGAACGCAGCGCCGCGGCGAAGCCCAGGGTATCGCGGTGCACCTCGCGCTGGTTGATCAGGCACTTCTTCGACTCGTGGACGAACTCGATCGGGTCCTCGATGGTGAGGATGTGGTGGTGCTTGTTGGCGTTCAGATAGTCGAGCATCGCCGCCAGGGTGGTCGACTTGCCCGAGCCGGTGGGGCCGGTGACCAGCACCAGCCCGCGCGGCACCTCGGTGATCTTCTTGAACACCTCGCCCATCCCCAGGTCGTCCATGCTCAGCACCCGCGACGGAATGGTCCGGAACACCGCGCCGGCCCCGCGGTTCTGGTTGAAGGCGTTGACCCGGAAGCGCGCCACGCCCGGTACCTCGAAGGAGAAGTCGGTCTCGAGGAACTCCTCGTAATCCTTGCGCTGCTTGTCGTTCATGATGTCGTAGATCAGCGCGTGCACCTGCTTGTGATCCATCGGCGGCAGGTTGATCCGGCGCACATCGCCGTCGACGCGGATCATCGGCGGCAGACCGGAAGAGAGGTGCAGGTCCGACGCACCCTGCTTGGCGCTGAAGGCGAGCAGCTCGGTAATGTCCATGGGGGTCCCCAATCACAAACAAGCGGGTAGAATGCCGCGACAACCGGCGGCCCGGGCAGGAAACGGCACAAATGTCCACGATCCCAGAGAGTGTTGCAAAGGTTCGCGCGCGTATCCGTGAGGCGGCGCAAGCTTCCGGGCGCGATCCGCAGGACGTGCAGCTGCTGGCCGTGAGCAAGACCCAGCCGGCGAGCGCCCTGCGCGAGGCCTTCGCCTGCGGCCAGCGCGACTTCGGCGAGAACTACCTGCAGGAGGCCCTAGCCAAGCAGGCCGAACTGGGCGACCTGGAGCTGACCTGGCATTTCATCGGGCCGATCCAGTCCAACAAGACCCGCGCCCTCGCCGAGCACTTCGCCTGGGTCCACTCGGTGGACCGCCTGAAGATCGCCCAGCGTCTCTCCGAGCAGCGCCCGGCGCGGCTGCCGCCGCTGAACCTCTGCCTGCAGGTCAACGTCAGCGGCGAGGCCAGCAAGTCCGGCTGCGCCCCCGCGGAGCTGGCGGCGCTCGCCGGCGCCGTGGCGGAGCTGCCCAACCTGCGCCTGCGCGGGCTGATGGCGATTCCCGAACCGACCGACGACCCAGCCGCCCAGCGCGCCGCCTTCGCCCGCCTGCGCGAGTTGAAGGAAAAGCTCGGCCTCGATCTCGACACCCTCTCCATGGGCATGAGCCACGACCTGGAGGCCGCCATCGCCGAAGGCGCCACCTGGGTGCGCATCGGCACCGCCCTGTTCGGCGCCCGCGACTACGGGCAGCCTCCCCGCTAGATAAAGGAAAGTCTCCCATGAGTGACACCCGCATCGCCTTCATCGGCGCCGGCAACATGGCCGCCAGCCTGATCGGCGGGCTTCGCGCCCAGGGCGTGCCGGCCGCTGCGATCCGTGCCAGCGACCCGGGCGCCGAACAGCGCGCCCTCATCGCCGCCGAGCACGGCATCGAGCTGTTCGCCGACAACGCCGAGGCCGTCGCCGGTGCCGAGGTGGTGGTGCTGGCAGTCAAACCGCAGGTGATGAAGGCGGTCTGCCAGGCGCTCGCCGCCCATCTGCGCCCGGAGCAGCTGATCGTCTCCATCGCCGCCGGCATCGGCTGCGCCAGCCTCGAAGCCTGGCTGGGCGAGCGGCCCGTGGTGCGCTGCATGCCGAACACGCCGGCGCTGCTGCGCCAGGGCGTCAGCGGCCTGTTCGCCAACGCCCGGGTATCCGCCGCCCAGCGCCAGCAGGCCGAACAGCTGCTGGGCGCGGTCGGCCTGGCCCTGTGGCTCGACGAGGAACGCCTGCTGGATGCCGTCACCGCGGTGTCCGGCAGCGGCCCGGCGTACTTCTTCCTGCTCATGGAGGCCATGACCGCCGCCGGCGAGCAGCTCGGTCTGCCGCGCGACACCGCCGCCCAACTGACCCTGCAGACCGCCCTCGGCGCCGCACGCATGGCCACCGAAAGCGGCGTCGACGCCGCCGAACTGCGCCGCCGGGTGACCTCGCCGAACGGCACCACCGAAGCGGCGATCAACGCCTTCCAGGCCGGCGGCTTCGAAGCCCTGGTGCAGCAGGCGCTGGCCGCCGCCGCCCGGCGCTCCGCCGAACTGGCCGAACAGCTGGGCCGATAACCAGGAGCCATTCCCGAATGAACGGATTGAACACCGCGATCGTCTACATCGTGCAGAGCCTCGGCAGCCTCTACCTGCTGATCGTCCTGCTGCGCTTCATCCTCCAGTTGGTCCGCGCCGACTTCTACAACCCCCTCAGCCAGTTCGTGGTCAAGGCCACCCAGCCGCTGCTCAAGCCGCTGCGGCGGATCGTTCCCGGCTTCGGCGGGCTGGACCTCGCCTCCCTGGTGCTGGCCATCCTGGTCCAGCTGGCGCTGATGATCGGCGTCCTGCTGCTGATGGGCTACGGCGTCGGCGGCTACCTGCTGCCGCTCTTGATCTGGTCGGCGATCGGCGTCGCCTCGCTGTTCCTCAAGGTGTTCTTCTTCGCCCTGATCGTCAGCGTGATCCTTTCCTGGGTCGCCCCCGGCAGCTACAACCCGGCCGCGCAACTGGTCAACCAGATCTGCGAACCCCTGCTCGCGCCGCTCCGCCGCATCCTGCCGAACCTCGGCGGGCTGGACATCTCGCCGATCTTCGCCTTCATCGCGCTGAACCTGCTCGACATGCTGGTGATCAACAACCTCGCCGCCATGACCGGCATGCCGCGCGCGCTCAGCCCCTTCCTCTGATGAGCTGGTACCGCTGGGACGGCGAGGACCTGATCCTCGCCTGCCACCTGCAGCCCAAGGCCAGCAAGGACGAATTCGCCGGGCTGCACGGCGAGCGCCTGAAGATCCGCCTCACCGCCCCGCCGGTGGAGGGCAAGGCCAACGCCCACCTGCTGGCCTTCCTCGCCGGCGCCTTCGGCGTGCCGAAGAGCCAGGTGAGCCTGGAAAGCGGCGAACTGAATCGCCAGAAGCGGGTGCGCATCCGCCAGCCCCGGCAGTTGCCCGAGCTGCCCGGCCTCGCCCCGCGGCCGGGCGCCTGAGCCGCGGCGGCCGCGCGCTTGCCGCCGCTGTCAGCGCTCTTTAGACTGGCGCCTCTTTTTTGCGACAGCAGAGGCCTGCATTGGCTTTTCCCGAAGATTCCGTCGGCCTGGTCCGCCCGCAGATGCTGCATTTCAGCGAACCGCTGACGCTCGCCTGCGGGCGCAGTCTGAGCGACTACGAACTGGTCTATGAAACCTACGGCGAACTCAACGCGGCGCGCAGCAACGCGGTGCTGATCTGTCACGCCCTGTCCGGCCATCACCATGCCGCCGGCTACCACAGCCCCGAGGATCGCAAACCCGGCTGGTGGGACAGCAGCATCGGTCCCGGCAAGCCCATCGACACCCGCAAGTTCTTCGTCGTCAGCCTGAACAACCTCGGCGGCTGCAACGGCTCGACCGGCCCCGGCAGCCTCAACCCGGCGACCGCCCGCCCCTACGGCGCGGACTTCCCGGTGGTGACGGTGGAAGACTGGGTGCACAGCCAGGCACGCCTGGCCGATGCCCTGGGCATCCAGCAGTGGGCCGCGGTGGTCGGCGGCAGCCTCGGCGGCATGCAGGCCCTGCAGTGGACCATCAGCTATCCCGAGCGGGTCCGCCATTGCCTGGCGATCGCCACGGCCCCCAAGCTGTCGGCGCAGAACATCGCCTTCAACGAGGTGGCGCGCCAGGCGATCCTCTCCGACCCGGACTTCCACGGCGGACACTTCCAGGAACGCGGGGTGATCCCCAAGCGCGGCCTGATGCTGGCACGCATGGTCGGCCACATCACCTACCTGTCGGACGATGCGATGGGCGAGAAATTCGGCCGCGAGCTGAAGACCGACCAGCTCAACTACGACTTCCACAGCGTCGAGTTCCAGGTGGAGGGCTACCTGCGCTACCAGGGCGAGGAGTTCTCCGGGCGCTTCGACGCCAACACCTACCTGCTGATGACCAAGGCGCTGGACTACTTCGACCCCGCCGCCGCCCACGGCGACGATCTGGCCAGGACCCTGGCGGCGGCCCGGGCCGACTTCTGCCTGATGTCCTTCACCACCGACTGGCGCTTCTCGCCGGCCCGCTCGCGGGAGATCGTCGACGCGCTGATCGCTGCCGGCAAGAACGTCAGCTACCTGGAAATCGATGCACCGCAGGGCCACGACGCCTTTCTCATGCCGATTCCCCGCTACCTGCAGGGATTTCGCAGCTACATGAACCGAATCGCGCTGTGAGGCGACCATGAGAGCCGACCTGGACATCATCCAAGAGTGGATTCCCGCCGGCAGCCGGGTGCTCGACCTCGGCTGCGGCGACGGCGAACTGCTGGCCTGGCTGGGCGAACACAAGCGAGTCAGCGGCTACGGCCTGGAGATCGACCCGCAGAACATCGCCGCCTGCCTCGACAAGGGCATCAACGTAATCGAGCAGGACCTCGACAAGGGCCTCGGCAACCTCGCCAGCGACAGCTTCGACGTGGTGGTGATGACCCAGGCGCTGCAGGCCGTGCACTACCCGGACCGCATCCTCGAGGAGATGCTGCGGGTCGGCCGCACCTGCATCATCACCTTTCCCAACTTCGGGCACTGGCGCTGCCGCTGGGATCTGGCGAGCAAGGGGCGGATGCCGGTTTCCGAGTTCCTGCCCTACACCTGGTACAACACGCCGAACATCCACTTCTGCACCTTCAAGGACTTCGAGGCGCTCTGCCGCGAACGCCAGGTGCGCGTGCTGCAGCGCCTGGCCGTAGACCGCGAGCACCGGCATGGCCTGGCCAGCCGCCTGTGGCCTAATCTGTTAGGTGAAATCGGCATCTACCATGTCAGCCGCTAGCGGCCCCGTGCGACCGAAGGTCCCACCGCCGGGGGCGCCACGACATGGCCGGGGCCATCCCACCTCTCGCGCCCTTGCGGCAAGGAGATCGCCATGCGTCGCCCAGCCCTGTTCCTGCTCGCCCTCTGCCTGTTGTCGGCTACCGCCGCCGAACGCCTGCAGACGTTCGGCGACCTCGACGTGCACTACAGCGCCTTCAACTCCGGCTTCCTGCAACCGGAGATCGCCAGCGCCGCCGGCATCGTCCGCGGCAAGAGCGAGGGCGTACTCAACGTCTCCGTGCTGAAGGCCGGCAAGGCCCAGCCCGCGACGGTCAAGGCCCAGCTGCGCAATACCCTGGGACAGCTCCGCACGCTGAGCTTTCGCGAGGTGCGCGAGGGCGAGGCCATCTATTACCTGGCGCAGTTTCCCTTCGACCGGGAAACCCTGCACTTCAAGGTCGACGTCCAGAGCGGCGGCGGCCCCCTCAACAGCTTCGAGTTCGACCAGGAATTCTTCCCCGACGAATGATGACTCTTTCCCAACTGGTGCTGGCCAGCCACAACGCCGGCAAGCTCAAGGAACTCCAGGCCCTGCTCGGCGATGCCGTCGCGGTGCGCTCGGTCGGCGAATTCAGCGACGTCGAGCCGGAAGAAACCGGCCTGTCCTTCGTCGAGAACGCCCTCCTCAAGGCCCGTCACGCCGCGCGGGTGTCCGGCCTGCCGGCGCTGGCCGACGACTCGGGCCTGGCGGTGGACGCCCTCGGCGGCGCGCCGGGCATCTACTCGGCGCGCTATGCCGGCGGAGGCGGCGATGCGGCGAACAACGCCAAGCTGCTGGAAGCGCTCCGCGACGTGCCGGACGCCGAGCGCGGCGCCCAGTTCGTCTGTGCCCTGGCGCTGGTGCGACATGCCGAGGACCCGCTGCCGATCCTCTGCGAGGGTCTCTGGCACGGGCGCATCCTCCATGAGGCGCGCGGCGCGCAGGGCTTCGGCTACGACCCGCTGTTCTGGGTGCCGGAGACGGACTGCGCCAGCGCCGAGCTGGCACCGGCGGAGAAGAACCGCCTGAGCCACCGCGCCCGCGCCATGGCCCTGCTCAGGCAGCGGCTGGGACTCGCGTGAACCTCTCGCCCGACCCGGGCGGCACATTGCGCGTGCCGCCTGCCGGACATTTCCGGCTGCCGCCGCTGGCACTGTACGTCCACATCCCGTGGTGCGTGCGCAAGTGCCCGTACTGCGATTTCAACTCCCACGCCGCCGGTCCCGAGCTGCCGGAAGAGGCCTACGTCGACGCCCTGCTCGCTGACCTCAGGACGGATCTCGCGGCCGTCCACGGCCGCGAGCTGGTATCGATCTTCTTCGGCGGCGGCACGCCCAGCCTGTTCTCCGCCCGCGCCCTCGACCGCCTGCTGGCCGGCATGAACCGTCGCATCGCGTTTGCCCGCGATATCGAGATCACCCTCGAGGCTAATCCCGGCACCTTCGAACAGGCCAAGTTCGCCGACTACCGGCGCCTCGGCATCAACCGCCTGTCGATCGGCGTGCAGAGCTTCCAGACCGCCCAGCTCCAGGCGCTGGGCCGCATCCACGACGGCCTCGAGGCGATCCGCGCCGCCGAAATGGCGCGGCGCGCCGGTTTCGACAACGTCAACCTCGACCTGATGCACGGCCTGCCCGGCCAGGACGTGGCCGGCGCGCTGGCCGACCTGCGCCAGGCCATCGCCCTGGCGCCGACGCACCTCTCCTGGTACCAGTTGACCCTGGAGCCGAACACGGTGTTCTGGAACCAGCCGCCGGAAACTCCCGAGGACGACCTGCTCTGGGACATCCAGGAAGCCGGCCAGGCGCTGCTCGCCGCCGAAGGCTTCGTCCAGTACGAGACCTCGGCCTATGCCCGGGACGGCCGGCGCGCACGGCACAACCTCAACTACTGGACCTTCGGCGACTTCCTCGGCCTCGGCGCCGGCGCCCACGCCAAGCTCAGCGATCCGCACGGCCAGATCCGCCGCACCTGGAAAACCCGCCTGCCCAAGGATTACCTCGACCCGGACAAACGCTTCCAGGCCGGCGAGCGCCTGCTGGAAGCGGCCGAGCTGCCGTTCGAGTTCATGATGAACGCCCTGCGCCTGACCGGAGGCGTGCCGGCGGAGCTGTTCGAACAGCGCACCGGCCTGCCGCTGGCGGCCATCGCCGAGCCCTGCGCCGCCGCCCGCGCCGCCGGCCTGCTGGAGAACGATCCGCAGCTATTGCGCCCGACCGCCCGCGGCCAGCTGTTTCTCAACGACCTGCTGCAACATTTCCTGCCGTAGGCGTGGCCGGCGCAGGGAGGAAAACGACCGCAGGCCTTTTCCACCCTGCGCGCCCACTCAATCGATGCGCTGGAACTTCAAGTCCCACACCCCATGCCCGAGGCGCTCGCCGCGGCGCTCGAACTTGGTCACCGGGCGCTCGTCGGGGCGCGGCACATAAGTGCCGTCCGCGGCCAGGTTGCGGTAGCCCGGCGCGGCGTTCATCACCTCCAGCATGTACTCGGCGTAGGGCTGCCAGTCGGTGGCCATGTGCAGTACGCCGCCGCCCCTGAGCTTCTGGCGCACCAGCTCGGCGAACGCCGGCTGGACGATACGCCGCTTGTGGTGGCGGCTCTTGTGCCAGGGGTCGGGGAAGAACAGCAGCACCCGGTCCAGGCTGGCGTCGGCCACGCACTGGCGCAGCACGTCCAGCGCATCGCAGCTGTAGACGCGCAGGTTGGTCAGGTTCTGCGCCAGGGCGCCGTTGAGCAGGGCGCCGACGCCCGGCTTGTGCACCTCGACGCCGATGAAGTCCTGCTCCGGCGCGCTTGCCGCCATCTCCAGGGTCGAGTGGCCCATGCCGAAGCCGATCTCGAAGGTGCGCGGCGCACGGCGCCCGAACACCTGGTCGAAATCGCGCAGGCCGTCTTCCAGGGCCAGGCCGAACTTCGGCCAGCCCTGTTCGAGGCCGCGCTGCTGGCCTTCCGTCATGCGCCCGGCGCGCATCACGAAGCTCTTGATGGTGCGCAGGCGCGGCGCTTCGTCGGCGGTTTGCGGCGCCTGTTGGATTTCGTCGGTCATAACGCTTCCTGAAAAGACAAACGAGCCCTGCCCTCGCGGACCGGACTCGCTTCGCTGAACGCAGGCGACGCCGGGCGCCGCCGGGAAAATTAACGGATCAAGCCTTCCAGCGGCGACGAGGCGCTGGCGTAGAGCTTCTTCGGCATGCGCCCGGCCAGATAGGCCAGGCGTCCGGCCTCGATGGCGTGCTTCATCGCCCGGGCCATCAGCACCGGGTCCTGGGCGTGGGCGATGGCGCTGTTCATCAGCACCGCCTCGCAGCCCAGCTCCATAGCGATGGTCGCGTCCGAGGCGGTGCCCACCCCGGCATCCACCAGCACCGGCACCGTCGCCTCCTCGAGGATGATCCGCAGATTGTAGGGGTTGCAGATACCCAGGCCGGTGCCGATCAGGCCGGCCAGCGGCATCACTGCGATGCAGCCCATTTCCGCCAGCTGGCGGGCGATGATCGGGTCGTCGCTGGTGTAGACCATCACGTCGAAGCCGTCCTTGACCAGCACTTCGGCGGCCTTGAGGGTCTCGATCACGTTGGGGAAGAGGGTCTTCTGGTCGGCCAGCACTTCCAGCTTGACCAGTTGGTGGCCGTCCAGCAGCTCGCGGGCCAGGCGGCAGGTGCGCACCGCTTCCTCGGCGGTGTAGCAACCGGCGGTATTCGGCAGGATGGTGTAGCGCGCCGGGCTGATCACCTCGAGCAGGTTCGGCTCGCCGGGGTTCTGGCCGATGTTGGTGCGGCGCACCGCGACGGTGACGATCTCGGCGCCGGAGGCCTCGATGGCCTGGCGGGTCTCCTCGAGATCCTTGTACTTGCCGGTGCCGACCAGCAGACGCGAGCTGTAGGTGCGGCCGGCCAGGGTAAAGGGCTTGTCGTTGCGAGCGGGACTCATCGGGATTTCCTCCTGGGCAGGCGGTTGAAAGGGTGGTGCCGGAGCGCCGTCCCGCGGTCGGGCCGGGCGCGAAGGTGTTTCAACCACCACCAATGGCGTGCACCACCTCTATCCGGTCGCCCTCGCGCAAGGCGGTGGCGGCGTGCAGGCTGCGGGGCACGATGTCGAGATTGAGTTCGACCGCGACGCGCCGGCCGACCAGATCCAGACGGGCCAACAGGTCGGCGACGGTCTGGCCATCGGCAAGTTCGTAGGGTTCGCCGTTCAGGTGAATGCGCATGACGGGTTCGCTGCGTCCGGAAGGTTCGGCATTCTAGCCCCGATCCGCGGCGATCACCAAGGTAGCGGCAGGGGGCCCACCCGGCCACTCAGGCCGATGCGCCGACCCGCCAGCCGGCCAGTCCCAGACACAGCCAGCCGAGGAGGAAGGCCAGACCGCCGAACGGCGTGACCAGACCGAGCTTGAAACCGCCGAGGGTGAGCAGGTAGAGACTGCCGGAGAACATCAGGATGCCCAGTCCGAAGAGGATGCCGGCCGCCGCCAGCAGGCGTCCGGGGCGGTGCAGGGCGAGCAGGCCGACGGCGAGCAGTGCCAGGGCATGGAACTGCTGGTAGTGCACCCCAGTCTGGAACACCTCCAGGTATTCCGGTGTCAGTAGACCGCGCAGACCGTGGGCGCCGAAGGCACCGAGGGCGACGCCGGCGAAACCGAACAGGGCGGCCAGCAGCAGGAAGACACGCGCCATGGATGAACTCCGGACAGACCAAACGGGGTCGCTATAATGACCCGCCCGACCGCCCCGGCCAAGCCGACCATGCCCAGATCCCTGCTCCGCCGCCTGCTCCAGTTGCCGCTCTGGCTCGCCGCCGGCTCCCTCCTGCTGGTACTGACCCTGCGCTGGCTGCCGCCGCCGGGCAGCGCGCTGATGGTGGAGCGCGAGCTGGAGTCCTGGCTCGACGGCCGACCGCTCGAACTGCGGCGGGAATGGCGTCCCTGGGAAGAACTGCCGGACGACCTGAAGATGGCGGTGATCGCCGCCGAGGACCAGCACTTCGCCGAGCACTGGGGCTTCGATCTCGCGGCGATCCGCGCCGCCCTGAAACACAACGAGCTGGGCGGCACGCTGCGCGGCGCCAGCACCCTCAGCCAGCAGGTGGCGAAGAACCTGTTCCTCTGGTCCGGGCGCAGCTGGCTGCGCAAGGGCATCGAGACCTGGTTCACCGCGCTGATCGAACTCTGCTGGCCCAAGCAGCGGATTCTCGAGGTCTACCTGAACAGCGCCGAATGGGGCGACGGGATCTTCGGCGCCGAGGCCGCCGCCCGCCATCACTTCGGCATCGGTGCGCCCTACCTGTCGACCCGCCAGGCCAGCCTGCTCGCCGCCGTCCTGCCCAATCCGCGGGAGCGGAGCGCCTCCGCACCGAGCGCCTACGTCGGGCACCGCGCCGACTGGATCGCCCGGCAGATCCGCCAGCTGGGCGGCAGCGCCTACCTCGAGCGCCTCTGAGCGCCGTACTCCGCCCGCCGAGCGCTCGGCCGCCGCTACAGCCAGCCGTGCTCGGCCATCGACAGCGGCTCGCCGTCGCCGACGATGAAATGGTCGAGCACCCGCACGTCGATCAGCGCCAACGCTTCCTTCAGCCGCTGGGTCAGGCTGCGGTCGGCCTGGCTCGGCTCGGCGACGCCGGAGGGGTGGTTGTGGGTGAGGATCAGCGCGGCGGCGTTGTGCGCCAGGGCGCGCTTGACCACCTGGCGCGGATAGACGCTGGCGCCGTCGACGGTGCCGTGGAACAGCGCCTCGAAGGCCAGCACCCGGTGCTTGGCATCGAGGAACAGGCAGCCGAAGATCTCGTGGGGCTCGTGGCGCAGGCGCGCCTTCAGGTAGTCGCGCACCGCCTGCGGGCTCTCCAGCGCGGAGTCGCGGCGCAGGCGCTCGGCCAGATGGCGGCGCGACATCTCCAGCACCGCCTGCAACTGGGCGAACTTCGCCGGCCCGAGGCCGAGGCGGCGGCTGAACGAGGCCTGATCGGCCTCGAGCAGGGCGCGCAGGGTGCCGAAGTCGTTCAGCAGATGACGGGCCAGATCCACCGCGCTCTGCCCGGCGACCCCGGTGCGCAGGAAGATCGCCAGGAGTTCGGCGTCGCTCAGCGCCGGCGCGCCCTGCTCCAGCAGTTTTTCCCGCGGCCGCTCCGTCGCCGGCCAGTCCCGAATGCTCATGTCACCTCCCTGTCGAGCGCCCCGCTGCTTCCTGCGCGGGGGCTGTGCTATCTTAACCGGCATTTTGTGCCCGGCCGTGACGGGGAGCACGCTCAGGCAGTCCCGCTGCCCGGGACACGCCGGGGCACGCGACCACGACAACAACGCAAGGCAGGTCTATGCAGCGGCTGTATCGGAAACGCATCGTCCTGGGCGTCGGCGGCGGCATCGCCGCCTATAAGAGCGCGGAGCTGGTCCGTCGCCTGCGCGACCAGGGCGCGGAAGTCCATGTGGTGATGACCCGGGGCGGGCGCGAATTCATCACCCCCCTGACCCTCCAGGCCCTGTCCGGCCACCCGGTGCACCTGGATCTGCTCGATCCCGCCGCCGAAGCGGCGATGGGCCATATCGAACTGGCCCGCTGGGCCGACCTGGTGCTGATCGCCCCGGCCACCGCCGACCTGCTGGCGCGCCTCGCCCAGGGCGTGGCCGACGACCTGCTGACCGCCCTGGTGCTGGCCACCGACGCCCCGGTGGCCCTGGCGCCGGCGATGAACCAGGCGATGTGGCGCGACCCGGCGACCCAGGCCAACGCGCAGACCCTCGCCGCCCGCGGCCTGCGCCTGTTCGGCCCGGCCGAAGGCAGCCAGGCCTGCGGCGACGTCGGCCCAGGACGCATGCTGGAGCCGGCGGAACTGGCCCAGCGGGCTGCCGACTGCTTCGCCAGCGGCCGCCTGACCGGCCGCCACGTGCTGATCACCGCCGGCCCGACCCAGGAAAACATCGACCCGGTGCGCTACATCACCAACCACAGCTCCGGCAAGATGGGCTTCGCCCTGGCCGAGGCCGCCGCCGAGGCCGGCGCCCGGGTGACCCTGGTCAGCGGCCCGGTGCATCTGCCGAGCCCGGACCGGGTCGAGCGCATCGACGTGGTCAGCGCCCGCGACATGCTCGCCGCCTGCGAGGCGGCGATGCCCTGCGACCTGCTCATCGCCGCCGCCGCGGTGGCCGACTACCGCCCGCAGGTGATCGCCCCGCAGAAGCTGAAGAAAGATCCGGACCGCGACGACGGCCTGCTCCTGCAGCTGGTGCGCAATCCGGACATCCTCGCCACCCTGGCGCAGCGCCCCGACCGACCGTTCAGCGTCGGCTTCGCCGCCGAGACCGAAAATCTGCTGGAATATGCCCTGCGCAAGCTCAAGGCCAAAAATCTCGACCTGATCGTCGCCAACGACGTGGCCAACCCCAGTATCGGCTTCAACAGCGAAGAGAACGCGGTCAGCGTGATCGACCGCGCACAACGGGAAACCCGCTTCGCCCAGACTAGCAAGGGCAAGATCGCCCGCCAGCTGATCGCCTTCATCGCCGACCGCCTCGACCAGGCCTGATACCCATGCACAGTCTGCAAGCCAAGATTCTCGACCCCCGCCTGGGCAGCGACTACCCGCTGCCCGCCTACGCCACCGCCGGCTCCGCCGGCCTCGACCTGCGCGCCATGCTCCAGGAAGAACTGACCCTGGAGCCGGGACAGACCACGCTGATTCCCACCGGGCTGGCCATCCACATCGCCGATCCGGGATTGGCCGCGCTGGTCCTGCCGCGCTCGGGGCTCGGCCACAAGCACGGCATCGTCCTCGGCAATCTGGTCGGGCTGATCGACTCGGACTACCAGGGCGAACTCATGGTCTCTTGCTGGAACCGCGGCCAGAGCGCCTTTCGCATCGCGGTCGGCGAGCGCATCGCCCAGCTGGTGCTGGTGCCGGTGGTGCAGGCGCGTTTCGAACTGGTCGAGGCCTTCGACGAAAGCCAGCGCGGCACCGGCGGCTTCGGCCACTCGGGCAGCCACTGACGAAAACCCGGCCCCTTGGAACTCTGCGCCGCTTCGTCCATCAAACCTGCGGGCCGGCGCCTGATGGCAATCGAATGGCCGCTTGCCCGCCGAATCGGTCGCTGGCTGCTGTACCCAACGACATGCCCGACATGGACATCCCTGAAGTAACCCGGACCGCCGGTCCGGAAACATCGGAGCACCACCCCCGCATGAACAGCTTGCAGAAAGCCCCCAACCTGCCCGCCAGCATCTTCCGGGCCTACGACATCCGCGGCGTGGTCGGCGACAGCCTGACCCCGGAAGCCGCCTACTGGATCGGCCGGGCCATCGGTTCGGAAAGCCTGGCCAAGGGCGAGCCGAACGTCTCGGTCGGGCGCGACGGCCGCCTGTCCGGCCCCGAGCTGGTCGAGCAACTGATCCGCGGCGTGCGCGACAGCGGCTGCACCGTCAGCGACGTCGGCATGGTGCCGACCCCGGTGCTCTACTACGCGGCCAACATCCTCGCCGGCAAGTCCGGCGTGCAGCTCACCGGCAGCCACAACCCGCCGGACTACAACGGCTTCAAGATCGTCGTCGCCGGCGATACCCTGGCCAACGAACAGATCCAGGTACTGCGCGAGCGCATCGAGAGCGGCGACCTGACCGCCGGCGAAGGCCGCGTCGAGCAGGTCGACGTGCTGGAGCGCTACTTCGCGCAGGTCAGCGGCGACATCCGTCTGGCGCGCAAGCTGAAGGTGGTGGTCGACTGCGGCAACGGCGTCGCCGGGGTGATCGCCCCGCGCCTGATCGAGGCGCTCGGCTGCGAGGTGATCCCGCTGTTCTGCGAGGTCGACGGCAACTTCCCCAACCACCACCCGGACCCCGGCAAGCCGGAGAACCTGGAAGACCTGATCGCCAAGGTCGCCAGCGAGAAGGCCGACCTCGGCCTGGCCTTCGACGGCGACGGCGACCGCGTCGGCGTGGTGACCAACAGCGGCGCCATCATCTACCCCGACCAGCTCTTGATGCTCTTCGCCAAGGACGTCGCCTCGCGCAACCCCGGCGCCGAGATCATCTTCGACGTCAAGTGCACCCGCCGTCTGACCCCGCTGATCAAGGCCAACGGCGGTCGCCCGCTGATGTGGAAGACCGGCCACTCGCTGATCAAGAAGAAGATGAAGGAAAGCGGCGCGCTGCTCGCCGGCGAGATGAGCGGGCACATTTTCTTCAAGGAGCGCTGGTTCGGCTTCGACGACGGCCTCTACAGCGCCGCCCGCCTGCTGGAGATCCTCGCCCAGGATTCGCGCAACGCCGACCAGGTGTTCGCCGACTTCCCGGTCGACCTTTCCACCCCGGAGATCAACATCAAGGTCACCGAGGAAAGCAAGTTCGCCATCATCGAGGCCCTGCAGCGCGATGCCCGCTGGGACGCCGGCGCCGAGGTGAGCACCCTCGACGGCGTGCGCGTCGACTATCCGAAGGGCTGGGGCCTGGTGCGCGCCTCCAACACCACCCCGGTGCTGGTGCTGCGCTTCGAGGCCGAGAGCGCCGAGGAGCTGCAACGCATCCAGGAAGTGTTCCGTGCGCAGCTTTATACTGTCGCCCCGGATCTGAAGCTGCCGTTCTAAATCCCCCCGGCATGCCAAGGCCGATTCCCGCCACCGGGCGGGAATCGGCCTTTCGCCATTTGGACGGCGACCGATTTCTCTCCGACGCCACCGCGGCGCCGGACGCATTCACCCCAGTATCAGTCTCTGTTCAGCGGAGTTCAGCATGACCCTCAGCCGTGATGCCGCCACCCAAGTCGCCAAGGTTCTCTCCGAGGCACTGCCCTACATCCGCCGCTTCGTCGGCAAGACCCTGGTGATCAAGTACGGCGGCAACGCCATGGAGAGCGACGAGCTGAAGACCGGCTTCGCCCGCGACATCGTGCTGATGAAGGCGGTCGGCATCCATCCGGTGGTGGTGCACGGCGGCGGCCCGCAGATCGGCGACCTGCTCAAGCGCCTGAACATCGAGAGCCGCTTCGTCGACGGCATGCGCGTCACCGATGCGCAGACCATGGACGTGGTGGAGATGGTCCTCGGCGGCCAAGTCAACAAGGACATCGTCAACCTGATCAACCGCCACGGCGGCAGCGCCATCGGCCTGACCGGCAAGGACGCCGGGCTGATCCGCGCCAAGAAGCTCAAGGTCAGCCGCCAGACCCCGGAAATGACCCAGCCGGAAATCATCGACATCGGCCAGGTCGGCGAGGTCGAGTCGGTCAACACCGGGCTGCTCAACATGCTGGTGCAGGGCGACTTCATCCCGGTGATCGCACCGATCGGCGTCGGCGCCGACGGCGAGTCCTACAACATCAACGCCGACCTGGTCGCCGGCAAGGTCGCCGAGGCGCTCAAGGCCGAGAAGCTGATGCTGCTGACCAACATCGCCGGGCTGATGGACAAGGAAGGCCGGGTGCTCACCGGCCTGTCCACCGAGCAGGTCGACGCCCTGATCGCCGACGGCACCATCTACGGCGGCATGCTGCCGAAGATCCGCTGCGCCCTCGAGGCGGTCCAGGGCGGGGTGACCAGCGCGCACATCGTCGACGGCCGGGTGCCCAACGCGGTGCTGCTGGAGATCTTCACCGACAGCGGCGTGGGTACCCTGATCACCAACTGCCAGCCCTGAGGCCGGCGGCCGGCAGACGCGGACACGAAAAAGGGGAGCCTCAAGCTCCCCTTCTTCTTCATCGGCCCGATCAAATGCCGTATTGCGCGCGGTAGGCTTCCACCGCCGGCAGATGCCGCTTGAGTTCGGCATCTTCCGCCAGGTATTCCAGCACGTCGGTGAGGGAGGCGATGCTGACCACCGGCATCGCGAAGTCGCGCTCGACCTCCTGGATCGCCGACAGCGCACCCTGGCCGCGCTCCTGGCGGTTCAGCGCGATCAGCACGCCGGCCGCCTGGGCGCCCTGGCCCTGGATGATCTGCATCACCTCGCGGATCGCCGTACCGGCGGTGATCACGTCGTCGACGATCAGCACCCGCCCGGCCAGCGGCGCGCCGACCAGGGTACCGCCCTCGCCGTGATCCTTGGCCTCCTTGCGGTTGAAGCACCAGGGCAGGTCGCGGCCGTGGTGCTCGGCCAACGCCACCGCGGTCGCCGCGGCCAGCGGGATGCCCTTGTAGGCCGGGCCGAACAGCACGTCGAAGGGGATGCCGCTGTCGACCAGCGCCGAGGCGTAGAAACGCCCCAGCCGGGCCAGCGCCAGACCGCTGTTGAACAGCCCGGCATTGAAGAAGTAGGGACTGGTCCGTCCCGACTTGAGGGTGAACTCGCCGAAGCGCAGCACGCCGCGCTCGATGGCAAAACGAATGAACTCGCGCTGGTAGGCCTGCATGAAAAGTCCCGATAGGCACGGATTTAGCTATATGCTCCGAGGTCGGGTATCATACACGCTGGTTTTTTTGGGGGCCATGTATGCGGATCATCAGTGTAAACGTCAATGGTATTCAGGCAGCGGTCGAGCGCGGCCTGCTCAGCTGGCTGCAAGCCCAGAATGCCGACGTGATCTGCCTGCAGGATACCCGCGCTTCCGCCTTCGAACTGGACGACCCGACCTACCAGCTGGACGGCTACTTCCTCTACGCCAGCGAAGCGGAAGTCCCCAGCCAGGGGGGCGTCGCGCTCTATTCGCGACTGCAACCCAAGGCGGTGATCGGCGGCCTCGGCTTCGAGACGGCCGACCGCTACGGGCGCTACCTGCAGGCCGACTTCGACAAGGTCAGCATCGCCAGCCTGCTGCTGCCCAGCGGACAGGGCGGCGACGAGAACCTGAACCAGAAGTTCAAGTTCATGGACGACTTCGCCCACTATCTGGACAAGCAGCGCCGCAAGCGTCGCGAATACATCTACTGCGGCTCGCTGTACGTGGCGCACCAGAAGCAGGACGTTAAGAACTGGCGCGACTGCCAGCAGCTGCCCGGCTTCCTGGCGCCGGAGCGCGCCTGGATGGACCAGATCGTCGGCCACATGGGCTACGTGGACGCCCTGCGGGAAACCGGCCGCGAGGGCGATCTCTACAGCTGGTGGCCGGACAGCGAGCAGGCGGAGATGCTCAACCTCGGCTGGCGCTTCGACTACCAGTTGCTGACCCCGGGCATGCGCCGCTTCGTGCGCACCGCACGCCTGCCCCGGCAGCCGCGCTTCTCCCAGCACGCCCCGCTGATCGTCGACTACGACTGGCTGCTCAGCCTGTGAGCCGCACCCGTGCAAGAAAAAGCCGGCGATGCCGGCTTTTTCTTTGCCCGCTCACTTCACCAGGCGAATGCAGAAGGGATAGCGCCAGAGTTCGCCGGCATTCGCCCGGATGCCGGCGATGACCACCAGCACCAAGGCGGTCAGGCTGACCAGGGCCATCAGCGGAAAGCCGATGAAGATCCAGGCGAGCGCGCCGCAGACCATCATCAGCAGGCTGTAGGTGATCTGGAAGTTGAGCGCCTCCTTGCCGTGCCGGTCGACGAAGGGATCGCGATCCTTCTGCAGCTGCCAGACGATCAGCGGCCCCAGCACGTTGCCGATCAGGGGCGCCATGAACCAGAAGAAGGCCGCATAGTGGCAGAGCATCGCCCAGCGACGGGCCTGCGGGTCGGGCAAGGGAACGAGCGACCGAGAAGTCATGGCGATCTCAGTCGGCCAGCACGGCGCGCTGCAGCTCGAACAGCTCGCGGATGCCCTGGGTGGCCAGGGCCAGCATGGCGCTCAGCTCCTCCGGCTGGAAGGGCTCGCCCTCGGCGGTGCCCTGCACCTCGATGAAACCGCCGGCGTCGGTCATCACCACGTTGAGATCGGTCTCGGCCGCCGAATCCTCGGGATAGTCCAGGTCCAGCACCGGCTCGCCCTGGTAGACGCCCACCGAGACCGCCGCGACCATCTGCTTGAGGGGATCGCCCTTCAGCGCGCCGCGCTTCTTCAGCACCGCCAGGGCATCGACCAGCGCCACCATGGCGCCGGTGATCGACGCCGTGCGGGTACCGCCGTCGGCCTGGATCACGTCGCAGTCGACGTACAGGGTGTTCTCGCCCAGCTTGCTCATGTCCAGGGCGGCACGCAGCGAACGGCCGATCAACCGCTGGATCTCCAGGGTACGCCCGCCCTGCCGGCCCCGGCTGGCCTCGCGCGCCGTACGCTCGCCGGTGGCCCGCGGCAGCATGCCGTATTCGGCGGTCAGCCAGCCCTTGCCCTGCCCCTTGAGGAAGCGCGGCACGCCGGATTCGGCGCTGACCGTGCAGATCACCCGGGTGTCGCCGAACTCAACCAGCACCGAGCCCTCGGCATGCCGGGTGTAGTTGCGGGTGAGGCGAATCGGACGCAACTGGTGGGGCGCACGGCCACTGGGACGTTTCATCGGGGCTTACCTGTACGGTCGGGAAAAATTTGCCGGCCATTATAGGGTGCTCCACGCCGGTCGGACACGCCGATTGGGCCGCGCCGACGCACTGCGCTACAATCCCGTCCCTTTAAATACGATGATCCGAGAGGTGGACACCATGTCGCACAGCATGACTGCCTTCGCCCGTGCCGAACGGGCCGGCGCCCACGGCACCCTGAGCTGGGAACTGCGCTCGGTCAATCACCGCTACCTCGAACCGCACCTGCGCCTGCCGGAGGCCTTCCTCGACCTCGAAGGCGCCCTGCGCGACGCCCTGCGCCAGGGCCTGTCCCGCGGCAAGGTCGAATGCACCCTGCGCTTCGACGAAGGCGCCGCCGGGCAGCCGCTGCAGATCGACCGCGAGCGCGCCGGCCAGTTGGTGGCCGTCGCCGAAAGCGTCGCCGCGCTGATCCAGCAGCCGGCGCCGATCAACCCCCTCGAAGTGCTCGCCTGGCCCGGCGTGCTGGTCGCCGCCGCGACCGACCACGAGGCGCTCCGGGCGGAAGCCCTGAGCCTCTTCGACGAGGCGCTGGCCCAGCTCAAGGCCGGCCGCGCCCGCGAAGGCGCGGAACTCGCCCGGCTGCTCGAGGAGCGCCTGGACGCCATGCTCAAGGAGGTCGAGACCCTGCGCCAGCTGGTCCCGCAGATGCTCGCCAACCAGCGCCAGAAGATCCTCGACCGCTTCCGCGACACCCAGCTGGAACTCGACCCGCAGCGCCTCGAGCAGGAACTGGTGCTGCTCGCCCAGAAGAGCGACGCGGCCGAGGAGCTGGACCGCCTCTGCACCCACATTGCCGAGGTCCGCCGCGTGCTCAAGGGCGGCGGTACGGTCGGGCGCCGGCTGGACTTCCTGATGCAGGAGCTCAACCGCGAGGCCAACACCCTCGGCTCCAAGGCCTTCGACCCCCGCTCCACGCAGACCGCGGTCAACCTCAAGGTGCTGATCGAACAGATGCGCGAGCAGGTGCAGAACATCGAGTGAAGCCCCCTCACCCACCAGAATCCGCGTCCAGGAAACGTCCATGTCCGCCACCGGCACCCTCTACATCATTTCCGCACCCTCCGGCGCCGGCAAGACCAGCCTGGTCAAGGCCCTGATCGACGCCCTGCCGCAGGTGCGGGTATCGGTTTCCCACACCACCCGCGGCATGCGCCCGGGCGAGGTCGAAGGGGTGAACTACCACTTCGTCGAGCGCCCGACCTTCCTGGGGATGCTCGAACGGGACGAGTTCCTCGAACACGCGGAAGTCTTCGGCAACCTCTACGGCACCTCGCAACTCTGGCTGGAACAGACCCTCGCCGAGGGCTTCGACCTGATCCTGGAAATCGACTGGCAGGGCGCCCAGCAGGTCCGCCGGCTGCTGCCCCAGGCGCAATCGATCTTCATCCTGCCGCCGAGCCAGGAAGCCCTGCGCCAGCGCCTGACCAACCGCGGCCAGGACAGCGACGAGATCATCGAGCGGCGCATGCGCGAGGCGGTCAGCGAGATGAGCCACTACCTGGAATACGACTACCTGGTCATCAACGACGACTTCGCCCACGCCCTCGAGGACCTGAAGTCGATCTTCCGCGCCCGCCAGCTGCAGCAGGAAAGCCAGCAGCGCCGCCACGGCAACCTGCTCGTCGAACTGCTGGCCTGAAACCGCGCCGGCACCGGGCCGAGCAGTCCGCCCAGGGTGCCGATCAGCGCGCCGGCGAGGACCCCTGGCCACTGCGCCGGGAAGGCTGCCTGGGTTCAACTGCGCTCATGTCGCGCACTCACCGATATGCCTATAGGTAGATAACGGTCCCCCTTCGGCAAGAAGCGAACCACGCACCACTCGGGCCATAATCCCGACTTTTCCGAGCACAGCGCCACCGACCGTACCCGGTTGAGCCGGCGCGTTTTCTATATAGCGCTGGAAATCGCACACGCAGACTCGGCCGGCTAGCCCAGCGCGCCGACCGGGTCCCGCTCCTCATCCCCTGCCGCCCGTGCGACAAAGCCGGCAGCCAGCCGCGACCGGCCGGTCATTTGGCCCTTCCCTTCGCAGGGGCGTTTTCCTAGACTAGTCAGTCCGCTTGCCCATCCGGGTACGGCCACTCTCATTCGTCACGAGGAACACCATGGCCCGCGTTACCGTTGAAGACTGCCTGGACAACGTCGATAACCGCTTCGAGCTGGTCATGCTCTCCAGCAAGCGCGCCCGCCAGCTGGCGACCGGCGGCAAGGAGCCGCGGGTACCCTGGGAGAACGACAAGCCCACCGTGGTCGCCCTGCGCGAGATCGCCGCGGGCCTGGTCGACTACAACGTCATCGCCCAGGACGAGATCGTCGCCGAGGAGCCGCTGTTCGCCGCCTTCGAGGAAGACAGCAACGAGGCCCTGTAATTCGATGTCCGACCGCGGTCGCAGCACGGAGGCACTGTCCGCTCGCCAGGGGGGACGTCCTTGGCCAGCATAGACGCCCTTGCCGATCGGCTCCTGACCTACCTCGCCCCGGACCAGGTCAACCTGGTCCGCCGGGCCTATTACTACGCCGAGCAGGCCCATGACGGCCAGCGCCGGCGCAGCGGCGAACCCTACGTCACCCACCCCCTCGCCGTCGCCAGCATCCTCGCCGACATGCACATGGACCATCAGAGCCTGATGGCCGCGATGCTCCACGACGTGATCGAGGACACCGGCATTCCCAAGGAAGCGCTGGTCGACCAGTTCGGCGAAACCGTCGCCGAACTGGTCGACGGGGTCAGCAAGCTGACCCAGATGAAGTTCGAGAACAAGGCCGAGGCGCAGGCCGAGAACTTCCAGAAGATGGCCATGGCCATGGCCCGCGACATCCGCGTGATCCTCGTCAAGCTGGCCGACCGCCTGCACAACATGCGCACCCTCGACGCCATGCCCTACGAGAAGAGCCGGCGCATCGCCAAGGAAACCCTGGAAATCTACGCGCCCATCGCCAACCGCCTGGGCATGCACAGCATGCGCGTGGAGTTCGAGGACCTCGGCTTCAAGGCCATGCACCCGATGCGCTCGGCGCGCATCCGCCAGGCGGTGCGCCGCGCCCGCGGCAACCGCAAGGAAATCGTCGCCAAGATCGAACAGTCGCTGGTCGCCTGCCTCGAGCGCGAGGGCCTGGGCGGCGACGTCAAGGGCCGCGAGAAGCACCTCTACAGCATCTACAAGAAGATGCGCGGCAAGCGCAAGGCGTTCGCCGAGATCATGGACGTCTACGCCTTCCGCATCGTGGTCGACAAGGTCGACACCTGCTACCGCGTGCTCGGCGCCGTGCACAACCTCTACAAGCCGCTGCCCGGCCGCTTCAAGGACTACATCGCGATCCCCAAGGCCAACGGCTACCAGTCGCTGCATACCACGCTGTTCGGCATGCACGGCGTGCCCATCGAGATCCAGATCCGCACCCGCGAGATGGAGGAGCTGGCCAACAACGGCATCGCCGCCCACTGGCTGTACAAGTCCGGCGACGAGGGCCCGATCAAGGGCAACCACGCGCGGGCCCGGCAGTGGGTCAAGGGCGTGCTGGAACTGCAGCAGAGCGCCGGCAATTCGCTGGAGTTCATCGAGAGCGTGAAGATCGACCTGTTCCCCGACGAGGTCTACGTGTTCACGCCCAAGGGCCGCATCATGGAGCTGCAGAAGGGCTCCACCGCGGTCGACTTCGCCTACGCGGTGCACACCGACGTCGGCAACAGCTGCATCGCCTGCCGCATCAACCGCCGCCTGGCACCGCTCTCCCAGCCGCTGGAAAGCGGTGCCACGGTGGAAATCGTCACCGCCCCCGGCGCCCGGCCGAATCCGGCCTGGCTGAACTTCGTGGTCACCGCCAAGGCGCGCACCCATATCCGCCACGCCCTCAAGCAGCAGCGCCGCTCGGAATCCATCAGCCTCGGCGAACGCCTGCTCAACAAGGTGCTCGCCGGCTTCGACGCCAGCCTCGAACAGCTCCCCGAGGAACGCCTGCGCGAGGTGCTCGGCGAGTACCAGATGGAGGTCTTCGAGGACCTTCTGGAAGACATCGGCCTGGGCAACCGCATGGCCTACGTGGTGGCCCGCCGACTGCTGGCCAGCGACAGCGAACAGGAGCCCGCCGACGAGGGGCCGCTGGCGATCCGCGGCACCGAGGGCCTGGTGCTGAGCTACGCGCGCTGCTGCTCGCCGATCCCCGGCGACCCCATCGTCGGCCACCTGTCGGCGGGCAAGGGGATGGTCGTGCACCTGGAAAACTGCCGCAACATCGGCGAGATCCGCCACAACCCGGAGAAATGCATTCCGCTGACCTGGTCCAAGGAGGTCGGCGGCGAGTTCAACGTCGAGCTGCGCGTCGAACTGGAACACCAGCGCGGCCTGATCGCCCTGCTCGCCGGCAGCGTCAACGCCGCCGACGGCAACATCGAGAAGATCGGCATGGACGAACGCGACGGCCGCACCAGCGTCGTCCAGCTGGTGATCAGCGTGAAGGACCGCATCCACCTGGCCCGGGTGATCCGCAAGCTGCGCGCCCTCAAGGGCGTCATCCGGATCACCCGCGTGCGCGCCTGACGGCGGGCGCCGACCCCGTGCGCCCCGTCCAGACTTTCCCCCCCAAGGAACTCCCCATGAGCAAGACCGCGATCAACACCGACCAGGCCCCCGCCGCCATCGGCACCTACTCCCAGGCGATCAAGGCCGGCAACACCGTCTACCTGTCCGGGCAAATCCCCCTCGACCCGCAGACCATGGAACTGGTGGCCGGCGACTTCGAAGCCCAGACCGTGCGGGTGTTCGAGAACCTCAAGGCGGTCGTCGAGGCGTCCGGCGGCTCGTTCGCCGACATCGTCAAGCTGAACATCTTCCTCACCGACCTGGCGCACTTCGCCAAGGTCAACGAGGTCATGGGCCGCTACTTCGCGCAGCCCTACCCGGCCCGCGCCGCCATCGGCGTCGCTTCCCTGCCTCGCGGTGCGCAGGTGGAGATGGACGGCATCCTGGTCCTCGGCTGAGGCCCGCGGGCGGAGCCGCCGCTCCGCCCTCCCCCGCGGCAAAAGCCCCCGCTCCGCATCGTTATATTTACTACTATATAACGCATGCCCTACACTTCCTCCCGGCCCCGCCGGCCAGGCGTCGTGGCCCCTGGCGGGAGAAGGATCTGTTCGCCGCTGTCCGGCACGCCCGGGCAAGTCACGCATTCGCACGAATGACCCGCGCCGGGCATCCCCGAGGGGCACCCGCGCATTCGACAATCCGCCCGCCATCCGCTGCACAGTGCACGCCGGAGCGCCGCCCCGCGCGCGGCCTCCCGGCAGCCGAGGCGGGCACGCCATGAGGAGGCACGCCATGTCCCACCCGCCGCTGGATAGCGAGGCCGGCGAAAGCGCCGCGCTCGACCGGGTCGAACCCATCCCCGCCGAGTCCCTGCCGCTGGTGCGCGACACCATCGAGCGCCTGCGCCCGGGAGTGCAGCGCGACGGCGGCGACCTCGAACTGGTCGCCGTGCAGGACAACATCGTCCGCCTGCGCCTCAAGGGCGCCTGCGTCGGCTGCGCGATGTCCGCCCAGACCCTCGGCGGCGTGCGCCGCGAGCTGGTCAAGGTGCTCGGCAATCCCTCGGTTCGCGTCCTGCCGGCCCCCTGAGCCCCCCCATGCGCCCGACAGAACGCCAGACAGGAGCGGTTCCCATGTCCAGTCTTCCCCACTACTGCGAATGCGACTTCGGCGAGTGCCGCACGGACCTGCTGCCGCTGCTCTACGAAATGAGCCAGATCGCCACGGAGAGCGGCGATCTGTCGAGCATCATCAACATCCTGCTGCGCCTGATGCAGCGCCACATGAAGGTGGTGCGCGGCATGGTCAGCCTCCACGACCGCGACTCCGGCAGCATCGTCCTGCACGAGAGCTTCGGCCTCAGCCCCGAGGAGGCCGGCAAGGGCGTCTACCTGCTCGGCGAAGGCATCACCGGGCGGGTGGTGGAGAGCGGCCAGAGCATCGTCGTGCCGTGCATCCGCGACGAGCCGGCGTTCCTCAACCGCACCGGCAGCCGCGACTGCGCCAGCGACGACGCCAACCTCTCGTTCATCTGCGTGCCGATCATGCGCGGCCGCCAGGTGATGGGCACGATCAGCGCCGAGCGCCTCTACGACAACGCCGAGCTGCTCAAGCTCGACGTCGAGGTGCTGTCGATCCTCGCCACCACCACCGCCCAGGCGGTCGAGCTGTATCTGGTGGAAAACGTCGAGAACGTCGCCCTCGAGGCGGAGAACCGCCGGCTGCGCAACGAGCTGGGCGAGCGCTTCAAGCCCGCCAACATCATCGGCAATTCCAAGCCGATGCTCGAGGTCTACCAGTTGATCGAGCGCGTGGTGCGCACCAAGACCACGGTGCTGATCCTCGGCGAGAGCGGCGTCGGCAAGGAGCTGGTGGCCGGCGCCATCCACTACAGCAGCTCGATGGCCAAGGGTCCGTTCATCAAGTTCAACTGCGCCTCGCTGCCCGAATCGGTCATCGAGAGCGAGCTGTTCGGCCACGAGAAAGGCTCCTTCACCGGCGCCATCGGCCTGCGCAAGGGCCGCTTCGAGGAAGCCGCCGGCGGCACCATCTTCCTCGACGAGGTCGGCGAGATGTCGCTGACCACCCAGGCCAAGCTGCTGCGCGTGCTGCAGGAGCGCAGCTTCGAGCGGGTCGGCGGCAACACCACCATTCACGTCGACCTGCGGGTGATCGCCGCGACCAACCGCAACCTCGCCGAGATGGTCGCCGACGGCAGCTTCCGCGAGGACCTCTACTACCGCCTCAACGTCTTCCCGATCACCATCCCGCCGCTGCGCGAGCGCGGCAGCGACATCATCACCCTCGCCGACCACTTCGTCTCGCGCTTCTCCAAGGAGATGGGCATCGAGGTCAAACGCATCTCCACCCCGGCGCTGAACATGCTGCAGACCTACCACTGGCCGGGCAACGTGCGCGAGCTGGAGAACGTCATCGAGAGGGCCATGCTGCTCAGCGAGGACGGGGTGATCCACGGCTACCACCTGCCGCCCTCGCTGCAGGCGCCGGTGGTCGGCGAAACCGAGGCGCCGGCGGACGGCCTCGAGGCGCGCCTCAACGCCATCGAGTACGAACTCATCGTCGAGGCCCTCAAGCTGCACCACGGCAACATGACCGAGGCGGCCACCCACCTCGGCCTGACCCGCCGCGTGCTCGGCCTGCGCATGGGCAAGTACAACCTCAACTACCGGAACTACCGCTGAGCGCGGGCGGCGCGCCGGGCGCCGTTCGCGAAGGTACCGCCGCGTACGCGGATCGTTCGCCGCGGTACGCCAAAGCCCGGCGACTCCCGGCCATTCGCCGCGAAACCCCGCAACGGCGCGGCTTGGCGCGATTGGCGCGCTGTTTGCTCCCTCCCCCAGCAGGAGTTCGCGGCGGAGCGCTCCCCGCCACACGCGCCCCGCCCGCCGAACGGCACTTTCCATCCACCGCACGCGACGGGTGCCGCCCGTCCGGAGAGGGACGATGAACCAGACCGACATCCAGAACCTGCTCGACGAGCCGGCCTGCACCCATAACACGGCGGGCAAGACCGGCTGTTCGCGTTCGCGCCCCGGCGCCACCCAGGGCGGCTGCGCCTTCGACGGCGCGCAGATCGCGATCCTGCCGATCGCCGACGCCGCGCACATCGTCCACGGCCCGATCGGCTGTTCCGGCAGCTCCTGGGACCTGCGCGGCAGCAGCTCCTCCGGCCCGCAGCTGTACCGCCTGGGGATGACCACCGAGCTGTCCGACATCGACGTGATCATGGGCCGCGGCGAGAAGAAGCTGTTCCACGCGATCCGCCGCGCGGTCGAGCGCTACAGCCCGCAGGCGGTGTTCGTCTACGGCACCTGCGTGCCGGCGATGCAGGGCGACGACATCGAGGCCGTGGCCCGCGACGCCAGCCAGCGCTGGGGCGTGCCGGTGATCCCGGTGGACGGCGCCGGCTTCTACGGCACCAAGAGCCTGGGCAACCGCATCGCCGGCGAGACCCTCTACCGCCACGTCATCGGCAGCCGCGAGCCGGCGCCGCTGCCGCCGGGCGCCGTCGCCGCCGGGATCAAGGTGCACGACGTCAACCTGATCGGCGAATACAACATCGCCGGCGAGTTCTGGCGCGTCGCGCCGCTGTTCGACGAACTCGGCCTGCGCATCCTCTGCACCCTCTCCGGCGACGCGCGCTTTCGCGAGGTCCAGACCATGCACCGCGCCGAAGCCAACATGGTGGTCTGCTCCAAGGCCATGCTCAACATCGCCCGCCACCTGCGGGAAGCGCACGGCACGCCGTTCTTCGAGGGCAGCTTCTACGGCATCGCCGACACCTCGCAGGCGCTGCGCGACTTCGCCAAGGCGATCGGCGACCCCTCGCTCTCGGTGCGCACCGAGCTGCTGATCCTGCGCGAGGAGAACAAGGCCCGGGCGGCGCTCGCCCCCTGGCGCGAGCGGCTGGCCGGCAAGCGCGCGCTGATCTTCTCCGGCGGGGTGAAATCCTGGTCGGTGGTCTCGGCGCTGCAGGACCTCGGCGTCGAGGTGATCGCCACCGGTACCGAGAAATCCACCGAGGAGGACCGCGCGCGGATTCGCGAACTGATGGGCGAGAACACCCGGATGATCGACGACAACGACCAGAGCGCGCTGATCGCCACCTGCATCGAGAGCGGCGCCGACATCCTGATCGCCGGCGGACGCTACCTGTACGCCGCGCTCAAGGCGCGCCTGGCCTTCCTCGACATCAACCACGAACGCGACTTCGGCTACGAAGGCTACGCAGGCTTCGTCGAACTGGCCCGCCAGCTCGCCCTGGCCGTGCACAGCCCGGTGTGGCAGCGCGTGCGCCAGGAGCCGCGCTGGGTGCGCGCGAGCGCCAATACCGCCCTGCTGGAGGAAGCCTGACATGGCCCGGATCGTCCAGACCAACAAGCCGCTGAGCGTCAACCCGCTGCGCGTCAGCCAGCCGATGGGCGCGGCGCTGGCCTTCCTCGGCCTGGCCCGCAGCCTGCCGCTGGAGCACGGCGCCCAGGGCTGCACGGCGTTCAGCAAGGTATTCTTCACCCGCCACTTCCGCGAGCCCATCCCGCTGCAGACCACCGCGCTGGACATGGTCAGCAGCGTACTCGGCGGCGACGAGCGGCTGCAGGAAGGCCTGGCGACGGTGATCGACGAACACCGCCCGGAAGTGGTCGGCCTGGTCACCACCGGCCTGGTGGAAATGCAGGGCGCCGACATCCGCCGCGTGCTGCGCAACTTCCACGCCGGCCGCTGCGAGAGCGCCAGCGTCGTCGCGGTGAACACCCCGGACACCCTCGGCGGCCTGGAGAGCGGCTACGCCCTGGCGGTGGAGGCGATCATCGAGGCGCTGGTGCCGGACGCCGTGGTGCCGGCGGTGCAGCGCGCCCGCCAGGTCAACCTGCTCGCCTCGTCGATGCTGACCCCCGCCGACGTCGAGGCGATCCGCGAATGGATCGAGAGCTTCGGCCTGCAGGCGGTGATCCTCCCCGACCTCGCCGACTCCCTCGACGGCCACCTGACGCCCCAGGGCTACACCACCCTGACCACCGGCGGCACCAGCCGCCAGGCGATCGCCGCGATGGGCCGCTCGGCGCTGACCCTGGTGATCGGCGACTCCCTCGCCGGCGCTGCCGACCTGCTGCAGGCGCGCACCGGGGTGCCCGACCTGCGCCTGGCCGGGCTGACCGCGCTGGCCGACTGCGACGCCTTCGTCCAGGCGCTCGCCGACGTCTCCGGCCGCCCGGTGCCGGCGCGCATCCTCCGCCAGCGCGAGCAGCTGCTCGACGCGATGGTCGACAGCTACGTCCCGGTCGGCGGCGCGCGCATCGCCGTCGGCGCCGACGCCGACCAGTTGGTCGCCCTCGGGCGCTTTCTCGACGACATCGGCGCCCGCCTGGTCGCCGCGGTCAGCCCCTGCCGCACCGCGGCGCTGCAGGCGCTGAACGTCGAGGAGGTGGTGGTCGGCGACTTCGAGGACCTAGAAGAACGCGCCCGGGACGCCGGCGCGCAGCTGCTGATCGGCAACTCCCACGCCCTGCAGAGCGCCGAGCGCCTCGGCATCCCGCTGCTGCGCGCGGGCTTTCCGCAGTACGACCACTACGGCGCGGCGGCGCGCCTGTGGGTCGGCTACCGCGGCGCGCGCCAGCTGCTCTTCGAGCTGGCCAACCTGTTCGCCCCCCGGGGCGCCGGCATCGCCCCCTACCACTCGCCGCTGCGCCAGGACTTCGACGGCGCCGCCGAACCTTCCGCGAGGAGCATTTCCGCATGATCAAAGTCGCTTTCGCCTCCAACGACCGCGTCAACGTCAACCTGCACTTCGGCGCCGCCGACACCCTGGTGGTCTACGACGTCTCGCCGGGCTACGCCGAACTGCTCGGCGTCGGCGAATTCGTCAAGGTCAACATGAAGGGCGAGAACCGCCTCAAGGCCCTGTCGACCGACGAGGAAACCGCCAACGTCGTCGACATGCAGCTCAGCGCCGAGGAACTGGAACGCCTCGCCGCCAAGCCGCCGGAAGACAAGGTGATCGCCAAGCTGGAGTTCCTCGACGACTGCTCGGCGATCTACGCCGCCTCGATCGGCACCTCGTCGATCAAGCGGCTGATCGCCGCCGGCATCCAGCCGATCATCGTCGGCACCGGCCAGACCATCGAGGACCTGCTCAACGAAGTCAGCCTGGCCCTGCACTGCGGCGGCCTGAGCTGGGTCGAACGCGCCAAGGCCAAGGCCGAACGCACCGCCCAGACACCCACCGCGCCCCGCGAGTCCGCCGGCGGGCTGCGCCTGATCACCTCCATCGAGGAACTGGAGTAACCGCACTGCCCGGCCCGCCGCCGCGCCAGCCCGGGGGCGGGCGGGCAAGGGCCGGGTTTCCTTGTCGACCAAGGTCTGCTTTCATCACGTCTCCTTCCCCGTTCAGGGCTACCCCATGCCTCCCTGGCTCCGCTGGCTGCTCGTCCTCCCCTGCGCCTACCTCGCCTGGATCGCCACCGCGCTGCTCGGCATGATGGTGCATGCCCGTGCCGAGCTTGCCTGGTGTCCGGCGCCGGACTGGGTTTCCGACTTCTGCACGAATCAGCAGGTCCAGGCCCGCCTCGACCTGCTGATCGTGCTCTTCGCCGGCCTGTCCGCCGTCGCGGTCATCGTCGCCGCCTCGGCCATGGCGCCGGCCCGCAAGGTGACCGTCGCCTGGTGCGCCCTCGGCACAGGCGCAGTCCTCTCCGCGCTGCTGGACTTCGGTTCCCCGCCGTTCTACGCGGCGGTATCGGCCGGCAGCCTGACCAGCCTCGCGCTGTCGCTGCGCCGCTGAACAGAGCCCCGGCGGCGAGATCATGGACGCGGCTCTAGGCCGTGCACGCTGGTGCTGATGGCGCTGACCGCACTCACCGTATTCGCCGACTACCAGCCGCTCGGCAGCCCGACCTGAAGCAGGACAGCGAACGCAACGGCAGTCGCACCGGTTAAGATGCAAAGAGCGCCCCTCCCCTTCGACCCCTTTGCCGGATCGCTCCCGCCCATGCACCTCCGCCGCCTCCACCACGCCGCCATCATCTGCTCCGACTACGCCGTCTCGAAGCGCTTCTACACCGAGGTCCTCGGCCTGCGCGTCGTCGCCGAGCATTACCGGACCGAGCGGCAGTCCTACAAGCTCGATCTGGCATTGCCCGACGGCTCGCAGGTCGAGCTGTTCTCCTTTCCCGCGCCGCCGCCGCGCCCTTCGCGGCCGGAGGCGCAGGGGCTGCGCCATCTGGCCTTCGAGGTGGACGACGTGGCGGCCTGCAAGGCGGAACTCGAAGCCCGCGGCATCGCCGTCGAGGCGATTCGCACCGACGAATACACCGGCCGGCGCTTCACCTTCTTCGCCGACCCGGACGGGCTGCCGCTGGAGTTGTACGAAGCGCCGCCGCGGACGGAGGGCTGAGACGAAAAAAAGGCCCGCCGGACCGAGGTCGCGGCGGGCCTTTGGAGGCGCCGGCGGGGTTCAGGTCGCGTCGGCGTGGCTGACCAGACCCTTGACGAGGATCGCCGCGGTGGCGATGCCGGCCGGCACCATCAGGGCGGTGAGCACCTCCGCGAAGGTCCAGCCCAGGCCGAGCAGGGTCGCGCCGATCCAGGCGCCGAGGATCGCGCCGAAGCGGCCGATGCCGAGCATCCAGGACACCCCGGTGGCGCGGCCGTGGGTCGGGTAGAAGCGAGCGGCCAGGGACGGCATGGCCGACTGGGCGCCGTTGACGCTCATCCCGGCGAGCAGCACCAGGGTCGCCAGCAGGGCGGTCTGGCCCAGGCTCTGGCCGACCGCGTAGGTGAAGAGACCGGCCATCAGGTAGAACAGGCCGATCACCTTGTGCGGGTTCACCCGGTCCATCGCCCAGCCCACCGCCACCGCGCTGAGCACGCCGCCGAACTGGAACAGCGCGCCGATGAAGGCGGCCCGCTCCATGCTCGCGCCGCTGTCGCGCAGCAGCGTGGGCAGCCAGCTGGTCAGCAGGTAGACGATCACCAGGCCCATGAAGTAGGTGAGCCAGAGCAGCAGGGTGCCGACGCGGAAGGTGCCGCCGAAGATCACCGCGAAGACGTTGCCGGACTTCTCCTGGCGCTGTTCCGGGATGCTGAAGCCTTTGGCCTGCGCCGCTTCCTCGCCGATCGGCCGCAGCACCCGGCGAATGCGCTCGACGTCGTGACCGCGCGCCACCAGGTAGCGGGCCGACTCGGGCAGCCAGAACAGCAGGGCCAGCGCCAGGACCAGCGGCAGCACGCCGCCGACCAGCAGCAGGCTGTGCCAGCCGAAGGCCGGGATCATCCAGGCGGAGACGAAGCCGCCGCCGGCCATGCCCAGGTTGAAGCCGCAGAACATGCTGGTCACCAGCAGCGACTTATGGCGCACCGGGGTGTATTCCGAGAGCAGCGTGGTGGCGTTGGGCATCGCCGCGCCGAGGCCCAGGCCGGTGAGGAAGCGCAGCACCACCAGCTCGCCGACGCCGCTGCTGTAGGCCGAGGCCAGGCTGAACAGGCCGAACAGCAGCGCCGAGCCGACCAGCACGCCCTTGCGGCCGAAGCGGTCGGCCAGCGGGCCGGAGCCGAGGGCACCGAACACCATGCCGATCAGCGCGGCGCTCATCACCGGGCCGAGGCTAGCGCGGTCGATGCCCCAGTCCTGGATCAGCGCCGGGGCGATGAAGCCCATGGCGGCGGTGTCCAGGCCGTCGAGGAAGACGATCAGGAAGCACAGCAGGACGACGCGCCACTGGTGGAGGCTCAGCGGCCGGGAATCGATAAAGGCTTGTACGTCGAGGGTTTGCGGGGGCTGGGCGTCGCCGGGGGCGGCGGCCTCGCCCGGAAGCACGAGGGTGGTGGTCATGAGGCTCTCCTTGTTCGTTGTTATTGGGCGTTGCAGAGCGATCCGGTGCCCACGCTACGACCACCCCAACCGGCAGAACAAGGCGATAACCGCCTTAGCGTTCGATCAGCGCACGACACTTCCCGCCATTCCGCCCCCTTCCTTAATGGAGAACGCCACCGACATCCCCTCCTGCGCCAGACAAGAGGGAACCGAGTACCGCCCGGAACGGATCGCCCTCCGGCTGTACCTCCGGGTACGCCGGCGCGCGGTACGGCGACCGAGCGATCCAAAATGGATGGCGAAAAAACTGAAATATCAGGCAAATAAATCCACATAAAAACATATTGATGGTTTTTTATCCCAAAAAAACCATAATCCACGCATATCGATACTTGATGGCACCGCCCTTGCTCAATCTCCAGTGGCACAAATCAAACGCCCACGAATCAATGGAGGTTCCAAGATGGCATTGCGTCAGTGTGCAATTTACGGCAAGGGTGGCATCGGCAAGTCCACCACCACCCAGAACCTGGTCGCCGCCCTCGCCGAGGCCGGCAAGAAGGTGATGATCGTCGGCTGCGACCCGAAAGCCGACTCCACCCGCCTGATCCTGCACTCCAAAGCCCAGAACACCGTCATGGAGATGGCCGCATCCGCCGGCTCGGTGGAAGACCTCGAGCTGGAAGACGTGCTGCAGATGGGCTTCGGCGGCGTCAAGTGCGTCGAGTCCGGCGGCCCTGAGCCGGGCGTCGGCTGCGCCGGCCGCGGCGTGATCACCGCGATCAACTTCCTGGAAGAAGAAGGCGCCTACAGCGACGACCTGGACTTCGTGTTCTACGACGTGCTGGGCGACGTGGTGTGCGGCGGCTTCGCCATGCCGATCCGCGAGAACAAGGCCCAGGAAATCTACATCGTCTGCTCCGGCGAGATGATGGCCATGTACGCCGCCAACAACATCGCCAAGGGCATCGTGAAGTACGCCCACTCCGGCAGCGTGCGTCTGGGCGGGCTGATCTGCAACAGCCGCAAGACCGACCGCGAAGACGAGCTGATCATGGCTCTGGCCGCGAAGATCGGCACCCAGATGATTCACTTCGTGCCGCGCGACAACGTCGTGCAGCACGCCGAAATCCGCCGCATGACCGTGATCGAATACGATCCGAAAGCCAAGCAGGCCGACGAGTACCGCGCCCTGGCCAGGAAGATCGTCGAGAACAAGATGCTGGTCATCCCGAACCCGGCGAGCATGGAAGACCTCGAAGAGCTGCTGATGGAGTTCGGCATCATGGAAGCCGAAGACGAATCCATCGTCGGCAAGACCGCCGCCGAAGGCTGATCCACCCCGCGCAGTGTTTGCGGAGGAGCGTGCGTCGCGGGCTGTCCGGAATGGCTTCTCGCGGCCGGCGGCGCACGCCGTCCTCCCTTTTGAATCGCCCCGAATTCTCCAACCTCAGGAGCTGACCCTATGGCCATGGCCATCGACGGCTACGAATGCACCGTCTGCGGCGACTGCAAGCCGGTCTGCCCGACCGGCTCGATCGCCCTCCAGGGCGGGATCTACACGATCGATGCCGACAGCTGCAACGAGTGCGCCGATGCAGGCGAACCGCGCTGCCTCGGCGTCTGTCCCGTGGACTTCTGCATCCAGCCGCTCGATGACTGAAGACTGAACGAGCCCGCACCCGCTTGCCGGCGACAGAGCATCCCGCGCCGCTCTGCCACCGGGTCCCAAACGGCGATCGCTTTCCTCAGGGGCGATCGCCGTTTTCGTTTTTCTCCATCCGAGGGCGACCGCACTCCGTGCACTCGCTTCGTACGGTCATCCTGCCCGTTGCGTCCAAGCCACATGCGAAGTGGTAGCCTTACAGCACCTCAATCTACTAGCCACGCTGCACACTGCTCCCACAACCACCCTTTGCATATGCTCGAGAACGACGAGTTGCTCAGGTCTGGCGAATATCCCTCTGGGTTAGTGCTGGAGGCTTGGAACGAATTGCACGCTGGAGAACCGAGCCGATGCTGACCTCTTTGCATATCCAGAACTTCAAGGCCTGGAAAGACACCGGCCCGATTCGCCTGGCCCCCCTTACCGTGATTTTTGGCGCCAACAGCGCTGGTAAAAGCAGCCTTGGGCATTTGCTCCTGGCATTGAAGCAAACGGTATTGTCTGCCGACCGCAAACGTCCACTGCATTTGGGCGATGAAAACTCGCTAATCGAGCTGGGCACCTTTGCCGAATGCCTGCATAACCACGATCTCGGCCACCCCCTGCAGTTTGAGCTTGGCTGGCGCGTGCCAGGCAAGCTGGAAATACGCGACCCACTCAGTCACCTTAAATTCGTCGGCGATGAGTTGCGCCTGAATGTATCCCTCCAGGCGGACAAGAAAGAACAGCCACGCATCCAGCGTCTGGCTTATGAGTTGCGCCAACAGCAACACGCTACTCTGGTGGTGGACTATTTTCGCGACGAGAAAGACAAGCCGGAAATCCGCTCGGAGCAGTACCGGCTGGTGCGCAATACCGGGCGAGCCTGGCCGCTGGATGAGCCGGACAAGTTTTACCGCATCTCCGATCAGAGCCGGGCACGTTTTCAAAACGCCGAATTTCTTTCCGACCTCGCCTTGCAGACGGAGGCTGCACTGGGCAGCGTTTATTACCTCGGACCGCTGCGCGAGCACCCAAAGCGCATTTACTCCTGGTCCGGCGAAACGCCGGAAAGCGTCGGACAAAAAGGCGAGTTCTCGATAGCCGCCATTCTTGCTGCCAGCGAGCAGGAGCGCATGCTCAATCGTGGCCCCAAAAAAAGGCAATATCGGTTTGATGCGTTCATTGCCCAGTGGCTTAAGGATTTAGGCATCATTGAACGTTTTGTCGTCAAGCCGGTGGCGGAAGGCCGCAAGGAATACGAAGTACTGGTAAAAGCGCATGCCAGCGCGAGCGATGTGAAGATCACCGACGTGGGTTTTGGCGTATCGCAGGTATTGCCGGCGCTGGTGCAAGCGTTTTACTGCCCTCCCAACTCCACCGTCTGGATGGAGCAACCGGAAATCCACCTGCATCCGCAAGTTCAGGCCGAATTGGCGGACGTGTTCATTTCCGCCATCAAGTCGCGCGAGGACAGCAAGGAGCGGAACATTCAGTTGATCGTGGAAAGCCACTCCGAGCACTTCCTCAACCGCCTGCAGCGCCGTGTCGCCGAAGGCGAGATCACGCCGGACGATGTGGCCGTGTATTTCTGCCGCCGCCCCGGCTCCGCCGCAGAACTGGAACCACTGCGGCTGAACATGTTCGGCGAAATCGAGAATTGGCCGGAAAACTTCTTTGGCGATGAAATGGCCGATATCTCGGCGCGAACCCTTGCCGCCATGCAGCGCAAGATCGAGCAGCGCAAGGACGACGAATGATCAAGGCAGTAATCGACACCAATGTGTTGCTGGTGGCCAATCTACAACATCCCGAGGTGTCGCCCGAATGCGTGGCCGAATGTGTACGCTATCTGCGGGATATGCAGTCCAAGGGCGTGACCGTGATTGATGATGGCTACCGCATTCTGGGCGAATATCTGAACAAGACTCAGCTCAAGCCGCCCAAAGGAGTTGGCGATGTCTTCCTGAAGTGGCTGCTGCAAAATGCCAGCAATCCGAAGCATGTCGAACAGGTGTCCATTACCGAATTGGCGCCGGACGAGTTTGCCGAGTTTCCCGATCAGCTATTGCAGCCGCAATTCGATGCACCGGATCGCAAGTTTGCCGCCGTGGCGCATGCCCATCCGGACAAGCCACCGGTTCTGCAGGCAGCCGATTGCAAATGGCTGGACTGGTGGCAGGCACTGCGGGCTCAAGGTATTGCCGTCAAGTTTCTGTGTCCGGACGACGCCTGTCGCTTCTACCGGAAGAAGTTCCCGTCGCAGGCCGTGCCAGCCTTGCCCGATGCTTGAAACAGAGATGCACGACTTCTTCCGCTTTCCCCACACGCCCCATATCACCTGGCTGGCCACTGGCAAGCCTCGCGACGACAAGGTGTTGGACGCTGCCGAAGCCAGCGCCCTGCTGGCAGGCGAGGTGGTTGTCGAAGAAAAACTCGATGGCGCCAACCTCGGCATCTCCCTCGGGCCAGAGGGCCAGTTGCGCATTCAAAACCGTGGCCAGTACCTGCAGGAGCCGTTTTCCGGCCAGTTTTCCCGTCTCACCTCATGGCTGGCGCAGCATCGCTATGCCCTTACGGATGAATTGGACGAGCACCTGATCCTGTTTGGCGAGTGGTGTGCGGCCCGGCACTCGCTGGGCTATGCAACCCTGCCTGACTGGTTCCTTCTGTTCGATGTCTATGATCGACGTGAACGGCGCTTTTGGAGCACGCGCCGCCGCAATGCCCTGGCAAAAACGCTTGAGCTTTCCGTGGTCCCCCAAGTGCTGCATGGACGAACGACCTTGGACGACCTGAAAAAACTGCTGTTCGCCCAGCCAAGCCACTATCGCCAGGGACCGCCGGAAGGTGTGGTGATCCGCCGGGAAACGGCCGACGGGTGCCAGGCCAGAGCCAAGCTGGTACGGCCGGACTTCACTCAGAATATCGGCGAACACTGGAGAAGCAGGGCCATTCAATGGAATCGGATTCGAAGGCCCTCGGGAAAACCCGGCAGTTCGAGCTGACCGTTGCAGCCGCCGCCAGGGCTCCTCGCCCATAGGCCTTGAGCAGCCTCCGCGCATCCCCCACGCACCTCGACGTACAGACCCCGAACGCTCCGTACTTGGCCGAACGAAAAACCTTTTGCGTATTCCGCCCGCCGCCCGCGCAAGCGCCGCACACCTGGAAAAAACACCCGAAAAGCCCCCCGCGCGACGCCTTTCTGCAGCAGCGAAAGCGATCAACAAGTCATTGATTCAAAAGGACTAATCAGGTCGATAGGCGGGCGAGCGGAAAATTCCCGCAACCCCCGCAAGGGCATCTGGCACGCATCCTGCCATCTCCTCCTTGCCAACCGGTTTTTCCGGTCCCGATCGAGTACCGGTCACGGGGTTCGATTAACGCATAGAGCCGAGGAGACGTTAACCATGCCAATGGTATTGCTGGAATGTGACAAGGACATACCCGAGCGCCAGAAACACATCTATCTGAAGGCGCCCAACGAGGATACCCGCGAGTTCCTGCCGATCGCCAACGCGGCGACCATCCCGGGCACCCTCTCCGAACGCGGCTGCGCCTTCTGCGGCGCCAAGCTGGTGATCGGCGGCGTGCTGAAAGACACCATCCAGATGATTCACGGCCCGCTCGGCTGTGCCTACGACACCTGGCACACCAAGCGCTACCCGACCGACAACGGCCACTTCAACATGAAGTACGTCTGGTCGACCGACATGAAGGAAAGCCACGTGGTCTTCGGCGGCGAGAAGCGCCTCGAGAAGAGCATGCACGAGGCCTTCGACGAGATGCCCGACATCAAGCGGATGATCGTCTACACGACCTGCCCGACCGCACTGATCGGCGACGACATCAAGGCGGTGGCCAAGAAGGTCATGAAGGACCGTCCCGACGTCGACGTCTTCACCGTCGAATGCCCCGGCTTCTCCGGCGTCTCCCAGTCCAAGGGCCACCACGTCCTGAACATCGGCTGGATCAACGAGAAAGTCGAGACGATGGAGAAGGAGATCACCAGCGAATACACCATGAACTTCATCGGTGACTTCAATATTCAAGGTGATACCCAGCTCCTGCAGACCTACTGGGACCGCCTGGGCATCCAGGTCGTCGCCCACTTCACCGGCAACGGCACCTACGACGACCTGCGCTGCATGCACCAGGCCCAGCTCAACGTGGTGAACTGCGCGCGTTCCTCCGGCTACATCGCCAACGAACTGAAGAAGCGCTACGGCATCCCGCGCCTGGACATCGACTCCTGGGGCTTCAGCTACATGGCCGAGGGCATCCGCAAGATCTGCGCCTTCTTCGGCATCGAGGAGAAGGGCGAAGCGCTGATCGCCGAGGAATATGCCAAGTGGAAGCCGAAGCTCGACTGGTACAAGGAACGCCTGCAGGGCAAGAAGATGGCGATCTGGACCGGCGGCCCGCGCCTGTGGCACTGGACCAAGTCGGTCGAGGACGATCTGGGCATCCAGGTGGTGGCCATGTCCTCCAAGTTCGGCCATGAGGAAGACTTCGAGAAGGTCATCGCCCGCGGCAAGGAAGGCACCTACTACATCGACGACGGCAACGAGCTGGAGTTCTTCGAGATCATCGACCTGGTCAAGCCGGACGTGATCTTCACCGGCCCGCGCGTCGGCGAGCTGGTCAAGAAGCTGCACATCCCCTACGTCAACGGCCACGGCTACCACAACGGCCCGTACATGGGCTTCGAGGGCTTCGTCAACCTCGCCCGCGACACCTACAACGCCGTGCACAACCCGCTGCGCCACCTGGCCGCCGTGGACATCCGCGACAGCTCGCAGACCACGCCGGTCATCGTGCGGGGGGCCGCCTGATGAGCCAGTCCAAACTCGACGACCTGTTCGACTACACCGAGGAGCGCTGCCTGTGGCAGTTCTTCTCGCGGACCTGGGACCGCGAGGAAAACATCGAAGGCGTGCTCGGCCAGGTCGCCCGCCTGCTGACCGGCCAGGAGCCGCTGCGCGGCACCCCGCAGGAGCGGCTGTTCTACGCCGACGCCCTGGCCATGGCCAACGACGTTCGCGAGCGCTTCCCCTGGGCGTCGCAGGTCAATCACGAGGAAATCCATTTCCTGATCGACGGCCTCAAGTCCCGCCTGGTCGACACCGTGATCACCCGCTCGACCAACCGCGAACTCAACCACCACCTCTACTGAGTCACCGCTGCGGGAGCGGCCAGAAGGCCGCTCCCGTCCGCCAAGGAGCCATTTCATGAGCAATTGCGAGCTGACCGTGCTGAAGCCGGCAGAAGTCAAGCTGAGCCCGCGCGACCGCGAAGGCATCATCAACCCGATGTACGACTGCCAGCCCGCGGGCGCCCAGTACGCCGGCATCGGCGTCAAGGACTGCATCCCGCTGGTCCACGGCGGCCAGGGCTGCACGATGTTCGTCCGCCTGCTGTTCGCCCAGCACTTCAAGGAAAACTTCGACGTCGCCTCGACCTCGCTGCACGAGGAGTCGGCGGTGTTCGGCGGCGCCAAGCGCGTCGAGGAAGGCGTGCTGGTGCTGGCCCGCCGCTACCCGGAACTGCGGGTGATCCCGATCATCACCACCTGCTCCACCGAGGTCATCGGCGACGACATCGAGGGCTGCATCCGGGTCTGCAACAAGGCGCTCGAGAGCGAGTTCCCGGAGCGCAAGATCTACCTGGCGCCGGTCCACACCCCGAGCTTCAAGGGCAGCCACGTCACCGGCTATGCCGAGTGCGTGAAGTCGATGTTCAAGACCATCACCGACGTGCACGGCAAGGGCCAGCCGAGCGGCAAGCTCAACGTCTTCCCGGGCTGGGTCAACCCCGGCGACGTGGTGCTGCTCAAGCGCTACTTCACGGAAATGGGCGTCGACGCCACGGTGTTCATGGACACCGAGGACTTCGACTCGCCGATGCTGCCGAACAAGAGCATCGAGACCCACGGCCGCACCACCGTCGAGGACATCGCCGACAGCGCCAACGCCCTGGCCACCCTGTCCCTGGCCCGCTACGAAGGCGCCACCACCGGCGACCTGCTGCAGAAGACCTTCGCGGTGCCGAATGCCCTGGTCAACACCCCCTACGGCATCAAGAACACCGACGACATGCTGCGCAAGATCGCCGAACTCACCGGCAAGGAGATCCCCGAGTCGCTGGTCCGCGAGCGCGGCATCGCCCTCGACGCCCTGGCCGACCTGGCGCATATGTTCTTCGCCAACAAGAAGGTGGCGATCTTCGGTCACCCGGACCTGGTATTCGGCCTGGCGCAGTTCTGCCTGGAAGTGGAACTGGAACCGGTGCTACTGCTGATCGGCGACGACCAGGGCAACAAGTACAAGAAGGACCCGCGCCTGCAGGAACTCAAGGACGCCGCGCACTTCGACATGGAGATCGTCCACAACGCCGACCTCTGGGAACTGGAGAAGCGCATCAACAACGGCCTGCAGCTCGACCTGATCATGGGTCACTCGAAGGGCCGCTACGTCGCCATCGAGGCCAACATCCCGATGGTCCGCGTCGGCTTCCCGACCTTCGACCGCGCCGGCCTCTACCGCAAGCCCACCATCGGCTACCAGGGCGCCATGGAGCTGGGCGAGATGATCGCCAACGCCATGTTCGCCCACATGGAATACACCCGTAACAAGGAATGGATCCTCAACACGTGGTGAGTTGAGCCACCAGCGGCTGGCCCCCTGCTCCGGCAGGGGCGTCCGCCCCCGTATTCCAATCCGGCCGCCATGCCATTCCCGGGAGTGATGCCATGAAACAGCGACAGGAAATGGTCGCCCAATACCGCGCGAGCTTCGGCGAGCTGTGCGCCCGACCGGAACACCGCCACATCGAACCCTACACCAGTCCCCGGCGCCTGAACTTCGCGCCGCCGGAGACCGACGCCACCCGCCGCATACCGGGCCGCCTGGTGCTAGCGCTGACCAGCGCCTACGCCCTGCTGGCCGACTGGCAGGAATGCCGCGACCCCTCGCTGGCCGAACTCGGCAGCTGGCAACGCTACCTCGCCCTGCCGCGGCGCAGCGCGACGGAAAAGCTGATCGCCGAAGTCTTCCGCATCCTGCGCGTGTTCCGCGCCGCGGCGATCCAGCACAACGGCGCCATCGAGATCCGCGACGACGGGCTGGTCCGCGCCAGCTGCACCTACAACCGCTGCGCGCTGAACCTGCTGATCACCCAGAGCGGCCTCGAACTGCTCGCCGCCTGCGTCGCCGGCTACCTCGAATCCTTCGACCAGCCCTACAGCGAGGCCTACCAGGAACTGCTGTTCGGCCAGTACTACGCCGACATCGTCGCCGAGATCCGCGCCTTCGCCGACGACGACCGGGTGCTCTTCCAGTTCCGCCACAAAGGCTGGTTCAACCGCCACCTGCGCCTGGACTGCGACAACCCCCGCCTGCGCCTCGAAGAGGACGGCCACTACTGCATCGACCTGGGCAAGTACGGCGAAAACGCCGCCCGCCACCCGATCGACTTCTACATCACCCTCGACAGCCGCCTGTACATCGTGCCGGTCGAGGCCCTGAAAGCCGGGCGCCTCGCCGCCGCGGAACTGGCCCGCTGGCAGGCCCGCACCGACGCCGAGGCACGGCTGCCGGACGCCTTCCGCCTGCGCTTCGCCCACGAGAAGAACGTCGTCGGCCTGCCGATGACCTGAGAACGCCGCGCGCCGGGCCGCGCCCGGCGTCAGCCTGAGCCCCACCGACGCGAGGAACGGACATGAACGAGATCGGCCATCTGAAGATCGCCATCACCAGCAACGACCTGCTGCAGGTCGACGCCAATTTCGCCACCGCCAAACAGATCGTCATCTACGACGTCACCTACGACGAGGCCAGCTTCCTCGACGTCGTGCAGTTCAAGGGCGGCGGCAAGGGCGGCGACGGCAAGCGCGGCCCCGGCGGCGGCGGTTGCTCCATGGGAGACCCGACCGGCGGCGCCTCGGTCGACCAGGTCCAACTGCGCGTCGACGCCATGGAAGGCTGCGCCGTGCTCTTCACCCTCGCCCTCAGCGACTTCGCCGCGGTCAAGGTGAAGAACGCCGGGGTGTTCCCGGTGAAGATGCAGCACCCCCGCGAGATCGACGAGGTGGTCGAGCACCTGCAGCGGATGATGCAGAACAACCCGCCGCTGTGGCTGCGCAAGGCGCTGGGCTACGGCGTGCGCAACCCCGACTACCTGATCGAGCGCGAAGCGTGAACGGCGTCTACCAGTTGCCCCTCGAGCGCGCCCTCGCGGGCAGCACGGTCCCCGAGCGGGCTGCGCCGGCAACCGCTGCCGGCGGCTCGCCGGTGCTGCTGAGCCTCGACCGGGTGTCGGTCGAGCGCGGCGGCAACCGGATTCTCGAAGGCCTCAGCCTCGACATCCGCCGCGGCAGCATCACCGCCCTCGTCGGTCCCTCGGGGATCGGCAAGAGCAGCCTGCTGGCCACCCTCAACGGCCTGCTGCGGCCCGCCGCCGGCACCCTCAGCGTGGACGGCATCGGCCGCCTGCAGACCCCGGCCAGCCTGCTCGCCCACCGCCGGCACAGCGCCACGGTGTTCCAGGAGCACGCGCTGATCGCCCGCCTGTCGGCGCTCGACAACGTGCTGCTCGGCCTCGCCGACCGCCGCCATCCGCTCTCCCCGCTGCCCTGGCCGCGGGCGCTGCGCGAGCAGGCCGTCGCCGCGCTCGCCGAGGTCGGCCTGCTCGCCAAGGCGCTGAGCCCGGTGTCCCGGCTCAGCGGCGGCGAGCGCCAGCGCGTCGGCATCGCCCGCGCGCTGGTGCGCGAGCCCCGCCTGCTGCTGGCCGACGAGCCCTTCGCCTCGGTCGATCCGGCGCTCGCCGAACGCCTGGCCGGCGAGTTCCAGCGCCTGGTGCGCGAGCGCGCGCTGACCCTGGTGGTGGTCCTGCACCAGCTCGACCTGGCCCGCCGGCTGGCCGACCGCATCGTCGGCCTGGCCGATGGGCGGATCGCCTTCGACGGCCCGCCAGCGCGCTTCGACGCCCAGGCCCAGGCGCGCCTGTTCCCCCTGCACCCCGCTCCGGCCCCCGGCCAACCCCAGTGAAAGGACAAGCCCCCATGACCCGACTGCTCAAGCGCCTGCGCCCGCTGCTCGCCGCGCTGCTCCTGCCGGTCCTCGCCGCCCACGCCGACGACACCGCCCAGCCGAAGAAACTGACCATCGGCCTGCTACCCGGCGAATCCGCCCCCACCGTGATGCGCCTCAACGAGCCGCTGCGCGCGCACCTGGAGAAGACCCTCGGCATCCCCGTCGAGCTGACCGTCGGCGCCAACTACGCGGCGACCGGCGAGGCGCTGCGCTTCGGGCGTATCGACATCGCCTACCTGGGGCCGGTGACCTACATCCTGCAGAGCAAGCGCGCGCACCTCGAACCCTTCGCCCGCCCGACCCACGCCAAGGTCGGCCCGACCTTCCAGGCGGTGGTGATCGTCCCGGCCGACAGCCCGGCGCGGACCCTCGAGGACCTGCGCGGCCAGGACGTGGCCTTCGGCGACCCGGCCTCCACCTCGGGCACCTGGGTGCCGCGCTACATGCTCGCCGACGCCGGCCTGGTCTCGGAGCGCGACTACACCCTGCGGGTGCTCGGCGCCCACGACGCGGTGGCGCTCGCCGTCGCCGGCAAGAAAGTCGCCGCCGGCGGCCTGTCCAAGCCGATCTACGAGCGCCTGCTGAAGGAAGGCAAACTCGACGCCGCGAAGGTCCGCGTACTCGCCGATTCGCCGGCGATCCCCGAATACATGTGGACCTTCCGCGAAGGTCTTGCACCGGAGCTGAAGGAGAAGATCCGCCAGGCCTTCGTCAGCATCAAGGACCCGGCCGCGCTGGGGGTATTCCGCGCCGAGGCGTTCATTCCCTGCGTCGACGCCGACGTCGACCGGGTGCGCGACTGGATCGCGACGGTCGAGCGCGAGCATCCCGAAGCCGTCGTGGTGAAACCGTGAGCGTCTCCCTCGTGCAGCAGCAGGCGCTGCTGAGGGCGGTTTCGCGGCGCGCCTGGCTGTCGCGGCTGCTGCTGGTGCTCGGCCTGGGCGTGGTGCTGCTGGCCACCCAGCACACCGGCGCGCTCGACGCCGAGCGCTACCGCGAGCTGCTGCCGACCCTCTGGACCCTGGCCGGCGACGCCTGGCCGCCGGCGTTCGAGCGCTGGGAGCACTGGAGCAAGCCGCTGCTCGACACCCTGACCATGAGCGTCGCCGGCACCGTCGGCGGCGTGCTCGCCGCCCTGCCGCTCGGCGCCCTGGCGGCCAGCGGCCAGGCCCCCGCGCCGCTGCGCCAGCTGGTCCTGCTGCTGCTCAACACCATCCGCTCGATCCCCAGTCTGGTGTGGGGCATCCTGTTCGTCGCCGCGGTGGGCTTCGGCCCGCTGCCCGGGGTGCTGGCGCTGGCCACCCACTCCACCGGCATGCTCGGCAAGTTCTTCGCCGAGATCTTCGAACACGTCGACCGCGCCCCGGTCGACGCGCTGCGCAGCCAGGGCGTCCCGGTGCTCGGCGTGCTGCGCTTCGGCGTGCTGCCGCAGGTCCTGCCGCGGCTGGTCGACGTCGCCCTCTACCGCTGGGAACACAACATCCGCGCCGCCACCACCCTGGGCGCGATCGGCGCCGGCGGCCTGGGGCTGGAGATCGTCACCGCCTTCCACCTCTTCGAATACCGCGAGGCCCTGGCCCTGATCGCCGTCCTGCTGGCGCTGGTCAGCCTCGTCAACCTGCTCGGCGCGCAGATCCGCCGCCGTTTCCTCGATCACACCACTGCATGAATAGGGAGGCATCTCCGATGAGTGTCGAATCCGCCAAGGCCTACATCAACCGCATGCGCAGCGACGAAGCGTTCAAGAACCTGGTCAACGAAGGCTCGGAAGACGAGCAGGCGAGCTGGGTACTGCTCAAGGAGCACGGCTTCGAATTCACCATCAACGAATTCCGCCAGGCCCAGGACGAAATCTACGCCGAACACGGCATCACCCCGCTCTGAGCCGTTCCCCCAGAGGCTTTGCGCCGACCGTTTTCCCTGCCGGTCGGCGCTTTTTTATGAAGCCGGGTTGCGATTGGCGAGAAAAAGCTCGGCGTCGACGCACAACGCCTCGACCGGAAGCCGGGCACGAACAGCATTTCCAGAGCGACAGCCCACACCGACGCGGACGGTCAGCCGACCAGCGCAGGCGCTTTCGTCCCCTGGCGCCGCCGACTCGCCGGCAATGTGGCAGTGCTCGCTCGACAATGGCCTATCGGCAGATCACTGGGAGCCCACCGGTTTGTTGTGGTAGGCCGCCTCCGCCAGCATCTCAAGGAGGGCATTGGCACGAATCTTCTCGTAATAGGCTTTGTTTTTGAAAAATTTTGCCATGCCGCCATTACTGGTATTGGCTTCGCCATACAGCTCGTTGGCGGTGTCGCGGTAAACGTGTGCCAGCTCCAACCGTCGATAAGCGCAGCGTACAAGTCCATTCATTTCGAGTGGTCTCCGGAAATGGAAATGGTGCATTGGCAGTCGATTGAGCCTGCTCGGACCTTAAGCGGGCCTTAACAGTTAAGTAGCGAAATGGAGCGGCCGCAAAATCCGAATGCGGCCTCCGAGCGTTTCGGTAAGCCGTTAAAGAAGAACCATCCGGCACTTTTCCGGCCTCTGCCCATGCCGGCTCCCGAATCACGGGGCCTGTACGCCTATCAAGGGCAACCCGGACCATCGGGATGGGCTGTGGATATCGAGCAGACGCCGGACGCCCAGCTGCTACCCTAAGATCGCGAATCCCAGCGGCAGGAACTCCCATGGCCCGGTTCATCGTCATCGAATCCCTGGACGGCGTCGGCAAGACGACCCTGGTCCGCAACCTGGCCGCCGCGCTCGGCGGGATCGCCATGAGCATGCCCGGCCCGGCGGTAAAGCCGCTGCGCGAGCAGATCCACACCGTGCTGGGCGATGCCAGGATCGCCCACGCCCTGTTCTACCTCGCTATCGCCGCCGCCGAGGGCAGCAAGGCGCGGGCCGCGGCGGACGCCGGCCGGACCGTGGTGATGGACCGCTTCCTGGCCTCCGCCATCGCCTATGCGCGGGCCCGCGGCGTCGCGGCCGACTTCGACGTCCTGCTCCCCGCCCTGCCGCGCCCGGACGTCTCGGTGCTGCTCACCCTGGACGAAGACGAACGCGTCCGCCGCCTGGGCGCACGCAGGGAAATGAGCCTCGCCGACCGCCAGAGCCTGGACCCGGCGTTCCGCGGCGAGTTCATGGCGGAACTCAGGGCGCGCTGCGACCTGCAGGTGGATGTGACCGGGGCGGATGAGGACGAGGCGGTAAGGCGGGTGATCAAGGCGGTTGGGGCGCACCGCTCCAGCTGAGCCAAGAATCGGCAGCCTTGTCGAACTGCCGTACCCTGCATACGGTCCGTCCAGCGGTGCGCGCGACACCATCCGCGAAGCCTTCAGTGCAGGACTGATCGCCGACGGGCAAGGCTGGATGCAGATGCTGACCGACCGCAACCGTACGTCGCACACCTACAACGAAGAAACCGCCGAGGCGATCCTGCTCAACATCCGGCAGCAGCATCATCCGCTGCTCAAGGCGCTGGAGCGCATACTCTCCAGCCGGGTGGAGCCAAACGCATGATGCCCGAGGAAATCGGCCTTCCGCCGCAGGCCGTCGAGTCCATCCGCCAGGTGTTCGGCCGCTTTCCGGGCATCGAGCAGGCGATGCTCTACGGCTCCCGAGCCAAGGGCAACTACCACCCCGGCTCGGATATCGACCTGCCCCTCAAGGGCGATCCGAGCTATCGGGAGTTGCTGGATATCGAACTGGCGCTGGGCGACCTGCTGCTGCCCTGGAAGATCGACCTGTCGCTGTTTTCGCAAATCGACAATCCGGCGTTGGTCGAGCATATCGGGCGGGTTGGGAAGGTTTTAAATATATCGGGTATTGCAAGCTCGCAGTGTCGTCGACTTTGAAATATCAACTTAAGAGCATGCTCTTAAGTACCTGAAAGGAAATCCCCCTAGATTTCCTCCGCCCCTGAGCGTGCAAACCCGCGTGCTTCACGGGCTTGAGTGGGCATGCGTTGAGAAAATATCGGATTATTTTTCTCCAGGTACTTATTACTCGGTTTTTGGCCACGTCGAAATATCGAAACACGCTGAGACCTGTTGATATATCGGCTACATCAAGGTGCATTTCCGCGACCTGAAAAGGAATACGGCGTAGCTGGTGATGCTGTTTGCCCTGTCGAACCACTGGATAATGCGAAAACATCTGCTGGGTAGGGGAGGTAGCTGTGCGGAGGGTGTGGCGGCATTCGATTTCCACCCTGCTAATTAGCAGGGTATGGTGGATCTGGAATTTTCAATAATATCCGGCTTGATGTTGTCGTATTGATCAATAGCACTGTGACGTCAGCCATTAAAAAGATGCTGCATTTGTGCACTGCATCTCGGAAATGACGTGATTTTCAGAGTGTACCTTTGGGCAAAGGAATCTTTTAAGATTTCCTTGGACTCGACGTTTGGTCGAAAGGCAGCAATCTCCCTTTAGAAATAAGCCAAGGAGTCAAAAGTGGTAGCTGAAGCACAAGCCGTAGTAGAAATAGTAAAGGATGGACTTGAGGCAGGCGACAAGGCGCTTGATCTGTATAACAAGATTCTCGACCAACTGATTCCGTGGAAGACCTTCGAGGAAACCATAGATAATCTGACTAAATACGAGAAGGATTATTCGAACGCGGCCGGGGAAATCGTCGCTCAAGTCAAGACCTTGCTGTTAAATAGCCGTGATGAATACTTCAAGGCGACGCAGTCGGTATTCGAGTGGTCTAGTGTGGCCTCCCAGCTGCTCACGGCATATTTGCAGTTGTTCGAGAATTATAACGAGGAAAAGGCGAAGGCTCAGAAAAGCATCCTGCTCAAGGTGCTTAATGACGGCATTAATAAGATGACGGTGGCACAGGCCTCGCTCCATGCTAGCTCCGAGAGCTTCAACGCTGCCTCTGGTCATATCTCATCTCTGAGCACCCAGTTGAACAACGACTTTGTGGAAGGAAGCAATTACTACGATATGCAGGTCGATAGGCTCCGTAAGGAAGCCTATGGTGGCGCAGCGGCAGGCTTGGTGCTTGGTCCATTCGGCCTCCTCATAAGCTACAGCATTGCCGCTGGCGTCCTGGAGGGAAAGCTAATTCCTGCATTGAAAGAAAAGTTCGAGGAGGTGAAAGAGCATTTCAAGACAATTGAGGGTATTGTCTCGAAAGCCTCCGACGACATCGATGGTGCAAAAATAAAGCTTCAGGAAGAGATTGTTGTTATCGGCGACATGAAAAGCCAGACGGAAACGACCAGTCTGTACGTCGAATATGACGACCTCATGCTTAACCTGTTGAAAGAGTCCGCAAGGAAGTTGATCGACCAGTGCTCGATATACATTGAGCGACATGGTGCAAGGGGCTTCTCGCTTAAATCCGTGGCCTGATTAGGCTTGAGGAAACTCCGAACAAGTCGGCACCGATCCGCCAATGATCTGATTGACCCGTTTCCGCCCAAACAAACCCAGGGGGTTTATCTAGAAACCGGGGGCTTTGCTCTGGTTTCTGAGGGCATCATCCCGGCCGTCGCTGGGCTGAACGTAGACTCGACCGGCGATTGGCTGAGAACGGCTTACTTGTTCGGATTTCCCCAAGGTGTTGCACTCAAGTCTTGTCACCGTCGGCGATTGACCGAGTCCTTGCCGGAACAGTCCTTGAGTGAACCCCACGGACCAGCCGCATTCAGCGCTGGACTGGCAGGTCTATGCTTGAATGCTGATTCAACCACAAGCTCATCAATCCTGCCCGCCCCCGCACACCAAACTTCCGGAATACGCTGGTGACATATGAGTGGGTGGTGGAAACGGCCAGCCCCAGACGCTCGGCGATTTGTTTTTCCGTGGCCTCGGTCAAGAGCAGTTGCAGTACCTTACGCTCGTATGGCGCCAAAGGAACGGAGGCAAGCTGCAAACCGCGGTTCAACATTTGCCCAAGCCTCAGACCAGTAATATCGCGAGCAACTCCGACACGCAATCGCTCCGACTCCCGCCATCGCGCGGACCACATCACATGGACTTCGTGGCCGCCTTTATGGAGATAGCGATTCTCAAAGCCGATCCGCTGCCCGCCAGCCATGACGCGACTGGCCTCTTTCAAGGTTCTGTCGCGCTCCGTCGGTACGACAAAATCAATGACGAAATTATCGACCATCTCTTCGGGCTTATAGCCAAAAACAGTCTCGCAAGCGGCACTGACATAGGTTATTCGACCACCAGCACTTACCATGAACACTACGTCCGGCAACATATCTGCAATGTTGGCAATTTCTTCCCGATCATATTTACTTATAGCCATTGTAAATACCATTTACCCTGCCAAATGTAACAAACTCAAAATAAATAAAAGAGCAACCGCCAAAGATTCGGCCAGGTAAATTATCAGCTCTTGGGCCTCAGGATAATAAATTGGAATTTAATGTAGCTTATGGGAATACCGTCAAATTATTGCTCGGCAACTGGCCGTATATTACGCGGCTGAAAATGGATCATTTTTCAATGTTGATCGAATCTGCTCGCGTCAGTCCAGGCAGGCCGCACCCCTCGGGGGGAATACCGAACAAATCACGGCCACTTCGCTGAAACGTCCCTCGTTTGACCCAAGCCCTACCCCACGCCCCCCCGATACCTCCTCGCCGCCCCCCTCGGCCTCCGCGCCGCCGCATAGAACCGCCGCTTCACTGCCTCCGAAGCCGCCGCGTAGAGCAGGGTGATCAGCACGATGGTCGCCAGCAGCACGGGCGGCAGGGGGACGAGGTCGAACCAGGTGCCGGCCGGGGTGTAGGGCAAAAGCACGGTGAGCAGCATCACCGCCAGGGTGCTCGAGAGCAGCAGGCGGCCGGGGCGGCTGCGGTAGAAGGGTTTGTAGGTGCGCACCACGAAGATGATCGCCAGTTCGGTGAGCAGCGATTCGACGAACCAGCCGCTGCGAAACAGCTCGGGCCGTTCGCCGACGAAGTAGAACAGCACGCCGAAGGTCAGCAGGTCGAAGGCCGAGCTGACCAGCCCGAACACCACCATGAAGTTGCGCACCTCGCGGATGTCCCAGTGGTGCGGGGTGCGTTCCCATTCGCGGTCGACGTTGTCGCCGGCGATGCCCATCGCCGGGATGTCGGAGAGGAAGTTGTTGAGCAGGATCTGCTTGGCGAGCAACGGCAGGAAGGGCAAAAACAGCGAGGCCAGGGCCATGCTGATCATGTTGCCGAAGTTGGCGCTGGTGGTGATGAAGATGTACTTGAGGGTGTTGGCGAAGGTGTGGCGGCCCTCGTCGATCCCCTGGCGCAGCAGGTCCAGGTCGTGGCGCAGGAGGACGAAGTCGGCGGCCTCCCTGGCCACGTCCACCGCCTGGTCCACCGAGACGCCGACGTCCGCCGCGTGCAGCGCCGGCGCGTCGTTGATGCCGTCGCCGAGAAAGCCCACCACGTGGCCGGTCTTCTGCAGGGCGAGGATGATCCGCTCCTTCTGGTTGGGGTCGACCTCGGCGAACAGCGCCACCTGCGGCGCCAGGTTGAGCAGCGCCTCCTCCTTCATCTGCAGCAGTTCGCCGCCGGTGATCACCCGCTCGGCCGGAATACCGACCGCCTCGGCAACATGCTGGGTCACCAGGCGGTTGTCGCCGCTGATGATCTTCACCGCCACGCCGAGCCGGCCGAGGGCCTGCAGGGTCTCGCGCACGCCGGGCTCGGGCGGGTCGAAGAACAGCAGGAAGCCGGCGAAGGCCAGTTTGCGCTCGTCCGCCTCGGCGTAGCGCGCCTGGCGCGCCAGCCGCCGGCTGGCCAGGCCGAGCACCCGGTAGCCCCGGGCGCTCCACTGGGCGTAACGCTCGCGGATGTCGGCCAGCGCCGCCTCATCCAGCGGCGCCGCTGCCTCGCCCTCGCCGATCCGCGTGCAGCGCTCCAGCACCTTGTCCAGCGCGCCCTTGACGATCATCAGCGCCTCCCCATCCGCGTCCTCGACAACCAGCGCGAGGCGCTTGCGCACGAAGTCGTAGGGGATCTCGTCGAGCTTGCGAAAGGCGCCGAGGTCGAGGCCCTGCTCCTGCGCCGTGGCGACCAGCGCGGCGTCCAGGGCGTTGGCCAGCCCGGTCTGCAGGCTGGCGTTGAGGCAGGCGAGCAGCAGGCAGCGCGCCGAGGGCTGGCCATCGGGGGCCAGCGCGCCGTCGAGCTGCACCACCCCGCGGGTCAGGGTGCCGGTCTTGTCGGTGCACAGCACGTCCATGGCGCCGAGGTTCTCGATGGCGTTCAGCTGGCGCACGATCACCCCGCGCCGGGCCATGCGCTGCGCGCCCTGGGCCAGGGTGATGCCGAGGATCGCCGGCAGCAGCTCGGGGGACAGGCCGACCGCCAGGGCGATGGCGAACAGCAGGGTGTCCACGGTGGGCCGCCCGAGCAGGATGTTCGCCGCCAGCACGCCGACCACCATCAGCAGCATGACCTTGAGCAGCAGGCTGCCGAAGTGGCGCAGGCCGCGCTCGAATTCGGTTTCCGGTGGGCGCAGCGAGAGGCTGCGGGCGATCTGGCCGTATTCGCTGGCGCTGCCGATGCGCACCGCCAGCAGGGTCGCCGTGCCGCTGCGCAGCGAGCTGCCCATGAACAGGCAGTTGCTCCGCTCGGCGAGGCTGGCCTGGGGCTCGGCGAGGCCCGGCTGCTTCTCCACCGGGAAGGTTTCGCCGGTCAAAAGACTCTGGCTGGCGAAGCAGTCGCGGGCTTCCAGCAGCAGGCCATCGGCGGGGATCAGGCTGCCGGCGGACAGCTCGATCACGTCGCCCGGCACCACCTCGCCGGCCGGAATCTCGACCGGCACGCCGTCGCGGCGCACCCGGGCGGTGATCGCCACGCGCCGGCGCAGCTGCTCCAGAGCGCTGGAGGCGCGGTATTCCTGGACGGTGCCGAGCAGCGCGCCGACCAGCACGATGGCCAGCACGATGCCCGCGTCCAGCCAGTCGTGGACCACCAGCGAGACCACGCTGGCGAAGATCAGGATCAGCACCAGCGGGCTGCGCAGCTGTTCGAGGAAGATCCGCGGCAGGCCGCGGGAGCGGCCCTGCTCCGGCGTCCTGCCGGCGCCTTGACGGGTGGCTGCGGCGGCGCCGGAGAGACCCTCGGCGCGGCTGTCCAGGGCGGCGAAGGCCTGCGCCGGCGTCCAGCTCCACCAGGGCTCGCCGGGTTCCGCCGGGCGCTCGCCCTGCGGCGGGCGCAATGCGCGACGGAGGTTCAGCCAGCGCGAAAAACCGCTGCCGAGACCACCGGCGGACGAATCCATGTCGTTGGAGCTGCCCATGTTTCCCCCGTACCGGCAGGGGCCGGCTTTCGTCTACAGCGTAGCCAGCACGGCAGTCGCCCGGCGCGAGGCGTACTGTCGCGTGCCCCGGCAGCACAGGCCGGCCTTCGCCAGGCTTTTTTGGCAGGCGGTCCCGGAGGCCGAGCGGCGCGATCCGCACGGCTGCCGGCCCGAACGTGCAAATATCTGCTTTTATCTTGATGAATCGTTTTACCTAGGTGCAAATACGGCGAAAAACCTTAAAACGATGAATGTCTTGTCAAACGAAAAACCCCCTACTAAGGTAGCGATACCCCGACAGGGGACCCTTGCCGGGGCAGAGCGGCCCGCCCGTTTCGGGTCCGCCCCGGCAGACGACAAGAACAACAAGACGGGGGTCGACGCGCCCGGGCCTGCGGCCCCAAGACAGCGTTGTCCCCGGAACAAGGTGTCCCATGGTTGCAGTCATCCAGCCGCCCGCCCTCGCAGGCGATATCCCTGCCCCTCGCTCGCCGCATCTCCTGTGCCTTCATGCCGGCAAAGACGGTGACGCGCTGCCCGGCGCCTTCATGCGCCGCGCCCGGCCGAATCGCCCGGACCACATCCGGCTCCGATGCCGGCGGCCCTGAGGCTCCGTCCCGAAGAAAGCACACGCTAAGCCAAGAAACACGCCTTGCCTACCAACAATCCCAAGAACTGGAAGTCCGTATGTTTCGTCGCAAGTTCCTCGCCACCAGCCTCGCGACTGCCGTCGCCCTGTCCCTGACCGCCCTCCACGGCAATGCCTGGGCGACCACTCCCCAGGCCGCCCCGGGCGATGAGGACTGGGCGCGCCACTCGGTGATCTACCAGATCTACCCGCGCTCCTTCGCCGACGGCGACGGCAACGGCATGGGCGACCTGGCAGGCGTCGTCTCGCGGCTGCCCTACCTGGACAAGCTGGGCGTGGATGCGCTATGGCTGTCGCCCTTCTACAAATCGCCCCAGGCCGACGCCGGCTATGACGTGGCCGACTACCGGGTGGTCGATTCGATGTTCGGCAGCAACGCGGACTTCGAGCGTCTGCTCAAGGAAGCCCACGCCCGCGGCATGAAGGTGATCGTCGACCTGGTACCCAACCACACCTCCGACGAACACGCCTGGTTCCAGGCGGCGCTGAAGTCGCCGCCCGGCAGCCCCGAGCGCGCCCGCTACGTCTTCCGCGACGGCCAGGGCGAGAACGGCGAGCTGCCGCCCAACAACTGGCCGAGCGTGTTCGGCAAGGCCGCCTGGGACCGGGTACCGGGCGAGAAGCAGTGGTACCTGCACCTGTTCGACAGCAAGCAGCCCGACCTGAACTGGGACAACCCGCAGGTGCGCGCCGAGTTCGAGCAGGTGCTGCGCTTCTGGCTGGAGCGTGGCGTGGACGGCTTCCGGGTCGACGTGGCGCACGGCCTGATCAAGGCGAAGGGGCTGCCCGACCTGCCGGTCGAGGAAGGCCGCGAGAATGCCGGCGCGCTGGTCGGCCCGATGTGGGACCAGGACGGCGTGCACGAGATCTACCGCAGCTGGAACAAGGTCCTCGCGGAATACCCCGGCAAGCGCATTATGGTGGCCGAGGCCTGGGTCACCCCGCGCGAGCGCCTGACCCACTACATCCGTTCCGACGAGATGGACCAGGCGTTCAATTTCGAATACCTGATGACCCAATGGAACGCCGGCGCCTTCAAGGAAGTCATCGACAGCTCGATGGCCCTGACCGCCACGGTGGGCGCGCCGACCACCTGGGTGACCTCCAACCACGACACCGTGCGCGCGCCTTCGCGCTACGGCCTCAAGGAGCTGGGCAAGCATGCCCTGCCCGGCAACGGCATCGGTCCCGCCACCGCGCAGCCGGACGAGGCGCTGGGCCTGCGCCGGGCCCGCGCCCTGGCCATGCTGACCCTGGCCCTGCCCGGCTCGACCTACATCTACCAGGGCGAGGAGCTGGGCCTGCCCGAGCACACCACCATGGAAGGCCAGTACCGCCAGGACCCGATGTTCCTGCGCACCCAGGGCGAGGAAGTCGGCCGCGACGGCTGCCGCGTACCGCTGCCCTGGAAGGCGGGCGCCCCGTCCTTCGGCTTCGGCCCGGGCGACAAGACCTGGCTGCCGCAACCCGAGTCCTACGCACGCTACGCCGTGGACCGCCAGGAGGGTGCCGCCGACTCTACGCTGAACCTGTACCGGCAGATCCTCGCGTTGCGCCATGCGCATGCGCTGGGCAACGGCAAGCTGCAGTGGATCGACGCCGGAAAAGACGTGCTGGCCTTCGACAACGGCGACCTGCGCGTGGTGATCAACATGGGCGAGCAGGCCGCCGCGCTGCCGGCAGGCAGCCAGGTGCTGCTGTCCAGCGAGGCGCTGCCGGAGCCGGGCCAACTGCCCGGCAATACCGCGGTCTGGCTGAAGCGCTCGTAAGTACCCCCAGGGGCGGCCCGGACGCTCCGGGCCGCCTCACAACAAGAAAGAAGGACCATCATGAACAAGCTTTCCTGCCTCATCGGCCTGACCGCACTTGTCGGCATCGGGCCCGCACTGGCCAAGGACTTTGTCCTGATCGACAGCGACAAGGCCCCGCAGAACTGGAAGATCGACAGCCAGCAGTTGGGCATCAAGACCGACAAGCCGTTCTCGGTCAGCCTGCGCACCCTGCACGGCGGCCTCCAGGAGGGCGTCAGCCTGATCGACATCGACACCGGCGCCATGACCATCACCGTGGTGCCGACCCGCGGCATGAACGTGCTGCGCGCGGTGGCCGGCGACGTCCGCCTGGGCTGGGACTCGCCGGTCAAGGAGGTGGTCAACCCGGCCTTCATCGAGCAGAACGGCCGCGGCGGCCTCGGCTGGCTGGAGGGCTTCAACGAACTGGTCACCCGCTGCGGCTACGAGTGGGTCGGCCATCCCGGCCTGGACAACGGCGAGCTGCTCACCCTGCACGGCCGGGCGGCGAACATTCCGGCCAGCAAGGTGGTGCTGAGCATCGACGAGCAGCCGCCGTATGCCATCCGCCTCAAGGGCGAGCTGAAGGAGCAGGCCTTCAAGAAGGTCGACTTCAGCGTCGCCACCGAACTCAGCACCGAGCCGGGTGCCACCCGTTTCGTGGTGAACGATACCCTGACCAACAACGGCGACTATCCCAAGGAATACCAGGCGCTCTACCACAACAACTTCGGCACCCCGCTGCTCGAGCAGGGCGCGCGCTTCGTCGCCCCGGTCAAGCAGGTCTCGCCGTTCAACGCCAAGGCCCGCGGCGACCTCGCCGACTGGCAGACCTACCGCGGCCCGACCCGGGACTACGACGAGACCGTCTACAACCTGGTGCCCTACGGCGACGACAAGGGCGACACCCTGGCCGTGCTGCACAACCAGGCCGGCGACCGCGGCGTGCGGGTCGACTACAACGTCCGGCAACTGCCGGTGTTCTCCCTGTGGAAGAACACCGATACCGAGAAACAGGGCTACGTCACCGGCCTCGAGCCCGGCACCAGCTTCTCCTACAACCGCCGCTTCCAGCGCCCGCTCGGCCTGGTGCCGACCATCGGCCCCAAGGAGCAGCGCCAGTTCCGGGTCGGCTTCGCCCTGCTCGCCGACCAGGCGGCCGTGGCGCAGGCCCTCAAGCGGGTCGAGGAAGTCCAGGCCGGCCGGCCGACCGAGGTGCGCGAAGAGCCGCTGGTCGATCTGACCAAGCCGCAGTAAGCCTCTGCTGTAGGCGTAGGGCGGGTGAAACCCGCCAGATGTAGCAAAGGCCTGCACCGAAACCGGCGGGTTGCACCCGCCCTACGAAACGGCCCTCAGGCCGGGGCCGCGCCCTCCAGCAGCACACGCTCCAGATCCGCGGTCGCCTCGACGATGGTCTGGAAGTTGTGCTGCGCCTCCTCGTCGATGGGATTGGCCCGGCCGATCCAGGCGCGCGCCTGGGTCAGCGCGTGGCGGGCCTCCTCCTCGGCCTTGCCGAGCAGGGTGGCGCTGCCCAGCTTGCGCGCGCCGATCAGGCGGCGGGTGGCATTGACGATGCCGCGTGACTTCATGGCGTGTTCCTCGTGACGGATGGATGCGGCGGGGACGATGCCAGCGGCGTGCCAGAACCCCGCAGCCGGCGGCGGCCGGGCCGCGCACGGCCACCCGGCGGCGCCGGCGGACGCCCGAGGGTTCGCCCCGGTACGCCCGCGGCGGCGGAATGTTCCGCGGCGAACATTTCATGCGCGCCCCCTCCCCCGCCCATGAGGTCGCAGCCCCGGCCCGGCGCGGCCTCGGCCATTGCCGCGCCGGCTGGCCCGAATCTCGCTAAAGCCAGTCCGTGGGATGGAAAACCCGTGCAGCGACTCTCCACCGGCCAGCGCCAATGGCGGGAAAGACCTGCGGCCGTTTCCCAGCCCACGGACCAGACGACCCGCCGGATCAAGGAGGTCAGCGTGACATCACCGCCGCACATCCCCGCCGACGCCGGCCACCCCGCGCTGCCGGCGCCCGGCGCCCTCGGCGCTCTGGACCTGCTCGGGCGCCTGCCGATTCCGCTGCGCCGGGCCTTCAAGGCCGGCCTCGACCAGACCCTGGCGGCGCAACGCGCGGCCGGCGGCGAGGCCCTGAACTGCTGCTGCCTGGGCGGCGGCGAGTGGTACAGCCCGTTCGACAGCCTGGCCAGCGAGCGCGACCCGGCGCGCCTGCCGGGCCTGCTGGTCTCGACCATCTACCAGGACATCCTCGCCCCGAGCCTGCTCGCCCACTACGCTCCCGGCCCCGACGCCCGCCCGCTGCCCGAACTGCATCCGGCCTGTGCGGCGGCCGGTCTGGCCGACCCGCTGGGCGCCTTCCGGGTGTTCGCGACGATCCCCTTCGTCTGGCTGGTCGACCGGCGCCGCCTCAAGGGCCGCCGGCCGCCGCGGGTGTGGAGCGACCTGCTCGATCCGCAATGGGCCGGGGAGATCGTCTTCGGCGGCTGGCGGCCGAATCCGCAGGTGCCCTACCAGGACTACAACGCCTACCTGCTGCTGGCCCTGTACCTGGAGTTCGGCCAGAGCGGCCTCGCCACCTTCGCCGGCAACGTCCGCCACCTGCAGCACAACGTGCGCACCGCGACCCAGGCCGGCTCGAACAGCCCGGACGTCGGCGCCATCGCCGTGCTGCCCTGGCTGCAGGCCGAACTCTGCCCGCGCCGCGACCGCACCTCCGTGCTCTGGCCGGAGGACGGCGCGCTGACCATGCCGATCGGCTACCTGCTCAAGCCCGGCTGCGAGGAACGCCTCGCCCCGCTCATCGACTACCTGCACGGCGCGCAGCTCGGCGCCGTGCTCGCCCGCAACTGCTATCCGCCGACCGGCGCCGCGCACGCCCAAGCCTTCCCACCGGGGGCGCGGCTGAAGTGGCCGGGCTGGGCATTCTTCCGCACTCACGACTTCGCCGCCGAACAGCGCCGCGCCGCCGAGCTGTTCTTCGCCGCCCAAGGGGGCCTGCGCCTATGCAACTGATCACCGTGGCCGGCTCGCCGTCGGTCGGCAAGACCTCGGTCATCCTCCAGGTCGCCAAGCTGCTGAAACAGGACGGCCTGGCCGTCGGCGTGGCCAAGTTCGACGCCCTGTCCAGCGACGACGGGCGCCTCTATGCCCAGCACGAGATCCCGGTGGCGGTCGGCCTGGCCGGCGCCCTGTGCCCCGACCACTACTTCGTCTCCAACATCGAGGACTGCCTGGCCTGGGGCCGGCGCCAGGGGCTTGACGTGCTGCTCAGCGAAAGCGCCGGGCTGTGCAACCGCTGCTCGCCGCACATCGAGAACGTGCTGGCGATCTGCGTGGTCGACGCCCTGGCCGGGGTGCACACGCCGAAGAAGATCGGCCCGATGCTGCGCCTGGCCGACCTGGTGGCGATCACCAAGGGCGACATCGTCTCCCAGGTCGAGCGCGAGGTGTTCGCCTTCCACGTGCGCCTGGCCAACCCCGGCGCACCGGCGCTGTTCTGCAACGGCCTGACCGGCCAGGGTGCCGCCGACCTCGCCCGGCACATCCGCGCCGCCGCGCCGACGCCGAGCCTGGACGGCAGCCGCCTGCGCTTCTCGATGCCGGCGGCGGTGTGCCCCTACTGCGTCGGCGAAACCGCCATCGGCGAGACTCACCAGCGCGGCAACGTGAAGAAGATGCGCTTCGCCGACCGGGAGGACGCCCGATGATTCTCGCCGAACAGCCCTTCGCCGCCGTGCTGGAGCGCCATCCGCCGGTGGCCGAGTTCGTCGCCGCCCTCGCCCTGCCGCCGGCCGCGCCCGGTGCCAGCCTCGGCCAGTGGCTGGCCGGCCTGCCCGACGAGGCGCTGTTCGACGCCGGGATGGAGCGCGGGCAGATGCTCGACCACCTCGAGCGGCTGGTCGCCGAGGTACGCGCCATGGCCGAGATGCCGGGCGAGCGGGTCGACAGCCTCACGCTGCTCGGCGGGCGCGACAAGAGCGGCCGCGCCGAGGACCTGAAGCTGGTCTTCCACGCCGGGGAAATCGTCTGCATCGTCGGCCCGACCGGCTCGGGCAAGAGCCGCCTGCTCGCCGACATCGAGTGCCTGGCCCAGGGCGACACGCCGACCGGCCGCCGGGTGCTGGTCAACGGCGCCGAGCCGCCGGCGGAGCGCCGCTACGCGCCGGACCGCAAGCTGGTCGCGCAGCTCTCGCAGAACATGAACTTCGTCGTCGACCTCAGCGTGCGCGAGCTGATCGAGATGCACGCCCGCTGCCGGATGGTCGCCGACCCGGAGGGCCTGGCGCTGACGGTGATCGCCTGCGCCAACGCCCTGACCGGCGAGAAGTTCGCCGCCGACAGCGCCGTCACCCAGCTCTCCGGCGGCCAGACGCGGGCGCTGATGATCGCCGACGCGGCGCTGCTCTCGGCTTCGCCGGTGGTGCTGATCGACGAGATCGAGAACGCCGGGGTCGACCGCAAGCGCGCCCTCGACCTCCTGGTCGGCGGCGCCAAGATCGTCCTGGTCTCCACCCACGACCCGCTGCTCGCCCTGCGCGGCGCGCGGCGGCTGGTGATCCGCAACGGCGGCATCGCCGCGGTGCTCGACACCAGCGTGGCCGAGCGGCGCAACCTGCAGCGCATCGAGCGGCTCGACGCCGCCCTGATGGGCATCCGCGAGCGGCTGCGTGCCGGCCTGCGCATCGAGGAGGAACTGCCATGGGCGGAATGACCCCGCTCCCCGCGCCGGACTCCGCCCTGGGCCTGCTGCTCAACCGCCGCTCCTGCCACAGCGTGCGCGCGCCCGGACCGGACGATGCGGAACTGGAACTGATCCTGCGCGCCGCGCTGCGCGTGCCGGACTTCCAGCGCCTGCGCCCATACCGCTTCCTCGCCGCCCGCGACGAGGGGCTGGACCGCCTGGGCCAGGCCATGCAGCGCGCCGCCGTCGCCGCCGGCAAGAGTGCCGCGGTGATCGAGCGCAGCCTGCGCATGCCGCACCGCGCGCCGCTGGTGATCACCGTGGTGGCCAGCCCGCAGCCGAGCACGGTGGTGCCGCTGCTCGACCAGCAGCTGTGCGCCGCCTGCACCGTGCTGACCCTGCAGCTGGCCGCCCGCGCCCTCGGCTACGGCGGTCTGTGGCGCTCCGGCTGGCTGATGTACGACCGCGGCTTCCACCGCGAGCTGGAGCTGGGCGAGGACGAGCAGATCGTCGGCTTCCTCTATCTGGGTACGCCGCAACACGCCGAGGAGACACCCCATGAGGCTGTGCAAGACCCCCACGACGTCCTCCACTGGATCTAGGCCGATGCCGGCCGTGCACTACGGCATCGAGTTCGAGTACCTGCTGGCCGATACCCGCGGCCCGCAGGCCGGGCGCCTGCGCGACATCCACGCCCTGGATGTGGCCCGGCTCGCCGACCTGCTCGCCGACAAGCCCGGCCTCGGCGACCCGACGCTGGCCGAGGGCGACCTGGGCATCCGCAACGGCTACTGGTATCTGGAAGGCGACGAGCGCTTCGACCTCGACGGGCGCTTCTGCGGCTTCGTCGCCAAGGGCGTGGAGATCCGCACCCCGCCGCGGCCGGGCGTCGCGGCCGCGATCGACTGCCTGCTCGACATCGAGCGCCAGCTCGCCGCGCGCCTCGAGCGCGACGGCCTGGGCCTGGCCATCGCCGGCTTCGATCCGCTGCGCACCCAGTACGGCTACCAGCCGCCGCTCAACGCCTTCGAGCAGCGCCTGCGCGCCGGCGACCGCGAATACCGGGGCATGGAGCTGTCGATGCTGACCTACGGCCCGGACCTCAACCTCTCGCTGCCCGAGTGGAGCACCCGACGCAACCTCGACGCCGCGCGCAAGCTCAACCATTACGCGCCCTACATCGTGCCCTTCAGCTTCAGCTCGCCGTACTGCGCCGGCCGGCCCTGGCACGGCTGGTCGCGACGCACCTGGCTACGCTGCGACCAGCGCCCGGCGGTCAAGCTGTTCCTCGGCCTCGAGGAATACGCCGAGCTGGCCGACCGCTCGCCCCTGCTGCGCCCGGCGCGGCTGGCGCGGGAGGCCGGGCGCATCGAGTTCAAGGCCTTCGACGCGATGCCCTCGGTGGAACTGCTCGCCGCCTGCTGCCACCTGCTGACCGGCCTCTGCCTGGCGGACAACCTGCGCGGGCGCAGCGAAATCCCGGACGTGGCGCTGTACCGCCGCGCCGCGCTGCACGCCTTCGACGATCCCGAGATCCGCAACGGCGCGCGCGCCGCCCTCTACGCCGCCGCCGAAGCCCTCGACCGCGCCGGCAACGCCGCCGCCGTCGAAGGCCTGGCGCCGCTGGCCCGGCTGCTGTCGAACCGCAGCACCCCGGCCCACGCCCTGCGCGCCAGCGGCCGGCTGTTCCACCCCGGCGGGCTGGCCGACAGCCTGCCGCAGGCGGCGGCCTGCTGAGCGGGGCGGATTCGAGGAGGGCGGGACGGAGATAAGGAACGGTGCCGGGCAGAGGCGCGCTCCTGAGCACGACCCGGCAGCCCGCAGGCTTCGTCGTCGGTAGAATCGCCGCTCCATCGACCGACAGGCGGAGCTACACGGATGAGCACCCCCGCTGCAAAGAAAATCCTCTCGCTGCTTTCCGGCATCGCGCTGGCCGTTGCCGGCGCGCTCTTCAGCGATATCCGGCCGCCCGGGACCTTCGGCGCGGCGAAGAAGCTGGCCCAGGAGATCCATGCCGACGACCCGCTCACCTTCTACTGCGGGTGCCGCTACCGGGACAATCGCATCGACCTCGCCAGTTGCGGCTACCGGCCGCGCCAGAACCCGCAGCGCGCCGGCCGGCTGGAATGGGAACACGTGGTTCCCGCCTGGGTCATCGGCCATCAGCGCCAGTGCTGGAAAACCGGCGGACGCGACAATTGTTCGGCCAACGACCCGGTCTTCGCCCGGGCCGAGGCCGACCTGCACAACCTGGTGCCGGAGATCGGCGAGGTCAACGGCGACCGCAGCAACTTCGGCTTCGCCATGCTGGACAAGGCCCCCGACCAGTACGGCCAGTGCCGAATGGTCGTCGACTTCCAGGCCCGCAAGGCCATGCCCCGCGAGGAAGTGCGCGGCGCCGTGGCTCGCACCTATCTCTACATGCACGACCGCTACAAGCTGCGCATGGCCAAGCAGGACCGGCAACTCTACGAGGCCTGGAACCGCCAGTATCCGGTCACCGAGCAGGAGCGCCGGCGCAACCAGAAGGTCGCCTGCCAGATGGGCTGGGGCAATCCCTACGTCGGCGAGGTCGCGCTGTGGCGGTGCGGATTCGGCGGCGCCATGACCGGCCTCCTCGACACCGCCAGGGGCCTGCTGCGGCAAGGGCTGGACGATACCCTGAGCGAGCTGCTGACGCGCTGACCCGGCGGGAATCGGGTTACGATGGCCGCCAGGCTCCCGCGCCGGAGCCTCCCCGGTGCGTGCCCACGCAGGAAGGTGGGCACGCCCAAGGTTTCGCCCCGCACGGCAAGCCCCGCGCGCACCGCCAAGGAAGGATCGCCACCCGCCCCATCACCTTCCAGCACGAAACGACCCGCATGCCTACCCGTCCCACCCGCTGCCTTCCGCTCTGCATCGCCTCCCTGTTGCTCCTCGCCTCCGCCAGCGCCTTTGCACGACAACCATCGCCCGCCGCGAGCGGGTCGCGCCTCGCCACCGCCGAGGTGCAAGCCCTGCTGCGCGAACACAACCGGGCGCGGGCGAACGTCGGGGTCGCGCCCCTGCACTGGTCGGCGCCGGTCGCCAAAAGCGCCCAGCGCTGGGCCGACCACCTCGCCGCCAGCAGCTGCCGCATGCAGCACAGCCGCGGCTCGGGCTACGGCGAAAACCTGTTCATCGGCACGGCCGGCCACTACGGGGTGAAAGACGCCGCCCTGGCCTGGGAACGCGAGAAAAAGCGCTACGACGGCGGCGCGCTGAGGGCGGGCAACACGCAAGGCATCGGCCACTACACCCAGATGGTCTGGCACAACACCCGCCGGCTCGGCTGCGCCCGCAGCCAGTGCGGCGGCCGGGTGATCGTGGTGTGCAACTACGAGCCGGCGGGCAACTATTTTGGGCAGGCGCCGTACTGACGGGCCGGCGTCCGCGCCGGCTGGAAAATCGCGACCCGTTTTCCACCGGCGAGCAGGACGACGCTATGCCGTGTGGCTTGCCGAGGCGGCACCGGCCTGACGGAACACCAAGGCTTTCAAGCCGCTGTCGGCATGGATGTCGGCAAACTCCGGCGGATTTTCCAGCCGCTGTTCGAAGCGCAAGCCGGGCGCCTCGCGGGCTGCATGCTCAATCAGGAAGTCCGGGCCGATGTCCGGATCGTTGATGCAGGCCAGGACGGTGCCTTGCCCGCCGAGCAACTCGGGCAGGCGGCGCAGGATCTTCTGGTAGTCCCTGGTCAGGGAGAAGCTGCCCTTCTGGAAAGAAGGCGGGTCGATGATGACCAGATCGTAAGGGCCGCATTTCTTCACCTTCCCCCACGACTTGAACAGCTCATGGCCCAGAAAGGTCACCCGCGCCAGGTCGTGCCCGTTCAGGCGGTGATTGTCCCGTCCGCGGCTCAAGGCCGCCCTGGCCATGTCCAGGTTCACCACATGCTCGGCACCGCCGGCAATCGCGGCGACGGAAAACCCGCAGGTGTAGGCGAACAGATTCAGCACGCGCTTGCCCTGGGCCTGGGCCTGCACCCAGCGGCGCCCGTAGCGCATGTCCAGGAACAGGCCATTGTTCTGTTTCCGGCCCAGCTCCAGCCGGTAGCGCAGGCCATTCTCGGTGATCGGCCATTCCTCCACCGCCTCGCCCAGCAGCACCTCCGTCGGGCTGTCCGGCCGGTAACGGTGGTGCAGCAACAGCGCATGCGCGTTGCTGTGCCGCCAGGCGGGCGACTCGGCAAGTGCCACGAGCATCCGGCGCAACGCGACCCCCTCAGACTCCGCCGGCTCGCGGAACAGCGACACCAGCAGCACGCCCTGCAACCAGTCGACGGTGACCTGCTCGAGCCCCGACCAGCGGCGCCCCCGCCCGTGGAACAGACGACGCGCCTCGTCGGGGGCGGGGCTCAAGGCGGCGAGCAGATGCTGGTGCAGGGTATCGAGGGCTTCTGGATTCATGGGAGATCATCGCGGGTACGTTGCCCGCATTTTAAACGCAGACGGGGTTTCTCCCACGGCAAAAGGCCGGGAGCCAGGATCGGGACGGGTATTCGAGGCCGCCAGTAGACAAGCAGAGCGTCGTCCACCCTAGCCGAGCGGACTGCCCGCGCAGGCTGGAAAACCAGCGAGCGCGGCGGCCCATCGGCAGCGCCGTGAGCCTCCGCGACAGCCTGCTTGAGCGTCGGAACGGGGGGACAGCCTCAATCAATAACCCCGTCCCCTTTGTCCCGAAACGCGGGTCTGTCCCGATTAACGCCCCTCATCCCCCAAACCGCTCCGGCACCAGCCGCCGCATCGGCCGCCCCACCGCCTCCCGAAAGCGCGGGCTGTGCAGGCAGACGCCGCCGAGCAGGCCGACCAGGCAGCCCAGCACGGTATCGACGAAGCGGGCGCCGATCAGCGCCGTGGCGGAATCCTGGCCCAGGGTGGCCGCTTCGGCCAGGAGGATGGTCAGCGGGGTGACGAAGACGACGGCGAAGCCGTAGTGGCGGACCACCGCCGTTTCGATCACGAAACACAGCACCATCAGGGTCAGGGCGATGCTCCACTTGTCCAGCGGCAGCAACAGCAGGACCCAGGCCACCAGCAGGCCGACGCTGGTGCCCAGCACCCGGTGCAACTGTCGGTTCCAGACCGCCTGCAGCGACGCGCCCTGGATGACCGCCAGGCAACTGACCGGCACCCAGTAGGCATTCTCCAGGTGCAGGAGTTGGGCGATGGCCAGCGAGAGGCCGACGAACAGGCCGATCCACACCGAGTCGAACACCACGAAATCGAAGCTGGGCCGCGGCAACGGCGGGGCCGGATTGGGCGCTTGCAGGCGCAGGCTGTAGAGGCTGTAGAAGAAGGCGATCAGGCAGGCCAGCAGGGTCCCCATGCCGATCAGGCCGACCATCAGCGGCACCTGCAGCATCTCCACCGGCGTATAGGCGCCGATCGACGCCGCCATGATGAAGAACATGCTGCCGGGTATCCCCACGCCGTAGAAGCGGCAGAGCATGGTGACCAGGATGGTGGCGAAGACCAGCGCCGGCACCATCAGCGGCGGGAAGAAGTTGCTCATCACGCCCAGCGTGTAGCAGCCGATCATCGCGAAGGCGCAGGCCATTAGCATCACCATCCGGTGATAGAGCGGCGTGTTCGGCAGGTAGAGGAACACCAGCCCGCCGAGCGAGGAGACCAGCCCGTAGTCCATGCGCTCCAGGTAGGCGCCGATCAGCAGCGGCAGGCCCGTGGCCAGCGCCGCGGCGAAGGGCATCTGCCAGATCCGGTCGCTGGGGTTGATCGTCACCAGGTGCCGCCACTGTGCCTGCAGCAGTCCTTTCAGCTCAGCCCGTTTGCCGTGCATCTTGCCTCTCTTGCCCGAAAAGCCGGGATCGTGGTCGTCGAGGTATGCGGATCGTTGCGGGCGCCTGCGGATCGCCATGGCCCGTCTCCACTGTACAAGACGCCCACGAAAAAGCCGCTGCCCCCTTGCGAAAGCAGCGGCTCCCGTACCGCCTGGAGCGCCCTTGCTGCCGGGCGCTACGGCTCCGTGAACCTCAGCAGGCGCCGTTTCAGGCTTTCGTTCTCGGCGCGCAGGCGCGTCACTTCGTCGAGCAAATCCAGCGCCACGGCCACCGCCTGCCAGTCGAGTTGCAGCTCCCGTTGCAGGCGCAGCGCCTGGCGCAGCCGGTCCAGGGCGGCGGGATCGAAGCGCCAGTCCCGGGGGCTGCCGCCGCCCGGCTCGACGATGCCGTGTTCGACGATCTCGACCAGGCTGGCGGCGGGCGTCTCGACCAGCAGGCAGCATTCTTCCAGGGTCAGTTGCACGGTCAGGGTTGTGCTCATTCTGGCTTGCTCCATTGGCTACGCGGGTCGAAGCCCGCCGCGTCGCGCAGCTGGGTCCAGAGCTTGTGGGCGTGTTCGTCGCTGCGCGGCGGCATCACCACCTTCAGTACGGCATAGAGATTGCCGACGCCGTGCTTGTCCTTCAGCCCCTTGCCCTTGATGCGCAGGCGCTGCCCGCTCTGGCTGTCCGGCGGGATGCTCAGGTGGATGCGGCCGGACAGCGTCGGCACTTCGATCCGCGCGCCCAGTGCGGCCTCCCAGGGCGCCAGGGGGACGGTGAGGATGAGGTCGTGGCCTTCGACGTCGAAGAGCGGGTGGGGAACCAGGCGGATGAACAGATACAGGTCGCCGCTCGGTCCGCCGTTGACGCCCAGCCCGCCCTGGCCCTTGAGGCGGATGCGCTCGCCATCGGCGACCCCGGCGGGAATCTTGACGTTGAGGCTCTTGTGCCGGTCGGTTCGCTGGCCGTGTTCGTCGAAGCTGGGCACCCGGTAGTCGATCGGCTTGCTGTGCTCGCCAAGGGTTTCCTCGAGGAACACCGGCAGTTCCAGCTCGATGTCCCGGCCCCGCCGGGGCGCCTGGGCGTGCTGATGGCTACCCGGCCGGCCGCCGAAGATCGACTCGAAGAAGTCGGAGAAATCGCCGCCGAAATGCTCGTGCGCCCCGCCGAAACCGTGCGCCCGCTGCCAGCCCGGCGGCACCTCGAACTGCTCGCCGGCGCGGCCGTACTGGCGAAGCTGATCGTACTCGGCGCGCTTCTCCGCACTGCTCAGCACCTCGTAGGCCTCGGCCACCTCCTTGAACCGGTTCTCCGCGCCGGCCTCCTTGTTCATGTCCGGGTGATACTTGCGCGCCAGCCGGCGGTAGGCCGTCTTGATGGTCTTCTCGTCGGCCGTGGGCTCCACGCCGAGAGTCACGTAATAGTCCTTGAACTCCATGGAAGCTCCTCAGGTTCGCTCGCTCTCAGTCTAGGCGCGCCACCGAGGGACAGGATCAAGCAGAAGACGGTTACAGGCGGATGACGCTGCCCGCCATATCCCCACCCGACGTAAGTCGATTGCCTGCAACGCCCCTGCTGCGTCATAGTGACGCAAGCTTACATGTAGGCACCTATTGAAAAGCCCATGCCTTCCGGAGGTAACGATGATCGCCGATCCGATTGTTTCCAGCGCCCTGGTCGTGGTTCTTCTCGCCTTTTCCGTATACCTGGCCACCGGGCCACGCCGCCCCGCATCCGGCCCGGATATCCCCGAAAACGACATGCCGCGCGCCGAAACGAACCCGTCCGGCCGGGACGAGGGCGCCAAGCTCCCGGTGCTGTACCGGGGCAAGCGGAGTTTGTGCATCTGAGGCCAGCCCGGTTCGGGCTGCGGGCCTGAGGGTGAGCGTTGTCCACCGGAGAGCATCCGGGCTGCCTTGCTGGTTATGATGGCTCCCTCGCTCCTGCGTAGAAGCCAACCCTCTGGACGCTCCGCGTCCGACCGCCGGAGCGGCTTGGAGTGCGTGCCCACGCGGGAGCGTGGGCACGATCAACACAAAAAAACTACTCCTCCAACAAAGCCCCCACACAATCAAGCACCTGCTGCACGATCTCGGCGGGTGCATTTTCCTTGAAGGTGGCCCGGTGTACCCGCCAGTCCAGGGTGCGAACCTGATGGCTGTGGATATTTCCCTGGGTGTCGGTTCCCGTTCCCATCAGGGTGATCAGGAATCCGTGGCTGCGCGCCTGCTGCACCGCGCCCTGGGAGATCGGGCACACCAGGGCCAGTCCAAACGCCTCGTTGAATTCGCGCTTCGACAACACCAGGCAATAGTGCTCGCCCAGCATCTCGCGCCCGGTGGAGGGGTCGAAGTTCAGGTGCCAGATTTCGCCACGACCCGGAACGGCAGGCGGGCGCTTCACCATTGCTCGTCCCCGGCCGCCGCCATGGCATCCCAACCCTCGGCCCGGGCATCTTTCGGCGTTTCGGCGATCAGTTCGGCCAGGGTCGGTTTCTTGCGGGCCGGCTTGATAACTAAGGCGTCCCCCTCGATCTTCCAGACCATCTGGCAGCCGGCCGACAGTTGGTTCTGCGCGGCGAAGGCCGCCGGCACGGCCAGAATCAGCGATCCGCCGGAGCGGCGCAGTGCAACGGTACCCATAGCGGGAGCCTCCTCAGGTTTTCCGAAAGTATAACCAAGGTTTTACAGATGGAAAACCAGCAGGAGAAAGCCGAGCCGGGCTACGGATGCCGAAGCCGACACACAACGGCAGGTCGGTGTGGCGGCGCCTATGCCGGTCGCAGCCTGTTCGACCTGCTCCAAGGGCGCCGTGCCGGCTTTCTATTGGTTGCTATGTGTTGGCGACGAAGCGGTCGATGCCGTCGCTGCAGATCGGGCTGCAATAGTCCACCGCCAGCAGCGGTCCACGAATCACTCTCGCCAGTCAGCCTTGCTGGCCTCCAGCAGGGCAGCCCAGTCATCCGGTGGATGGCCGCGTTGGAGCATTTTCTGAAAGACGCTATACGGGTCGGTCTTGCTGCCCGAGGAACGCAGGGTGTTCTCGTCGTTCACCCAGGCAAAGACGATGATCCGGGCCTTGGAGTCGAAGCGGAAGAAAAGGCGAAAGCGCCGTCCGATCCTGGCCCGACGCCAATGGCGGAAGGCCGTGCCCATGGTGTTGCCCTGCCGGTACTCGTCGCGCCCCGGGTCGCTCGGAACGATGTCCAGAATCAGTTTCGACAGTGCGCCGAACAGCTTGGTGTTGGCGTTCGATTCATGACCGGCGGGATCTTGCAAGCGGGCACGCTCGACGGCGGCCTCCAGGGAGCGGAGTTGTTCGATCAGGCATTGGTGGAAGAGCAGAGTCCAGCCGTGGCGCCGAATCACAATGCCACATCGCCATCGATTTCCTCGTCGAGGTCGATGGGGCTATCCAGGCTGGCCAGCATCGAGCGCGCAAGATCCTCCGGCAGGGCCGTCATGTGCTGCCCGGATCGAATGTCCTGCTCCAGCAGACGGAGAAAACCGGCGATTGCAGGATCGTCGTGATCCTCATCCGCTACGCGGGAGACGATGACCTGCGAGCCCACCAGATCGAACGCGACTTTGCCGCCCAGATCCACGCCCAGCGCTTGTCGAATCGACTTGGGCAGAGTGATTTGCCCCTTGGCGGTAATGGTGGCGACGCCATGAATGCTGGCCATGCTGGAACCCTCCTGATTTCGCGCAAAAGTAAGGAATAATCCTTACCCCGTCAATGACCGTCTGCCTTCCATGGGACGGAAGCAGGCTTTGGCCTGCCTCGAACCGCCGACCTCTTCGATAAAAAAGCCGCTGCCTCCTCACGGAAACAGCGGCTCCTGTCTTACCTCGAACGCTACTACTGCCGGGCGCCGCGCACGCCTTCGGCCAGTTCGCGACACAACCCCAGCACATCCCCCACTGCCTGCTCCTTGCTGGCAGCCTTGGCGATGCGGTCGACCAGCGCCGAGCCCACCACCACGCCGTCGGCCAGGCGGGCGACGCTGGCGGCGTGTTCCGGGCTGCGGATGCCGAAGCCGATGCACACCGGCAGGTCGGTGTGGCGGCGCAGGCGGACGACGGCCTGCTCGACGTGCGCCAGGGTGGCGGCGCCGGCGCCGGTGACACCGGCCACGGAGACGTAGTAGACGAAGCCAGAGCTGCCGGCGAGCACCACCGGCAGGCGCTCGTCGTCGGTGGTCGGGGTGGTCAGGCGGATGAAGTCGAGGCCGGCGGCCTGGGCCGGGTCGCACAGCTCGTCGTTGTGCTCCGGTGGCAGGTCGACCACGATCAGGCCGTCGACGCCGGCTTCCCTGGCATCGGCGATGAAGCGTGCGACGCCGTAGGCGTAGATCGGGTTGTAGTAGCCCATCAGCACCAGCGGGGTGTCCTGGTTGCCGGTGCGGAACTCGCGCACCATCTGCAGGGTTTTCACCATGTTCTGCTTGCCGCCGAGGGCGCGGATGTTGGCCAGCTGGATCGCCGGGCCGTCGGCCATCGGGTCGGTGAAAGGCATGCCCAGCTCGATCACGTCGGCGCCGGCCTCCGGCAGGCCCTTGAGGATGGCCAGGGAGGCGTCGTAGTCCGGGTCGCCGGCGGTGACGAAGGTGACCAGGGCGGCGCGGTTGGCTTGCTTCAGTTCGGCGAAGCGGGTCTGCAGGCGGCTCATGCGTGCTTCTCCAGTTTGTCCTGCATGTGGTGCATCACGGTCTGCATGTCCTTGTCGCCGCGGCCGGACAGGTTGATCACCATCAGGTGCTCCTTCGGCAGCGTCGGCGCGCGCTTGAAGGCTTCGGCAAGGGCGTGGGAGGACTCCAGCGCCGGGATGATGCCTTCCAGACGGCAGCACTGGTGGAAGGCCTCCAGCGCCTCGTGGTCGGTGATCGGCACGTATTCGACGCGCTTGATCTCGTGCAGCCAGGCGTGTTCCGGGCCGACGCCGGGGTAGTCGAGGCCGGCGGAGATCGAGTGGGCATCGGTGATCTGGCCGTCCTCGTCCTGCAGCAGGAAGGTGCGGTTGCCGTGCAGCACGCCCGGCGCGCCACCGGCCATGCTGGCGGCGTGCTTGCCGGTGTCGATGCCGTGACCGGCCGCCTCGACGCCGACGATCCGCACGCTGGCGTCATCGAGGAAGGGGTGGAACAGGCCGATGGCGTTGGAGCCGCCGCCGATGCAGGCGACCAGCGAGTCGGGCAGGCGGCCTTCCTTTTCCATGATCTGCGCGCGCACTTCGTTGCCGATCACCGACTGGAAGTCGCGGACCATCGCCGGGTAGGGGTGCGGGCCGGCGGCGGTGCCGATCAGGTAGAAGGTGCTCTCGACGTTGGTCACCCAGTCGCGCAGCGCCTCGTTCATGGCGTCCTTCAGGGTGCCGGTGCCGGCGACCACTGGGATGACCTCGGCGCCCAGCAGCTTCATACGGAACACGTTGGCCTGCTGGCGTTCGATGTCGGTGGTGCCCATGTACACCACGCACTGCATGCCGAAACGCGCGGCCACGGTGGCGGTGGCCACGCCGTGCATGCCGGCGCCGGTCTCGGCGATGATGCGCTGCTTGCCCATGCGCTTGGCCAGGAGGATCTGGCCGATGCAGTTGTTGATCTTGTGCGCGCCGGTGTGGTTCAGGTCTTCGCGCTTGAGGAAGATCTTCGCGCCGCCGAAGTGCTCGGTCAGGCGTTCGGCGAAGTACAGCGGGCTGGCGCGGCCGATGTAGTCGCGCTGGAAGTAGGCGAGTTCTTCGAGGAAGGCCGGATCGCTCTTCGCCTTCTCGTATTCCGCCGCCAGCGAATTGATCAGCGGCATCAGAGTTTCGGCGACGAACTGGCCGCCGAACTGGCCGAACAGGCCTTTTTCGTCGGGGCCGGTGCGGTAGGAAGTCTCGGTCATGGGTGCTCCCGGGATGTGCGGAGGGGCAGGCGGTGTGCTTTTCACGGTCCACCTGCGATGTGTCACACGTTAACCAATGGTGCGCCCGGCGAAAAGCGATAAGATCGCGCCAATACGTCAGGAAAACTCACCTATGACGCCCCCGGATCTGCCCTCCCTGAACGCCCTGCGCGCCTTCGAGGCCGCCGCCCGCCTGCAGAGCGTCAAGCAGGCAGCCAAGGAGCTGCACGTCACCCATGGGGCGGTCAGCCGGCAGATCCGTGCCCTGGAGGAGGCGCTGGGAGTGGTCCTGTTCGTCAAGGAAGGGCGCGGCGTAAAACTCACCGATGCAGGCATAGTGCTACGGGATGCCGCCGGCGACGCCTTCGCCCGTCTGGACGGCGCCTGCGCCGAGCTGAAGCGGCGCACCGAGGAGGCGCCGTTCGTGCTCGGCTGTCCGGGGAGCCTGCTGGCGCGCTGGTTCATTCCGCGTCTGGATCGCCTCAACCGCGAGCTGCCGGAACTGCGCCTGCAGCTCTCGGCCAGCGAGGGCGGGCCGGACCCGCGCCGGCCGGGACTGGACGCCACCCTGCTGTTCGCCGAGCCGCCGTGGCCGGCCGACATGCGGGTCTTCGAGCTGGCCGCCGAGCGCATCGGCCCGGTGCTCAGTCCGCGCCACGCGCGCTTCGCCGCGTTACGCCGAGCGCCGCCGCAAGCGCTGCTCGACGAGGCCCTACTGCACACCGCCTCGCGTCCGCAGGCCTGGCCGAGCTGGGCGGCGAGCCAGGGGCTGCCGGCGGCCGGGCTGCGCTACGGCGCCGGCTTCGAGCATCTTTATTACCTCTTGGAGGCGGCGGTGGCCGGACTCGGCGTGGCCATCGCGCCGCAGCAACTGGTCGCCGACGATCTGGCCGCCGGCCGGCTGGTGGCGCCCTGGGGGTTCGTCGAGACGCCGGCGAAGCTGGCGCTGTGGGTGCCGGCGCGGCACGGATCGGGCGACGGGCGCGCGCAGCGCCTGGCGGCCTGGCTGCAGGCACGGCTGGAGCAGACGACGGCGGGGGCATGAAGCGCCCCGCGCTCCTGCGGCGGAGAGCCGATGCTTTCCTTGTCGGGCCGGACCGCCCTGTGGTTTCCTTATCGAGCCGGGCGACCACGCGCACCGGCCCCCTTTCAGACCAAGGAGATGGCCATGTCCGATCACCACACCTACAAGAAAATCGAACTCGTCGGTTCCTCGCGCACCAGCATCGAGGACGCCATCAGCAATGCCCTGGCCGAGGCCTCGAAATCCCTCGACCATCTGGACTGGTTCGAGGTGGTCGAGACCCGCGGGCACATCGAGAACGGCGCAGTCGGCCACTACCAAGTCACCCTCAAGATCGGCTTCCGCCTGACCGACAGCTGAGGCCGGCCGCCGGCCCGGGCAAGGCGGCAATCACCGGCGCCGCCTTTTGCTTTAGTCTCCCCTTTTCCCCGACGGGCGAGTCCCGGGGGCGACTCGAGGAGACTTCCATGCCACGACTGGCCGACACCGCACTTTCCATTCTCGACCTGGCGCCGATCCGCGACGATGGCGGCCCGGCCCAAGCCCTGCAGAACTCCCTGGCGCTGGCCCGCCATGCCGAGGCGCTGGGCTTCACCCGCTTCTGGGTGGCCGAGCACCACAACATGGACGGCATCGCCTGTTCCGCCACCGCCGTGCTGATCGGCTACCTGGCGGCGGGCACCTCGCGAATTCGCGTCGGCGCCGGCGGCATCATGCTGCCCAACCATGCGCCGCTGGTGGTCGCCGAGCAGTTCGGCACCCTCGCCACCCTCTATCCGGGACGCATCGACCTCGGCCTCGGCCGCGCGCCGGGCACCGACCCGTTCACCGCCCGCGCCCTGCGCCGCGACCGCCTGGGCAGCGACGACGACTTCCCGGCGGACGTCGAGGAACTGCAGGCCCTGCTCGGCCCGGTGCAGCCCGGCCAGCGGGTGATCGCGATGCCCGGGGCCGGCACCGAGGTGCCGATCTGGCTGCTCGGCTCCAGCCTGTTCAGCGCCCGCCTGGCGGCGCGCAAGGGCCTGCCCTACGCCTTCGCCTCGCATTTCGCGCCGCGCTACCTGCACGAGGCGATTCGTCTCTACCGCGACAACTTCCAGCCCTCGGCGGCGCTCGACAAGCCCTACGTGATGATCGGCGTGCCGCTGATCGCCGCGCCCAGCGACGAGGAAGCGGAGTTCCTCGCCACCACTGCCCTCCAGCGCACGCTGGCGCTGGTCCGCGGCGAGAGCCGGGTGCTGCGCCCGCCGGTGCCGTCGATGGTCGGCCGCTGGAGTCGCCAGGAGCAGGCCGCGGTCGGCGACTTCCTCGGCCTGGCGGTGATCGGCGGCCCGGAGAAGGTCCGCGCCCGCCTGGAGGTGCTGCTCGAACAGACCGGCGCCGACGAGTTGATCTTCACCGGCGACCTCTACGAGCCGGCCGACCGGTTGCGCTCGTTCGAGATCCTCGCCGGCCTGCGCTGAGGGAAGAAGCGCCGCAGAACCGGCACGCAAAAAAAAGGGAGTCTCTCGACTCCCCAAACCGCCTTTCAAACTTTCAGAAACTGGAACTCAGCCGTCGATCTCCACCAGCAGTTCGCCGGGGTTGACGCGGTCGCCCTTGGCGACGTGGATGGCCTTGACCGTGCCGCCGATCGGCGCCTGCACCTCGGTCTCCATCTTCATGGCCTCGGTGATCAGGATCGGCTGGCCGGCCTTGACCGTGTCGCCCTCCTTGACCAGGACGTCGACGATGTTGCCCGGCATGCTGGTGCTGACGTCGCCCGGTGCGCCGGCCTGCTTGCGCTTGCCGGAGCCGCCGGCGATGAACTCGTTGAGCGGCTCGAACACCACTTCTTCCGGCATGCCGTCGATGGACAGGTAGAAGTGGCGCTTGCCTTCGCCCTTGATGCCGACGCCGGTGATGTCCACCCGGTAGGTCTCGCCGTGCACGTCGATGAGGAATTCGGTGGGCACGCCTTCGCTGGCCGGACCGGCACCCGCGGTGGGGATCGGCAGCAGCGGCTCGGGCACCAGGGTGCCGGCCTTGCGCTCTTCGAGGAACTTGCGCCCGATGTCGGGGAACATGGCGTAGGTCAGCACGTCCTCCTCGTTGCGCGCCAGCTCGCCGATCTCCGCGCGCAGCTTGGTCATTTCCGGCTTGAGCAGGTCGGCCGGGCGCACGTCGATGACTTCCTCGGTGCCGATCGCCTGGAAGCGCAGGTGCTCGTTGACCTTGCCCGGCGCCTTGCCGTAGCGGCCCTGCAGGTAGAGCTTCACCTCGTTGGTGATGGTCTTGTAGCGCTCGCCGGCGAGCACGTTGAACACCGCCTGGGTGCCGACGATCTGCGAGGTCGGGGTGACCAGCGGCGGGAAGCCGAGGTCCTCGCGCACGCGCGGAATTTCGGCGAACACTTCGTTGATGCGGTGCAGGGCGCCCTGCTCCTTCAGCTGGTTGGCCAGGTTGGACATCATGCCGCCCGGCACCTGGTTGACCTGCACGCGGGTGTCGACCGCGGTGAATTCGCTCTCGAACTGGTGGTAGCGCTTGCGCACGGCGTAGAAGTACAGGCCGATCTCCTGCAGCAGCTCCAGGTCCAGGCCGGTGTCGTACTCGCTGCCGCGCAGGGCGGCGACCATCGACTCGGTGCCGGGGTGGCTGGTGCCCCAGGCGAAGCTGGAGATGGCGGTGTCGATGTGGTCGGCGCCGGCCTCGATGGCCTTGAGCTGGCACATCGCGCCGAGGCCCGCGGTGTCGTGGGAGTGGATGAACACCGGCAGGTCGATCTCGGCCTTCAGCGCCTTGACCAGTTCGGCGGTGGCGTAGGGGGTCAAGAGGCCCGCCATGTCCTTGATCGCCAGGGAGTCGACGCCCTTCTCCTGCATGCGCCTGCCCAGCTCGACGAAGGATTCGACGGTGTGCACCGGGCTGGTGGTGTAGCAGATGGTGCCCTGGGCATGCTTGCCGGCGGCCTTGACCGCCTCGATGGCCACGCGCAGGTTACGCACGTCGTTCATCGCGTCGAAGATGCGGAACACGTCGATGCCGTTGACCGCGGCCTTGGCGACGAAAGCCTTGACCACGTCGTCGCTGTAGTGGCGGTAGCCGAGCAGGTTCTGTCCGCGCAGGAGCATCTGCAAGCGGGTGTTGGGCAGCGCGGCGCGCAGCTGGCGCAGGCGCTCCCAGGGGTCTTCCTTGAGGAAGCGGATGCAGGAATCGAAGGTGGCGCCGCCCCAGACTTCCAGCGACCAGTAGCCGACCTTGTCCAGCTTGTCGCAGATCGGCAGCATGTCCTCGAGGCGCATGCGGGTGGCAATCAGCGACTGGTGGGCATCACGCAGGATGGTGTCGGTGACCGTGATCTTCTTCATTCGTCAGTTCCTCTTCAGCCTGCAGCCGGAGCGCAGCCGGGCTGGTGTTCGTCAGAGCCCTGCGTGGGCGGCGATGGCGGCGGCGATGGCGATGGCCAGTTCGCCAGGCCGGCGCTTGATCGAGTAGTTGAGCAGTTCCGGGTGTTCGTCGACGAAGCTGGTGTTGAACTGTCCGCTGCGGAAATCCGGACTGCCGAGAATCTGCTGGTAGTAGGGCGCGGTGGTCTTCACCCCCTGCACGCGCATGTCGTCGAGGGCGCGCAGGCCGCGGGCCAGCGCCTCTTCCCAGGTCAGCGCCCAGACGATCAGCTTCAGGCACATCGAGTCGTAGTACGGCGGGATGGTGTAGCCGGTGTAGATCGCCGTGTCGGTACGCACGCCGGGGCCGCCGGGCGCGTAGTAGCGGGTGATCTTGCCGAAGCTGGGCAGGAAGTTGTTCTTCGGGTCCTCGGCGTTGATGCGGAACTGCAGGGCATAGCCGCGGTGCTGGATGTCCTTCTGCTCGATGGAGAGCGGCAGGCCCGAGGCGACGCGGATCTGTTCGCGGACGATGTCGATGCCGGTGATTTCCTCGGTGATGGTGTGCTCCACCTGGACCCGGGTGTTCATCTCCATGAAGTACACCTCGCCCTCGGCGAGCAGGAACTCCACGGTGCCGGCGTTCTCGTAGCCCACCGCCTTGGCCGCGCGCACCGCCAGGTCGCCGATGTAGGCGCGCTGTTCGGGGGTCAGTTGGGGACTCGGGGCGATCTCGATCAGCTTCTGGTTGCGGCGCTGGATCGAGCAGTCGCGCTCGAAGAGGTGCACGGTGTTGCCGAAAGAGTCGGCGAGGATCTGCGCCTCGATGTGCTTCGGGTTAACGATGCACTTCTCGAGGAAGACTTCCGCGCTGCCGAAGGCCTTGGTCGCCTCGGAGATCACTCGCGGGTAGGCGTGCTCCAGCTCGGAGACGCTGTTGCAGCGGCGGATGCCGCGGCCGCCGCCGCCGGAGGTGGCCTTGAGCATCACCGGGTAGCCGATCCGCTCGGCCTCGCGCAGGGCCTCGGCGAGATCGGCGACGTTGCCTTCGGTGCCGGGGGTGCAGGGCACGCCGGCGGCGATCATGCTGCGCCGCGCCTCGGTCTTGTCGCCCATCCGGCGGATCACTTCCGCGCTCGGGCCGATGAACTTGATCCCGCGCTGGGCGCAGATCTCCGCCAGCTCGGCGTTTTCCGAGAGGAAGCCATAGCCCGGGTGCAGGGCGTCGCAGCCGGTTTCCACCGCCAGGTTGACCAGCTTGCGCGGGTTCAGGTAGCCGGCCAGCGGGTCCTCGCCGATGAAGTGCGCCTCGTCGGCCCGCTTGACGTGCAGGGCGTGGCGGTCGGCTTCGGAGAAGATGGCCACCGAGCGGATGCCCATCTCGGCGCAAGCGCGCACGATGCGGACGGCGATCTCGCCACGGTTGGCGATGAGGATTTTTCTTATCACGGAGGTCTCCCTCGGCAGAACTGGCCGACAAGGACGGTCAGTCGGCAGGTGAGACAACCCTAGGCCGCGGGATCGATTAAGAAAAATGAATATTTGTTAGGTTGAGCATAAACTACAACTTATAGCTGCACGAAAATACCTTATTTAGCACAGGGGTTTTCTCGCCGAAAACCCTGCCGTGCGCCCCCTTCCGTTGCCGAGAACGCCATGCGCAAATCCCTGATGCGCCTGACCCTGCGCCAGTTCCGGGTATTCCGCGCGGTGTGCGAAAGCCGCTCCTACAGCCGCGCCGCCGAGGAGATGGCGCTGACCCAGCCGGCGGTCAGCCTGCAGATCCGCCAGCTCGAGGAGCTGATCGGCCAGCCGCTGTTCGAGTACGTGGCCAAGAAGCTCTACCTGACGCCGGCCGCCGAGGCGCTGCTGAAAGCCAGCGAGGACATCTTCGGCCGCCTGGAGAGTCTCGACATGCAGCTCTCGGATATCCAGGGCTCGCTGCAGGGACAGCTCAACCTGGCCGTGGAGTCCAGCGCCAAGTACCTGGTGCCGCACCTGTTCGCCGCCTTTCGCGCCCAGCATCCGGAGGTCAGCCTGCAGCTGGTGGTGGTCAACCATGCCCTGGCGGTGCGCCGCCTGTCGATGAGCCGCGACGACCTGCTGATCATGTCGCAGGTGCCGAGCGAGATGGCGCTGAACTTCTTTCCCTTCCTGAACAACCCGATCGTCGCCGTGGCGCCGCCCGGACACCCGCTGTGCACGCGCGAAAACCTGCGCCTGCAGGACCTGACGGGCTTTCCGCTGTTGCTGCGCGAGCCGGGCTCCGGCACCCGCCGCGCCACCGAGGAGTACTGCCACCAGAAGCGCGCGCACTTCGCCGAGACGCTGGAGATCGGCTCGACCGAAGCGCAGCTGCAGGCGGTGATCGCCGGCCTCGGCCTGGCCCTGCTGCCGCGCCACGCGGCGAGCCTGGAGCTGGCCACCGGCCTGCTGTGTGAACTGCCGGTGGCGGAGCTGCCGCTCTACCACAGCTGGTGCCTGGTGCACGCCGAGGGCAAGCGGCTGAGCCCGGTGGCGCGGGCGTTCGAAACCTTCGTCCGCGCGGAACGGGCGAAGATCAGCGCGCTGGCCGAGCGCTTTGCCGGGAAACTGCCGGAACGACCGGCAGCGAGCTGAGCGCCAGCAGGTCCGGATAATCGTCCAGCTCATGCTGCAGCCGGCGCTGCTCGTCGTAGTGCTCGATGGCGCGGCGAAAGCGCATGCGCCGCTCGTCCAGCCGCTTGCGGCGGGCCTTGGTGTCGAGGGGAGAGGGGTAGTAGGCGTCTTCCGGATGGCGGGACATGAGGGTCTCCCAGCATGGGGTCGGGGACCATCAGGATTGCCGCCGGCCGGTGACGCTTTCGCGGCAGCGGGATGAAGCTGTCGTGACGCCAGGCGGCCTCAGTCTTCCGCCACCCGCACCGACTTGGGCGACAGCCGCAGGCTGCGCAGGCTGCGCTTGACGCTCTTGAGGTGGTTGACCAGGTCCGGACCGCGGGCCATCGCCACGCCCATGGCGAGCACGTCGATCACCACCAGATGGGCGATGCGCGAGGTCAGCGGGGTGTAGACGTCGGTGTCCTCCTGGACGTCGATCGCCACGTTGACGTCGGCCAGGTCGGCCAGCGGCGTCTGTCCGGGACAGAGGGCGATCAGGGTCGCACCGCTTTCGCGGACCAGGTTGGCGGTGATCAGCAGGTCCTTGGAGCGCCCCGACTGGGAGATGCAGATCGCCACGTCGCCGGGCTTGAGGGTCACCGCCGACATGGCCTGCATGTGCGGATCGGAATAGGCGGCGGCGGTGAGCAGCAGGCGGAAGAACTTGTGCTGGGCATCGATGGCCACTGCGCCGGAGGCGCCGAAGCCATAGAACTCGATGCGCGCCGCCCGGGCGATGGCGTCGATGGCGCGCTGCAGCACTTCGGGGTCGAGGTGCTCGCGCACCTCCATCAGGGTATGCAGGGTGGTGTCGAAGATCTTCAGGCTGAAATCGACGACCGAGTCGTTCTCGTGGATGGCGAACTGGCCGAAGCTGGCGCCGGCGGCCAGGCTCTGCGCCAGCTTCAGCTTCAGGTCCTGGAAACCGGTACAGCCGATGGCCCGGCAGAAGCGCACGATGGTCGGCTCGCTGACCCCGACCTCCAGGGCCAGGCCGGCCATCGAACTGTGCATCGCCGCCGCCGGATCGAGCAGCACATGATCGGCCACCTTGAGTTCCGACTTGCGCAACAGGGAGCGCGATTGGGCAATATGCTGCAAGAGATTCACGGGGACTGAACTCGGTTATGATCGGGAGTCGGGCTGTAGCGTGCCTGTAGTTATACTACATGACAGGCTTCCAGCCCATAGCCAAACGCGTTGGAGACTGTTGTGACCCATCCCTGCGACATGCTGGTTTTCGGCGGCACCGGCGACCTGGCGCTGCACAAGCTGCTGCCGGCGCTCTACCACCTGCACCGCGACCGGCTCCTGCCGGCCGACCTGCGCATCGTCGCCCTGGCACGCCAGCCGCTGGGCCGCGACGCCTACCGCGCCCTGGCCGAGCGCCGCTGCCGGGCCCAGGTGGCGCGGACGAGCTTCCAGGCGGAAACCTGGCAGAGCTTCGCCGAGCGGATCGACTATTTCGCCATGGATGCCAGCCAGAGCGCCCACTACGGTCGCCTGGCCCGGCATCTCGACAACGCCGGCCCGCGCGGGCGCATCCACTACCTCGCCACCGCCCCCAGCCTGTTCGAGGATATCGCCGCCTGCCTGGCCAACGCCGGCCTGGCCGGCAGCGACGCGCGCATCGTGCTGGAAAAGCCCATCGGCCATTCGCTGGCGTCGGCGCTGGCGATCAACCAGTCCATCGGCCAGGTATTCCAGGAGTCCCAGGTCTTTCGCATCGACCACTACCTGGGCAAGGAAACCGTGCAGAACCTGATGGCTCTGCGCTTTGCCAACGCCCTGTTCGAGCCGCTCTGGCGCGCCGGACACATCGACCATGTGCAGATCAGCGTCTGCGAAACCCTCGGCGTGGAAAACCGCGGCAGCTACTACGACCACGCCGGGGCGATGCGCGACATGCTGCAGAACCACCTGCTGCAGCTGCTCTGCCTGGTCGCCATGGAGGCGCCGGTGCGCTTCGACGCCGAAGCGGTACGCAACGAGAAGGTGAAGATTCTCGAGGCCCTGAAACCCATCGCCGGCCTCGACGTGAAGGATCGCACGGTGCGCGGCCAGTACGCCGCCGGAAAGATCGGCGGGCAGGAGGTTCCGGCGTACTACTTCGAGAAAAACGTCGACAACGACAGCGATACCGAGACCTTCGTCGCGCTGCAGGCGGAGATCGACAACTGGCGCTGGGCCGGCGTGCCTTTCTACCTGCGCACCGGCAAGCGCCTAGCGAGGAAGTGTTCGGAAATCATCATCCAGTTCAAGCCGGTGCCGCACCGGCTGTTCCAGGACGGCCAGGCCAACCGCCTGCGGATTCGCCTGCAGCCGGAGGAATCGATCAGCCTGCAGCTGATGGCCAAGAGTCCCGGCAAGGGCATGCACCTGGCGCCGGTGGAGCTGGATCTCAACCTGGCCCACGCCTTCCGCCAGAAGCGCCGCTGGGACGCCTACGAGCGCCTGCTGCTCGACGTGATCGAGGGCGACTCCACCCTGTTCATGCGCCGCGACGAGGTGGAAGCCGCCTGGCGCTGGGTCGACCCGATCATCGGCGGCTGGCACGCCTACTACCAGCGGCCGCGCCCCTATCCCGCCGGCTCCTGGGGGCCGGAGCAGGCCCATAGCCTGCTCGAACAGCAGGGCCACGCCTGGCACGAATGAGCCGCGCCGGCGGACTCAGGCCTCGGCGTCCGCCTCGCCTTCCGCCTCGTCGGTCAGCCCCAGCCAGTGCGCCAGCACGCCGTGGGCCTCCTCGATCCCCTGGCGCTTGGGCGCCGAGAACAGCTGGATACTCACCCCCTCGCCCCAGCCCTGCTCCAAATCTCGCCGGACCTTGAGCAGGGCGTTCTTCGCCGCGCCGAAGGCCAGCTTGTCGGCCTTGGTCAGCAGGATGTGCATGGGCATGCCGCTGGCACCGGCCCAGTCGAGCATCATCCGGTCGAAGTCGGTCAGCGGGTGGCGGATGTCCATCATCAGGACCACCCCGGCCAGGCTGCGGCGGCTGCCCAGGTAGGCCTCCAGGTGGCGCTGCCAGTGCTGCTTGAGGGGGATCGGCACCTTGGCGTAGCCGTAGCCGGGCAGGTCGACCAGGCGACGCTCGTCGTCGAGGCGGAAGAAATTCAGCAACTGGGTGCGCCCCGGAGTCTTCGAGGTACGCGCGAGACTGGCGTGGGTCAGGGTGTTCAGCGCGCTGGACTTGCCGGCGTTGGAACGCCCGGCAAAGGCGACCTCGCGGCCGTCGTCGGCGGGGCACTGGTCGACCCGGGCCGCGCTGAGCATGAAGGCGGCCTGCTGGCACAGACCGAGAATGGGATTCTTGAAGGACATCGGGAGATTCCGCTGGGCTGGCACGCGCTGGCTGCGCTGCCATGTCGTTTCCGTTTCGGAGTCGCCAGTATATAATGCCGCGGATTTTGTGTGCGCTTTGCCCCTGTCCCAGGGTAAGTGTTCACGGGAACGGTTCAAGACTGGCCGTACGTTGATCGCACGGTGCTTGTTCCCTGCGAAAGGCCTGCTCCAGGAGCCTGTTGCCCGCCGCGGTGTCGTGATGCTGCCCTTGACTGCCAGCTGCCCAGTTGACTCTGGCTCTGCGGGCGCGCATGGACGCATGGACAGCGACGCCGAAGCCGCCGGGAATCCCCCTGAAGCCGGACACGTCGGTCTAAAACAACTCCTTTCTTGAGCCGTGATTTGGATTAGCTGATGAACAAAGCACTCGTGACTCTGTTGTTAACCCTGGGGATTTCCGGCCTGGCCCATGCCGCAGGCGACGCCGCCGCCGGCCAGGGCAAGGCGGCCGTCTGCGGCGCCTGCCACGGCCCGGACGGCAACAGCGCGGCACCGAACTTCCCGAAACTGGCCGGTCAGGGCGAACGCTACCTGCTCAAGCAGATGAAGGACATCAAGGCCGGCATGACGGCAGGCGCCGCCGAGGGTACCGGCCGCAAGGTGCTGGAAATGACCGGCCAGCTCGACAACCTCAACGACCAGGACCTGGCCGACATCGCCGCCTATTTCGCCGCGCAGAAGATGGGCGTCGGCGCCGCCGATCCCCAACTGGTCGAAGCCGGCGAAGCGCTCTACCGCGGCGGCAAACTGGCCGACGGCATGCCGGCCTGCACCGGTTGCCACTCGCCCAACGGCGCGGGCAACGAGCAGGCCGCCTACCCGAAACTGGGCGGCCAGCACGCCCAGTACGTGACCAAGCAGCTCACCGACTTCCGCGAAGGCGTGCGCACCAACGACGGCGACAGCATGATCATGCGCTCCATCGCCGCCAAGCTGAGCAACAAGGACATCGCCGCTATCTCCAGCTATATCCAGGGCCTGCACTGAGTACGACGGCTCACCGGCGATGAAAAAGGGCGGCGGATGGCCGCCCTTTTTCATTGGCCCTCCCCTTACAATAGGCGCCATTCGCTTCGCCCCTTCCGGGTCAAGACCGGCTCGTACCGGGAGCCCTCACCAGCAATGCAAGGAGTCGTAACGCATGCGTAAACTGATTCTCGGCGCCGTTCTCGCCAGTGCAAGCCTGCTCGCCCTGACCGCCCAGGCGGAATCGCTCGCGCCCGCCGACATCAAGGCCGGCCAGCAGTATGTCGAGCTGCCCGCTCCGGTGCCGGTGGCGCAGCCGGGCAAGATCGAGGTCGTGGAGTTGTTCTGGTATGGCTGCCCGCATTGCTACCAGTTCGAGCCGAGCATCAACGCCTGGGCCGGCACTCTGCCGGAGGACGTGAGCTTCCGGCGCGTCCCGGCCCTGTTCGGCGGTGTGTGGAACGCCCATGGCCAGCTGTTCCTCACCCTGGAGTCGATGAACATCGAGTCGAAGGTCCACAGCGCGATCTTCGACGCCATCCACAAGGACGGCAAGAAGCTGGCGACGCCCGAGGAAATGGCCGAGTTCCTCGCCACCCTGGGCGTCGACAAGGATGCCTTCCTCAAGGCCTACAGCTCCTTCAACGTGAAGGCCCAGATGGAGAAGGCGAAGAAACTGGCGATCGCCTACCAGATCTCCGGCGTCCCGGTGATGGTCGTCAACGGCAAGTACCGCTTCGACCTGGGCAGTGCCGGCGGCCCGCAGAACGCCCTGCAGGTGGCCGACTACCTGATCGAGCGGGAGCGCACCGCCCAGTGACGGAGGGCAGGAGGAGCCATGCTGCGCCGACGCACGGTTGAACGTCAGGCCGCCGTGCGGCAGCCGCGGAGCAACCCGCACTGCTGCGATGCGAGCGGGCTGCCCGCCGACGGCCGGCTGCGCCTGCTGAGCTTCAACATCCAGGTCGGCATCCGCACCGAGAGCTACCGGCACTACCTGACCCGCAGCTGGCAGCATCTGCTGCCGCATGCGGGACGCGCGGTGAACCTGCAGCGGATCGGCGAGCTGCTTGCCGATTTCGACCTGGTGGCCCTGCAGGAAGTCGACGGCGGCAGCCTGCGTTCCGACTACGTCAACCAGGTCGAGCATCTCGCCCAGCTCGGCCACTTCCCCTACTGGTACCAGCAGCTCAACCGCAACCTCGGCCCGCTGGCCCAGCACAGCAACGGCCTGCTCAGCCGCCTGCGGCCCACCGAGCTGGAAGACCACCCGCTGCCCGGCCCGCCGGGGCGCGGCGCGATCCTCCTGCGCTTCGGCACGGGGCGCGATGCCCTGGCGGTGGTGATGATGCACCTGGCCCTCGGCGCACGGACCCGCACCCGCCAGCTCGCCTATATCCGCGAGCTGATCGGCGACTGCCGCCACCTGGCGCTGATGGGCGACATGAACACCCACGCCCGCGAGCTGCTGGAGCATTCGCCGCTGCGCGACCTCGGCCTGCTCGCCCCGCAGATCGAGGCCACCTTTCCCAGCTGGCGTCCACAGCGCTGCATCGACCACATCCTGCTCAGCCCCAGCCTGACCCTGGAGCGCGTGCAGGTGCTCCGCCAGCAGATCTCCGACCACCTGCCGGTGGCGGTGGAGATCCGCCTGCCCGAGCACCTCCGGCGCAATACCCTGCCGCAGCCCTGCCCCTGAGCGAACGGCCTGCCATCGACCCATGCAGCGGATCGCCACGCTTTTGCAATACTCCAAGGGTGCGTATCGTCCGCTCCGCGAAAACCCGCCGAAGCCTGCCGATACCCGCCAAAACCTTGCCGGATAGCCCCGAACTTCATGAGACCCGTCGCCCTCTCCCTGATCCTCGCCCTGCTGGCCGGCTGCGCCGCCGGCCCGCGGATCGACACCCGCTACAATGCCCGCAGCCAGGACAGCCGCGTGCAGTACGTCGTCCTGCACTACACCTCCGAGGATCTGCAGGGTTCGCTGAGACAGCTCACCCAGGGCAGCGTCAGCAGCCACTATCTGATCGACGCCAAGCCCGCGACCATCTACCGTTTGGTTGGAGAGGAGCGTCGCGCCTGGCACGCAGGAGACAGCCAGTGGCACGGCAGGACCTGGCTGAACGCCAGCAGCATCGGCATCGAGCTGGTCAACCCCGGCTACCTGGACACCCCCAACGGGCGCCTCTGGTATCCCTATCCGCCGGAGCAGATCGATGCACTGATCGTCCTCCTCAAGGAGATCGTCAAGCGTCACGGACTGGGACCGCAAGCGATCATCGGCCACAGCGACATCGCCCCGCAGCGCAAGGTCGACCCGGGCCCGCAGTTCCCCTGGAAGCGCCTGGCCGAGGCCGGACTGGTCGTCTGGCCGGACGCCCGCCGGGTGGCTGAACTGCAGGCCCGCTATGCCGCTCACCTGCCGGGGATCGCCTGGTTCCAGGAACAGTTGATCCGCAACGGCTATGCCCTGGAGCGGCATGGCGTGCTCGACGACAAAACGCGTCGGGTCATCGCCGCCTTCCAGATGAAGTACCGACCGGTCCGTTTCGACGGCGAGCCGGACGCCGAAACCGCAGCCCTGCTGGCTACCCTGAACGGAACGGGGTGAGAAAGACGCACGGCAAAGGTCAGACCTGAAAGGATGTCGGGAGCGCTGACATGCAACACCCCTTGGGACGGCTGTACCGATCCGTCTACCGGCCCTGGCCGATGGCCCTGCTGGCGACCCTGGCCAGCGTCTGCCTGCTGGCGCTGCTCGGCCTGGGCGTGGCGCTTTCCCAGGCACGGGAGGCGCAGCGGGCAGATCTGGAAAGCCGCGGCGAACGCTTCCTGCTGCGCTTCGAGCAGGTCCTCGGGCAACTGCGCCAGGGGCTCGCCACGCTGGAGTTGCAGCCCCTGCGCCGTTGCGATCCGGGCCTGGTGGAAAGCCTGCAGCGGGTCAGCTTCGAGCATCGCTTCATCCACGAGGCGAGCTTCGCCGCCGACGGGCAGCGCTGCTCCAGCCGGCCGCCGCACGCCGCCCCGGAGCCGGCACGGCCGGCGGATTTCCACAGCCAGAGCCTCGACTACTGGCTGAACGCCACGAACGCGCCGGACGAAGATCCGGCCGCCCTGATGCTCGCCCACGGCCCCTTCCGGGTGTCCAGCTCCCGCGGCCACCTGCTCGACGCAGTCGATCCGTCGGACGGCCTCGGCGTCTACCTGATTCCCCGCGGCAGCACCCAGGCCCTGCCGATCCTCGCCGCGCCCCCGCCGCTGACGGTCCTGCCCGGGGCGGCGGACAGCGCCGCGCTGCAACTGCTCGACGGGCAGCCGTTCTACCGCCTGCAGGGCGACAACCCGGACTACCAGCTGGCCCTGCTGGCCCCGCGTGCCCAGCTGCTCCAGCGCATCCGTGCCTGCTGGGAACGCCTGCTGCCGGTCGGCCTGCTGCTGGCCCTGCTGGGCGGCGGCGCGACCTTCCGGCTGGTACGCCAGCGCCAGTCGCTCGGCGGAGAACTGCAGGGCGCCCTGCGGCGTCAGGAGCTGCAGGTCTATTACCAGCCGATCGTCCACCTCGCCAGCCGCCGCTACGTCGGCGCCGAGGCCCTGATGCGCTGGCAGCGGTCGGACGGTAGCCTGACCAGCCCCGAGCAGTTCATTCCGCTGGCCGAGTCGACCGGCCAGATTCGCGCGATCACCGACTTCCTGCTCCAGGAGGTGCTCGAACAGCTCGGCGACCTGCTGCGCAGCCATCCCGAGCTGTACATCTCGATCAACCTGTCCGCCTGCGACGTCAGCGCGCCACGGATCGGCGCACTGACTGGACGTCTGCTGGCCCGGCACGGAGTCAGGCCCGAGCAGATCGCTTTCGAGGTGACCGAGCACGGACTGATCGACCTGCAGGCGGCCAGCCGGAACCTGGCCGAACTGCGCGCCCGCGGCCACCGGGTACTGATCGACGACTTCGGCACCGGCTATTCCAGCCTGGCCTACCTGCAGATGCTGCCGGTGGACTGCCTGAAGATCGACAAGGCATTCGTCGATGCCCTCGGCGCCGATGCCGCCAGCAGCGGCGTCGCCCCCCACATCGTGCGGATGGCCCGGGCGCTGCGCCTCAAGGTGATCGCCGAAGGCATCGAGCGCGAGGAGCAGGCACGCCTGCTCGGCAGCGAGGGCGCCGACTACGGCCAGGGCTGGCTGTTCGCCCCTGCGCTGAGCGCGTCCGCGTTCCGCGAGCTGATCGGCGGGGGCCAGCCCGCCGCCCCGCCGTCCCCCGTCCCGTCCGGGCGACAGCAGGCAGCCCCCGGCGCGCTCATAGCCTCTGCGCCAGCGCGCTCCCGCGCCTCGCCAGCAAGCGACAGCATCCCGCTGCCCGGCCCGCTCCGGGCAGGCCGGCAGGCGGCATCGGTGGGCGCGGGCGAACGAGGGATGGGCCCTCTTCCCGGAAAACCCGCGAGGCAAAGCCTTGAAAACGATTTATAAGTAAATATATTGTCTATCAATCAACTGATGACCGCCCCAGCGGCAGGACGATGAGATGCATATCGACTGGGCGAGCTTCACGCCTTGGACGGCACTGTCCGGTGGCGCACTGATCGGCCTCTCGGCCAGCCTGTTCGTGGTGCTGAACGGACGCGTTGCCGGGATCAGCGGGCTGCTCGGCAGCCTGCTGCAGCGCGGCGGCGACGGGCGCGACGAGAAGGCACTGTTCCTGCTCGGTCTGCTGGCGGCGCCGCTGCTCTGGGGGCTGTTCGACACACTGCCGGAGGTCGAATTCCAGACCGGCGGGATCGGCCTGACGCTCGCCGGGCTGCTGGTCGGTCTCGGCACCCGCTACGGTTCCGGCTGCACCAGCGGGCATGGCGTGTGCGGGATCGCCCGTCTGTCGCCGCGCTCCCTGGTCGCCACCCTGGCCTTCATGGCCAGCGGATTCGCCACGGTATTCGTCCTGCGCCACCTGTGGGGAGGCTGAACATGCGCCGACTGACGGCACTGCTCGCCGGACTGCTCTTCGGCATCGGCCTGCTGCTGGCGGGCATGAGCAACCCGGCCAAGGTGCTCGGCTTTCTCGATCTGGCCGGTGCCTGGGACCCTTCGCTGGCGCTGGTGATGGCCGGCGCCATCGCCGTCGCCCTGCTGCCCTTCTCCTGGGCCAAGCGCCGGCAGCGCTCGCTGCTGGATGTCCCCATGCAACTGCCGCAGAAACGCGAACTGGACGGCCGACTGATCGGCGGCAGCCTGCTGTTCGGTATCGGCTGGGGCATTGCCGGCATCTGTCCGGGCCCGGCCCTTACCCTGCTGCTCGGCGGTTACTGGCAGAGCCTGTTGTTCGTGCTCGCCCTGCTCGGCGGGATGGGACTGTTCTCCGCGCTGGAGCGCCGGCGCGCTCGCTGACCGAAGGTCAAGACGAAAACCCGCGTCGGAACGCCCGACCGCGCCCGGTCCATCGCCGCCGGCCTGCTCCTACTGCGGGTGGCCCTTCGGCAAGCGCCGCTTGCAACAAGCCCCGGCGCCAGGCTCTCATGTACCTTGGATCCCCTTGCTGAAGGACAGCCCATGAACGCCCGTGTAGAAGCCTTCTTCGACCCCGCGACCTTCACCTACAGCTACGTGGTGAGCGATCCGACCACCCGCCAGTGCGCCCTGATCGACTCCGTACTGGACTACGAGCCCGCCTCCGGGCGCATCGGCCATGCCTCCGCCGACCGCCTGATCGCCCATGTCCGCACTCAGGAGCTGGAGGTACAGTGGATCCTGGAAACCCACGTCCATGCCGACCACCTGAGCGCCGCCGCCTACCTCAAGCGCCAGCTCGGCGGCAGGCGGGGCATCGGCGAACGCATTACCCAGATCCAGGAGACCTTCGGCGAGCTGTTCAACGCCGGCGACGAGTTCGCCCGCGACGGCAGCCAGTTCGACCACCTGTTCCGGGATGGCGAAGACTTTCAGGTCGGCGCCGTCCAGGCCCGCGCGCTCCACACCCCCGGACATACCCCGGCCTGCCTGACCTACCTGATCGGCGATGCCGCCTTCGTCGGCGATACCCTGTTCATGCCCGACTATGGCACCGCCCGCTGCGACTTCCCGGGAGGAGACGCACGCACGTTGTACCGCTCGATCCAGCGGCTTTACCGCCTGCCGGACGAGACCCGGGTGTTCATGTGCCACGACTACAAGGCGTCGGGGCGCGCGGAGTTTCTCCACCAGACCAGCATGGGCGAGGAGCGCAAACACAATGTCCATGCGCACCAAGGTATCGACGAGGAGGTGTTCGTCGCCATGCGCAACGCGCGGGACGCCACCCTCGGCATGCCGGCCCTGATCCTGCCCGCGGTGCAGGTCAACATGTGTGCTGGCGAACTGCCGCCGGCCGAGGACAACGGCATCCGCTACCTGAAGATCCCGCTGAACGCGCTCTGAACCGCAGCCGCCACCGGGAGCGCCGACGCCCCGCTCGCGCAGAGCGCGGCAAACCGCGCACGAAAGCGGATCTGCCGCTCTTCGGGCGACGAAGGCGCCTGCGGGGGACCCCGGAAATCCGGGGCGGAGCGGACTGTCGGTCTCGAGCTCCGCCTGGAAACGGGCTCGAGAGCCGCAGCCGGATCAGAACGCGTGGCTGTAGTAGGCCGAGAAGGACTCGATGCCGTCGTTGGGCTGCTTGATGCCGGCGTTGGAGTAGTGGATCGCCCGGACGCCGATCTTCTGGCCGCCCGCGAACCTGAGGCCGGCGCCGATGCGGTCCTCGAAGTTGAAGGAGGAGCCCAGCTGCTTCTCGCCCACGCGGGTCTTGGAGAAGAAGGCGACACCGACGCCGAACTCGAGGAACGGGGTGACGCCGAGACCACTGAACTCGTAGGTGAACACCGGGCTCAGCGACAGCGAGTGCGCACCCGAGTAGTTGTCGTCGCCGGAGCCGCCTTCCCAGTAGGTGTAACCGGCATCCCAGTAACCCGTCGCGTGGCCCAGGTCACTCTTCCACCATTGCTGGTCCCAGGGCAGCCCCACGCTGAGGCGGTAGGTCATGTCGCCCTGGCTAGTGACGCCGCCCGCGGCGCCCACCTCGACAGCGTGTGCCACCCCCGCCGATCCCAGAAGCAGAACGACTACTGCGGGCAATGACAGATACTTTCGCATGAAACGTCCTCTATTTTGTTTTATTAGCAATTGCGACTCTGCAGATCCCTCGGAGAGTCCGGACCAGCATTGCCGGGCGAAAACCCGTCCGCCAGGCGACGGGCAGGATGGTTTCGCAGGAAAGGCACGCGAGCATTGCGCGCGGAAACCGCACGCATGCGCGGCGGCGGGTGTGTTGCAGACAAGGCCCGATTTGAATTCTTATCGCCTGCAATTGGCCCCTACGGCGCGGACAAGGCCTTTTTGTATTGTTCGTATTGATCCCGCGGCAGGTTGCTCCGCCCCAGCATGTCTTTGGCGAACTCCTTGACCTCGGCCTCCGAATGGGAGCGATGGGGAATCTGGGGCGGCGATCCACAGCCGCCCAGCAGGCATAGAACGAAGGCAAGCGCCATACATAACGGCATGACCATCGATGTCATAGGCGTAACCCGTAAAAGGAGTGGTTGGATTTTTGCGGCCGGTCGATGCGCCGTGCCTCACCCTCCGGCTAATCGGGATGAAGCTGGAGCTTTTTCGTCGATGCGGCGAAAAGACCGGGGTATGAAAGACGCTTGGATTCTAGAGTGCGTACGGAAGGCAAAAAACCAGGGATTCCCAAAAGCATTATTACTTTATTTGCAGAAATATATTGACAATTTCCTTGCAATGCCCGGCTCATGCCGGAAGTGCCTGCTTTGCATCGGTGCGCCGACAGCGATGATCGATGCCGCCCCGCCGCCGGTCGAAACCGGCGGGCGATCATTGCAGGGACGTTTCAGCCGCAGTGGATCTGCCCGATCGTCAGGCGCTCGTCGACTTCCAGATTCAGGCGCCTGGAGTTGTAGTCCAGGGTTATGTTGTCGTGCGGGCCGATGACGCGCGCCGTCTGCGCCCTGGCACGCTGGCGGGCCTGCTCGAGCAGGTCGGGGCTGGCGGTCTGGCCGATCAGGCCTTGTACGGCGCCGGCGTCGCATCCCTGAGCGCTGGCGGCCGCCGGCCGCGGTTCGGACTTGTCGGCAAAGCTGCAGCCGGCCAGCAACAGGGCTGCGAAGAGGAGACTGGGGGTGGCGTGTCTTGAAATCATCTCTGCTCCCGGAACGATGCAAGCACCAACAACCATATCACTGTAGACACCGCTTTCCGGCCGCCAGCCACGAATGTCGACCGCGCCCCTGTTTCACTGCGCGTTTTCGCCGCTGCTCAGCGCGACTCCGCCCCGTGAGCCAGGAGGACACCTGCACATGGAACAGCGGTACCCAGAAGATCGTCAGCACGGTGACGGTGAGCATCCCACCGATCACCCCGGTACCCATGGCGTGCCGGCTGCCGGCATCGGCGTCGCTGGAGGTCGCCAGCGGCACGACGCCAAGAATGAACGCCAGGGAGGTCATGAGGATCGGTCGCAGGTGCATCCGGCAAACCTCAACCGACGGCTCGAGCAGGGTCTCGCGAAACTGCTCGGCGCTCTGCAGGCGGGTCTTGCCGATGATCGTAGCGCTGAGCTGCTGGCCGGGCACCGCCGGGAGAGCACCGAACCGCGCTCCCGTTCGAGGGTCGCGGTGAGTCCGGCCAGGGTCAGGTTGGGGGTCTGCTCGGCAGACAACCCGCGTCGCTTCGCACTGCCTCCGCGCTTGCGAGGTAGGCGCGGCAAGTCTCGCTGCCCCTTGAAAGACTCCAGAAAGAAGGTTTCATCGAAAGCGCTCCATGAACCCCACCTTCAAATGAGGTGCAGACCCGACGATGCTTTGCTCCCGTTATTTTCTGGAGCCAGTCGCCATGATGCGTCCCGACGCCAAGGTCGGAAGAGTCTACCTCTACCCCAAGCCGGTCGATTTCCGAAAATCCATCGATGGTCTCGCGGCCCTGGTCGAGCTGGATATCCAGGTGGCGGTGTTCGATCCGGTGCTTTTCGTTTTCCTGAATCGCCAGCGTAATCGAGTGAAGATATTGTATTGGGAGCGCAACGGCTTTTGCCTTTGGCTCAAACGCCTCGAGTCCGAACGGTTCAAAACATCGCCCG
>NZ_FOFJ01000024.1 GCF_900110885.1 Azotobacter beijerinckii | reverse complement strand
CTGCCCGAGCAGAAAACCGTAGGCGGCGATGCTCAAGCTGGCATGGTGGTGGAATCCCCGCCAACCACGCCCCTCGTAATGTCCCAGCCCCAGGTCCTGCTTGAGATCCTGATAGTCGCGCTCGATACGCCAACGCAGGTGGGCGATGCGCACCAGTTCCGATAGCGGCGTGTCCTCCTCGAGGGTGGACAACCAGTAATGGGTCGGCTCGGCCTGCGTGGGGGGCCATTCGATCAGCAGCCATTGCTGCGGGTGCAGCCGCTGTTTTGCCGATACGCTGCCGGCAATGCGTACCCGTACTGCAGCGAAACGCCCGCTCAGTGGTTCGTTGGTTCCCTGGCGCCAGGTGAGTTCCGTAAAGAGCTCGGGCGGCAGCGACAGGGCCAGCGTCTTCACCGACAGTGGTCGATGCTCCGGCGAGCGCCGCGTGGCTACCGGTGGACGCCCCTTGCCCGTCCAGGGCTTGGGCGGTAGCGGCTGCTGGCCGGGTGGCCACACCCGCACGGCCGAGGTGACACCGACCACATAGGACAGCCCCATGGCCGTCAACCCCTGGCGAAAAGCGCTGTCCACGCCGTAACCGGCATCGGCCACCACACAATGATGGGGTTCCCCGGCTTCGAGCAACGCCTGCAACTGCGAAAGCGCTATCTGGGGCTTGGTGGCAAAGCGGACGTCTTCGGGTACGCCGGCTTTGCGGCGCCGCCCGGCATCTTCGGCCCATTCCCGGGGCAGGTACAGGCGCCAGGCCACCGGCAGGCTGGCCTGTTCGCAGGCCAGCGAGACGCTGACCGCCACCTGGCAGTTGTCCTGTTTGCCCAGCACCCCGCAGTACTGGCGCGCCACGCCCACCGAGTGCCGCCCCTTCTTCGGGAAACCGGTGTCGTCCACGAGCCAATAGCCGCCAGCGGACAGATCCATTGTCGGCAGGACCCACCGGGCCACACGGCGCAGCAGTTCGGTATCCGACCAGTCGGCCTTGGCCACGAAATGATGCAACGCCTGGTGCCGGGCACTGGCATGCAAGGGGTCGAGGTGTGCCGCCATGGGTTCCACGCTCTTGCGCGCCAAGGGCAGCATCAGGCCGGAGCAATAGCCGCGCAGCCCGGCTTCCCGGTCGGCATGCCCAAGACCTGCTGCCAGATGCGCCAGGTACTCGTCGAATCGGATCATGGAGTCCATCGTCGATCTTTCTCAAAGTGCAGAAGATCTACTCACTGTAGCTCAATTTAATGACACAGTAAGACTACTTGACCACCTTCAAGCTGGGTCGCCCGGCCGGCCGCGGCGGCTCGCCACCGGAAGGACCGTCGTCATCCGGATCGGAGCCCTCTTCCGCAGAAGGCGGCTCGACCTCGAAGACCATTCCCTGACCGTTTTCCCGCGCATAGATGGCCATGACAGCCTCGGAGGGTATGTACAGACTGTGGGCGACACCACCGAAGCGACCCTCGAAACTCACGCCCTGGTTGTCCATGTGCAGATGCCGCACAGCACTGGGCGAAACATTGAGTACGATCTGCCCATCGTTCACATAGCCTGCCGGGACCTGCACATTCGGCATCTCGGCATTGACCAACAGATGGGGAGTGTAATCATTGTCGACGATCCACTCATAGAGCGCACGAACTAGATAGGGTCGACTGGAGTTCATAGCAACCTCCCTCATAATTGCCGCATATCGCGTTCGACAGCGGACAGGCTAGCCTGAAAGGCCTGGCGAGCGAACTGGCGCTCCATGTATTCGAGCAGTGGCTTCGCATTCCGCGGCAGTTCTATACCCAGCAGCGGTAGCCGCCAGAGAATCGGCAAGAGGCAACAGTCCACCAGACTCGGCTCTTCACTAAGAAAAAAGGGGTTTTCGGCAAACAATGGCGACACGCTGAGCAGACTCTCCCGCAGCTCTCTACGCAGCTGATTGCAGATTGTCTCCTCGGTACGCCGATCCAGAATCCGGTCAGCCAGGACACACCAGTCGCTCTGGATGCGATACATCAGCAGACGGCTGTTGGCGCGAGCGACAGGATACACCGGCAGCAACGGCGGATGCGGATAACGCTCCTCAAGATACTCCATGATCACACCCGGCTCGTACAAGAGCAGATCGCGATCGATCAGCGTGGGCAGCGCGCCGTAAGGGTTGATCTCGGCGAGCTTGCCCGAATTCAACCCCGGCTCGACATCGAGGATCTGAACAGCAACCCCCTTTTCGGCGAGCACCATCCGCACACGGTGGGAGTAGTGATCGGCCGGATCGGAATAACAGGCCAATCGATTGGTCACGCCCATGGCGAACTCCTCGCTCGCAGGTCAAATCTACAGAATAAAAAAACACACGCGCCCATGCGGGCGCGTGTGTTTTCGAGTGTAACTGCAATGGATTAGTGCACGTCTCTCCAGTATTCGCGCTTGAGCAGATAGGCGAACACGAAGAAAACCGCCAGGAACAGGAGCACGTAGCTGCCAATACGCTGGCTTTCCAGCTTGACCGGATTGGCTGAGTAAGCCAGGAAGGTCACCAAGTTCTTGACTTTATCGTCGAACTCGTCGGCAGTCAGCGTGCCAGTTTTCGGCAGGATGGTCAGCTGATCGCAAGCCTCATGGGTGATCTTCGCACCAGTAAGCGGATCGTACTGCTTCTTGCCATCCTCGACCATCTGCACCTGCTTGCAACCGAAGACCTGACGCCCCTGCAGACCAGCCAGCACGTTGGGCATGCCCACGCTGGGGAACACGGTGTTGTTCACCCCCAGCGGACGCGACGAGTCCTCATAGAAGCTGCGCAGATAGCTGTATAGCCAGTCATTGCCGCGCACCCGGGCAACCAGCGTCAGATCCGGAGGCGCCGCACCAAACCAGATCTTGGCATCCTGGGGCTGCATGCCGACTTTCATATGGTCGCCAATCTTGGCGCCGGTAAAGACGACATTCTCCATCATTACTTCTTCCGGGATACCGAGATCCCTGGCCACCCGCTCGTATCGCTGGAACCGGGCGCTATGGCACCCCATGCAGTAGTTGGCGAAGGTTCGCAGACCATCCTGCATGGCAGCCTTGTCGGTCAGATCGATGTCAACTTTGTCCAGTTCGGGCTCAGCTCCTGCGGCAAATGAAAAAGCCGGCAGAATCGCGAAAATCAATGCAGCAAATTGCTTTTTCATCAGCCAGTCACCCTTTCCGGAACCGGTTTGGTCTTTTCCATCCTGGTGTAGAACGGCATCAGGATGAAGAACGCGAAGTACAGCACCGTGCACACCCGAGACAACAGCGTGCGTTCGGGAGTCGGCGAAAGCACACCAAGCACGCCGAGGGCCAGGAAAGCGATGCAGAATACCAACAGCCACAGCTTGCTCAGCCAGCCCTTGTAGCGCATCGATTTGACCGGGCTGCGATCCAGCCAGGGTAGAACGAACAACACGGCGATGGCCGCGCCCATGGCGATGACGCCAAGCAGCTTGTCCGGCACCGCGCGCAGGATCGCGTAGAACGGCGTGAAGTACCATACCGGCGCGATATGGGCGGGCGTCTTGAAGGCGTTGGCCTGCTCGAAGTTGGGCTTCTCGAGGAAATAACCACCCATTTCCGGGAAAAAGAACACCACGGCACAGAAAACGAACAGGAACACCACCACGCCGACGATATCCTTCACGGTGTAGTAGGGATGGAACGGGATACCGTCCAGCGGCTTGCCGTTCGCGTCCTTCTTCTTCTTGATCTCGATGCCATCCGGGTTGTTCGAGCCGACCTCATGCAAAGCCAGGATGTGCAGCACCACCAGGCCGAGCAGTACAATCGGCAGCGCGATCACGTGCAGAGCGAAGAAACGGTTGAGCGTGATGCCGGAAATCAGGTAGTCACCGCGAATCCACTGCGTCAGGTCGTCGCCGATCACCGGAATGGCACCGAACAACGAGATGATTACCTGAGCCCCCCAATAGGACATCTGCCCCCATGGCAGCAGATAGCCCATGAAGGCCTCGGCCATCAGGCACAGGTAGATCAGCATACCGAAGATCCATACCAGCTCGCGCGGCTTCTGATAGGAGCCGTAGAGCAGGCCGCGAAACATGTGCAGATAGACCACAATAAAGAACGCAGAGGCACCGGTAGAGTGCAGATAGCGGATGATCCAGCCGTACTCCACGTCGCGCATGATGTACTCGACAGAGGTAAAGGCCTCCTCCGCCGACGGGGTGAAGCTCATGGTCAGCCAGATACCGGTCAGCAGCTGGTTGACCAGCACCAACAGTGCTAGGGAGCCGAAGAAATAGAAAAAATTGAAATTCTTCGGCGCATAATATTTAGATAGATGGTCTTCCCACATCTGTGTGGCGGGGAAGCGTGCATCGACCCACTCCATGAATTTGCTCATCAGGCCTTCTCCTGGTCCACACCGACAATGATCACATCATTCGACTCGTACGAATGCGGAGGCACCGGCAGGTTCAAGGGCGCAGGTTGTGCCTTGTAGACACGGCCGGCCAGATCGTATTTGGAGCCGTGGCATGGACAGAAATAACCGCCCACCCAGTTGCTCCCCAGATCCGCCGGAGCGAGTTCCGGCCGAAAGGAAGGAGAGCAGCCCAGATGGGTGCAGAGGCCAACCAAAACCAGAATTTCCGGCCTGATCGAGCGCAGCTTCCGGTCAACATACACTGGCTGAACCGAAGCGGCCGACTCGGGGTCTGCCACCTCGGATTCGACTTTTTTCAGGTTGGCAAGGATTTCCTCGGTACGGCGGACGATAAACACCGGCTGGCCACGCCATTCAGCCACTATTTGTTGCCCCGGCCCAATCTTGCCGATATTCACCTTCACCGGTGCACCAGCGGCCTTGGCCTTGGCACTTGGGAACCAGGATCCCACAAACGGGACCGCAGCCCCCACCGCTCCTGCCGCACCCACCACAGAGGTGGCCGCAACCAGAAAGCGACGCCGGCCTACATTCACGCCGTCATTACTCATTCCGTTGTCTCCCATCAACTTTGCGGCCCGTTATCCGGACCTGTAATAAAAAAACGAGGCGCGCGAAAAATCGGCAAAATGTTAAAGAAAACCCTCAGACCTGACAAGGTAATAGCCAGATACAAAAATACTGACACACTTGAGAAACACGCTACCAAACTTGTAGCACATAAGCCGTGCGGCCTTTTCGGAAACAAAAAAACGCCCGGAATCCTTGCGGATGCCGGGCGCTCTTTGCAAACGCTGAAATTAGCGCTTGGAGTACTGCGGGCGCTTGCGCGCCTTGCGCAGACCGACTTTCTTACGCTCGACTTCGCGAGCATCGCGAGTCACATAGCCGGCCCGACGCAGCGGACTGCGGAAAGTCTCGTCATACTCGATCAGTGCGCGAGTGATGCCATGGCGAATGGCACCCGCCTGACCACTGACACCGCCGCCAGCGACGGTGACGTATACATCGAACTTCTCCACGGTCTCGGTCAGCTCGAGCGGCTGACGCACGACCATGCGAGCGGTTTCGCGACCGAAGAACTGGTCCAGGGAGCGATCATTGATGGAAATTTTGCCAGTGCCCGGACGCAGGAAGACGCGAGCGGTAGCAGTCTTACGACGGCCAGTGCCGTAGTTTTGAGTCGCCGACATGATGAGCTATCCCCCTTAAATCTTAAGTTCTTGAGGCTGCTGAGCGGTGTGCGGATGAACAGCACCCTTGTACACCTTCAGCTTGCGGTACATGTCGCGACCCAGGGGGTTCTTCGGCAGCATACCCTTGACCGCAGTCTCGATCACACGCTCGGGAGCCCTGACGATCAGCTTCTCGAAACTGATGGACTTGATGCCGCCCGGGAAACCGGAGTGGGAGTAGTACATTTTGTCGCTACTCTTGGCACCGGTGACACGCACCTGCTCAGCATTGATCACGACGATGTAGTCGCCGGTATCGACGTGCGGGGTATACTCAGGCTTGTGCTTGCCGCGCAGGCGGCTGGCGATTTCAGTAGCCAGACGACCCAGAGTCTGGCCGGCAGCGTCGACGACATACCAGTCGCGCTTAACAGTTTCCGGTTTCGCAGTAAAAGTTTTCATTCGTTATAGCCTCAGAGGCCACCCTAAAAACAAGGCGGCAGATCTTACTGAACGGTGCTTGCATTGACAAGGTCAAGGCGGCCGGAAACAGACGCTGTCGGGGGCTCGGGTCAGCGCGTCCGCTACGGCGGGGCTCGGTAGGCTAGGCATCCCCTACCTCATTCCCAGCGAGCTAGGCATCCCCGCTGGAAAATCTTTGAAATCATACCGACTGCAGAAAAAATAGCAACCGCCTGCCGGCTCTCGCTCAAAGCAGATCTCAATTTGCGCAGCAAGCGGCTTACCCTGAAGCCAGCCAAGACCAATTCGCTCTCAGCCCGGCTGAGGGCCACCCCGTCCCGCCCTTCGCGAGGCGAGCCGGTCGGCCAGCCGCGTCGGCTCGGGCAAGCGGTAGCGGGTGACACAAGCCATGACCAGCCGCGGCGCACTGGCCAGGCTGACCCGATGGCCCGGCGAAACGATCAGCGGGCGCACCCCGTCCTTGCTGCGCAGCACCGTACCCACCACATCACCCTGATAGACAAGATCGACTTGATTGCCTCGCCGAGGCCCCAATTCGGCATGGGTGCCGACAAGAATTTTTTTGGCCACACCGATAGTCGGCAGGCCACTGACCACGCCCAAGTGGGCCGCGATACCCAACCTTCGCGGATGGGCAATCCCCTGCCCATCGCAGAAGACCAGATCCGGTACCTGGGGCAGCTCTGCCAGGGCATGCAAGACAGCCGGCAGCTCGCGGAAGGACAGCAGACCCGGGACATAGGGCATGCTGGTCGGCATACGCACCAAGCGCTCAGCAAGCGGCTCCAGAGTCTCGACATCGAGTAATACCGCTGCTGCCCGGGTGACGTGCCCAGCCTCCTCGAAACCGACGTCCACACCGGCGACCAGGCGCAAGACGGGAAAATCGTCCTGCAGCAATACTTGCCTGGCCAGTTCCCGCTGCAGAAGGCGGGCTCCGGCAGGCGTGCCGTCCCAGTCGCCGAAGGGCGAGTCGGGTGCAACGAAGGGTGCAGGCATACCTTGAGGACCTCCGGCACAGCTTCATCGAGAAGCGGAAAGAGCCAGACGCTCCCCCAAAAACGACAAGGGCCGCCCACAAGCGGCCCCATCGCTCACGGCTTGTGTGGCCGCGCGAGGAACTCGTGGGACTGCATCTCCAGCAGACGGCTCAGGGTACGCTGGAACTCGAACTCCAGGCGGCCGCCGGTATACAGGTCCTTCAGCTCTACCTCGGCAGAGATGATCAGCTTGACATTGCGATCGTAGAACTCGTCGACCAAGTTGATGAAGCGCCGCGCCATGTCGTCCTTGGAGACGCTCATCTGCTCGACGTTGGAGAGCAGCACTGCCTCGAAGATCTTGCCCAGCTCGATGTAGTCGTTCTGGCTGCGCGGGCCGTCGCACAACTCGCGGAACTCGAACCAGGCTACGTCGTTAGCGGTCTTGCGGGCACGGATCTCGCGACTCTCGATCAGCAGCACATCGTTGTCCTTCACCGCACAGTGTTCGGTGAGAAGACTGCGGAAACTGCGCTCCAGGCTTTCCTCCGCCTCGGCATCCAGCGGCCAGTGGTACAACTCGGCTTGTTCCAGGGCGCGCAGGCGGTAGTCGATTCCGCTATCGACGTTGACGATTTCGGTGTGCTCCTTGAGCAGAGCAATCGCCGGCAAGAAGCGCGCACGTTGCAAGCCGTCCTTGTAGAGACCGTCCGGCACGATGTTGGAAGTGGCTACCAAGCTTACGCCGTTCTTGAACAACTCATCCAGCAGGGTGGCGAGGATCATCGCATCGGTGATGTCGGAAACGAAAAACTCATCGAAGCAGATCACCCGGGCCTCGCTGGCAAAGCGCTTGCCGATGATGGTCAGCGGGTTCTTCTCCCCCTTGAGCGTCTTCATTTCCTCATGCACCCGCTTCATGAAGCGGTGGAAGTGAGTGCGCATCTTCTGCTCGAACGGCAGAGCATCGTAGAAGGTGTCGACCAGATAGGTCTTGCCGCGTCCCACTCCCCCCCAGAAATAGATGCCCTTGACAGGCCCCCTCGGCAGGCCCTGCGATTTCTTGCCAAGCAGCCTGTCGAACAGACTGGGCTTGCCACCTACAGCCTGGCCTTGCAGGCTGGCGCTGACCAGGTCGTCATAGAGTCGCTGCAGGTGGCGCACTGCGTTTTCCTGGGCGGCATCATGGAAGAAATCGGGACGTTTCAGGTCGGCTTGATAGCGCTCAAGGGGAGTCATGGCGGAGTCGGGGTAGAGTCGTGGGGAGGCCGCCTTGGCGGCGCCCTCGACTGTGGGGAGTTTCGTCAAATCATTCAAAACGGGCCACCCTCATCAAGAGTTCAAAGGTTCGCGACCGTCGAAGCAGGAGTCTACAGATCCAGCACAACGGTCGCACGGCGTTCAGTCGGCAAGCCCTGCAACCGCTTCCCGCAGGCGCAGCATGGCTGCCTCCAAGGCATCCGGGTCGGCGTACACCGGGCTGTCGGCCATGCATTCGCCATCCAGCCAGAGGGTAAACTGGGCGCCTTCATCGGCGCGCAACTCGAGTGCATCCGGCCCCAGGGCAATCAACCGCTGGCCGATCCTCCCTGCTGCCTTGGGATCATCAAACGGCCGCGACAGCAGCAACTCCTCGCCATCGGCAGCCAGAAAACGGAAACGGAATCCTCCGTCAGACTCGCGAAAACTGACGAAACGCGCGGTTTTCGCCGCTTTTTTCTTGCCGCTGGCAGCCTGGCTCCGCACATCACTGCGGAACGAGCGCAGCCCAACCGCCTCGCGTAGCTCGCCAAGAAAAGGGGTGGAAATCCTGCGCGCTTTGGCCGCACCAGCCTGAAGAATGTCCTCCAAGTCAAGCGGCCTCGCAATCAGCGTTTGGTAGCGCTCGCGGGCCTCGCCCAGTTCGCTGTCGAGCAGCTGGAACAGGCGTTGCTTGGCCTCCCCCCAAGCCAAACCAGCCAACAGATCGGCACGGAACTCGGCGAGCCGCTCCGGCGTGGCAAACGCCTGGTAGAGGGTAAACAGATGCGAGCCATCCGGGTCCTTCGGCTCGCCCGGCTCCCGCGAATCGGTGACGATGCGAGCGATCGAGTCCTTCAACTGGCGGGCCGAGCCGAACAGCGGAATGGTGTTGTCGTAACTCTTCGACATCTTGCGGCCGTCCAGCCCAGGCAGCGTGGCTACCTCCTCCTCGATCACCGCCTCCGGCAGGGTGAAGAGTTCTCGGCCCCGGCCAAATAGGTGATTGAAGCGCTGGCCGATGTCGCGGGCCATTTCCACGTGCTGGATCTGGTCGCGACCGACCGGCACCTTGTTCGCATTGAACATCAGAATGTCAGCCGCCATCAGTACCGGATAGCTGAACAACCCCATGCTCACCCCGGCGTCCGGATCCTCGCCGGCCTCCAGATTCTTGTCCACCGAGGCCTTGTAGGCATGCGCGCGGTTGAGCAATCCCTTGGCCGTCACGCAGGTCAGCAGCCAGGTCAGCTCGGTGATCTCGGGGATGTCCGACTGCCGGTAGAAAGTCGTTCTTTCCGTATCCAGCCCGCAGGCCAGCCAGGTGGCGGCGATTTCCAGACGCGAACTCTGGATGCGCTCCGGGTCGTCGCACTTGATCAGCGCGTGGTAGTCGGCCAGAAAATAGAACGAATCGGCATGCGGGTCGCGACCGGCGACGATCGCTGGGCGAATGGCACCGGCATAGTTACCCAGATGAGGAGTACCGGTGGTAGTGATGCCGGTGAGGATTCGAGTGGTCATATTGTGCGCTTGTCTATGATTCAGAGGCGTGAACTGACCAAGTCCTTCAACTCGCCCAGCCTGCCATGGAAGAAATGTCCGCATTCTGCCACTTTCAACAACTCGTGGGGGCGCTGCAGAGATGCCGACCAGTCGTAGACCAGTTGCGGGTTGACCACCTCGTCCTGCTCCGGCTGGATGACCGTCAGGCTACTGCCCTGCGACGACACGGTCGCCTCGCTCTCCAGACGCATCACCGCCGGCGCGACCAGGAACATCCGCTCCGGCACCAGACCCTGCGCAGCCAGACGCTCCGCTAGGTTGAGTGCGACATAGCCACCGAAGGAGAAGCCGAACAGGCTAAGGGGAAGCTGCGGCAGCCGTTCATGCACCCACCGGACGACAGCCTCGGCATCATCTACCTCGCCGCTACCCATATCATGACTGCCAACACTGGCGCCGACGCCACGATAGTTGAAGCGCAGAGTGCTGTAACCGGCATCCCGGGCGGTACGCTGCAGGGTGGAAACGACCTTGTTCTGCATGGTCCCGCCCTTCACCGGATTGGGATGACAGAGCAGAGCCAGACCACGAGCCTCGGGCAGTTCGAGGTAGAGCGCTTCGAGCGGGCCACAGGGCCCATCGATGAACAGGGAATTTTCACGACTCGACAAACTGTATCTCCATGAGCCCGCTTGGAGCAGGCTCGTCTTGATGGTTGGGCCGCAGTGCTGGCCGATGTAAAGGACCGACCGGCCCGGGGATCGCTGCGGCAGCCTATGCCAAAGCATGATCAGGCTGGAAGGCGGCCCACTGCCGAAGGCTTGGCCGGCACGGATCGCTGCATGCGTCTAGGCCGGCTATACAGGGCACACTGGAGCCGCTAACGTAAAACAAAGCAGCCCATAGAGGAAGGATCGTGGAACAGACGCTCATGGCCTGGTTGCTACCAGCCCTTACCCTGCTTGTCGGCATCACCATCGGCTTCGTTGCCGCTCGTCTATTGCCCAATGCGGTACCCAGCCGGACGCAGCGTCAGCTGGACGAACTGCAAGAGCGCTTCGACGCCTATCAGAGCGAAGTAATCACCCACTTCAACACCACCGCGAACCTGGTGAAGAAGCTCACCCAGAGTTACGCGGAGATTCAGGAACACCTATCCGAGGGTGCCAGCCGCCTCGCGCTCGACGAGCTGACGCGCCAGCGACTGCTGGCCACGCTGCAGAGCGAAGAAATCCTCGGCGACCATGAGCATCTGCCCAACTCGACGGCCCCCGAGGCGCCCAAAGATTATGCCCCCAAGATCGCCAACGCCCCCGGCATGCTGGACGAGCAGTTCGGCCTGAAGGGCAAGCACTAAACCTTACTGCAAAGCAGAACGAGCCTCGGCCTTGCCGAGGCTCGTTCCATCTACTCAGGTATCAGATCACCCTGCGGCTGCGCAGCAGCGCCAGCACTTGGCGCACGCCCTCCTCCACCGAAGTGGACTGGGTATCGATCACCAGATCGGCATTCAGCGGCACGTCGTAGGGGAAAGACTCGCCGGGGATGTTGCCCTCGCCTGCCGCGTACAGCCCCTGCGGATCGCGCTCACGGCAGGCCTGCGGCGAAGCCTGGACGTAGACGGTGATCAGGCGCTCGGCGCCGATCAGTGCCCTGGCCTGCTCGCGGCCCTCGGCATCCGGGGCGACGAAGGCGGCCAGGGTCAGCAGGCCGGCCTCGTTGAACTGCCTGGCCACCTGGGCGGCGCGCCGCCAGTTCTCGGCACGGCCGGCGCGATCCAGCGGCAGGCCCTTGTTGAGGTCGTGGCGCAGGTTCTGCCCATCGAGCACGTAGACCGCGCGACCGCTGTCGAACAGCTTGCGCTCCACGGCATAGGCCAGGGTGCTCTTGCCGGCGCCGGACAGGCCGCTGAACAGCACGGTGGCCGGCTGCTGACCGAAGCGCGCGGCGCGTTCCTCGGCGGCCACGTGGGCCAGCTGGCCGTGGTGACCGACGGTGTTCTGCCCGGCCAGCGGGTCGGCGATGATCATGCCGGCACCGACGGTGCCGTTGGTCAGCCGGTCGATGACGATGAAGGCGCCGGTGGTGCGGTTGTGCGCGTAGCCGTCGAGGGCGATGGGCGCATCCAGGCTGACGCGCACCTTGCCGATCTCGTTGAGCTTGAGCTCGCTGGCTGCCAGCTGCTCGAGGCTGTTGACGTCGACGCGGTGCGCGATGCCGACGATGTTGCCCGGCACGTAGCTGGTGGCGCGCTTGATGTCGTACTTCTTGCCCGGCAGCATCGGCTCCTCGGCCATCCACACCAGCATGGCGTCGAATCTGTCGGTGACCTGCGGACGGTTGTCGGCATGCACCAGCATGTCGCCGCGCGACACGTCGATCTCGTCTTCCAGGGTCAGGGTCACGGCCTGGCCGGGAATTGCCTGTTCCAGCTCGCCGTCGAAGGTGACGATGGAGCGCACCTTGCTGGTCTTTCCCGACGGCAGCACGGCGATCTCGTCGCCCTTGTGCACGATGCCGCTGGCCAGGGTGCCGGCGAAGCCGCGGAAGTTCAGGTTCGGCCGGTTGACGTACTGCACCGGGAAGCGCATGTCGGTGACGTTGCGGTCGGCGGCGATCTCGACGGTCTCGAGGATCTCCATCAGCGACGGTCCCTGGTACCAGGGCGCGCGCTCGCTCTTGTTGACCACGTTGTCGCCCTTGAGCGCCGACATCGGCACGAAGTGCAGCGAGCTGGGCTTGAGGCCGATACGCTCGGCGAACTGCAGGTAGTCGGCGCTGATGCTGTCGAACACGCCCTGATCGAAGCCCATCAGGTCCATCTTGTTGATGGCGACCACGATGTGCTTGATGCCCAGCAAGGAGGCGATGAAGCTGTGCCGGCGGGTCTGGGTCTGCACGCCGTAGCGGGCGTCGATCAGGATGATCGCCAGGTCGCAGGTCGAGGCGCCGGTGGCCATGTTGCGGGTGTACTGCTCATGGCCGGGGGTGTCGGCGATGATGAACTTGCGCTTGGCGGTCGAGAAGTAGCGGTAGGCCACGTCGATGGTGATGCCCTGCTCGCGCTCGGCCTGCAGGCCGTCGACCAGCAGCGCCAGATCGACGTCCTCGCCGGTGGTGCCGACCTTCTTCGAGTCGCGGGTGATCGCTTCAAGGTGATCCTCGTAGATCATCTTGGAGTCGTGCAGCAGGCGCCCGATCAGGGTGCTCTTGCCGTCGTCGACGTTGCCGCAGGTGAGAAAGCGCAGCAGTTCCTTGCGTTCGTGCTGGGCCAGGTAGGCGAGGATGTCCTCGCTGATCAGTTCGGATTGGTGCGACATGATGCGGAAACCTTAGAAGTAGCCCTGACGTTTCTTTTCTTCCATGGAACCGGCGCCATCGTGGTCGATGACGCGGCCCTGGCGCTCGGAAGTGCGGGTCAGGAGCATTTCCTGGATGATCTCGGGCAGGCTGGCGGCAGTGGACTCCACCGCGCCGGTCAGCGGGTAGCAGCCGAGGGTACGGAAGCGCACCATCTTCTTCTGGATGCGCGCCTTCTCTTCATCGGAAAGATGGTCGAGGATGCGCGCATCGTCGATCATGATCAGGGTGCCGTTCTTCTCGATCACTTCGCGCTCGGCGGCGAAGTACAGCGGCACGATCGGGATACCTTCCAGATAGATGTACTGCCAGATGTCCAGCTCGGTCCAGTTGGACAGCGGGAACACGCGGATCGACTCGCCCTTCTTCACCTTGCCGTTGTAGACGCTCCACAGCTCGGGACGCTGGTTCTTCGGGTCCCAGCGGTGCTTGCTGTCGCGGAACGAATAGACGCGCTCCTTGGCCCGCGACTTCTCCTCGTCGCGGCGCGCACCGCCGAAGGCGGCGTCGAAGCCGTACTTGTCCAGGGCCTGCTTGAGGCCCTCGGTCTTCATGATGTCGGTGTGCTTGGCGCTGCCGTGGGTGAAGGGGTTGATGCCCTGCGCCACGCCTTCCGGGTTGACGTAGGTGATCAGGTCCAGGCCCATCTCCGCGACCATCTTGTCGCGGAAGCTGTACATCTCCTGAAACTTCCACTGGGTGTCGACGTGCATCACCGGGAACGGCAGCTTGCCGGGGAAGAAGGCCTTGCGGGCCAGATGCAGCATGACGGCAGAATCCTTGCCGATGGAGTACAGCATCACCGGGTTGTCGAACTCGGCGGCTACCTCGCGGATGATGTGGATGCTTTCCGCCTCCAGCTGCTTCAGATGCGTCAGTTTGTCGACCATGGCTACTCACAAAAAACAAAAGCGGCCTGCGGGCCGCGGACGTTGGCGCACGATACCATGCACACATCCTTATAATAAGGATGCAGCATAGATCCAATCATTCTACAAATATGCCCAAGCGCTGCCACGTCGGGCAACCCGGCACTTACACCGGATTGTCACAATCGACGAAACAGTGCTCGAGGCAGAAACGCTGCGCCAGCCACTCGCCCAGCGCCTGCACCCCGTAGCGCTCGGTGGCGTGATGGCCGGCGGCAAGGAAACTAATGCCGTTCTCCCGTGCGCTGTGCACGGTGGATTCGGACACCTCGCCGGTCATGTAGGCATCCACGCCGGCGGCAATCGCCTGCTCGATGTAGCCCTGCGCAGCGCCGGTGCACCAGGCGATGCGGCGTATCGGTCGATCCGCCTCGATCAGCAAGGGCTCGCGCCCCAGCACCTGCGCCACCAGTGCAGCGAACTCGCGCGGCGCCAGCGCCTGCGCCAGACTGCCGACCAGTCCCACCGAGCGCGGATTTTCCGGCTCCAACGGCCCCTCCACCGCGAGGCCGAGGCGGCGGGACAGCTGCACGTTATTACCCACTTCGGGGTGCACATCCAACGGCAGGTGATAGGCGACCAGACTGATGTCGTTGACCAGCAGGGTCTTCAGGCGGCGCTGCTTCATACCGACGACGCAGGGATTCTCGCTCTTCCAGAAATAGCCGTGGTGCACGAGCACCAGATCGGCCTGAAACTCGACCGCGGCGTCCAGCAGCGCCTGGCTGGCAGTCACCCCGGTGACGATCCTGCCAACCTGCGCACGCCCCTCGACCTGCAAGCCGTTCGGGCAATAATCGGGCATCCCGGCAGCCGCCAGATAACGATCGGCTGCCTCCACCAATACGGACAGAGCGACGGGCATCGCGGCCTCCCAGATAAAGCGATTGCGTGCCGCTGGCCAGCCCGCGGCACCTTCGTATAATGGCGCACCATACGGCCACCTCTTGCCCCTCGCAACCCCAAGGATTTTCGATCCATGCTAAAGGCCCTGCGTTTTCTCGGCTGGCCCCTGGTAGTCGGAGTGCTGCTGGCCCTGCTGATCATCCAGCGCTATCCGGAGTGGGTCGGCCTGCCACAGCGTGACGGCAACGAACAGCAGCCTCCCTTCGCCATCCTTTCACCGCAAAGCCCCGCGTCCTATGCCAGTGCAGTCAGCAGCGCGGCACCGGCAGTAGCCAACCTGTACACCACCAAGGTGGTCAAGAAGCCGGCCCAGCCGCTGTTCGACGACCCGCTACTGCAGCAGTACTTCGGCAACTCCCTGCCCAGCCAGCGGCGCCTGGAATCCAGCCTGGGCTCCGCGGTGATCATGAGCCAGGATGGCTATCTGCTGACCAACAACCATGTCACCACCGGCGCCGACCAGATCGTCGTCGCCCTGAAGGATGGCCGGGAAGTCCTCGCCCGAGTGATCGGCAACGATTCGGAAACCGACCTGGCCGTGCTCAAGATCGATCTCGACGACCTGCCGGTCATGCACCTGGGGCGCTCCGACAGCATTCGCATCGGCGATGTGGCCCTGGCCATCGGCAACCCCTTCGGCGTCGGCCAGACCGTAACCATGGGCATCATCAGCGCGACCGGGCGCAACCAGCTGGGCCTGAACACCTACGAGGACTTCATCCAGACCGACGCAGCGATCAATCCGGGCAACTCGGGCGGGGCGCTGATCGACGCCAACGGCAACCTGATCGGTATCAACACCGCCATCTTCTCCCGGTCAGGCGGCTCCCAGGGCATCGGTTTCGCGATTCCGGCGAAGCTGGCCATGGAGGTGATGGAGGAAATCATCGAGCACGGCCAAGTGATCCGCGGTTGGCTCGGCCTCGAGGTACAACCACTGACCAAGGAGCTGGCCGAATCCTTCGGCCTGGAAGGCCGGCCGGGCATCGTCGTCGCCGGCATCTACCGGGACGGCCCCGCCCAGCGGGCCGGCCTGCAGCCGGGCGACCTGATCGTCAGCCTCGATGGCCAACCGGCCACTGACGGGCGCCATGCAATGAACCAGGTCGCCCAGGCCCAACCGGGAGAAACCATCGACATCGCGGTCCTGCGCAATGGCCAGACACTGACCCTGACCGCCGAAATCGGCCTACGCCCGCCACCCACGGCAGTACAGCCGCAAGCGCCCGCCCAACCGGAGTAGACGTCAGTGGTTCAGCAGAGGGGCGCTAGCACGTCGATCAGCGCCTGATTCTGCTCCAGGGTACCGATGGTGATGCGCAGGAACTGGCGAATCCGCTCCTGCTTGAAATGACGGACGATCACCCCCTGCTCGCGCAGCCCCGCCGCCAACCCCTCGGCATCGCGCCCAGGATGGCGGGCGAAGACGAAGTTGGCCGCCGACGGCAGCACCTCGAACCCCAGCCGCTGCAGCTCGCTGACTAGTTGCTCGCGGCTGGCGATCACCTGGCGGCAGGTCTGCTCGAAGTAGGCACGATCCTCGAAGGCCGCCGCCGCCCCGACGATGGCCATGCGATCCAGCGGATAGGAGTTGAAGCTGTTCTTGATCCGCTCCAGAGCCTCGATCAACTCCGGGTGCCCGACCGCCAGACCGACGCGCATACCGGCCAGCGAACGCGACTTGGAGAGGGTCTGGGTGACCAGCAGGTTGGGATAGCGATCGACGAGAGTGATCGCCGTCGCACCGCCGAAGTCCACATAGGCCTCGTCCACCACCACTACCGAGTCCGGATTGGCCTTGAGCAGCCGCTCAATGGCCTCTAGCGGCAGCAAGCAGCCGGTCGGCGCATTGGGGTTGGGAAAAATGATCCCGCCATTGGGCCGCTGATAATCCTCGACGCGAATACGGAACTGCTCGTCCAGCGCCACGACCTCGAAAGGAATTCCATACAGGCCGCAGTAGACCGGGTAGAAACTGTAGGTCACATCGGGAAACAGCAGCGGCCGGCCATGCTGGAACAGCCCATGGAAGATGTGCGCCAGCACTTCGTCAGAGCCATTGCCGACGAATACCTGACGGCTCTGCACTCCATAGTAGTCGGCAATCGCCTGCTTCAGGCGCTCGCCGTTGGGGTCCGGATAGAGGCGCAGACTGTCGTTCAGTTCGGCCTGCATGGCGGCGATCGCCTTGGGCGACGGCCCGTAGGGATTTTCGTTGGTATTGAGCTTGACCAGCCTGCTCAGCTTCGGCTGCTCACCCGGCACGTAGGGCACCAGGTTCTTGACGAAGGGGCTCCAGAATTTGCTCACGCCCTTCCCTCCTCGAATTCGGTTGATTTGCTTGTGTGGGAGCCAGCTAGCCGGCGATGCCTTTGCGGCCAATCGCCAACAAGCGAGCTCCTACAGGGTTCGTGCCGGCTTCAGCCCTTGATGCGGTACTCGGCGCTGCGTGCGTGGGCGGTCAGCGACTCGCCGCGCGCCAGCACCGAGGCGGTCTTGCCCAGTTCGGAGGCGCCGTCGGCCGAACAGAAGATGATCGACGAGCGTTTCTGGAAGTCGTAGACGCCCAGCGGCGAGGAGAAGCGCGCGGTTCCGGAAGTCGGTAGCACATGGTTCGGCCCGGCACAGTAATCACCCAGGGCTTCTGCCGTGTAACGCCCCATGAAGATCGCACCGGCGTGGCGAATCCTCGGCAGCCACTGCTGAGGCTCGGCTACCGACAGCTCGAGATGCTCGGGGGCGATACGGTTGGCTACGGCGATGGCCTGCTCCATGTCGACGACCTGGATCAGCGCACCACGGCCCTCCAGCGAGGTACGGATGATCTCGGCGCGCTCCATGGCCGGCAGCAGGCGGGCGATGCTTTCGGCCACACGGTCAAGAAAGGCGCCGTCCGGGCTGACCAGGATCGACTGGGCATCCTCGTCGTGCTCGGCCTGGGAAAAAAGGTCCATGGCGATCCAGTCAGGATCGGTCTGGCCATCGCAGACAACCAGGATTTCCGAAGGACCGGCGATCATGTCGATGCCGACCTGGCCGAACACATGGCGCTTGGCGGTGGCCACATAGATGTTGCCCGGGCCGACGATCTTGTCCACCTGCGGCACGCTCTCGGTGCCGTAAGCCAGCGCCGCAACCGCCTGGGCGCCGCCGATGGTAAACACACGGTCGACGCCGGCCACGCAGGCGGCAGCCAGCACTAGCTCGTTGAGTTCGCCACGAGGCGTCGGCACCACCATCACCACCTCGGCGACGCCGGCGACTTTGGCCGGGATGGCGTTCATCAGCACCGAGGAGGGGTAGGCGGCCTTGCCACCGGGCACATAAAGGCCAGCGCGATCCAACGGGGTGACCTGCTGACCAAGCACGGTGCCGTCAGCCTCGGTGTAGGTCCAGGAGTCCTGCTTCTGCCGCTCGTGGTACAGGCGCACGCGCTCGGCGGCCTTTTCCAGCGCCCCACGCTGCTCACCGCTGATCCGGGTCAGGGCCAGCTCCAGACGCTCGCGAGGCAGGATCAGCTCGGCCATGGAGCTGGCTGCGACGCCATCGAAGCGCTGGGTGAACTCCACGACCGCGTCATCGCCGCGCGTACGCACGGCCTGGATGATATCCAGCACGCGCTGGTTGACCGCATCATCGGAGACGCTTTCCCAGCTCAGCAGATGATCCAGGTGGTGGGCAAACTGCGGATCGGCGGCGTCGAGTCGGCGAATGGCGATGGGTGCGGTCATAACAGGCCTCGTGATTGGCAGAAACTCGGGCGCCGCTAGACTAGCAAGCCTTCCGCGCGGGCACCCGAGAATTTCGCTATGACACGGAAGGCGTAGACAGGTCCGGGTCAGCTCCGGTGTCGCGACTCGACAGCCTTGCGCAAGGTGTCGATCAACGACTGGATGCGCGCATGCTGCATCTTCATCGAGGCCTTGTTGACGATCAGCCGCGAACTGATGGTGGCAATCAGTTCCTGAGGCTCCAGACCGTTGGCGCGCAGGGTGTTACCGGTGTCGACCACGTCGATAATCTTGTCGGCCAGCCCCACCAGCGGTGCCAACTCCATGGAGCCGTACAGCTTGATGATGTCTACTTGGCGGCCCTGCTCGGCATAGTAGCGCTTGGCCACACTGACGAATTTGGTGGCCACCCGCAGGCGCCCCTTGGGCTCGGGTGCACCGACCTTGCCGGCAGTCATCAGCTTGCAGTTGGCGATATTCAGATCAAGCGGCTCGTACAGCCCCTGACCGCCATACTCCATCAGTACATCCTTGCCGGCCACGCCCAAATCGGCGGCACCGTTCTCGACATAGGTCGGCACGTCGGTGGCACGGACGATCAGCAGGCGCACGTCCTCCTGAGTGGTCGGAATGATGAGCTTGCGACTCTTGTCCGGATTCTCGGTCGGTACGATACCGGCTTCGGCGAGCAATGGCAGGGTATCGTCGAGAATACGGCCTTTGGACAGAGCAATGGTGAGCATGAAAACGGATGTCCTTGGATATTGACCCCCTCGGGGCCAAGGTCGGCGCCGCGACAGCGCCAGGCCTAGCCCGGGATGCGGCGGATCTTGGCGCCGAGCAGCTGCAACTTTTCCTCGATGCATTCGTAGCCACGATCAATGTGGTAAATGCGGTCGATCAGGGTATCGCCCTCGGCTACCAAGCCGGCAATCACCAGGCTGGCGGAGGCGCGCAGGTCGGTAGCCATCACCGGAGCCCCTTTTAGGTGCGGCACACCGGTGACGATGGCCGTATTGCCCTCCACCAGAATCTGCGCACCCATACGGTGCATTTCGTAGACATGCATGAAGCGGTTCTCGAACACGGTCTCGATGACCGCTCCCGTGCCTTCGGCGACGGCATTCAGGGAAATGAACTGTGCCTGCATATCGGTGGGGAACGCCGGGTACGGTGCAGTGCGCACGCTCACGGCCCTGGGCCGGTTACCCTTCATATCCAGCGAGATCCAGTTGTTACCGGTATCGATCTGCGCACCCGCCTCTTCCAGCTTGAGCAGCACAGCCTCGAGAATAGTCGGATCGGTATCCTTGAGTTTGACTCTCCCCCCAGTAACCGCTGCAGCCACCAGATAAGTACCGGTCTCGATGCGGTCGGGCATCACACTGTAACGGCCGCCACCCAAGCGCTTGACGCCCTCGATGACGATGGTGTCGGTACCGGCACCCTTGATCTGCGCACCCATACTGTTCAGGAAGTTGGCCAGATCGACCACCTCCGGCTCGCGGGCGGCGTTCTCCAATACGGTACGCCCACTGGCCAGCGCTGCGGCCATCATGATGTTTTCGGTGCCGGTCACGCTGACGATGTCGAAAAAGAAATGCCCGCCACGCAGACCGCCGGCCGGCGCCTTGGCCTTGATGTAACCGCCCTCCATCTCGATCTGCGCACCCAGCGCCTCGAGGCCGCGGATATGCAGGTCGACCGGCCGCGAGCCGATGGCGCAACCGCCCGGCAGAGCCACCTCAGCCTCGCCAAAACGAGCGACCATCGGGCCGAGCACCAAGATCGAGGCACGCATGGTCTTGACCAGTTCGTAAGGTGCTACCAGCGTCCTGATAGCGCTGGCATCCACCTCCACGCTGAGCTTTTCGTCGATCACCGGCTGCACACCCATGCGCCCGAAAAGCTCGATCATCGTGGTGATGTCGTGCAGGTGCGGCAGGTTACAGACGGTGACCGGCGTATCGGCCAGCAGGGTCGCAGCGAGGATCGGCAGCGCCGCGTTCTTCGCCCCGGAAATGCGGATCTCGCCATCGAGGCGCTGACCGCCGGTAATAATCAATTTGTCCATGTTTTCTCGCGCAGGCAGGCTCAGGAACGCTCGGCCCAAGCGGCGCGACTGAAGAACTTCATAGTGATGGCATGGATGCGGCCATCGACGATCCAGTCGTTCAACTGGGCATAGACCAGTTGCTGACGCTTCACCGGGCTCATGCCGGCCAAGTCATCGCTGATCAGATTGAGCTGAAAGTCGCAACCCTGCCCCTGCACCTCGACTTGAGTGCCGGCCAGTCTACTCTCCAGAAAGCTTTTGACTTCAGTGGGCTGCATGCATACCTCGGAAGCTGTCATGAATTACTCCTGCGGTGGATGTCGGCGCAAAGCAAACGGGGCCGTGAGACGACCAGCTTCCTGCACGCCCCGGGAAGCCGGCCATCTTACAAAAAAGCCTACCAACTGCGAACCCTGCCGATATCGGCTCCGACGGAGAACCCTACGTGACCCCGTCAAGCTTCCAACGGCAGTAGTTCGAGCAAACCGCAGACTTGTGCGATTTCGCGCATGTCCTGGGGCAATGCGCGCATCCGCAGGCGCTTGCCAACGGCCTTGGCATCACGCAAATAAGCTAGCAGCAGGGATGGGCCGACACTGCTGGACTTTTCCACCTCCGCGCAGTCGAGCACCAGCTCCGCCGCTTTGGCGGCACTGATCAGCACCCGGCCCTGCTGCCGCAGAGCCGGGCCGGTGCTGTAGTCGATTACGCCGGCGAGGACGAGCACACCGGGCTCGACCTGGCGAATCGAGGCATCGCTCATTGCCCCACAGCCTTCTGGCCTTCCTCGCTGTCCTTGGCCTTGGCTACCACATCAGCCCAGCCATCGATGGTCTTGTCCAGATTCTGACCGTTGCGCTTCATGCTATCGGCGAACTGGTCGCGGAACAGCTTGCCAATGTTGATGCCATTGAGGACGACATTGCGCATCACCCACTGCCCATCCTTCTTCACCATCGTGTAGGAAACCGGATAGACGGTACCGTAACTATCGCGAACCTCCATACCAACGCTGGCACGATCACCTTCGACCGGCACGGACGAGGGCAGTACGCGGATATCCTGATTGGTGTACTCAAGCAGGGCATTGCCGTAGAACTGCATCAGGCTACGCTTGAAATTTTCCTGAAAGCGAGTCATCTGCCCGGGAGTCGCCTGGTTCGCATACTTGACGGTCATGATGCTGCGAGAAATTCCCTCGGCATCCACCACCGGCCCGAGGATTCGATCCAGAGCATCATAAAAGGCTTGTGGATTGCTCTTATAGGCAGCCTTATTCTTCTTGAGATCGCTGAGCAGCGTATCGGTGGTCTGCTGTACCACTTGATGGGGAGTGCTCGATGCAGCTGCAAACAGCGGCAGGAGTGTCAGTAACACCAGAAAACCACGACGCAAAACAGTAAGCATGGAGATATCCTCTATAAACTAAACTATTCTTCTTTGCTTTTATCTTTATTGACGGTGTTCATCATGAACTTGCCGATCAAATCCTCAAGCACCAGCGCCGACTGAGTATCCCGAATGGAGTCGCCATCCTTCAACAACTTCTCCTCGCCCCCGACACTGAGGCCGATATACTTCTCCCCCAACAGGCCCGACGTCAGGATAGAGGCCGTGGAGTCGATCGGCAGGTTGTCGACGCGCTTCTCCAGCTCCATGGTCACACGGCCGGTATAGCTGTTGCGATCCAGGTCGATGGCTGTGACCTTGCCGATGGCGACACCAGCCATGGCCACCTTAGCCCTGACCGAGAGGCCAGAGATGTTGTCGAAATATGCATAGAGCTTGTAGGTATCACCAGTGGTGCTGACCGTCAGACCGCTGACACGCAGTGCCAGCAGCAGGAGGGCCAGCATACCTGCCAGGATGAACAGGCCGACACCGGTTTCCAGGGTGCGGGTTTGCATCAGTTATCTCCAAACATCAAGGCTGTCAGAATGAAGTCCAATCCCAGTACGGCCAGAGAGGCATAGACCACTGTTCTTGTAGTAGCGCGACCGATCCCTTCCGAAGTTGGCTCGCAATCATACCCCTGGAACACGGCGATCCAGGTCGCCACGAAGGCAAAGACAATGCTCTTGATCGCACCATTGACCACGTCCTCGTACAGATCCACGCTATTCTGCATGCTGGCCCAGAACGACCCCTCGTAGACCCCCAGCCAGTCCACCGCGACCATGGCACTACCCCAGACGCCAACCACGTTGAAGATCGCGGCCAACAGCGGCATGGAAATGAAACCGGCCCACAGGCGTGGCGCAATGATGTACTTAAGCGGGTCCACGCCGATCATCTCCAGACTGGAAAGCTGCTCGGTGGACTTCATGTTGCCGATTTCCGCGGTAAGCGCCGAACCGGCACGCCCGGCGAACAACAAGCCGGTGACGACCGGCCCCAGTTCGCGCAACAAGGTCAGAGCGACCATCTGCCCGACTGCCTCCTCCGAACCATAGCTGACCAAGATGTTATAGCCTTGCAGCGCCAGCACCATGCCAATGAAGAGGCCGGACACGATGATGATCGGCAGAGACAGCACACCAATCGCATGGATCTGCTTGACCAGCAACTGAAAGCTGCTGCCGGCACCACCACGACCGAACACGGCATGCAACAGGAACAGCGTGGAACGCCCCATCGCCTCGACTACGTCGATGGCGGAGCGTCCGAGCAGACCGATCTGTTCAAGGAGGGATCTCTTGTGCATCAGCGCCTCCCCAGAAGGTCGTCGTGGTAATCCGGCGCCGGAAAATGGAAAGGCACAGGGCCATCCGGCAACCCCTTCATGAACTGGGTGACGCGCGGATTCTTAGAGTTCATCAGATCCTGGGGAGTCCCCTCCCCCAACACCTCGCCATCGCCCACCACATAGAGATAGTCGGCGATACTGGCCGTTTCGGCCAAATCGTGGGAGACCACTATACTGGTAATGCCGAGAGCATCGTTGAGCAGGCGGATCAGCCGCACCAGTACGCCCATGGCGATTGGGTCCTGGCCGACGAAGGGTTCGTCATACATGAGAATCTGCGGATCGAGAGCAATGGCCCGGGCCAACGCCACACGACGTTTCATGCCACCGGAAAGCTCGTCGGGCATCAGATCGATGGCACCGCGCAACCCGACCGCCTGCAGCTTCATCAACACGATGTCGCGGATCATTTCGTCTGGCAGCTTGGTATGAACCCGCAACGGAAAGGCAACATTCTCGAACACATCCAGATCGGTGAACAGTGCGCCACTCTGGAAGAGCACCCCCATCTCCTTGCGCATTTCGAACAGCTCGCTGCGCGAGAGATGCGGGAGGTTGTGTCCATTGACCCAAACTTCGCCGCTTTCCGGCTTGAGCTGGGCGGCTATCAGGCGCAACAGGGTGGTCTTGCCACACCCAGAGGGCCCCATGATGCCGGTGACTTTACCGCGCGGAATGCGGATGTCTACATTATTGAAGATACTGCGCGAGCCTCGCTTGAAGGAAACCTTCTTCAGCATGACCGCGCAGTCGTTTGAGTCGCTCATCTAGACTCCTTGTGAATACCCCCTCGGCTAAACGTCGCTACCCCTAGGACAAGGGGACGCCGTACCGCTTGACCGAACTGGGAGGCACTATAACACTGCGAACACTTGCGTCCCAAGCATACAGCCGCCACTGGGGGCCTTGGTCGCAATCGCGGCAGTGGAAGCGTGAGCAATATGGCCTTTGCCGCTATAATCGGCGCCTTTTTAAGCGACGAGCTGCCCACCATGCCTCACTCGAGCAACCCGATCCAGTCTGCCCAGCGGACCATACGTCTGGAAATCGAGGCTATCGAGGCACTTTTTGCACGCATAGGCGACGATTTCGCTAAAGCCTGCAAGCTAATCCTCGACTGTAAGGGGCGGGTCGTGGTCGTCGGCATGGGCAAATCCGGCCTTATCGGGCGCAAGATCGCCGCTACCCTGGCGAGTACTGGCACGCCGGCATTCTTCGTTCACCCCGGCGAGGCCAGCCATGGCGATATGGGCATGATCACTCGCGACGACCTGATCCTGGCCCTGTCCAATTCCGGCTCCACTGCGGAAATCGTCACCTTGCTGCCACTGATCCAGCGCCTCGGCATCACCCTGATCAGCATGACCGGCAACCCCGGTTCGCCACTGGCAGAGGCAGCAGCCATCAATCTCGACGCCGGCGTCAGCCAGGAAGCCTGCCCACTCAACCTGGCGCCCACCTCATCCACAACCACCACCCTGGTGCTCGGCGATGCTCTGGCCATCGCCCTGCTCGAGGCACGCGGCTTCACCGCCGAGGACTTCGCCTTCTCCCATCCCGGCGGCGCCCTTGGCCGACGCCTGTTGCTTAAGGTGAAAAACATCATGCATACCGGCGACAGCCTGCCCTGCGTGCAGCGCGGCACCACGCTACGCGATGCATTGCTGGAAATGACCCGCAAGGGCCTTGGCATGACCGTGGTGCTCGAGGCCGACGGACGTCTGGCCGGTATCTTCACCGATGGCGACCTGCGTCGCACTCTGGACCGCAACATCGACGTACGTCAGGCCACCATCGACGAGGTGATGACCCCGCACGGCAAGACTGCCCGCGCCGAGATGCTTGCCGCCCAGGCCCTGAAGATCATGGAAGACCACAAGATCAACGCCTTGGTGGTGGTCGACGATACCAACCGACCTGTCGGCGCACTGAACATGCACGACCTGCTGCGCGCAGGAGTTCTATAGAATGAACGACGAACTACTGCTGCGGGCCAAAGCTATCCGCCTGGCGATTTTCGATGTCGATGGCGTTCTCACCGACGGTCGCCTGTACTTTCTGGCCGACGGCAGCGAATTCAAGACCTTCAACACCCTCGACGGTCTCGGCATCAAGATGCTGATCAACTCCGGCGTGCACACCGCCATCATTAGCGGCCGCACCACACCGGTGGTCGAGCGCCGCGCCCGAAACCTGGGCATCCAGCATCTTTACCAGGGACGCGAGGACAAGCTCGCCGTACTGGACGAACTGCTCGCCGAGCTGAGTCTCGACTACGAGCAGGTTGCCTACCTCGGCGACGACCTTCCCGACCTGCCGGTCATCCGTCGCGTCGGCCTGGGCATGGCCGTGGCCAGCGCCGACAGCTTCGTTCGATGTCACGCCCACGGCGTCACCCAGGCACGCGGCGGCGAAGGCGCGGCTCGCGAATTCTGCGAGCTAATCCTGCAGGCCCAGGGCAACCTCGAAGCGGCCCAGGCTGCTTACCTGTAGAGGCGATCATGCTGCGTAAACTCCGTTTCCCCCTGATCCTGGCCGCTTTGACCACCCTGCTGGCAGCAGCGGGCTACTGGAACATCCAGCCGGCAAGCTTCATGGACAAGCCTGCCGCCCCCCTCGACGACAGTGCCATCGACTTCTATGTGACCAACGCCCATACGCTGCAATACCAGATCGAAGGCAAACTGCACTACGAGATGACCGCCGACAAGGTAGAGCACCTCAAGGCCAGCGAGGTCACCCTACTGACCCAGCCCGACCTGCTGATGTTCCGCGGCACGCCCATCCCTTGGCATGTGCGCAGCGAACACGGCGAGGTCAGCCCGCAAGGCGATCACGTCGAACTGATCAATGCGGTACGGGTCGAGCGCACCGACACGCAGGGACGTCCGACCATTCTCACTACCAGCCGCCTGAGCGTGTTCCCGGAGAGGGAATATGCGGAGACTCGACAACCCGTTAAGATCGAGGCAGCCAACGGAGTGACCACGGCCGTCGGGATGAAAGCGTATTTGGATGACAGCAGGATGCACCTGCTGTCCAGTGTAAGAGGCCAGCATGAGGTTCGCTAACCGTTTCTCCCACCGGGCTCTCCCTCTTCTGCTCAGCCTGTGCTCCGGGCTGGACGCTGCGAGCGCTTGGGCCCTTCCTTCCGATCGCGATCAGCCGATTCGCGTCCAGGCCGACAGCGCCGAGCTCGACGACAAACAAGGTGTTGCCGTCTACACCGGTGACGTGGTCATCACCCAGGGTACGTTGAAGATCACTGGCAACAAGGTCACCATCACCCAGGACGACAAAGGCGAGATCAAGGTCTTCACTTCGGTCGGCAATCCCGCCTACTACGAGCAGAAACCGGCGCCCGACAAAAGCGTCGTCAAGGCCTACGGCCAGACCATCCAGTACTTCGCCGACAACGAACGCATCGTGCTGATCGATAAGGCCCGGGTGATCCAAGACGGTAACACCTTCGAGGGCGAGAAGATCGTCTACGACACCCAGCGCCAGATCGTCAATGCCGGACGCGCCACCGGGACCAAGATATCCAGCCCGAAACCGCGGATCGACATGGTCATCCAACCGAAAAAGAAACAGCAGCCGGGACAGACACAGTAATGGCCATCCTCAAAGCCCAGCACCTGGCCAAGAGCTACAAGGGCCGCCAAGTCGTCCGTGACGTCAGTCTCTCCATCGAGAGCGGCCAGATCGTCGGCCTGCTCGGCCCCAACGGCGCCGGCAAAACCACCTGTTTCTATATGATCGTCGGCCTGGTCCGAGCCGACCAAGGGCGCATCCTGATCGATCAGGACGACGTCACCCACCTGCCCATGCACGGCCGTGCCCGGGTTGGCGTCGGCTACCTGCCCCAGGAAGCCTCGATCTTCCGCAAGCTCACGGTGGCCGACAACATCATGGCAATCCTCGAAACCCGCAAGGAGCTCGACAGAGACGGCCGCCACCAAGCTTTGGAAGCCCTGTTGCAGGAATTCCACATCAACCATATCCGCAACAGCCTCGGCATGAGCCTCTCGGGCGGCGAGCGGCGCCGGGTCGAGATCGCCCGAGCCCTGGCCAGCACGCCGAAGTTCATCCTGCTCGACGAACCCTTTGCCGGCGTCGACCCGATCTCGGTGAACGACATCAAGCAGATCATCCATCATCTGAAAAACAAGGGCATCGGCGTCCTGATCACCGACCACAACGTACGCGAGACGCTGGATATCTGCGAAACCGCCTACATTGTCAACGACGGGCAACTGATTGCCGAAGGCGATGCCGAGGCCGTCCTCACCAACAAACTGGTGCAGGAGGTTTATCTCGGCCACGAATTCCGGCTATGAGACACCCTATGAAATGGGATAGGCCAGTCAAATTCCGTTATAATCAGGCATATAATTTGCTTTAGAAGGCGCATCGTCGCCTCGTAGTGATTGACGCGAATGCTTCGGCAAATATGGTGCTTCCTACAATATGAAACCATCGCTAGTCCTTAAGATGGGTCAGCAGCTGACGATGACACCGCAGCTGCAACAAGCCATCCGTCTGCTCCAACTGTCGACCCTGGATCTTCAGCAAGAAATCCAGGAGGCACTCGACTCCAACCCCATGCTGGAACGTCAGGAAGAGGCCGAGGACTACGACAGCCCGGATACGTTGGCCGAACATGGCAACCAGTCCACTATCGATGCCGCGCAGGGCTCCTATCAGGAGAGCTACGAGAACGCATCCGGCAACGAGGACCGCGGCGGCCTAGAGGAAGGTGACTGGCATGAGCGCATCCCCAGTGAGCTGCCGGTGGATACCGCCTGGGAAGACATCTACCAGACCAGTGCCAGCAGCCTGCCGAGCAACGACGACGATGAGTGGGATTTCACCACCCGCACTTCGACGGGCGAAAGCCTGCAGAGCCACCTGCTCTGGCAGCTCAACCTGGCACCGATGTCGGACACCGACCGCCTGATCGCCGTCACCCTGATCGACAGCATCAGCAGCGACGGTTATCTGGAAGCTTCGCTGGAGGAAATCCTCACCTCCCTGGATCCGGAGCTGGACATCGAACTCGACGAAGTGGAAATGGTGCTGCGGCGTATCCAGCAGTTCGAACCGGCCGGGATTGCCGCCCGCGACCTCAGCGAATCGCTGCTGCTGCAACTGCGCCAGCTGCCGATCGACACCCCTTGGCTGGAAGAGGCGAAACGGCTGGCCCGGGACTATCTCGACCTGCTCGGCAACCGCGACTTCGCCCAACTGATGCGACGCATGAAGCTCAAGGAGGAGGAGCTGCGCCCGGTGATCGAACTGATCCAGAGCCTCAATCCGCGCCCCGGTGCGCAGATCGAAGCCAGCGAGCCCGAATACGTGGTACCCGACGTCATCGTGCGCAAGCACAATGATCGCTGGCTGGTGGAACTCAATCAGGAAGCCATGCCACGCCTGCGCATCAACCCCCATTACGCCGGCTTCATCAGACGCGCCGATGCCAGTGCCGACAACACCTTCATGCGCAACCAGCTGCAGGAAGCGCGCTGGTTCATCAAGAGCCTGCAGAGCCGCAACGAGACGCTGATGAAGGTCGCCACGCAGATCGTCGAGCACCAGCGCGGCTTCCTCGAGTATGGCGAGGAAGCGATGAAACCTCTGGTGCTGCACGACATCGCCGAAGCCGTCGGCATGCACGAGTCGACCATTTCGCGGGTAACCACCCAGAAGTACATGCACACCCCACGGGGCATCTACGAGCTGAAGTATTTCTTCTCCAGCCATGTCAGCACTGCCGAGGGCGGCGAGTGCTCGTCCACCGCCATCCGCGCCATCATCAAGAAACTGGTCGCCGCGGAAAATCCGAAAAAGCCATTGAGCGACAGCAAGATCGCTGGTTTACTGGAAGAACAGGGCATACAGGTGGCTCGCCGCACAGTCGCCAAGTACCGTGAATCGCTCAGTATCGCGCCCTCCAGCGAGCGCAAGCGGCTCATGTAGCGGCATCGCCGGCCCCAGCCGGCGCGGCAAGGTATACCGGTAGCAGGGCCGTCAACCTGCATCAAAACAGAAACAAGGAGAAAGCGGTATGCAAGTCAACATCAGTGGACATCAACTGGATGTGACCGACGCCCTGCGCGACTATGTCGAGGAGAAGCTCAGCCGCCTCGAACGGCATTTCGACCGCATCACCAATGTGCAAGTGATCATGACCGTCGAGAAGCTCAAGCAGAAGATCGAGACGACCCTGCATGTCGCAGGCGCCGAAGTGGTCGCCAACGCCGAGCATGAAGACATGTACGCCGCCATCGACCTGCTGGTCGACAAGCTCGACCGCCAACTGATCAAGCACAAGGAAAAGCAAATCGAACGCCAGCAGGGCGCTACCGCTCGCTGATCCATCATCCATGATCAGACTCGAAGAAATCCTGACTCCCGGCCGTTCTTTAGTGAACGTGCCGGGGGGCAGCAAGAAGCGCGCTCTCGAATACATCGCCAATCTGGTCGCCCGCGAAATGCCCGATCTGGATCAGCAGAGCATTTTCGAGAGCCTGATTGCCCGTGAAAAACTGGGCTCGACCGGTTTCGGCAACGGCATCGCCATCCCCCATTGCCGCCTGCCCGGCTGCCCTGCCCCGATCAGCGTCCTGCTGCGACTGGATGCTCCGATCGACTTCGATGCCATCGATGGCGCACCGGTCGACCTGCTGTTCGTCCTCTTGGTGCCGGAGGCCGCCACCGACGAGCATTTGCAGCTGCTTCGCCAGATCGCCAGCATGCTTGATCGCGGCGAAGTGCGCGAGCGCCTGCGTCAGGTCGGGAGCAGCGAGGCCCTTTATCAGGTTGTGGCGGACACCCAGAAAGGCCTGTAAGGTTCCGACCAGGAGGGCAAGAGGTCCGTCGACTGTGAACGAGCAATTGGCAGCCCGGCTTTCAGCAATCTCTCCTGGTGGCGGAAAACTCCTATCATGCGCGTGATCATCGTCAGTGGCCGCTCCGGTTCGGGCAAAAGCACCGCCCTCGATGTACTGGAAGACAACGGTTTTTTCTGCATCGACAACCTGCCAGCCGTTCTGCTTCCCGAACTGGCCGAACGGGCGTTGCTGCATACCGAACTGCTCCAGCCCCAGGTCGCGGTATCCATCGACGCACGCAACCTGCCCAGCCAGCTGAAGCGCTTCCCCGAGCTGCTGGCGGAGGTGCGCACCCGCTACATCCTCTGCGACCTGCTCTATCTGAATGCCGACGACGAGACCCTGCTCAAGCGTTTCTCGGAGACCCGTCGCCGCCATCCGCTGACCAACGAGAACCGTTCGCTGGCCGAAGCGATCCGCGACGAAAGCCGGCTGCTTGCAACGATCGAGGACCTGGCCGACCTCAAGATCGACACCACTCACCTCAATCTCTACCAGTTGCGCGATACCCTTGAGCTGCGCCTGCTGAACAAGCCGGAACCGGGAACAGCCTTCCTGATCGAATCCTTCGGCTTCAAGCGGGGGATGCCGGTGGATGCCGATCTGGTGTTCGATGTGCGCTGTCTGCCCAATCCGTACTGGAAGCCGGATCTGCGCGACTTTTCCGGACTGGATCGACCGGTCGCCGATTACCTCGCCGCCCAGCCGGACGTCGAGGAGATGTACCAGGACACCCTGGCCTATCTGCAGAAATGGCTGCCCCGCTTCGCCGCCAATAACCGCGCCTATGTCACCATCGCGATCGGCTGCACCGGCGGCCATCACCGCTCGGTCTACCTGGCCGACCGGCTCGGCCAGGCATTGAAGCAGTCACTCAAGAACGTTCAGGTTCGCCACCGCGACCTCTGCTGAAGGATGGATAACGCGATGCCCACCTGCGAAGTCACCATCGTCAACAAGCTCGGGCTGCATGCCCGGGCGGCCGCCAAGTTCGTCGGCATCGCCGGGCGCTACTCCTGCACGGTGCGCATCGGCCGAGCCCCGGAGACCCTGGTCGACGGCAAGAGCATCATGGCAGTCATGATGCTGGCCGCCGGCAAGGGAACGCCTGTTCACCTGCATACCGAAGGCGAGCAGGACTGCGAGGCGCTGGAAGCCTTGGTCGAGCTGATCAACAACCGCTTCGACGAAGACGAATAAGCAACGTCGGGCGAATCCTGGCGCCGGCTTGGCCCGGCGCCACGGCTCAACTTCCCGCCAGGGTCATCCGCTCGACGAGCACCGAACCGGTGCACACGTTGCTGCGATGCTCCAGGTCGTTACCCACCGCGACGATCTGCCGGAACATGTCGCGCAGATTGCCGGCGATGGTCACCTCCTGTACTGGGTACTGGATCTCGCCGTTCTCCACCCAGAAACCGCCGGCGCCGCGGGAATAGTCGCCGGTCACCAGATTGAGCCCCTGCCCCATCAGCTCGGTCAGCAGCAGCCCGCGCCCCATTCGGCGAATCAGTGCGGCTTGGTCCTCCTCGCCGTGGCTGACGAACAGGTTGTGCACCCCGCCGGCATTGGCCGTGCTCGGCATCCCTAGCTTGCGCCCCGAATAGGTGCCCAGGGCGTAACTGGCCAGCCGGCCGTGCTCGACGAAATGCTTGGCGCGAGTCGGCAGTCCATCGGCGTCGAAGGCGGCGCTGCCCAACGCGCGGGGAATATGCGGACGCTCGTCGAGGCTCAGCCATTCGGGGAACAGTTGCTCGCCCAGCGCCCCCTCGAGGAAGGAGGCGTGCCGGTAGAGGTTGCCGCCAGTGATGGCGCCGATGAAATGGCCGAACAGCCCGGTGGCCAGCTCGGCGGAGAACAGCACCGGCACCTCGCACGTCGGCACCGGCCGTGCGCCGAGACGTCGCGCCGCCCGCTCCGCCGCCCGCCGCCCGATCGTCTGCGAATCGGCCAGCGCCTCGCCGCGCCGGTTGACGTCATACCAGTAGTCGCGCTGCATCAGCCCTTCGCCCTCGGCGATCATCACGCAACTGAGGCTGTGCCGGGTGCTGGCATAGCCGCCGATGAAACCATGGCTGTTGCCGTAGACGCGGCAACCCTGGTGCGAGTTGAGCGAGGTACCGTCGGCGTTGCGAATCCGCGGATCGGCGGCGAAGGCCGCCGCCTCGCATTCCAGCGCCCGCTCGATAGCCTGCTCGGGGCTGATCGCCCAGGGATGGAAGAGATCCAGCTCCGGGAGTTCACCAGCCATCAGCACGGCATCCGGCAAGCCGGCACAGTCGTCCTCGGAGGCATGCCGGGCAATCGCCAGGGCCGCCGCCACGGTTTCCCGGATCGCTGCCTCGCCGGTCGCCGAAGTGCTCGCCGAACCCTTGCGCTGGCCGAGATAGAGGGTGATACCGAAACCTTGGTCGCGATTGAACTCGACGGTTTCCACGTCCCCCTGGCGCACCGTGGTGGACAGCCCCTGCTCGATGGAGACCGACACCTCGCAGGCCGTGGCACCCTGCCGCTCGCTCTCGGCGAGTATCCGCTCGACCTTGGCCCGCAACTCCGGCAGCGCCTGCGGACCTACCATTTCTGCTGGATTCATAACTACTCCTGTCAGGTCCGGGCCAGTCGCTCCGGAGCTGCTGTTATCATGGCGGCGTTTATCTCTGGACCGCCACCATGTCTGAACTTCATCAAGACTTCTCCGAGGAGAAGAGCAAATCCCAGGTCAAGCGCGAACTGCATGCCCTGCAGGAACTCGGCGAGCGGCTGAGCACGCTCAAGCCCGAGCAGCTCGACCGCCTACCGCTTAGCGACGCCTTGCGCCGCGCCCTGCTGGAAGCCCCGAAACATACCGCGCACATCGCCCGCAAGCGGCACATCCAGTACATCGGCAAGCTGATGCGCAACCAGGACATCGACGCCATTCTTGCCCTCTTCGAGCAGTTGGACGCCTCCAGCCGCCAGTACAACGAACGCTTCCACGCCCTCGAGCGCTGGCGCGACCGGCTGCTCGAGGGTGGCGACGAAACCCTGGAGGCCTTCGTCGGCGACTACCCGGACACCGACCGCCAGCACCTGCGCGGGCTGATCCGCCAGGCCCGCCACGAAGCGGAGCAGAACAAGCCACCGACCGCCAGCCGCAAGATCTTCAAGTACATCCGCGATCTCGACGAAAGCAAACGCGGGTTGCGCTGACACCACAGGGCAGGCCGGCCGCACGACGTACCCCGCCATCGCCGCCCATCCCGCCTCAGGCGCCGGTACCGCCCACGGTGATCGCATCGATCTTCAGGGTCGGCTGGCCGACGCCCACCGGAACCGACTGGCCATCCTTGCCGCAGGTGCCGACGCCGCTGTCCAGCGCCAGGTCGTTGCCGACCATGGAAACCCGGGTCATCACCTCCGGGCCGTTGCCGATCAGGGTCGCGCCCTTGACCGGCGTGGTGATCCGACCGTCCTCGATCAGGTAGGCCTCGCTGGTGGAAAAGACGAACTTGCCGCTGGTGATATCCACTTGGCCGCCGCCCAGGCTGGCACAGTAGAGCCCTCTCTTCACCGAAGCGATGATCTCCTCGGGCTCGCTCTGCCCGGCCAGCATGTAGGTATTGGTCATGCGCGGCATCGGCAGGTGCGAGTAGGACTCGCGACGGCCGTTGCCGGTCGGTGCCACGCCCATCAAACGGGCGTTCAGCTTGTCCTGCATGTAGCCGCGCAGCACGCCGTTCTCGATCAGCGTGGTGCACTGGGTCGGCGTGCCCTCGTCGTCCACGCTCAGCGAACCGCGGCGCCCGGCCAGGGTACCGTCGTCGACGATGGTGCAGAGGCTGGAAGCCACCCGCTCACCGACCCTCCCGCTGTAGGCCGAGCTGCCCTTGCGGTTGAAGTCGCCCTCCAGGCCATGACCGACCGCCTCGTGCAGCAGCACGCCGGACCAGCCCGGACCGAGCACCACCGGCAGCGTGCCGGCCGGCGCCGGGGCCGCCTCGAGGTTGACCAGCGCCTGGCGCACCGCCTCGCGGGCATAGCCCATGGCGCGATCCTCGTCGAGGAAGAAGCGGTAGTCGGTGCGTCCGCCGCCGCCCTGCCCGCCACGCTCGCGGCGGCCGTTCTGCTCGACGATCACGCTGACGTTGAAGCGCACCAGCGGACGCACGTCGGCGCACAGGCTGCCGTCGCTGGCGGCGATCAGGATGTGCTCCCAGACGCCGGCCAGGCTCACCGTGACCTGTTTGATGCGCGGGTCCAGCACCCGGGTGGCGGCATCGATGCGCTTGAGCAGCTCGACTTTCTCCGCCCGATCGATCGCCTCCAGCGGATTGTCCGCCGCATAGAGCGGCATCGCCTGGGCAGCGGCGAAGGCCTGCACACGGCCCCGCTGTCCGGCACGGGCAATCGAGCGAGCCGCCTGAGCCGCCTGACGCAGCGCCTCGCCGGTGATCGCATTGCTGTAGGCAAAGCCGGTCTTCTCGCCGGACTGGGCGCGCACACCGACACCTTGGTCGAGATGGAAGCTGCCCTCCTTGACGATGCCATCCTCCAGCACCCAGGACTCGGACACCTGGCTCTGGAAGTACAGGTCGGCCGCGTCGATGCCGGGACCGGCCAGCTCGCCGAGCAGGGCCGGCAAGGCATCGAGATCCAGGCCGCCGGGGCTCAGCAGCTGCTGACTGACGGGTAACAACAACTCGCTCATATTCACTCCATTTCGACCGGCCGCGGCACGGCCGACACTGAAAATCGCCGATGGCGGTGCATCGGCATACGCTGACGGATCGCCGCCTGCTCCTCGGCATCGCGGCTGGCCAGCAGCACCCCCTCGCCCTGCGCCTGTTCGGCCAGCAGCCGTCCCCAAGGGTCGACGATGGCCGAATGGCCATAGGTTTCCCGGGGGCCGGGATGCCGACCGCCCTGGCCGGCCGCCAGCACATAGCACTGGGTTTCCAGCGCGCGCGCACGCACCAGCACATGCCAGTGGGCGGCACCGGTCACCGCGGTGAAGGCCGAGGGAGCGCTGATCAACTCGGCCCCGGCGTCGCGCAAGGCGCCATAGAGTTCGGGAAAGCGCAGGTCGTAGCAGACCGTCAGGCCGAGGCGGCCGACCGGGGTATCCGCTACCACCAGCCGTTCGCCATGGGCGTAGTCGTCCGACTCGCGATAGCACCCTCGCGAATCCGCCACCTCTACATCGAACAGGTGCAGCTTGTCGTAGCGCGCCACCTGTTCGCCATGGGCGTCGAACAGCAGCGAACAGGCACGGGCCTTGGCCTGCGGCCGGCCGGCCGGCGGCAACGGCAGGGTACCCGCGACGATCCACAGGCCGAAGTCGCGGGCCGCCTGGCGCAGGCAGGGCAACACGGGACCGCGGCCTTCCGCCTCCGCGCGGCCCAGGGCGGCACCGTCGCGCCGGCCCATCGCAGCGAAGTTCTCCGGCAGGACGGCGAGGCGCGCTCCCCCGGTGGCCGCCTGTTCGAGCAGGCGGCGCGCGGTCGCAAGGTTGGCCGACACGTCGGCCTGGCTGACCATCTGCAGTACCGCCACGCTCATTGGCTTTCCTCGCTTTCTCCCGGTTTCTTCCGATCACGCTCTCGCACTTCGCCGCCCACTGCAACCTTCTTTCTAGCGCGGCTTCTCGAAAGGCTTTTCAAAGGTAATTCTAGGCTCCTGCCAAGGACCCTGGACGCGGTACTGTACGCTGGCGAAACGCGCCACGCGATTGCCGAGCAGCTTGTCGACGACGAACAACGCCCCGCCGACCGCCGGCGCACCGACCATCAGGGCGGCAAGCGGCAGGTTGTTGCTGACCGGCAGGGTCACCAGCAACTTGGCATCGATGGTGTCGCCCGGCAGGTCGAGGCGTCCGTCCAGTTCGAGATTGCTCGACGGCCCGCTCAGGGTCAGCGGGATTTCCGTCCGGTAAACCCCGTCGCGTCCCTCGATCAGCCCCTTGACCCGGTCGTAGCTCAGCCCTTTGCCGAACAGGTCGGAGAAGTCCAGACGCAGCCGCCGGCCGATGGAGTTGAAATTAAGTACGCCGAACATCCGCAGGGCCGAGGCCGCGCCGTCCACCTCGCGGAACTGCCCCTTCCTCAGGCTGATGTCGAAGCTGCCCGTGTAGCGCCGCAGGGTCATGGCCGCCGGCGACCCCGGCCAGCTGCCATCGATGTCCACCCGGAACTTTCGGCTGGTCGCAGTCGGCGCGAAGCCCCAGGCCAGCAGCACGTCGGCGAGATCGCCGCCCTGCAGCCTTCCCCGGAACCAACTGCGGGTGGCGCCGGGCGCTCCCTGCCAGCCGGCGCTGCCGAGCACCCGCAAGCCCTTGAGGTCCAGGTCCAGATCGCTGAACTGCACCCCGTCGGGGAGCGGCTGCGCCTTGAACGACCAGGCGCCGAGCAGCTCGGCGCCCTGCTGCAGACGGGCGATGCGCACATCCAGCGCGGGAATCTTCCGTGGATCGACCAGCAGCAGCGGGTCCGAGCCGGCCGTCGCGCCCGCCGGCGCACCGGCTGCGCCGCGCGCGGTGGCCGGCAGTTGCAGATGGGATAGATCGATGTCGATCGGCGCCTTGGCCGTCGCCGGGATGGCGATGCGCCCCTTGATCTGCGGGCCGTCCAGCTGCAGGTTCCAGCCGGCCCGGTTGGAGGTCAGTAGCACCCCGAGCGGGCGCAGGGTGGTGCCAAAGCCCTGAAAACTGCCGATATCCAGCTCGGCGCCGCGCAGCAGGCCGACCGAGGACGCCGCCTGGCCGGCCAGGGGCGCCAAGAGCGCCTGCCAGGCATCCCAGTCCAGGGTGGCGATCCGGCCGCGCAGCCACAGCCCCTTCGTTGCCGGCAGCTGGGCCTGCCCGCCGCCGAGCAGCAGCTCGCCGCGGCCTTCGCCGAAGCGGCCCGGCGGCGCAGCCAGGGCCAAGCTGGCCCGGTCTGCGTAGTCCAGCCGGTAGCGGCGCTCCGCGCCCTCCAGGGTCATGTACCAGCGCGTATCGCGGGACTCCTGGGCCGACTTGCCAAACGGCTCCGGCAGATCGATGCGCAGACCGCGCAACGTGGAGTCGACCTGCAGCCGGCTGTTCGCGCCATCCAGCAGCAACTCGAGGCGATAGGGCAGCTCGCCGGACAGCGGCAGGCGCCGACTCACCTGCAGCCACTCGGCAAAGGACGCCGAGGGCATCTGCCCATCGACCTGGATGCGGGTTCGCGCCCTGCCTTTGCGCCCCTCGGCGATGACCCGGCCGCGTATCGGCCGGCCGAACGCCTCGGCGCGAAGATCCGGCGCGCTGAGCCCCCGTGCCGTGTCGTAAGTGAAAGCTCCCCGCAGGCGGTTCAGTTGTAGATCCGGCTGGGCCGTGCGCAACTGCGCGCCCTCGGTACGCAGCTCTGCCACCACCCGGGGCGGCCGCCCCGAGTCCCGACGCAGCGGGATGTCCAGCGTGAGCCGACCCTGCAACGGCCCCTCGCCCGCCCAGCCGGCGAAGGTTTTCGCGGTCTCCAGCGGCGCTTCCCGGAGAATCCGCAGACCGTCGCCGACACTGCTTTCCAGTTCGCTTTCCAGGTGCAGCATCGGTATGCCACCCTTGGCCGCCGGAACCTCGGCGCGGGCCGAGGTCAGCTGGCTGTCCAGCACTCGCCCCCCATCCAGGTTCACCTGCACCCCGCCGCCCTCGACGAAGATCTCGCCCCGGGCCTCGCGCAGCTCCGGCCAGCCCGGCTGGTAGGCCAGCTCAAGGTCGCGGACCTTGAAGAACAGGCCGAGGCTGCGCGTCCCCGCCTCGGCCCCTTTGTTCAACGCCCCCTGGAAGAAGAACTGGCCCTCGTCGAGGCGGCCGGCGCGAATCGAGGTCTTCAGCCACTCGGCCAGCGGCGGCGAAAAACCGGGGGAAAGGGTCGGCAGGTATTTCTCGGTATAACGGGCATCGCCGTCGCGCAGGCCGACGCGCAGGTCCATGTAGTCCTCTTCCGCGGGGTCGCGGCGCAGGCGGATCAGGAAGTCGATGGCGGTGCGCCCCTCCTCGCCGTCCGTCTGGATGTAGGGACTGCGCAAGGTCACGCCCTGCTCGTCGACCTGCCAGAGCAGCCGCCCGGCGGCATGCCGGTAGCGCCAGGGGCGGGGGAACAGGTGAGCGAGATGCAGCGCGAAGTCGTCGCCGTTGAGACGCAGCTCGCCGCCGGCCAGGTCGCCGCTGACGCTGCCGTCGACGTTGTCCGCCGCCGGCACGGCGCTCCAGGCGTCGAAGGCCACCCCCTCGAGATTGGCCGCATAGGCGAGGCGCCGTCCGTCCTCTGACTGTGGCCGGTAATCCAGCCGCAGGTTGCGCAGGATGCCACGCGGCCGCAATCCCGCCAGGGCGCTCCCGACCCCTTCCGGCAGCGGCGCCAGGGACTGCACCAGCGGCATCAGCGGAGTCAGGTCGAGGCGGTTGGCGGTCAGCGTCCAGGGGCTTGGCGCGTCGGCCGCAGCCCGATGTTCGAGGGCGATCTGCACGCCGGTCCAACGGGACGGACCGAAATCGACCGCAAGGGAGTCGAGCAGCGCGCGAAAGTCCTCGCCGTCGCGCAGGAAATGTCCGTTCAGCGCCAGATCCCGCACCCCGGCCGGCGCCTGCCCGGCGCGGCGGACGCGCAACTCGGGCACCTGCAGGCGGCTCGCCGCGCGCTGCAGACGGCCCTCGGCCCAGGACAGCCAGACCTCGCCACCGGCACGCAGCCGCTCGATCTGCCAGTCGCCGGTCAGGCTGTGCGGCACCCAACCCGCCCAGTCGCTCTGCGGCAGGCTGACGTAGAGTTCGGCATCGCTCTGCCGCCAGCCCGCGTCGGCCAGTTTACCCTGCAGACGCCACTGCAGTGGCTGCCCGTCGGGCAGACTCAGGCGACCGTCGAGGCGCTGCTGCCAGCCGTCGCTGCGCAGCGTGAGGTCGACGTCCCGGAAAGCGAAGGGCGCCTGTCCATGGGGCGCGAAGGTGATCTGGCTGTCCAGCAACGACAGGTGGTCGATCCGCTCGAGGGCACGCAGGGACTCGTCCGGATTGAACGGCCGCGGCCGACCGCGCTGCGGCGCCCCCTCCAGAGTCCAGCGCCCCTCGGCATCCTGCACCAGGGCGAAACGTACCCCCTCCAGCTCCAGCGCGGCGACGCGCAGCTCGCGGGCCATCAGGGTGCGCAGCAGATCGAGACGCACCTGGACCCGCTCCAGGTGCAACGCGTTGGCACCCTCGCCGATCGTCACATCGCGTGCCAGCAGCCGCGGCACGAGGGCGGTCCACTCTCCCTCCAGGGCGCGGATGAGCACCGGCATGCCCAGCACGTCGCGGACCCGCGCCTGAACCTCGAGACGGGTGTCGGCAACCAACGGCGCCAGCTGGCGGCCCAGGCTGACGCCCAGCGCCAGCAGCATGAGGCTCAGGGTACCGAGCCCGAAGAGGATGCGCAGACAGGCCTCGAACAGGCGGGAGAATCGCGACATGGTCAGGGCTTACAGTAGGACGACATCGTACTGCTCCTGGGAATAGGTACCCTCCACCTGAAACTTGATGGGACGACCGATGAAAGCCTCGAGATCGGCGACGTTGCCCGACTCCTCGTCGAGCAGCCGGTCGACCACCTTCTGGTTGGCCAGCACCAGGTAGCCTTCGGCCTGGTAGGCGCGGGCCTCCCGGAGGATTTCGCGGAAGATTTCGTAGCAGATGGTTTCCGCGGTCCTCAGCTTGCCACGCCCCTGGCAGCAGCTGCAGGGCTCGCAGAGCACCTGCTCGAGGCTTTCGCGGGTTCGCTTGCGGGTCATCTGCACCAGTCCCAGCACGGTGATGCCGATGATGTTGGTCTTGGCGTGGTCGCGCTCCAGCTGTTTCTCCAGGGTGCGCAGCACCTGGCGCTGGTGCTCCTCGTCCTCCATATCGATGAAGTCGATGATGATGATCCCGCCCAGGTTGCGCAGACGCAGCTGGCGGGCGATCGCTGTGGCCGCCTCGAGGTTGGTCTTGAAGATCGTCTCTTCCAGGGTGCGATGACCGACGAAAGCGCCGGTATTGACGTCGATGGTGGTCATCGCCTCGGCCGGATCGATGATCAGGTAGCCGCCGGACTTGAGCATCACCTTGCGCTCCAGGGCCTTCTGGATCTCGTCCTCGACGCCGTACAGGTCGAAAATCGGGCGCTCGCCCGGATAGTGCTCGAGGTGGTCGGCGATCTCCGGCATCAGCTCGGTGACGAACTGCAAGACCTTCTGGAAGGTTTCCCGCGAATCGATGCGGATCTTCTCGATGCGCGGGCTGACCAGGTCGCGCAGGGTGCGCAGGGCCAGGCTGAGATCCTCGTAGATCACCGTCGGTGCGCTGGCGGTCTGCATCTGCCCGGCGATCTGGTCCCACAGGCGGCGCAGGTAACGGATGTCGGCGAGGATCTCGTCGGCGCCGGCGCCTTCGGCGGCGGTGCGCAGGATGAAGCCGCCCTCGTGCTCGATTCCCTCGCTGGCCACGCAATCGGCGACCACCTTCTTGAGACGCTCACGCTCGCTCTCCTCCTCGATTTTCAGGGAGATGCCGACGTGGCGGGTGCGCGGCATGTAGACCAGATAGCGGGAGGGAATCGACAGATGGGTGGTCAGCCGCGCGCCCTTGCTGCCGATCGGGTCCTTGGTGACCTGCACCACCAGGCTCTGCCCTTCGTGCACCAGGGCCGCGATGCTCTCCACCGCACTGCCCTCGCGGGTGGAAATCTCCGCGGCATGGATGAACGCGGCGCGCTCCAGACCGACGTCGACGAAAGCCGCCTGCATGCCCGGCAGTACCCGCACCACCCGGCCCTTGTAGATGTTGCCGACGATACCGCGGCGCTGGGTGCGCTCGACGTGCACCTCCTGCAGCACGCCGTTCTCCACCACCGCCACGCGCGACTCCATCGGCGTGATATTGATCAGAATCTCTTCGCTCATCGCATAGTCCCGAAGCCGGGCGCGGCTTATCAGCCCAGGCGCCTTGTTATTGTGATTGTGGTTGCCAGCACGAAATGCCGAACTCGGCCAGCAGTTGCGCGGTTTCACAAAGCGGCAGGCCGACCACGGCCGAATAGCTGCCCTCCAGATGGCTGACGAACACCGCGGCAAAACCCTGGATGGCATAGCCGCCGGCTTTATCCAGCGGCTCGCCGGTTGCCCAGTAGGCCTCGGCCTCGGCGGCATCGAGGGGACGGAAAGCCACCCGGCTACGCACCACCCGCGCCATGCAGCGCCCGGCACCGGCCAGGGCCACAGCAGTCAGCACCTCGTGCTCGCGCCCGCCGAGGGCCTGCAGCATGGCCAGCGCCTCGGCACGATTTCCCGGCTTGCCGAGAATTCGCCCGTCCAGCACCACCGTGGTATCCGCACCGAGCACCACCGCCTGCCCGGCGTCGGCGAGGCGGGCTAGGCCGGCTGACGCCTTGTCGCGCGCCAGGCGCTCCACATAGGCCGCCGGCGCCTCGTCCGGCGCGGGGGTCTCGTCGACGGCCAGGGCGAGCGGGACGAAGGGCACGCCGATCTGCGTCAGCAGTTCGCGCCGACGGGGCGAACCCGAGGCCAGGTAGAGCGTGGCGACCATGCAATTTCTCCCTGTCTGAAGCCCCCCGCCCACCGTACTCGACGGGGGCAGGGGTTAATTGACATTGAAGCGCAGTCGGAGGCTGCGCAGAGCGGTGAATACCCAAGGCCAGAGCAAGGCGCTGACCAGGGCCGGCAAGAGGAAGGCCAGGGTCGGCGGGCGGTTGCCGGCCAGCGCATTGAGCCAGAGCTGCACCAGTTGGGCCAGACCGAAGACTACCAGCAGGACCAGGCTCTGCTGCCACAACGGAAACATGCGGACACGCTGCTGCAGCGTCAGCATCAGGAAAGCGATCAGCGTCAGGGTCAACGCATGCTGCCCGAGCAGGACGCCGTAGAGCACGTCCATCGCCAGCCCCAGCAGCCAGATCACGGTCATGCTGACCCGCTGTGGCACCGCCAGGATCCAGTAGGTGATGAACATCGCCAGCCAGAGTGGCCGGCCGACCTCCATGAAGCCCGGCATGGGCGCCACGCTGAGCAGCAGACCCGCCAGGTAGCTGGCCCAGATCAGCCAGCCGTTGTGTTCGCCCATCAGCGCGCTCCGCCGGTGCCCGCCGGGGCCGGCCGCGACGGTGCCGACGGCGCGGGCGCGGAAGCGGCGCCCGGCGCAGTCCCCGCGGCGGATGACGGTGCCGGGCTCTTCGCCTGCTCGGCCAGCTCGCGGTCGTGCGCCTCCTGGGCCTGGGCCGCCTCGCTGGCGCGCTGCTCCGGCGAGCGCAGATCGCTGAATACCAGCAACATGTAGCGGGTGCGGTTCAGAGCCGCCGTGGGCACGGCACGGACGATAGAGAAAGGCTGCCCGGAATCGTGGATCACCTCGTTCACCACGGCCACCGGATAGCCGGCAGGAAAGCGCTGGCCCATGCCGGAACTGACCAGCAGATCGCCCTCTTTGATGTCGGCGGTATCGGCGACATGGCGCAGCTCCAGACGCTCCGGGTTGCCGGTGCCGACGGCGATGGCGCGCAGGCCGTTGCGGTTGACCTGCACCGGGATGCTGTGGGTAGTATCGGTGAGCAGCAACACCCGCGCGGTGTAGGGCATGACCTCCACCACCTGGCCCATCAGGCCACGGGCATCGAGCACCGGTTGGCCGAGGAACACGCCGTCCCGCTCGCCCTTATCGATCAGGATACGATGGGTGAAGGGGTTGGGGTCGACGCCGATCAGTTCGCCGACCAGCACCTTCTCGTCCACCAGCTCCGCGGAGTTGAGCAGCTCGCGCAGACGCACGTTCTGCTCGGTCAGCGTCGCCAGTTTCTGCAGGCGGCGCTGCATCAGCAGGGCCTCGGCCTTGAGCTTCTCGTTTTCCGCCAGCAGCTCGCTGCGGCTGCTGAACTGCTGATTGATACCGTCCCAGAGGCGCACCGGCAGATCGGCCAACCCGTAGAAGGGCATCAGCACCAGCCCCAGCTGGCTGCGGACCGGCTTGAGGACCTCGAAACGGGCATCCACCACCATCAGTGTGGCGGCAAGCACCGCCAGCACCAACAGGCGCACCACGAGCGAAGGCCCTTTGCTGAAGAGCAGTTTGATAGCGGGTTCCTCGCGACTCCAAGCCTCGACCGTCAGCCATGCGCCGAAAACGGCGCCAGGCGTCGCTTTCGGCGTACAGCCCGAAGCCTGCCCCGGTGGCTCACTCGGTGGAGAGCAGATCCATGCGGTGGCTGTCGATCATTTCCAGCGCCCGGCCGCAGCCGCGCGCCACGCAGGTCAGCGGGTCCTCGGCGACGATCACCGGCAGGCCGGTTTCCTGGGCCAGCAGCTTGTCCAGGTCGCGCAGCAGGGCGCCACCGCCGGTCAGCACCAGGCCGCGCTCGGCGATGTCCGCGGCCAGCTCCGGCGGGGACTGCTCCAGGGCGCTCTTTACCGCCTGGACGATGCTCGCCAGGGACTCCTGGATCGCGTCCAGCACCTCGCTGGAGTTGAGGGTGAAGCTACGCGGCACACCCTCGGCCAGGTTGCGCCCGCGCACGTCGATCTCGCGCAGTTCGCTGCCCGGCCAGGCGCTGCCAATTTCCTGCTTGATGCGCTCGGCGGTGGCCTCGCCGATCAGGCTGCCGTAGTTGCGCCGCACGTAGGTGACGATGGACTCGTCGAAACGGTCGCCGCCGACCCGCACCGATTCGGCATAGACCACGCCGTTCAGGGAGATCAGGGCGATCTCCGTGGTGCCGCCGCCGATGTCCACCACCATCGAACCATGCGGCTCGTCCACCGGCAGGCCGGCGCCGATGGCCGCCGCCATCGGCTCCTCGATCAGGAACACTTCGCGGGCGCCGGCGCCCAGGGCCGATTCGCGGATGGCGCGGCGCTCGACCTGGGTCGACTTGCAGGGCACGCAGATCAGCACCCGCGGGCTGGGCTGCAGGAAGCTGCTCTCGTGCACCTTGTTGATGAAGTACTGCAGCATCTTCTCGCAGACGCTGAAGTCGGCGATCACGCCGTCCTTCATCGGGCGGATCGCGGTGATGTTACCCGGGGTTCGTCCCAACATGCGCTTGGCTTCGGTCCCAACCGCCACGACGCTCTTCTGGTTGCCGTGCGTGCGGATGGCGACCACGGACGGCTCGTTCAGGACGATGCCGCGCTCGCGCACATAGATGAGAGTGTTGGCAGTCCCCAGATCGATCGACAGATCGCTGGAAAACATGCCACGGAGTTTCTTGAACATTGACAGGAACCCTGAGGCGAAGCATGGGTAAAAAGAGCGCAAACTCTAACAATGGCAGGGATTTTGGGCAAGGCGCCCACTGTGCTAAATTCCCCGTTTTCAGCAGCCCGCAAGGCCAGCAACGCGGCCTTCGACCACCCGTCCGGGAACCCGGTTCCCGAGCTTTCCACCCACGGCCGGCTGCCCGTTTTCCCTGGAGAATCCCGATGGCGCTTGAACGCTCCGACGTGGAAAAGATCGCCCATCTGGCCCGACTGGGGCTGGACGACGCCGAGCTCCCACGTACCACCGAAACCCTGAACGACATCCTCGGCCTGATCGACCGGATGCAGGCGGTCGACACCCACGGCATCGAGCCCCTCGCCCACCCCCTGGAGGCCACCCAGCGCCTGCGTCCGGACGAGGTCACCGAGAGCAACCGCCGCGACGCCTACCAGGCCATCGCCCCGGCCGTGGAGAACGGCCTGTATCTGGTTCCCAAGGTGATCGAGTGATGCATCGACTGACTCTGGCGCAAATCGCCCGCGGCCTGGCCGCCAAGGACTTCTCCGCCGTCGAGCTGAGCGAGGCCCTGCTGGCCCGCATCGGCCAGTTCGACCCGCAGCTCAACAGCTTCATCACCGTCACCGCCGACCAGGCCCGCGCCCAGGCCCAGGCCGCCGACGCACGCCGCGCCGCCGGCGAGAACGGCGCCCTGCTCGGCGCGCCGATCGCCCACAAGGACCTGTTCTGCACGCAGGGGGTGCGCACCAGCTGCGCCTCGAAGATCCTCGACAACTTCGTCTCGCCCTACGACGCCACCGTCGTGGAAAAGCTCGCCGCCGCCGGCTGCGTGAGCCTCGGCAAGCTGAACATGGACGAGTTCGCCATGGGTTCGGCCAACGAATCCAGCCACTACGGCCCGGTGAGGAACCCCTGGAACACCGAATGCGTGCCCGGCGGCTCCTCCGGCGGCTCGGCCGCGGCGGTGGCGGCGCGGCTGATCCCGGCGGCCACCGGCAGCGACACCGGCGGCTCGATCCGCCAGCCGGCGGCGCTGACCAACCTCACCGGGATCAAGCCGACCTACGGCCGCGTCTCGCGCTGGGGCATGATCGCCTACGCCTCCAGCCTCGACCAGGGCGGCCCGCTGGCACGCACCGCCGAGGACTGCGCCCTGCTGCTCGGCGCCATGGCCGGCTTCGACCCGAAGGACTCCACCTGCGTGGATCAACCGGTCGACGACTACCTGGCCGCGCTGAACCGGCCGCTGAACGGTCTGCGCATCGGCCTGCCGCGCGAATACTTCGGCGCCGGCCTCGACCCGCGCCTGTCCGATGCGGTGATGGCCTGCGTCGAAGTGCTGAAGAAGCTCGGCGCCACGGTCAGGGAAATCGGCCTGCCGAACATGCAGCACGCGATCCCCGCCTACTACGTGATCGCGCCTGCAGAAGCCTCCTCCAACCTGTCGCGCTTCGACGGCGTGCGCTTCGGCTATCGCTGCGAGAGCCCGGTCAACCTCGAAGACCTCTACAAGCGCTCGCGCGGCGAAGGCTTCGGCGCCGAGGTCAAGCGGCGGATCATGGTCGGCACCTACGCCCTCTCCGCCGGCTACTACGACGCCTATTACCTCAAGGCGCAGAAGATCCGCCGGCTGATCCGCAGCGACTTCATCGGCGCCTTCCAGGAGGTCGACGTGATCCTCGGCCCGACCACCCCGAACCCGGCGTGGAAGCTCGGCGAGAAGAGCAGCGACCCGATCGCCGCCTATCTCGAGGACATCTACACCATCACCGCCAACCTCGCCGGCATTCCCGGCCTGTCCATGCCGGCCGGCTTCGTCGACGGCCTGCCGGTGGGCGTGCAACTGCTCGCGCCCTACTTCCAGGAAGGCCGCCTGCTCAACGTCGCCCACCAGTACCAGCAGGCGACCGACTGGCACCAACGGGCACCGGAAGGCTTCTGAGGAATACGCACATGCAATGGGAAACCGTGATCGGGCTGGAAATCCACGCACAGCTCGCCACCCGCTCGAAGATCTTCTCCGGCAGCGCCACCACCTTCGGCGCCGAGCCCAACACCCAGGCCAGCCTGATCGACCTCGGCATGCCCGGCACCCTGCCGGTGCTCAACGAGGAGGCGGTGCGCATGGCGGTGAAGTTCGGCCTGGCCATCGAGGCGGAAATCGGCCACACCAACGTCTTCGCCCGCAAGAACTACTTCTACCCGGACCTGCCCAAGGGCTACCAGACCAGCCAGATGGACAAGCCCATCGTCGGCAAGGGCTTTCTTGACATCACCCTGGAAGACGGCACCGTCAAGCGCATCGGCATCACCCGCGCGCACCTGGAAGAGGATGCCGGCAAGAGCCTGCACGAAGACTTCCACGGCATGAGCGGCATCGACCTCAACCGCGCCGGCACCCCGCTGCTGGAGATCGTCTCCGAGCCGGACATCCGCTCGGCCAAGGAAGCGGTGGCCTACGTCAAGGCGATCCACGCGCTGGTCCGCTACCTCGGCATCTGCGACGGCAACATGGCCGAAGGCTCGCTGCGCTGCGACTGCAACGTCTCGGTGCGGCCCAAGGGCCAGGAAGCCTTCGGTACCCGCGCCGAGATCAAGAACGTCAACTCCTTCCGCTTCATCGAGCGCGCGATCAACCACGAGGTGCAGCGGCAGATCGAGCTGATCGAGGACGGCGGCAAAGTCGTCCAGGAAACCCGCCTGTACGACCCGAACAAGGACGAGACGCGCTCCATGCGCAGCAAGGAAGAAGCCAACGACTACCGCTACTTCCCCTGCCCCGACCTGCTGCCGGTGGTGATCGAGCCGGGCTTCCTCGACGAGGTGCGCGCCGGCCTGCCGGAGCTGCCGGGCGAGAAGCGCGCGCGCTTCGAGCGCGAGCACGGCCTGTCCGCCTACGACGCCAACGTGCTGTCGGCCAGCCGCGAGCTGGCCGACTACTTCGAGCAGGTCCAGCAGGTCTGCGGCGACGCCAAGCTGGCGGCCAACTGGGTGATGGGCGAGCTGTCCAGCCTGCTCAACAAGGACAACCTGGAGATCGACCGGTCGCCGGTCTCCGCCGCTCAGCTGGGCGGGATGATCCTGCGCATCAAGGACAACACCATCTCCGGCAAGATCGCCAAGATGGTCTTCGAGGCCCTGGCCGCCGGCGAAGGCGCCTCCGCCGACGCCGTCATCGAGGCCAAGGGCCTCAAGCAGGTCACCGACTCCGGCGCCATCGAGGCCGTGCTCGACGAGGTGCTGGCCGCCAACGCCGCCCAGGTCGAGCAGTACCGCGCCAGCGACGAAGCCAAGCGCGCCAAGATGTTCGGCTTCTTCGTCGGACAGGCGATGAAGGCGTCCAAGGGCAAGGCCAACCCCGGCCAGGTGAACGAACTGCTGAAGAAGAAGCTCGAAGGCTGAGCCAGCGACAACGCCGGCTCGGCCCGGCGTTGCACTTTCCGGAGCCTCGACCATGCTGCGAACACTGCCACTCGCCCTCCTCCTCGTCCTGCTCGCCGGCTACCCCTCGCCGCGACTCGAAGCGCGCAGCTACAGCGCCGTGGGGATGGCCTCCCACTATGCAGCCAAGCATCACGGCAAACGCACTGCCAGCGGCGAACTCGTGGACCGCAACACCCTCACCGCCGCCCACCGCAGCCTGCCGCTCGGCAGTCGGGTGCGGGTAACCAGCCTGCGCACGCGCCAGAGCGTCGTGGTGCGCATCAACGACCGCGGCCCCCGTGCCAGCGGACGGATCATCGACCTGTCCTACAAGGCCGCCCGGCAGCTGGAAATGCTGCATGCCGGCGTGGCCCTGGTACGCCTGGAACTGCTCGACGACTGAACGGACGGCGCCCGGGAAGATGCCCCTGACGACCCTCGCCGGCCTGATCGCCGGCCTGGCCCTGCTGCTCGCCGGCGCGGAAGCCCTGGTCCGCGGCAGCGCCCGACTGGCCGTGCGCTGCCGCGTCCCGCCGCTGGTAATCGGTCTGACCGTGGTGGCCTTCGGCACCAGCACCCCAGAAATGGCAGTCAGCGTGCTGTCGGCCAGCGGCGGACAGGGCGACCTCGCCGTGGGCAACGTCGTCGGCAGCAACATCTTCAACGTGCTGATGATCCTCGGCCTGTCCGCGCTGCTCATTCCCCTCCAGGTGTCGCGCCGGCTGATCCGCCTCGACGTACCGCTCATGATCGGCGCCAGCCTGCTGGCCTGGCTGCTGGCCATGGACCGGCACTACGGCCGGCTGGACGGCGTGCTGCTGCTTACCGGCCTGCTCGCCTACACCGCTCTCCAGGTGCGCAGCGGCCTGCGCGCCAGGGCCGACAGCGAGCGCAACGAGTTCGAGGTGGAGTACGGCGAAAGGGTCGAGGGACGCCTGGCCCTGTTCGGCCATCTGGCGCTCGTCGTCCTCGGCCTGGCCCTGCTGGCCTGGGGTTCAAACCTGCTGGTCGACGGGGCGGTGACCCTGGCCCGAACCCTCGGCCTGTCCGAGCTGGTGGTCGGCCTGACCGTCGTCGCCGCCGGCAGCTCGCTGCCGGAGCTGGCCACCTCGCTGATCGCCGCCCTCAAGGGCGAGCGCGACATCGCGGTGGGCAACATCGTCGGCAGCAATCTCTTCAACCTGCTCGCCGGCCTCGGCCTGGCCGGACTGGTCGCGCCCGCCCCGCTCGACGTGTCGCCCAACGCCCTGGCCTTCGACTACCCGGTGATGGTCGCGGCGGCCGTGGCCTGCCTGCCGATCTTCTTCACCGGCTATCGCATCGACCGCTGGGAGGGGCTGCTGTTCCTCGGCTACTACCTGGCCTACGGCGCCTACCAGGCGCTGTTCGCCGCCGGCGCCTCGACCGTCGCCCTGCTGCACAGCGCGCTGGTCTGGTACGCCCTGCCGCTGACCGCCCTGACCCTGCTGGTCATCGCCGTCCGCGCCTGGCATCGGCAGGACGGGAAGCGCCGCTCAGATCCAGCCGAGCCACTGCAGGACAAAGATACCGATGTTGGTGGTCACCGCCGCGAGCAGCGTGGTGATCACCACGATTCCCCCCGCCAGTTGGTGGTTGCCGCCTACCGCCCTGGCCATGACGAAGCTGGCCGCGGCGGTCGGGCTGGCGAAATACAGGTAGAGGACGCCCAGATCGGCACCGCGGAAACCGCACAGCCAGGCACCGAAGGTCGATAGCAGCGGCAACCAGACCATCTTCATCAGACCGGAGCTGAGCGCCAGGCTGCCACTCTCGCGCAGGGCGGCGAGGGAAATGGTCCCGCCGATGCAGATCAGCGCCAACGGCAGGGTCATCTGCGCGAAATAGTCGCCGGAAGTGAGCAGCCAGGCCGGTAGGCCGACCTGCCAGTAGGCGAACGGAAGCGCCACCAGCACACCGATGATCAGCGGGTTGCAGAGGATGCTCTTGGCGATGCTCCAGGCGTCGGTCCGGGCATGCGGGCTGTAGAACGCCAGCACTACCGAGGCGAGCGTGTTGTAGACCAGGATCACCGCGCCGGCCAGCACCCCGCCGAGGGACAGCCCGTAGTCGCCGTACATGCTGGTGGCCAGGGCCAGGCCGACGATGCCGTTGTTGCCGCGAAACGCCCCCTGGACATAGACGCCGCGATCGGCGCGCGGGCAGCGCCACAGCGACCAGGCCCAGGCGATCAGGAAACCGGCGACGGAAGCCAGGGTGAAATAGCCGAGCAACGCCGGCTGCAGCGCCGCATCCAGATCCGCATGGAGGATCGAGAGGAACAGCATGGTCGGCATGGTGCCCTTGAACACCAGCTCCGAGGCCGTGTTGATGAAGGCGACGTCGATCCAGCCCAGGCGCCGCAGCAGGACGCCGAGAAACAGCATGGCGAAGACCGGCGCAGTGATGCCCAAGGTTTGCGAGAACAGCGCGAGCATGGGGAGAGTCCGGGAAACGGTAGGCCCCTATCATAACGGCATATCTCTCGCCGGGAGACAAGAGGGGTAGCCGGGATGCCGCCGCGCTGCAGCCAGCCCGGGAACGGGGCTGGCCTGGGGAGTCCGCCGCCTCAGCGACGGACCGGGCGCTTCTGCAGCTTGCGCTGCAGGGTGCGCCGGTGCATGCCCAGGGCGCGGGCGGTGGCCGAGATGTTGCCGTCGTTCTCGGCGAGCACGCGCTGGATGTGCTCCCACTGCAGACGGTCCACCGACATCGGGTTGTCCGGCACCAGACTGTTCAGGTCGACGTGCTCGGAGAGCAGCGCGGTGAGCACGTCGTCGGCGTCGGCCGGCTTGCACAGGTAGTTGCAGGCGCCGCGCTTGATCGCCTCCACTGCGGTGGCGATGCTCGAATAGCCGGTGAGGATCAGCACGCGCATCTCGCCGTCCAGCTCGAGCAGCTTGGGCAGCAGCACCAACCCCGAGTCGCCCTCCATCTTGAGGTCGAGCACGGCGTAGTCCGGAAGATCCTGGAGCGCGATCTCCAGCCCCTCCTCCGCCGAACTGGCACAGGTCACGCGAAAGCCGCGGCGGGTCATGGCCCGCGCCATCACCCGGGTGAAGGTCGTATCGTCGTCCACCAGCAGCAAATGCGGCTGCTGCTCTTCACCCTCGATCGGATGCTCACTCATGGTTGTCTCCTGGAGCCAGGCGCGGCAGACGCAGTTCGGTCAGCGTGCCGCCCTCCTCGTGGTTGTAGAGTTTCACCGAGCCGCCGGCGCGGGTCACGCTGGCCTGGCTCAGGAACAGGCCAAGGCCGAAGCCCTTGCCCTTGGTGGTAAAGAAAGGCTTGCCCAACTGCTCGGCGATCGCCAGCGGCACGCCTTCGCCATGGTTGCGGATGCTGATGCACAGCTCCTCGGTGTCCCAGTCGAGGCAGATATCCAGATCCTCCGGACAGGCGTCGGCGGCGTTGTTGAGCAGGTTGAGCAGCGACTGGGTCAGGTCCGGCGCCGGCGCCAGCCGCGGCATGGCGCCCGTGCCGAGGACCTCGTAGCGGTAGCTCGCCTCCGGGCGCATCAGGTGCCAGCGGTTGAGCGCGACCTCCAGCCAGGCTGCCGCGCTCTGCACCTTGACCGCCTGCAGGCGGTCGGCCTCGGCGGCGCGGACCAGTTGCTGCAGGGTGTCCTTGCACAGCTTCACCTGCTCCTGCAGCACCGCCAGATCCTCCTGAAGCAGCGGATCGTCGTGCTCCTGGCGCAGCTCGGTGATCAACACGCTCATGGTCGCCAGCGGCGTGCCCAGTTCGTGGGCCGCGCCGGCCGCCTGGGTGGCCACCGCCAGCAGCTGCTGGTCGCGCATGCTCTCCTCGCGGCGCGTGGCCTGGAACTCCTCCTGGCGGCGCAGCTCGCCGGCCATCCGGCCGACGAAGAAGGTGATCAGCGCCGCCGCCAGGGCAAAGCTCAGCCACATGCCGTAGATCAGCAGGGTGACGCGATGCTCCGGTGGCAGATCGGTCGGGTTGTACCAGCCGACCAGCAGGGTGTAGGCGACCAGCGCCAGGCCCGCGAGCATCACCGTATGCAGCTTGGGCAGGGTCGCCGCGGCGATGGTCAGCGGCACCAGGTAATAGGAGACGAAGGGGTTGGTCGGGCCGCCGGTGAAATACAGCAGCAGGCTGTGGATGATCAGGTCGCAGGCCAGGTGCCCGGCATACTCCAGATCGGTCACCGGCCATTGCATCTGCAGGCGCAGAGCGGCACCCAGGCAGAGCATGGCGGACAGGCTGAGGGTGCCGGACAGCGCCAGCCACGGCAGCGGCATCAGGTCGGTGAGATAGGCCAGGCCGACCGAACCGGCCTGGGCGGCCAGCACGAGGACGCGGATCAGGATGAGCCGACGGAGGTTCTGGCGGCTGGCCGACAGCATTTGAACGGGTGCGAGCATGGTATTCCTCGGATGCGCCCGGCCAGTATACCCAAAAGCCCGCCGGCGACCGGCCCGAATGCGGCAACGGGACGCAGGCGAAGCTGCAGAAACTGGGCTACGCAGCTAGAGTCTGACTCCAACCGTCCAACGGACACGATCACGGCCCACACAAGGATTTCCCCATGCCCAGCCTTTTCCGCCTCGCCATGCCCCTCGCCTTTGCCGTCCTGGCCAGCCTGCCGGCACTGGCCGAGGACGCCCCCCGCTACAACCAGGTCAGCCTGCGGGCCGAAGCGAGCCGGGAGGTTGCCCACGACCTGATGCGGGTGACCCTCTACAGCGAAGCCCAGCACAAGGACTCGGGTCAGTTGGCCAGCGACATCACCCGCAGCCTGAACGCCGCGGTGGAGCGAGCCCGTCAGGTGGCGGGGGTGACGGTCAGCCTCGGCAGCCGCAACAGTTATCCGGTCTACGACGACCAGGGGCGCCGGATCGTCGCCTGGCGCGAGCGCGCCGAGCTGCGCCTGGAGAGCGCCGACTTCGCCGCCCTCTCCCAGCTGAGCGCCGAGCTGCTCGGCGAGCTGAAGATCGGCGACATGCGCTTTGCCATCGCCGACGCGACGCGCCAGAAGGGCGAGGACGAACTGCTGCAGGAAGCCGTGAAGGCCTTCGGCGAACGCGCCAAGCTCGCCACCCGGGTGCTCGGCGGTAGCGGCTACAAGCTGGTCAGCCTGAACCTGAACAGCGCCGGAATCACCCCGCCGCCGTTTCCGCGCGCCGCGATGGCGATGAAGAGCATGGATCGCGAAGCGGGCGTGCCGGCGCAGGAAATCGAGGCCGGCAGCAGCCAGGTGAGCGTCAGCGCCGACGGCGTGATCGAGGTGCAGATGCCCTGAATGGACCGGCGCCCGGTGCTGTAGAGTGGCGCCAGAGCCCGCCGACCGGATCGCCCATGCCCCGACGCCCCACCGCCCTCCTCCTTGCCGGCCTGCTCGCCGGCGCCGTCCAGGCTGCGCCGAGCAGCCTGGTGGTGTGCACCGAAGCCAGCCCGGAAGGCTTCGACGTCGTCCAATACACCGCCGCGGCCAGCGCCGACGCCTCGGCGGAGACGGTGTTCGACCGCCTGCTGCGCTTCGCCCCCGGCGGCACCGAGCTGCTCCCCGCCCTCGCCGAGCGCTGGGAAGTGTCCGCCGACGGTCTCGAATACACTTTCCAGCTGCGCCGCGGCGTGCGCTTCCAGCGCACCTCCTGGTTCGTCCCGAGCCGGGAATTCAACGCCGACGACGTGATCTGGAGCTTCCGGCGCCAGATCGACCCCCAGCACCCCTGGCACCGGCTGTCGCCGCGCGGCTTCCCCTATGCCGAGTCGATGGCCGTCGGCGAGCTGATCCGGCGCATCGACCGGCTCGACGACCATCGCGTGCGCTTCGTCCTGCGCTATCCCGAGGCGCCCTTCCTGGCCAACCTGGCGATGGGTTTCGCCTCCATCTACTCCGCCGAATACGCCGACCGGCTGCTGGCGACCGGCACCCCGGAGCGCCTCAACAGCCAGCCGCTGGGCACCGGCCCCTTCGTCTTCGAGCGCTACGAGAAGGACGCCCAGGTGCGCTTTCGGCGCAACCCGGACTACTGGGACGGCGCGCCGGCCATCGAGCGGCTGATCTTCGCCATCACCCCCGAGCCCAACGTGCGGGTGCAGAAGCTCAAGGCCGGCGACTGCCAGATCGCCCTCTACCCGCGCCCGGTGGACCTGCCCGGCCTGCGCCGGGACCCGCGCATCGCCGTGCTGGAGGACGAGCCGCTGCTGATCGCTTACATCGGCATCAATACCCGCCACCCGCCGCTGGACGACGTGCGGGTGCGCCAGGCGCTCAACCTCGCCGTCGACAAGGCCGCCTACCTGCGCGCCCAGTTCGGCGAAGGCGGCGCCAGCCCGGCGGTGGCGCCCTACCCGCCGAGCCTGTGGGGTTCGGACCCGGCGCTCGCCGGCTGGCCGCACGATCCGGCGCGGGCCCGCGCCCTGCTGGCCGAGGCCGGGCACGCCCAGGGCCTGAAGCTGAGCATCTGGACCCGCGCCGGCGGCGGGCCGACCAACCCCAACCCCGCCATCGGCGCCCAGCTGCTGCAGGCCGACCTGGCCGCCGTCGGCATCCAGGCGGAAATCCGCGTGCTGGAATGGGGCGAGTTGATCAAGCGGGCGAAGAACGGCGAACACGACTTGGTGTTCATGGGCTGGGCCGGCGACAACGGCGACCCGGACAACTTCCTCACCCCCAACCTGTCCTGCGTCGCCGCCGCCTCCGGCGAGAACCAGGCCGGCTGGTGCAACGAGCCATTCGACGCCCTGCTGCGCGAGGCTCGCCGCGCCACCGACCAGGCGCAGCGCGCCGCGCTCTACCGCCGGGCCCTGGCGATCTTCCACGAACAGGCGCCGTGGATTCCCCTCGCCCATCCCCGCGAGTTCGCCGCCGTGCGTCGCGACATCGAGGGCTTCGTGATCAGCCCGCTGGGCACCAACAACTTCGCCGGCGTGCGTCGCACCCCGGCCAGCGACCCGGAGTGAGCCGCGCGCATGCTGTCCTTTCTCGCCCGCCGTCTCGGCCTGCTGATTCCCACCTTCCTCGGCGTGACCCTGCTGACCTTCGCGCTGATCCGCCTGATTCCCGGCGACCCGGTGGAGGTGATGATGGGCGAACGCCGCCTCGACCCGCAGGCCCACGCAGAAGCGATGCACCGCCTCGGCCTCGACCGGCCGCTGCACGAGCAGTACCTGAGCTACCTCGGCCAACTGGCGCGGGGCGACCTCGGCCAGTCGCTGCGCACCCACGAAAGCGTCTGGAGCGAGTTCGCCAGCCTGTTCCCCGCCACCGTCGAGCTGGCCGGCGCCGCCCTGCTGCTGGCCAGCGTCCTCGGCCTGCTCGCCGGGGTGGTCGCCGCCCTGAAACGCGGCACGCCGCTCGACCACGGCACCATGGGCCTGGCGCTGACCGGCTACTCGATGCCGATCTTCTGGTGGGCGCTGATCCTGATCATGTTCTTCTCCGTGCAGCTCGGCTGGACGCCGGTCTCCGGGCGCCTCGACCTGCTCTACGACGTGGAGCCGGTGACCGGCTTCATGCTCATCGATACCCTGCTCAGCGACGAGCGGGGTGCCTTCCTCGACGCCCTGCGCCACCTGATCCTGCCAGCCATCGTGCTCGGCACCATCCCGCTGGCGGTGATCGCCCGGATGACCCGCTCGGCGATGCTCGAGGTGCTGCGCGAGGACTACCTGCGCGCCGCCCGCGCCCGCGGCCTGTCGCCGGCGCGGCTGGTCTTCGTGCACGCCCTGCGCAACGCCCTAGTCCCGGTGCTCACGGTATTCGGCCTGCAGGTCGGCTCGCTGCTCTCCGGCGCGGTGCTCACCGAAACCCTGTTCTCTTGGCCGGGCATCGGCAAGTGGCTGATCGAGGCGATCGGCGCCCGCGACTACCCGGTGGTGCAGAACGGCATCCTCTTGATCGCCGCGCTGGTCGTCCTGGTCAACGTCGTCGTGGACATCCTCTATGGCCTGGCCAATCCGCGCATCCGTCACCGGCAATGAGGAGATAGCGATGAACACACCCGCCCCCCTTGCCGCCGAACCGGCCTGGCCCTCGCCCTTGCGCGAGTTCTGCCGGGCCTTCGCGCGCAACCGCGGCGCCCTCGCCGCCCTGCTGCTGCTCGCCCTGCTCGTCGTCTGCGCGCTGCTGGCCCCCTGGCTCGCCCCCTTCGATCCCGCCGTCCAGCACCGCGACTTCCTGCTCGCCCCGCCGGCCTGGCTGGAGGGCGGCGAGATGCGCTTTCCGCTCGGCACCGACGAGCTGGGCCGCGACCTGCTCTCGCGGCTGATCCACGGCGCGCGCCTGTCACTGCTGATCGGCCTGGCCTCGGTGGCGCTGTCGCTCGCGCCCGGCGTGCTGCTCGGCCTCTGCGCCGGTTTCTTCCCGCGCCTTCTGGGTCCGTCGATCATGCGCCTGATGGACGTCATGCTGGCGCTGCCCGCCCTGCTGCTGGCGGTGGCGGTGGTCGCCGTGCTCGGCCCGGGGCTGCTCAACACCGTGCTGGCGATTGCCATCGTCTCGCTGCCCGCCTATGTGCGCCTGACCCGCGCCGCGGTGCTCGGCGAGATCCACCGCGACTACGTCACCGCCGCGCGGCTGGCCGGTGCCGGGCGGCTGCGCCTGATGTTCGTCGCGGTGTTGCCGAACTGCCTGGCGCCCCTGATCGTCCAGGCCACCCTGGGCTTTTCCGCGGCCATCCTGGATGCCGCCGCGCTGGGTTTTCTCGGCCTCGGCGTGCAGCCGCCGACTCCGGAATGGGGCAGCATGCTGGCCTCGGCGCGCGACTACATCGAGCGCGCCTGGTGGGTGGTGACCCTGCCGGGCCTAGCCATCCTCGGCAGCGTGCTGGCGATCAACCTGCTGGGCGACGGCCTGCGCGACGCGCTGGACCCGAAGCTGAAGAACCCGGACTGAGGAACGCGCCATGAGCCTGCTGGAAATCGACAACCTCAGCGTGCGCTACGGGCCCGCCGACGCCCCGCCGGTGGTCGACGGCCTCGACCTGCGCCTGGAAACCGGCGAGGTGCTGGCGATCGTCGGCGAGTCCGGCTCCGGCAAGTCGCAGGCCATGCTCGCCCTGCTCGGTCTGGTCGACCCGCCCGGCCGGGTCGCTGCCGACCGCCTGCACTTCGCCGGCCACGACCTGCTCGCCCTCGGCGAGCGCCAGCGGCGCCGACTGCTCGGCAAGGAGCTGGCGATGGTCTTCCAGGACCCGCTGGCCGCCCTCGACCCGAGCTACCGGGTCGGCTTCCAGCTCGAGGAAGTGCTGCGCCAGCACCTCGGCCTGCGCGGCGCCGCCGCCCGCCGGCGCGCCCTTGACCTGCTCGAACAGGTGGAGATCCCGGCCGCTGCCAGCCGTCTGGACGCCTACCCGCACCAGCTCTCCGGCGGCATGGCCCAGCGGGTGGCCATCGCCCTGGCAATCGCTGCCGAGCCGCGTCTGTTGATCGCCGACGAGCCGACCACCGCCCTCGACGTGACCATCCAGGCGCAGATCCTCGAACTGCTGCTGAACCTGCAGCGCGAGCGCGGCATGGCCCTGCTGCTGATCAGCCACGACCTCGCCGTGGTCGCCGAATGCGCCCGCCGGGTCTGCGTGATGTACGCCGGCCAGGCGGTCGAGGTCGGCGCCCTGCCCGGCCTGTTCGACGCGCCGGCCCATCCCTACACCGAGGCGCTGCTCGCCGCGCTGCCCGAGGCTGGCACCGCGCGCCGCCCGCTGCGTGGCCTGCCGGGCAGCGTCCCCGGCCGCCACGACCGTCCCGCCGGCTGCCTGCTGGCGCCGCGCTGCGCCTACGTGCAGGACGACTGCCGCGCCCGCCGCCCGCCGCTGGACGCCAAACGGCAGAGCCGGGCGCGCTGCTTCCACCCGCGCAACCAGGAAACCCCATGAGCCCGGTACTGATCGCCCGCGAGCTGACCCGCCATTACCGCGTCTCCCGCGGCCTGTTCCGCCCCGCCGCCACCGTCCAGGCGCTGAACGGCCTGTCCTTCGCGCTTGAGGCCGGCGAGACCCTGGCGGTGGTCGGCGAATCCGGCTGCGGCAAGTCGACCCTGGCCCGCGCCCTGACCCTGATCGAGGCGCCGACCGCCGGCTCGCTGCAGATCGCCGGGCAGGACACCGCCGGCGCCGATCACCGGCAGCTGCGCCGTGACGTGCAGATGGTCTTCCAGAACCCCTACGCCTCGCTCAACCCGCGCCGGCGGATCGGCGACCAGCTGGCCGAGCCGCTGGCCATCAACACCGCCCTCTCCGGCGCCGAACGCCGCGCCCGGGTGCTGGCGATGCTCGAACAGGTCGGCCTGCGCGCCGAGCACTATGCTCGCTACCCGCACATGTTCTCCGGCGGCCAGCGCCAGCGCATCGCCATCGCCCGAGCGATGATCCTGCGCCCCAAGCTGCTGGTCGCCGACGAACCGACCTCGGCGCTCGACGTGTCGGTACAGGCCCAGGTGCTCAATCTGTTCCTGGAACTGCAGCAGCAATTCGGCACCGCCTATGTGTTCATCTCCCACAACCTGGCGGTAGTCCGCCACGTCGCCGACCGCCTGCTGGTGATGTACCTCGGCCGGCCCATGGAGCTCGGCCCCGCCGAGCGGATCTACCGCAAGCCGCTGCATCCCTACACCCAGGCCCTGCTCGCCGCCACGCCGAGCCTGCATCCCGAGCCGGGCCGCCAGCGCGTCCGCCTCGCCGGCGAGCCGCCCAACCCGCTCGAACCGCCGGCCGGCTGCGTGTTCCATCCGCGCTGCCCGTATGCGACGGAGCGCTGCCGGGGGGAAGTGCCGGCGCTGCGGGAGGTGGATGGGCGGGAGGTGGCTTGTCATTATGCGGAGCGGTTCGTGTAGGGCGGGTTAGCGCAGCGTAACCCGCCGGCATGCCGGGAGTGCCGGCCCCTTTTCCGCTGTCATGACGTCGCGCTTTCCTCGGCGCGACCGACAGGTTTCGCCCTGCACGGCGAGTTCCTTTCTTCTTGCTTGCCCAAGAAGAAAGGAACCAAAGAAGAAGGACACCCGACATCCGGGTCTGACCGCTTCGCGGCCAGACTTCCCTTGTAATGGCCTAATGATTCTGGACACCCCGATAGGGCGGTATCGCTACCGCCACACAGCGAGGTAACAGAACATGGCAAAACGATCTTTCTCCACTGAGTTCAGGCACGAAGCAGCAGCCCTCGTGCTTGATCGCCACTACAGCGTGACCGAGGCCTGCACGGCGATGGGTGTCGGACCGACGGCCATGCGCCGCTGGGTCGAACAGCTCCGGCTCGAACGTGACGGCAAGACGCCGAAATCGAAGGCGATGACGCCGGAGCAGCGTAACCGCTCCATAAACCCTACCTTCGAAACCGCGCCCTGAGATCTGATGCTGAGCTCCCGATTCCTTCTGGAACTTGCCCCGCATGATGCGTCCCGCCCCCAACGTCAAAGCTGTTTACCTCTACCCCAAGCCGGTCGATTTCCGTAAATCCATCAATGGCTTGGCAGCCCTGGTCGAGTTGGATATCAAGGTCGCGGTGTTCGACCCTGTGTTGTTCGTCTTCCTCAATCGCACACGCAACCAAGTGAAAATTCTGTACTGGCATCGCAACGGCTTCTGTCTGTGGCTCAAGCGCCTGGAGGCCGAGCGGTTCAAGACCAAGCCGGAT
>NZ_FOFJ01000034.1:31107-39528 GCF_900110885.1 Azotobacter beijerinckii | reverse complement strand
ACAGCGCCGCCAGCGATACGGGCAGGTGGTCCATCTGGCGCGCGGCGGCATGCAGCGAAGGGCGCAGCCCCAGGGAAACCAGCGACATCAGCTCGACGACGGTGGAAAACAGCAGCTCCCGGGGATACTGGCGCTGCCGGTTGGTCTCGAACACTTCGTCGACCCAGGCAGCCGGCATCGCCCGTTCCAACACCAGCCGTGCCATGACGCTGGCCGGTGCCTGCTTCTCGAATCGCGCCAGAATCTCGTCCCACACCGCCTTGCCCTCTTGATGGCTTTAGGGAAGGGAGTTTACGTAAAGACCTTGAAAGGGGTGATGTTAAACAGTGGATCGACAGCCGGCCCCTGACCGGGCGCCAGTGGCTGATCCTGGCCTTGTGCTTTTTCATCGTGCTGTTCGACGGGATGGATGTGGCCGTGATGGGCTTCATCGCGCCGTCGCTGATGCAGGACTGGCAATTATCCAAGGCCGCCTTCGGTCCGGTCATGAGTGCGACGATGGTGGGACTGGCCATGGGCGCGCTGGTCGCGGGCCCCTATGCCGACCGCTTCGGACGCCGGAAGGTCCTGCTGATCGCCGTGACGGTCTTCGGCATGCTCAGTCTGGCTTCCGCCTTCGCGCGCAATCCCTACGAACTGGCGATCCTGCGCTTTCTGACCGGCGTCGGCCTGGGCGCGGCGATGCCCAATACCACGACGCTGCTCTCCGAGTACCTGCCCGAGCGTTATCGCTCGCTGCTGATCACGGTGATGTTCACCGGCTTCAACCTCGGCTCGGGGGGCGCAGGCTTCGTCGCCGCCTGGGTGATTCCCCAGTACGGCTGGCATGGCGTGCTGCTGGTCGGAGGACTGCTTCCCCTCGCCCTGTTGCCGTTTCTCTGGGCATTTCTGCCGGAATCGGCACGCTTTCTGGTCGCGAACAAGGCGCCGGCCGCGCGGATTGCGACATTGCTCAACAGGCTCGGCGGGCAGTTCACGGCAGAGGCACGTTTCGTCACCGCCGAGCCGCCCGTCCAGCACAAGGCGCCGGTACGCCAGCTGTTCTCGGAGCAATACCGCCTGGGCACCTTTGCGCTGTGGACGACCTACTTCATGGGCCTGCTGGTGATTTACCTGACGATGGGCTGGCTGCCGACGCTGATCCGCGAGAGCGGTATCTCCATCGAGCGGGCCGCCACCGTCACCGCCCTGTTCCAGGTCGGCGGGACCGTCGGGGCGATTGCGGTCGGCTGGATCATGGACCGCCGCACTCCCAACCCGGTCATCGCCGGCGCCTATGCCCTGGGCGGGGCCTTCATCCTGCTGCTCGGCGCGCTCGGCCTGGAGTCGAACCTGCTGACGCTTGGCGTGCTGGCCGCCGGTTTCTGCATCAGCGGCGCGCAAACCGGACTCAATGCGTTCGCCCCCGGCTATTACCCCACCGAGTCCCGCGCGACCGGGGTGAGCTGGATGCTGGGGATCGGCCGCTTCGGCGCGATCTTCGGCTCGATGATCGGCGGCGTGGTCCTGAGCCTGGGGCTGAGCTTCAGCCTGATCTTCAGCGTTCTGGCGATCCCCGCCTTCGTCGCGGCCCTGGCGATCCTGGTGAACGGCTACGCGAGCCGCCGCGTGCTCCGGCCCTCGCTGGCGCTTTGAAAACGCATTGACCCAACTATTCTCGATTCACAGAAGGAAATCGTCATGGCCCGAATCATCGGTGGTCTTGCTGTCTCCCACACGCCAACCATCGGCTTTGCCGTCGACCACAACAAGCAGCACGAGCAGGCCTGGGCGCCCATTTTCAAGGGCTTCGAGCCGATCACGGCGTGGCTGCAGGAAAAGCAGCCGGACGTCCTGTTCTACATCTTCAACGACCATGTGACCTCGTTCTTCTTCAACCACTACGCGGCCTTCAACCTGGGCGTCGACGAGCGCTACGCACCGGCCGACGAGGGCGGCGGCGCGCGCGCGCTGCCGGCCATCGACGGCCATGTCGAGCTGGCCCGGCACATCGGTGCGAGCCTGATGGCCGACGAGTTCGACATGGCGTTCTTCCGCGACAAGCCCCTGGATCACGGGCTGTTTTCGCCGATGTCGGCGGTCCTGCCGCTCAACGAGCGATCCGAATGGCCGGTGAAGATCGTCCCGCTGCAGGTCGGTGTGCTGCAGTTCCCGATTCCCAGTGCCGCCCGCTGCTACAAGCTGGGCCAGGCATTGCGCCGGGCCATCGAGAGCTACCCGGAAGACCTGAAGGTGGCGGTCGTCTCGACCGGCGGCCTCTCGCACCAGGTCCACGGCGAGCGTTGCGGCTTCAACAATCCGGAATGGGACGCCCAGTTCGTCGACCTGCTGGTCAACGATCCGGTGCGCCTGACCGAGCTGACCGTCGCCGAATACGCGGCCCTCGGCGGCGTGGAAGGCGCCGAGGTGATCATGTGGCTGATCATGCGTGGCGCCTTGTCCTCGACGGTGAAGAAGGTGCACCAGGATTACTACCTGCCGTCGATGACCGGGATCGCCACCCTGATCCTGGAGAACCAGGACCGCGAAGTGCCGGTGAACGTGCACGAGCGCCACCGCCAGCACATGGGCCATCAACTGGCCGGGGCGGGCGCTCTCGAGGGCACCTACCCGTTCGACTTGGCGCGCAGCGCCAAGGGCTACCGGCTGAACAAGTTCCTGCACGGCCTGATCTCGCCGGCGATGCGCCAGCGCTTCAAGGACGAGTCCGAAGTGCTGTTCGCAGAGAGCGGACTCAGCGAGGAGGAGCGCGACATGGTTCGCCGCCTCGACTGGCGGGCCCTGATCCAGTACGGGGCGAGCTTCTTCGTGCTGGAAAAGCTCGGCGCGGTGGTGGGGGTTTCCAACCTGCACATCTATTCGGCCATGCGCGGCCAGTCGTTGGAAGAGTTCCAGAAGACCCGCAACCAGCAAGTCCTGTATTCGGTCGCCGGCAGGAAGTAAGCGCCGGGCATGCGGACGCATGCTCCAGGGCGGTTCGGGGTTCGCCCCGGCCTGCCCCGGCGCGCCCTCCCGGTGCGACCCGCTTCTCTCTCAAGGGTCCGATGTGACAACCCCATTTTCTCCTGCCCTGGCGGGCCGGCTGGCCTGCTGCAAACCCTGGATCTTCACGCCCCTGGCCGGTGCCCTCGGCGGCGGCCTCGCCCAGTTGCTCGGCTGGCCGTTGCCCTGGATGATCGGCGCCTTGCTCGGTGTCGCCGCCCTGCGCTGCCTCGGCCGTCCGACCGTCGCCATGCCCCACGGGGTCAAGCTCGGCCAGTGGATCGTCGCCACCGGGATCGGTCTGCACTTCAACCGGGCGGTGCTGGAGCAGATCCTGGCCCATTTCGCGCTGGTCTTGGCCGGTAGCCTGCTGACCTTGCTCACCGGCATCGTCGGCATCCTTCTTCACCGGCGTCACACGGAAAACTTCGCGACCGCCTACTTCGCCAGCATGCCCGGCGGCGCCAACGAGATGGTCAGCCTGGGCCGATCCCATGGCGCCGAGTTGCAGCACGTGGCGGCCAGCCACAGCCTGCGCATGATGCTGGTGCTGCTGGGCATTCCAACGCTCTACACCTGGCTGTTCGCCGATGGGCAGGCGGCGACCGTCGCCCGCCACGGCCCCGATGCCCTCTGGCTGACCCTGATCTTCGGCCTCGGCGGGATGCTCGCCTGGCTGTTCCAGCGCTGGCGCTTACCCAATGCCTGGCAACTCGGCGCCTTGCTGGTCACCTGCGTTTTCAGCATTGTCTTCGACCTGCGCCTCGGTCTGCCGGAGGGGGCCGGCGAAGTGGGCCAGTGGCTGCTGGGCAGCAGTCTGGGCAGCCATTTCGACCGCTCGTTCTTTCGCCGCGCGCCGGCGTTCATGCTGCGCACGCTGCTGGCGACGCTCGGTTCGGTCCTGCTCGCCGTGCCCATCGCCTGGCTGATGAGCTGGGCTTCGGGCCTCGACATGCGGGCGCTGGTGCTCGGCATGGTGCCCGGCGGCATCGCCGAAATGAGCCTGACCGCCGAGGCGCTGGGCCTCCTGGTGCCGCTGGTCACCGCGATGCAGGTGCTGCGCCTGGTACTGGTGCTGTTCCTGGCCGCTCCGGTGTTCCGCTTCTGGCGCGAGCGCCTGCAACCGGGAAGGCGCTAGCCGGATCGACCGGCAACGCTTCGCGACGCGAGGTCATGCCGATCCCGGCGCCAGTTCTCGGACCACCTCGCGCACCTTCTGCATCAGGGCCTCGGCGGCCGGCGCGTGCAGGCAGCCGGTGCGGTAGATCAGGCCGATGGCGCGGTTGGTGTGGCGCAGCTGCAAAGGCAGGCGCTGCAGGTCCCCGGAGACGATTTCGTATTCCAGCTGATGCGCCGAAACGGCAGCGACCATGTCGGACTGCAGGAGCAAGCCACGGATGACCGCCAGATCGCCGGTCTCCACGATCGGCTGGGGAGCATCGACCCCGAGTTCGGCGAGGCACGCATCGAGCTGTTGCCGGGCGGGCGCGCCCGTCCGCGGAAGAATCCAGCGGGCCTGGCCGAGATCGCTGGGCTCGATAGCCCGGCGCAGCAGCGGATGGTCCCGGCGCGCCAATACCACCAGATCCTCGGTCAGCAGCTGCTCGCCGTGCAGGTCGCTCGCGTACTCGGACGGGCGCAGGGCGCCGAGCACGAAGTCGATGTCGCCGGCACGCAGTTCGGTCGCCAGGAGATCGAAAGGACTTTCGATGGTCGCCACGCGGACCCCCGGATGGGCTTCGGTCAGGCGGACGATGGCTTCGGGCAGGATGCGGGTCCGCCCGAGCGGCAAGGCTCCCACGGTCACCCTGCCCTGCAGCGAACCGCGCAGGGCGGCGATATCTGCATCGATATGGCGCAGCTCGTTCAGGGCCCGGCGGATGTACAGCAGGATCTCGCCGCTGGTCCGGGTGGGCTGCAGACCCTGGGGCGTGCGCTCGAACAACGGATGGCCGCAGCCGTTTTCCAGCACCTTGAGCGCCGCGCTCACCGCCGGCTGAGTCAGGCCGAAGGTAGTGGCCACGGTTTGCATATGGCGGGTTTCGCAGAGCTTGATGAACAGCTCCAGCCGCCGGGTATGCAGCAGGTACAGCGGTTCGGTCGCATGGCCCAGCGCCTGGGGCACCGTCGCCAGTTCGGCGAGCGTTTGCTGCGCCCTGGGCAGGATGTGCCTGCCGTGATCGGTCAGCCGCATGCCGTTGGCATGGCGTTCGAACAGCACGACGGCAAGACGCTCTTCCAGATCCGCAATCGCGCGGGTGACGACCGACTGGGCCCGGTAAAGCGCCCGGGAGGCTTTCGACACGCTGCCGTGCTCGGCCACCCGCACGAAGGCGCGAACCTGCATCAGGTTGGGATAGTCGGCGAAGGCCATAAGTGCCTCTGATCCGCGGCAAAGAGAGGCTCTTCACTATGCGCTCCCTACCTCTATAAGTAAAACGCATACCTCGTCCAACTGAACGCATTATTCGTCGTTCGGCGGGCATGCCAACCTCTTTGAAAACACGAGGAGCCCGATATGAACGCTTCGAGCAAGAAAACGGCATTGGTGGTCAGCGCGCATTCCGCCGACTTCGTCTGGCGAGCCGGCGGCGCCATCGCGCTGCATGCCCTGCAGGGGTATGCCGTGCATATCGTCTGCCTGTCCTTCGGCGAGCATGGCGAGTCCGCCAAGCTCTGGCGCAAGGGCGAGATGACCGAAGAGAAGGTCAAGGCCGCCCGCCGCGAGGAGGCCCGGGCGGCTGCCGAGATTCTCGGCGCCAGCGTCGAGTTCTTCGATATCGGCGACTATCCGATGCGCGCCGACAAGGACACCCTGTTCCGTCTGGCGGACGTCATGCGCCGCGTGCAGCCCGAGTTCGTGCTCAGCCACTCGCTTAAGGACCCCTACAACTACGACCACCCGTTGGCCATGCACCTGGCCCAGGAGGCCCGCATCATCGCCCAGGCCGAAGGCTACAAGCCGGGCGAGAAGATCGTCGCCGCGCCGCCGGTGTACAGCTTCGAGCCGCACCAGCCGGAGCAGTGCGAGTGGCGCCCGGACGTGCTGCTGGACATCACCGAGGTCTGGGACAGGAAGTACGCGGCCATCCAGTGCATGGCCGGCCAGGAGCATCTCTGGGAGTACTACACCCGCGTCGCCCTGCAGCGGGGCGTGCAGGCCAAGCGCAACGTCGGCATCACCTCGAGCAAGAACATCGTCTATGCCGAGGGTTATCAGAGCATCTTCCCGCGCGTCACGGAGAATCTGGCATGAGCAGTCTGATCGGCAAGACCGGCATCGTCGTGCGCCACATTCCCCGCGCCGACGCGGGCCTGGTCGACGAGTTGAGTCTCTATGGCGTGGCCACGGTTCACGAGGCGCAGGGCCGCAAGGGGTTGCTCGATCCCGCCGTCCGCCCGATCCAGCAGGATGTCGCGATCAGCGGCTCGGCGGTCACCGTGCTGGTGGCACCCGGCGACAACTGGATGTTCCATGTCGCGGTGGAGCAGTGCAAGCCGGGCGACATCTTGGTCGTCGCGCCCAGCTCGGCCTGCAGCGACGGCTATTTCGGCGATCTGCTCGCCACCTCGCTCAAGGCCCGCGGCGTGCGCGGCCTGGTGATCGACGCAGGGGTCCGGGATACCCGCACCCTGCGCGAGATGGGCTTTTTCGTCTGGTCGCGCGCGATCAATTCCCAGGGGACCATCAAGGAAACCCTGGGCTCGGTGAATCTTCCCGTGGTCTGCGCCGGCCAGCTGGTCAATCCGGGGGACGTGATTCTCGCCGACGACGATGGCGTGGTGGTGGTCCGCCGCAGCGACGTGCAAAAGGTCGTCGAGGCCAGCCGCAAGCGGGCGGATGTCGAAGAGCAGAAGCGGGTGCGCCTGGCCGAAGGCGAACTGGGCCTGGACATCTACGAGATGCGCTCCCGGCTGGCCGAAAAGGGCCTGCGCTACGTCGACAGCTTGGACGAGCTGGAAGGCTAGGCGGGCATGCAACCGCCTGGGGCCGGGCGTTTCCACCCGGCAGCGGGCGGCAACCCCGTCGACCACTTAGGGACATGACATGAGCCAGACTCGTATTCCTTGCATGATGATTCGCGGCGGCACCTCCAGGGGCGCCTATTTTCTCGCCCGGGATCTGCCGGTCGACGCGGACCTGCGCGACCGGGTTCTGCTGGCCTGCATGGGCTCGCCCGACAAGCGGCAGATCGACGGCATCGGCGGCGCGGACTCGCTGACCAGCAAGGTCGCCATCGTCAAGCTTTCCGAGCGGGCGGATGCCGACGTGGACTATCTGTTCGCCCAGGTGGTGGTCGACGAGCCCCGTGTGGATTTCGGCCAGAACTGCGGCAACATCCTCGCCGGCGTCGGCCCCTTCGCCATCGAGCGCGGCCTGGTGCCCGTCCGGGGCGACACGACCCCGGTGCGCATCTTCATGGAAAACACCGGACAGATCGCCATTGCCCAGGTGCCCACGCCGGACGGCGAAGTCCGCTACGCCGGCGAGGCGCGCATCGACGGCGTGCCCGGCACGGCCGCGCCCATCGTCGTCGAGTTCGAGGATATCGCCGGCTCCAGCTGCGGCACGCTGCTGCCCACCGGCAATGCCCGCGATACCTTCGAGGGTATCGAGGTGACCTGCATCGACAACGGCATGCCCGTGGTCCTCGTCCCGGCGGCCAGTGTCGGCCGTAGCGGCTACGAGACCTGCGAGCAGCTGGATGCCGACGGCGAGCTCAAGGCCGTGCTCGAAGCGATCCGCCTGCAAGCCGGACCGCGGATGAATCTGGGCGAGGTGGCCCGGCGCACGGTTCCCAAGATGTGCCTGATTGCAGCTCCGCAAAACGGCGGAGCCATCAGCAGCCGGACCTTCATTCCGCATCGCTGCCATACCTCCATCGGGGTCTTCGGCGCCGTCAGCGTGGCCTCGGCCTGCCTGATCGAGGGCTCGGTAGCCGACGGCCTGGCGACGGTCGAGCCGAACGACAGGATACGGCTCTCGGTCGAGCATCCGACCGGCGAGTTCACCGTCGAGTTGCTCAGGCGGGGCAGCGAACTGGCCGGCTGCGGGTTGCTGCGCACGGCACGGCTGCTGTTCGATGGCGCGGTATGCATACCCGAAAGCCTCTGGTCCGGCTCCGCATAAGCGGAGCGGTTTCATCGGGGACATTTCCACGTTCCAGTCATCTCGGGCCCGGTAGCGCGCAACCGGCCTCTTCCCCTTTCGCTCGACGCATCCGCACCTGCGGAAGGGGTCTTTTTGCGCCTTTTCCACCGCATCTTCGCCGGTAACAACAATAATGAAGAACCGCATCCAACGTTTTCCGCTCTGTCCGTCCACGCCTTTCGCCTTCGCCCTGGCGCTCGCCGGCACAGGCGCCCAGGCAGCCTTCTTCGAGGACGCCAAGGGCACCCTGACCTTCCGCAACTTCTTCATCAACCGCGACTTCAAGC
>NZ_FOFJ01000034.1:0-29402 GCF_900110885.1 Azotobacter beijerinckii | reverse complement strand
GGTGCCGCCGGTGCCCTTGCCGCCGTCGAGCTTCTGCGCGTAGAGGCCGAGCACGTCGACGCCGAAGCCGAGCGGGCCTTCGGTGTAGCCCGACTTGAAGTCGAGGATGAAGTTCTGGGTCCACTCCTCGGCCTTGCTGCGGGTGGCGTTGTCGTGCTTGAAGTCGCGGTTGATGAAGAAGTTGCGGAAGGTCAGGGTGCCCTTGGCGTCCTCGAAGAAGGCTGCCTGGGCGCCTGTGCCGGCGAGCGCCAGGGCGAGGGTGAGGACGGAGGACTGACGGAGCGGAAAACGTTGGGTGCTGTTCTTCATTGTTGTTGTTACCGGCGGACTCAATGAAAACGGTACGGTAAAGAGCCCCCTTCGCGGGCGCGGATGCGTCGAGCGAAAGGGGCAGGCCCGATGCTGGATCTGGCCGGGTGCGGGTCAGAACAGCGGCAGGCTGTAGCTGACGACCAGGCGGTTCTCGTCCAGGTCGCGGCCGTCGTTGCCACGGGCCGCGGCGTTCAGCCAGGACAGGCCGACGCCCTTGAGCAGGCCGCTCTGCACCGTGTAGTCGACGCGGAAGTTGCGTTCCCACTCCTTGTTGTCGCTGCCGGCAGCATCGATGTCGTCGCCGCTGAAGTAGATCAGCTTGGTCTTCAGACCCGGCACACCGATCGCTGCGAAGTCGTAGGTATGCCCGACCACCCAGGTATTCTCGCCGGCGCTGGCGAACTTGCCGATCTGAGCATTGGTGATCAGGTACAGGGTGCGACCGTTGCCCTGGTTGATGTGCGGAAAGTCGCTGTTACCGGTGACCTTCTGGTAGCCCGCGCTCAGCGCGTGGCCGGCCAGGCTGTAGGTGAACATCGCGCTCCACAGGTTGTTGTCGACCTCGCCGCTGCTGCCGTTGGCGCCGCTGCTCCGGTAACCCTCGGCACGTCCGGAGGCGCTCTCGTTCTTGCCGTCGGAGTCGCTGGTGAAATAGCGCAGGTCGGTCTTCAGCGCGCCGACCGGCAGTTTCCAGTCGTGCACCAGGCCGAAGAAGTGCTGCTTGTAGAAGTCGCGCAGGTTGCCGTAGTAGTACTGCAGCAAGAGGTCCTTGGTGGGCTTGTAGTCGGCGCCGCCGAAGTAGAACTCGTTGCTGAACTGGGCCTTGCTGCCGCTGTTGGCGCCGCCGATCGACAGGCCATGGCTGTCGCTGGAGTTGCGCTCGGTGGAATGCTCGATCTTGCCCGCGGTCAGGCTCAGATCCTTGATCTCGTTGGAGGTGACCTGCGCGCCGTGGAACATCTGCGGCAGCAGGCGGCCGTCGTTGTAGGTCAGCACCGGCATCTTCGGCATCAGGGTGCCGAGGCGCGCCTCGGTCTTGGAGATGCGCAGCTTGCCGGTCACGCCGACCCGGCCGAAGTCGGTCTTGGCCTTGCCGTTGCTTTCCAGCGGAAACATGCCGCCCGGGGTGCGCTCGATGCCCGCCTTGTCGGCGCGGCCGCCGCCGTCCAGGCGGATGGCGTGCATCGCCTGCACGTCGAGGCCGAAGCCGACCGGGCCTTCGGTGAAGCCGGACTTGAAGTCGAGGAAGAAGCCTTGGCCCCAGTCCTCCTGCCGGGGCGCATCCTGGTTGCGGACGTCCTGGTTGATGTAGAAGTTCTTGAGGCTCAGCGTGGCCTTGCTGTCCTCGATGAAGCCGGCCTGGGCGACGGCCGGAACGGCCAGTGCCGCCCCCAGCGTGGACAGGGCGACGCTGTGGGCACGGGGACTCTTGTGCATGTGCTTGTTTCTCCTGGATGGATGATGCGCGGCGGTTCTTGTTGTCGTGGGGAAACCGCTACCGCACGCGGAATTTCCCCGACGCCACCGGCTGGTCGCGGCTGGGACGGACATTTCCGGCGAGCGTCAGAACGAGGGCGATGGGGGCGGAGGGGCGAAGCGGAAGGCGCTGAGTGCTGTTCTTCATTGTTGTTGTTACCGGCGAAGATTCGGTGGAAAAGGCGCAAAAAGCCCCCCTCCGCGGCCGCGGATGCCTTGAGCGAAAGGGGGAAAGCCCGGCGCGGGCGCCGGGGCTAGCAGATCAAGCGAGCGGCGTTCCCGGCGGAGCGCCGGACGTGCGGATGTGCCGAGAAATGCGGGGGCGAGCGAGGGTCGAAGTGGTCATGCGGTTTTCCCGTTCGTTGTTGTCGTTGTCGTCACGGAATCCGGGGGCTGTGCCCCCGGCTAAAGCAATGGCAAACGGATCGATGGCGCGTGGCCGGGAGCTACGCATCATCGATCCGTTCTCGCCCCCGAAAGGGGCGAAGGCGTCGGTTACAGCGCCTCGCGGCTCGGCTGGCCGTCGACCAGGCGCTGGATACCCAGCGGGTTGGCATTCTTCAGGGCGTCCGGCAGCAGCGCGTCGGGGTAGTTCTGGTAGCACACCGGGCGCAGGAAGCGGTCGATCGCCAGGGTGCCCACCGAGGTGCCGCGGGCGTCCGAGGTGGCCGGGTAGGGGCCGCCGTGGACCATCGCGTCGCAGACCTCCACGCCGGTCGGGTAGCCGTTGAGCAGCAGGCGCCCGGCCTTCTGTTCCAGCACCGGCACCAGCGCGGCGAAGGCGGTCAGGTCCGCCGGCTCGGCGAGCAGGGTGGCGGTGAGCTGGCCGTGCAGGCCGTGCAGGGCGCGGACCAGCTCGGCCGGGTCGGCCACTTCGACGACCACGGTGGTGGGGCCGAAGACTTCTTCCTGGAGCAGCTCGTCGCCTTCCAGCAGCAGGCTGACGTCGGCCTGGAACAGCTGCGGCCGGGCCTGGTTGCCTTCCTGCTGCTGGCCGGCCAGGTGCTTGACCTTGGGATGGGCGTGCAGGGCGGCGAGGCCCTTCTCGTAGCTCTTCAGGGTGCCGGGGTTGAGCATGGTCTGCGGGCCCTGGTCGGCCATGGCGGCGGCGAAGGCTTCCAGGAAGGCGGAGAACTCCGCCGAGCGCAGGCCGACGATCAGTCCGGGGTTGGTGCAGAACTGCCCGCAGCCCATGGTCACCGAGCCGCTCAGCTCCTTGGCGATGGCGGCGCCGCGTTGTTTCAGGGCCTCGGGCAGGACCAGCACCGGGTTGATGCTCGACATCTCGGCGAACACCGGGATCGGCTGCGGACGCGCCGCGGCCATGTCGCAGAGGGCGCGGCCGCCCTTGAGCGAGCCGGTGAAGCCGACCGCCTGGATCGCCGGATGCTTGACCAGCGCCTCGCCGACGCCGTTGCCGTAGATCATGTTGAACACCCCGGCGGGCATGCCGGTCTTCTCGGCGGCGCGGACGATGGCATCGGCGACGCACTCGGCGGTGGCCATGTGGCCGCTGTGCGCCTTGAACACCACCGGGCAGCCGGCGGCCAGGGCGGCGGCGGTGTCGCCGCCGGCGGTGGAGAAGGCCAGCGGGAAGTTGCTGGCACCGAACACCGCGACCGGGCCGACGCCGAGGCGGCACTGGCGCAGGTCGACGCGCGGCAGCGGCTTGCGCTCGGGCAGGGCGCGGTCGATGCGCGCGCCGTAGAAGTCGCCGCGGCGCAGGACCTGGGCGAACAGGCGCATCTGGCCGCTGGTGCGGCCGCGCTCGCCCTGGATGCGGGCGGCGGGCAGGGCGGTCTCGCGACAGACGATGGCGACGAAGTCGTCGCCCAGGGCGTCGATTTCGGCAGCGATGGCCTCGAGGAACTCGGCGCGGCGGGTGGCCGGCAGTGCACGGTAGACCGGATAGGCGGCGGCGGCGGCCTCGGCGGCGGCGTTCACTTCTTCAGGGGTGGCCTGGAAAAAGTCATAGGACAACGCCTCGCCGGTGGTCGCGTCCACGCTGTGGACGACGACCGTGCCCGCACTGCTGCGGGTTCCCGCGATATAGTTCTTGCCTTCGATCCGCATTGCTATAACTCCTTTAACCATAATGGTTTGGCGGTTATTGACGGGCTGTCCGGGCAGTCTCCCGGCTGGGACGTCAGAGGGGGTACGGGGCAACTGTACAACGTCGGGAGTTGAATGTCATCGTATGACATAACCGATTGTCGCCCCTGCACCGGGATGCCGCTCACAGCCGGCCGATGGCGCCGGGCGGCAGGGCGTCTGCGGCCGGGGCGATGCCGTTGCTCAGCGGCTCGCCGAACTCGGCGATGCCGATCTCGAAGCGGTCGCCCGGTCGCGTCTTCACGCCGTCGGCGAAGGACAGGGTGGCGGTGCCGAAGAAGTGTACGTGCACGTCGCCCGGGCGGAGGAACTGGGCGTACTTGAAGTGGTGGTACTCCAGGTTCTCCAGGCTGTGGCACATGTTGTCCTCGCCGGAGAGGAACTCCTTTTCCCAGAGCACCTCGTCGCCGCGGCGGATGCGGCTGATGCCGGACAGATGGCGCGGCAGCTCGCCCAGGCGCAGTTCCGGGCCGAAGCTGCAGCAGCGCAGCTTGGAATGGGCGAGATACAGGTAGTTCTTGCGCTCCATGACGTGGTCGGAGAACTCGTTGCCGAGGGCGAAGCCCAGCCGGTACGGCGTGCCGTCCGCGCCGATCACGTAGAGGCCGGCCAGTTCCGGTTCCTCGCCGGCGTCCTCGGCGAACGGCGGCAGCGGAAAGTCGGTGCCGGGACGCACGACGATGCCGCCGTCGCCCTTGTAGAACCATTCCGGCTGCGCGCCCGGCTGGCCGGCGGCGGGTTTGCCGCCCTCCAGGCCCCAGCGGAACATGCGCAGGGTGTCGGTCGGCGCGGCGGTGTCGCCGAGGTTCTGCTGGTGCATCTTGTCCCGCGCCGAGGCGCTGCCCAGGTGGGTCAGGCCGGTGCCGCTGACCAGGCAGTGGGCCGGGTCCGGGTGGTCCAGCGGGGCCAGCACGCGCCGCTCGGCGAGCAGTTGGGCGTAGTCGTGGGCCTCGCCCTGGCCCAGGCTCTCGATGTGTGCGGTCAGGCTCCGGCCGGCGGCGATGGCCGCCAGGGCCAGCTCGCGGGTGCTCGCCGCATCCCGCACTTCGCGGACCAGGCCGCCGTCCACCAGGCCGACGCGACGCGCGCCGCCGGCCGTTTCGAATTGAATCAAGCGCATTTTTAAATCCTCGTCTTGTGAGTGGCGGGCGCGTCAGACGCCGCCCAGGGGAGCCGGCTGCTGCGCCGGCCGGCGCTCGAGGCGCTGGTAGACGATGCCGGTCAGCAGCAGGCCGAAGCAGAGCACGGCGGACAGGAAGTACAGGCCCGAGGCCAGGTTGCCGGTGTATTCCTTGAGCGCGCCGATGGCGAACGGCCCCAGGTAGCCGCCCAGGTTGCCGAAGGAGTTGATCAGGGCGATGCCGGCCGCTGCGCTGGCGCCGCTGAAGAAGCGCCCGGGCAGGGTCCAGAACACCGCGGTGATGGAGTAGAGGCTGAAGGCGACCAGCGACAGCGCGGCCAGCTGCAGCACCGGCGCACCCAGCCAGGCGCTGAGGAACATGGCGCAGGCGCCAAGGGCATGCAGCGCCGCCAGGTGCCCGTAGCGGTCGTTCAGGCGGTCCGAACTGCGCGGCACGATCAGCAGGCCGACGATGCCGAATATATAAGGCACCGCCGAGACGAAGCCGGTGGTCAGCACGCTGCCGCCGAACTGGTGGACGATGGTCGGCAGCCACAGGCCGAGGCCGTAGATGCTCAGGGTGACCGGCAGGAAGAGCAGCGCCAGCAGCAGCACGCGCTTGTCCTTCAGGGTCTGCAGCGGGTTCTCGTGGCGGGTCTGGCCGTACTCGTGGCGATCCTTCTCCAGCTCGCCGAGCAGCCAGGCTTTCTCTTCGCCGCTGAGCCAGCCGACCTGGTCCGGGCGGTCCGGGAGGATGCGCAGGGTCGGCCAGGCCAGCAGCACCGCCGGGGCGCCGATGGCGAGGAACAGCCACTGCCAGCCGTGCAGGCCGTTCAGGCCGTCGAGGCCCAGCAGCAGGCCGGACAGCGGGCCGGTGACCATCATGGCGATCGGCTGGGAGAGGATGAACAGGCCGAGGATCTTGCCGCGGTGGCGCACCGGGTACCACTGGGTGATGTAGTAGAGCACGCCGGGGAAGAAGCCGGCCTCGGCGGCGCCGAGCAGAAAGCGCATCGCGTAGAAGCCGTGCGCGCTGTCGACCCAGGCCATGCCCATGGTCATCAGGCCCCAGGTGAAGAGGATGCGGGCGAACCAGCGGCGCGCGCCGAAGCGGTCGAGCATCAGGTTGCTGGGGATCTCGAAGAGGAAATAGCCGATGAAGAACAGGCCGGCGCCCATGCCGTAGGCGGCGTCGCCGAGGCCGATGTCGGCGCCCATGTGCAGCTTGGCGAAGCCGACCGCGGAGCGGTCGATGTAGGCGATCAGGTAGAGCAGGATCAGGAAGGGGATGAGTTTGACGGTGATCAGGCGGACAAGCCGCGTTTCGGGGCTCATGTGCTGCGGTCTCCAGTTGTTGTTGTAAGGACCGGGTGCGGGGCGGCGGACCGCCTTTCGCGATGCCAATGAACTATATAGTAATACTATTTAGCGGAACAACTCTTCCATTTTGCTTTTTTTGCGGGTAGTTTTGCCTGGCTTCGCTCTTATTAGTATTACTAAATCAACAAGAGACCTTCCCCGTGTCCGACAAGCGTCCCCTCCGTTCCGCCGCCTGGTTCGGCAGCACCGACAAGAACGGCTTCATGTACCGCAGCTGGATGAAGAACCAGGGCATCCCGGACCACGAGTTCCAGGGCAAGCCGATCATCGGCATCTGCAACACCTGGTCGGAGCTGACCCCGTGCAACGCCCACTTCCGCAAGCTCGCCGAGCACGTGAAGAAGGGCGTGCTGGAGGCCGGCGGCTTCCCGGTGGAGTTCCCGGTGTTCTCCAACGGCGAATCCAACCTGCGCCCCACGGCGATGCTGACCCGCAACCTGGCGAGCATGGACGTGGAGGAGGCGATCCGCGGCAACCCGGTGGACGCGGTGGTGCTGCTCACCGGCTGCGACAAGACCACCCCGGCCCTGTTGATGGGCGCGGCCAGCTGCGACGTGCCGGCCATCGTGGTGACCGGCGGGCCGATGCTCAACGGCAAGCACAAGGGCCGCGACATCGGCGCCGGCACCGTGGTCTGGCAGATGCACGAGGCCTACAAGGCCGGGCAGATCAGCCTCGACGAGTTCCTCTCCGCCGAGGCCGGCATGTCGCGCTCGGCCGGTACCTGCAACACCATGGGTACCGCCTCGACCATGGCCTGCATGGCCGAGGCGCTGGGCACCTCGCTGCCGCACAACGCGGCGATCCCCGCGGTGGACGCGCGCCGCTACGTGCTGGCGCACCTCTCCGGCATGCGCATCGTCGAGATGGTCGAGGAGGATCTGCGCCTGTCGAAGATCCTCACCCGCGAGGCCTTCGAGAACGCCATCCGGGTCAACGCGGCGATCGGCGGCTCGACCAACGCGGTGATCCACCTCAAGGCCATCGCCGGGCGCATCGGCGTGAACCTCGAACTGGACGACTGGACGCGCGTCGGCCGCGGCATGCCGACCCTCGTCGACCTGCAGCCGTCCGGGCGCTTTCTGATGGAGGAGTTCTACTACGCCGGCGGCCTGCCGGCGGTGATCCGGCGGATGGACGAGGGCGGCCTGCTGCCCAACCCCGGAGCGCTGACGGTGAACGGCAAGTCGCTGGGGGCCAACTGCGCACAGGCGCCGATCTACGGCGAGGACGAGGTGATCCGCCGGCTGGACAACCCGCTGCGCGAAGACGGCGGCATCTGCGTGCTGCGCGGCAACCTGGCGCCCAAGGGCGCGGTGCTCAAGCCGTCCGCCGCCACCCCGGCACTGATGCAGCACCGCGGCCGCGCGGTGGTGTTCGAGAACTTCGACGACTACAAGGCGCGCATCAACGACCCGGCGCTGGACGTCGACGAAACCTGCGTCCTGGTGCTGAAGAACGCCGGGCCCAAGGGCTATCCGGGCATGGCCGAGGTGGGCAACATGGGCCTGCCGCCGAAGGTCCTGGCCAAGGGCATCACCGACATGGTGCGCATCTCCGACGCACGGATGAGCGGCACCGCCTACGGCACCGTGGTCCTCCACGTGGCGCCGGAAGCGGCCGCCGGCGGTCCGTTGGCGGCGGTGCGCAACGGCGACCTGATCGAGCTGGACTGCGCCGGCGGCCGCCTGCACCTGGACGTTTCCGCCGAGGAGCTGGCCGCGCGCCTGGCCGACCTGGCGCCGCCGGCCCCGCTGGCCTGGGACGGCGGCTACCGGCGGCTGTATATCGACCACGTGCTGCAGGCCGACGAGGGCTGTGACTTCGACTTCCTGGTCGGCTGCCGCGGCGCCGAAGTGCCGCGCCACTCGCACTGAGGTCACGCCGCCGGCGCGGGCCGGAGCTGCGTCGGCCGGCTCGCGTCTTCTTCCTGTGCGGGGCGCCCGGCGGTCGGTGCTACTATGCCGGGCCACCCCGGAGCCGCCGCAGACCGATGGACTACCGCCAGCCCAAACCCCGCAAGAGCCAGCACGCGCGCATCGTGCACGAACTCGGCCGCCTGATCGTCTCCGGCCGCCTCAAGCCCGAGGACAAGCTACCCGCCGAGGCGCAGCTGTGCGAGGACTACGACGTCAGCCGCACGGTGCTGCGCGAGGCGACCCGGGTGCTGGTGGCCAAGGGGCTGATCTACTCCAGGCCGCGGGTCGGCAGCGTGGTGCGGGCGCGCCGCGACTGGCACCTGCTCGACCCGGACGTGCTGCACTGGCTGATGCAGAGCAGCCCGCCGAACGAGTTCTTCGACAAGCTCTCCAGCGTGCGCTGCATCATCGAGCCGGCCTCGGCCGCACTGGCCGCGGTCAACGCCACCCCCGAAGACCTCGTGTCCATCGCCGAGGCCTACACCCGCATGGAGGCGGCCAGGGATCCGGAAAGCTTCCTGCAGCCCGACCTGGATTTCCACAGCCGGATCGCCGACGCCGCCCACAACGAGCTGCTGGCACACCTGTGCAACATGCTCTCGCTGGCCCTGCGCGAGTCGGTGAAGTACTCCAACCAGCGGCCCAACCTCCACGAGCTGGCCCTGCCGCGGCACAAGGCGATCCTCACCGCGATCCAGAACCGCGACACCCTCGGCGCGCGGCATGCCTCGCTGGTCCAGCTGGAGGACGCGCGGGCCGCGCTGAGCGCGGTGCTCGGCGCGGATTTTCCGCTCTAGCGTCCACCCCTCGGCCCGGCCGCCGGTGCCGCTCTGGCAGGGCGACGGCCCGGCCGTTTCCGGCCGCGCGCGTCCCTTCGGGCGACGCCGGGCCTCCGGCCAGAGGCGTCGCCTGCGTTTTCGACCGGAACGTCGGGCCGAACCTCAGCTATACCTTCGTCTGGATGGGGGACATGTCCGGCAAGGGGCTCGACGAGCGCATCGGCACGTCCGGTGCGTGCGCCGATGCCGCCTCCACGTCCTCGGCCGTTCCATCGCCGGGCATCACCGATCGATTCGCCCAGACACAGGAGCAAGACCATGGAGCGTTCCAGAATCGCCGTCACCGGGGTGCTGCTTTCGGCACTGCTGCTCGGCAGCTGCACATCGCAAGTCACCAAGCCGGAGCAGTATTCCGGCTTTCTCTCTGACTACTCGCAGCTGCAAGAAACCACGTCCGCCACCGGACAGCCGGTCATGCGCTGGGTGGCGCCCGGCTTCAAGCCGGACAACTACCGGAACGTGCTGGTGCAGTCGATCCGCTTCTACCCCACCCCGAGCCCCAGCGACCAGGTCAGCGCCCAGGCCCTGGAGGACTTGCAGTCGTACCTGTCCGAGCAGGTCAGGGGCGCGTTTGCCCGGCGCTTCAAGGTGAGCGACCTGAGCGCCGCGAAGCGGGCGGCCGTGCCCGCCGAGCAAACCCTGATCCTGCGTGCGGCGATCACCGGCGTGTCCACCCGGACCAAATCGCTCAAGCCCTACGAGGTGCTTCCGATCGCCCTGGTCGCGGCCGCCGCGATGACCGCCGCCGGCAAGCGCGACCAGACCACCGAGCTGTTCGTCGAGGCCGAGCTGTTCGACGCCAGCACCGGCAAGCCGGTGCTGCAGGTGGTGCGCAAGGGCTTTGGCAAGGAGCTGGAAAACCGCGAGGAGCAGGTCACCCTGAAGACGCTCAAGGGCGTGGTCGACGGCATGGTGCGCGATATCGATCGGTTCTAGTCGCGCCCGCGCGCGTGGCCGGTGCGCGTCCTGCGAAGGCGTCTTTCGCGCGGACTCCCGGCTCGCCCGCCCGGCCCCTCGCCCGATCAAGGAGAACGATCCCATGCACAGCCGCCGTCAGTTCCTGCAGCGCTCGGCCCTGCTCGCCGCCCTGGCGCCGCTGCTCTGCGCGCCGTCCCCGGCGGCCGAGGCGCTGCTCGGGCGGCGCATTCCCTCCAGCGGCGAGGAACTGCCGGCGATCGGCCTGGGGACTTCGCGAAGCTTCGACGTCGTGCTCGACGATGCCGCGCTGGCGCCCCTGCTGGAGGTGCTGCGGACCCTCGTCGAGGGCGGCGCCAGCCTGGTCGACACCGCGCCGAGCTACGGCAACGCCGAGCGGGTGAGCGGCGAGCTGGCCCGGCGCCTGGGCGTGCGCGACCGGCTGTTCCTCGCCAGCAAGGTGTCCTCCACCGGGCGGGAAGCCGGCCGCCGGCAGATCGAGGCCAGCTTCAAGGCGTTGCAGACCGCACGCATCGACCTGCTGCAGGTGCACAACCTGCAGGACACCGCCACCCAGCTGGGCCTGCTGCGCGAGCTGAAGGCGCAGGGGCGGCTGCGCTACATCGGCGTGACCCACTACCTGGAATCGGCCCACGACGACCTGCTGGCGGTGCTGCGCAGGGAGAGGGTCGACTTCGTGCAGTTCAACTACTCGGTCGGCGAGCGCAACGCCGAGAGGCGCCTGCTGCCGTTCTGCGCCGACCACGGCATCGCCACCCTGATCAACCGGCCGTTCATGCGCGGCACTCTGCTCGCCCGGGTCAAGGAGCGGCCGCTACCGCCGCTGGCCCGGGAGCTGGGCGCGACGTCCTGGGCGCAGTTGCTGCTCAAGTACGTCCTCGCCGAGCCGGCGGTCACCGCGGTGATTCCGGCCAGCGCCACTTCGCGCTACATGGCCGACAACCTGCTCGCCGGCCAGGGCCGTCTGCCGGATGCCGGACAGCGCGCGCGGATCGTCGAGCTGTTCGCCTGAGCCGGCGCGCCGACCGTCGTGCGGAGCGAGACGTCCCGATGCCGGGCTGGCTCAGTCCTCCGGCTGCTTGAGCAGCACGCCTTCGGCGTCGCGGACCCGCCGGGCTGCTACCCTGCGGCGAGGGACCGGCATCGGCCGGGCCCGGTTCGTAAAGGGGGAGAATTCGGGACATGTCGGACAGTATCAAGGTCTGGGACGCGCCGCTGCGTCTGTTTCACTGGTCGTTGGCGCTGGCGGTCGGCGCCGCGATGGTCACCGGCTGGCTGGGCGGCAATCTGATGGTCTGGCACGGCCGGTTGGGCCTGTCGATCCTCGGTCTGCTGGCGTTCCGCCTGCTGTGGGGCGTGCTGGGCTCGACCTACGCGCGCTGGTCGCGGATTCTCGCCGCGCCGCTGGGGCTGGGCGACTACCTGCGCGGACGCTGGCGGCAGGCCGGGCACAATCCGCTGGGCGCCCTGTCGGTACTGGCGCTGCTCGGTCTGCTGCTCTTCCAGACCCTGAGCGGGCTGGCGGCGAACGACGAGATCGCCTTCCAGGGGCCGCTATACCGGCTGGTGGATAGCGATACCAGCTTCTGGCTGACCGGCCTGCACCGCCAGGCGAAGTGGCTGCTGCTGGGACTGATCGGCCTGCATCTGCTGGCGATCCTCTACTACGGCCTGGTCCGCCGGCGGCCGCTGCTTCGAGCGATGATCGGCGGGCGCAGTCCGCGGGCGTATCCCGAGCAGCGCGAGGCCACCGGCGGGGCGCCCTGGGCGCTGGCGGTGGCGCTGGCCGGCGCCGTGCTGCTGGTCTGGGTCGTGCAGTCGACGGAAGGCTGGCTGGCGCCGCCGCCTGCCCCGGCGACACCGGCGGCGCTCGACTGGTAAACGGCGAGAGCCGACCGGCATGGGCCGGCCGGCGGTAGGCTCAGTCCGTGCGGAACTGGTCGTGGCAGGCCTTGCAGGTCTTGGCGGCCTCGCCGAAGGCGGTCTTGATGCGTGCCTGGTCGCCGCTGGCCGCCTCGCTGGCCAGTTTGTTGACCGCGCCGGTGAAGTTGCGGGCCAGCTTGTTGGCTTCGTCGATATTCTGGAAGAACTCCGGCTTGAGCCGGGTCTTGTCGCCCATCTTGTCGGTGGCGGTTCCGGCGGGAAACAGGGCGCCCATGCCGGAGTTGGCGATGGCGGCGATGGCGTTGGCGGCGGCGACCACCTGCTCCTTCTTGTAGGGCACGCTGCCGTCCACGACCTGGGCCTTGATCTTGCCCATGTTCCAGGACATGAACTGGTAGCCGGCCTGGCGGTACTCGATCTGCTCCTCCGGCTTGAGTTGGGCCCAGGTGGTCAGGGCGGTCAGCAGCAGGGCGGCGCCGAGGCCGCCGATCATCAGTCTTTTCACGATCTCTCCTTGTGTAGTCCGGGATGGCTTCCGGTGAGTCCGGGCGGCCCGGAGGCCGTCCGCACGGGGCTATACTCCCCGCCAGTCTGCGACGGGCGCAAGCCGAACGCTGGCGGCCGGCGCGCAGAAAGCATAGCGCGGCGGGCCGTCGCTCCGGCAGCCTGTCGCCCCTAACGGCTACGAAGGAGTGGATCGCAATGCAATTGAACGATGCCCGGCTGTTCCGCCAACAGGCTTACATCGAGGGGCGCTGGCTGGATGCCGACAGCGGGCAGACCCTCGCGGTGAACGATCCGGCCAGCCGGGAGATCCTCGGCAGCGTGCCGAAGATGGGCGCGGCCGAGACCCGTCGCGCCATCGAGGCCGCCGAGCGGGCCCTGCCGGCCTGGCGCGCGCTGACCGCCAAGGAGCGCGCCGGCAAGCTGCGCCGCTGGTTCGAGCTGTTGCTGGAGCATCAGGACGATCTGGCCCGGCTGATGACCCTGGAGCAGGGCAAGCCGCTGGCCGAGGCGCGCGGCGAGATCGCCTATGCCGCGTCCTTCCTCGAATGGTTCGCCGAGGAGGCCAAGCGCGTCTATGGCGACACCATTCCCGGCCATCAGGCGGACAAGCGCATCCTGGTGATCAAGCAGCCGATCGGCGTCTGCGCGGCGATCACGCCGTGGAACTTCCCTTCGGCGATGATCACCCGCAAGGCCGGTCCGGCGCTGGCCGCCGGCTGCACCCTGGTACTCAAGCCGGCCTCGCAGACACCCTTCTCGGCACTGGCGCTGGCCGAGCTGGCCGAGCGTGCGGGGATTCCCGCCGGGGTGCTGAACGTGGTGACTGGCAGCGCCGCGGAGATCGGCGGCGAGCTGACCGGCAACCCGACGGTGCGCAAGCTGTCCTTCACCGGTTCCACCGAGATCGGTCGCCAGTTGATGGGGCAGTGCGCCCAGGACATCAAGAAGGTCTCCCTGGAGCTGGGCGGCAACGCGCCCTTCATCGTCTTCGACGACGCCGACCTGGACGCCGCGGTGGAGGGCGCGCTGGCCTCGAAATACCGCAACGCCGGGCAGACCTGCGTCTGCGCCAACCGCCTGTACGTGCAGGACGGCGTCTACGAGGCCTTCGCCGAGAAGCTCAAGGCCGCAGTGGCGCGCCTGCGGGTCGGCAACGGCCTGGAGGAGGGGGTGACCATCGGCCCGCTGATCGACGACAAGGCGCTGGCCAAGGTCGAGGAGCACATCGCCGATGCGGTCGCCCGCGGTGCCCGGGTGATCGCCGGCGGTCGGCCCCATGCGCTCGGCGGCAGCTTCTTCGAGCCGACCATCCTCGCCGAGGTGCCGGCGGATGCGCGGGTCGCCCGCGAGGAGACCTTCGGCCCGCTGGCCCCGCTGTTCCGCTTCAAGGACGATGCCGAGGCGATCGCCCTGGCCAACGCCACCGAGTTCGGCCTGGCCGCCTACTTCTACGCCCGCGACCTCTCGCGGGTGTTCCGCGTGGCCGAGGCGCTGGAGTACGGTATCGTCGGCATCAACACCGGGCTGATCTCCACCGAGGTGGCGCCGTTCGGCGGGATCAAGGCCTCGGGCCTGGGTCGCGAGGGGTCGAAGTACGGCATCGAGGATTACCTGGAGATCAAGTACCTTTGCCTCGGCGGCATCTGAACGAGCCGCCATCGGTGGGCGACGGAGCGAATGGGAGGTGGTTATCGATCTGCTCTTGATCGGTGCCGGGCACAGCCATCTGGGCGTGCTCCGGCGCTGGGCCCAGGGACGCCGGCCGAAGGGGCGTCTCGGGTTGGTCAGTGCCGCGCCGCAGGCTTGGTATGCGGGGACGCTGCCGGGGCTGCTCGCCGGCCGTTATGCGCCGCAGGACTGCTGCATCGAGCTGGAGCCGCTGTGCCGCGCGGCGGGCATGGAACTGATCGTCGGCGAGGTGCGGGCGCTGCAGGCCGAGACCCGCGAGCTGCAGCTGAGCGACGGACGGAGCGCGCGGGCCGAGTGGCTGTCGCTGAACGTCGGCGCCGGGCGGCTCGCGCCGCCGCAGCAGGGCGAGGGCATGCAGCTGCTGCCGGTCAAGCCCTTCGCGGCGTTCCTCGACGGCTGGCAGCGCTGGCGGCAGGCGCCGGAGCCGGTGGCTATTCTCGGCGGCGGTCCGGCCGGGGTCGAGCTGGCCCTGGCGCTGGCCGGACAGGTGCCGACGCTCTCGCTGTTCTGCGCCGGGCGGCTGCTCGAGGGGCGCGGGGCGGGGTTGCGTCTGCGCGCCCTCGGCGCCCTGCGCCGGCGCGGCGTCTGGGTGCGCGAGGACTGTCCGGTCAGCGGGATCGACGGGCAGCTCCTGCTCAGCGCCGGGGAGCCGGTCTGGCAAGGTTCGCGCCTGCTGCTGGCGAGCGAGGCCGCGGCGCCGTCCTGGTTGGCGCAGAGTGGCCTGGTCTGCGATGCGGCCGGCTTCGTGCAGGTTGGCGCGACCCTGCAGAGCCTGTCCCATCCGCAAATCTTCGCCGCCGGCGACTGCGCCGCGCTGCCCAGAGTGGGCCGCAGCGCCTTCCAGGCGCTGCGCCAGGCGCCGGTGCTCAGCCACAACCTGCGCGCCGTGCTGGCCGGTCGCACGCTGCACCGCTATCGGCCGCAGCGGCAGAACCTGCTCCTGCTCGCCACCGGCGACGGCGGTGCGCTGCTCGGCTGGCACGGCTGGAGTGCCGACGGGCGGTTCTGCGGCTACTGGCGGGAGCGCTTGGACCTGCGCTTCATTCGCCGCCACGCGCTGGGCGGCTGAGGCGCGGCGCCGCCCGGTTCAGCCGGCCAGGGCTTTGGGCTGCTGCGGCGCCTGTGTCCAGGCGAGTTCGCTGGCCGGTTGCGGCTTGCCGAAGAGGTAGCCCTGGCCGAGATGGCAGTGGTTGCGCGTGAGGAATTCCACCTGCTCCGGCCGTTCGATGCCTTCGGCGAGGACGGTCAGCCCCAGGCTGTGGGCGAGCACGATCACCGAACGGGCGATGGCGGCATCCTTGCCGTCGGACGGCAGGCCGGCGACGAAGCCGCGGTCGATCTTCAGCTTGTTCACCGGCAGGCTCTTCAGGCGTTGCAGCGAGGAGTGCCCGGTACCGAAGTCGTCGATCGCCAGGCGCACCCCCAGCTCGTGCAGCCGGCACAGCTGCTTGAGGGCGCTGTCCGGATTGTCCATCACCGCGCTTTCGGTGATTTCCAGCTCCAGATGGCGCGGGCTCAGTCCGGTCCTGGCGAGGATGTCGGCGACCTGCAGGTCCAGTCTGCCGCGGCCGAACAGGCGGGTGGAGATGTTCACCGCGACGAACTCCAGCGGCTGCCCGGCCTTCAGCCAGCTGTGCATCTGCCGGCAGGCCTGTTCCAGGACCCACAGGTCGATGGCGCCGATCAGGCCGTTCTCTTCGGCGACCGGGATGAACTCCCCCGGCGGCACCAGGCCGCGTTCGGGATGCTGCCAGCGCGCCAGCGCCTCGACGCTGACCAGTCGGCCGCTCTTGAGGTTGTGGATCGGTTGGTAATGGACGCGCAGTTCGTCGTGCTCCAGGGCGTGGCGCAGGGCCGCGACCAGTTCGACGCGCTGCCGGGCGTAGGTGGTCAGCTCCTGGCTGTAGAAGGCATAGGCGCCGCGCCCGTCGTTCTTGGCCTTGTGCAGGGCGGAGTCGGCGTTGCGCAGAGCCTGCTCGGCGCTCTGCGCGTCGCCGGGGAACAGGCTGATGCCGAGGCTGGCGCCGATCGGCAGCTTGTGCCGGTCCAGGTGGATCGGCTGGTTCAGCGTGTCGAGGATCTGCATGGCCAGGGTGGCGGCCTGCTGCGGCGGGCAGTTCCCGCAGACCAGGCCGAACTCGTCGCCGCCCAGGTGGGCGAAGGTCATGCCCTGGCGCACCACGTGGTAGGTCAGGCGCTGGCCGACGGTCTTGAGCAGTCGGTCGCCCAACGGGTGGCCAAGGCTTTCGTTGATGTGCTTGAAGTGGTCGAGGTCGAGCAGCAGGACCGCGCCCTGGCCCTTCTCCAGCCGGGCCTGCTCCACGGCATGCTGGACGCGCTCCTTGAAGAGCAGGCGGTTCGGCAGGCCGGTCAGCGGATCGTAGTGGGCCAGGTAGTCGAGTTCGGCCTGGGAGCGCTTGAGCATCGACAGGTCGGAGAACACCGCCACGTAGTGGCCGATCGTACCGCTTTCGTCGTAGATGGCGCGGATGCTCTGCCACTGCGGATACACTTCGCCGCTCTTGCGGCGGTTCCAGATCTCGCCGCTCCACTCGGCGCGCTGGCTCAGTGCCTGCCACATCTTCCGGTAGAACTCCCCGTCGTGCCGGCCGGACTTGAACAGGTTGGGGAGCTTGCCCAGCACCTCGGACTCGGTGTACCCGGTGATCCGGGTGAACGCCCGGTTGATATAGGCGATCCGCTGCTCGGCATCGGTGATCAGCACGCCTTCGAGGGTGCTGTCGAACACCGCGGCGGCCTGGCGCAGGCTGGTGGCATTGGCATGCCGGGTGGCCAGTTCGCGGCGGCCGAGGAAATAGAACAGCAGGGCGGTCAGCAGGATGAATACGCTGCCCTTGAGGGTCTGCCAGGTGCTCAGGTAGGCGCTGTCCTCGAACAGGAAGAGCAGCAGCCGGTCGCTCAGGGCGATCCACAGGACGGCGAGGAATACGTAGGCCAGGCAGGCGGGTAACAGGGGGAGACGCGTTTTCATCGATAAGGCCCCAGTCCATGACGGCCGAAGAGGACGATCGTGCTGTGGAAACATTGCTTATCCAGATGAGCGCGGGTTTTCCAGCCAGACGCCCCACTCGCGAGGCTCATCGTCGGTAGGCCGCTGTTCGAGTTCCGAGGCATGGACTCATGGGGTACGACGGCTTTCTCGATCCGCCGCCCTGGCAACCCATCATAGTGAGCCTGCCGTTCGTGCCGTTGACCGTGGTCAGCGTCGCCGTCTATTGGCGTCGCTATTCCGCAGACTGTGCGCTGAGTCTCCCTCCGGCTGTGAGGCGGGTCCTCCGGCGCGTATCCGCTTCCTGGGCGAGTTCGCCGGGCGTGCCGTCCGAGCCCGGTTCCTGGCGCCGCTCTGGCGCTGGATCGAGGCGGTGCAGGAAGAGATCGATGGGCGATTGATAATCATATTTTTTGTTTATTATCAACTAGACATTGATCTATAAGTAATAGGTAGTTTCGCTTCTATCCTCTCTTGTTATCACTAGCTATCGTTGGCGCGCTCCTGCGTGACGGTCGCAGGATGCCCCAATGGATTCTGCCCATGTCCTGTCCTGGAGAGCGCAGGCCATGTTGCGGCAGTACCACTCGAAAAATAAGAAAATGGAGAATAACAAGATGAAAAAAGCCACTCTGGCGCTAGCCGTGGCGGGCGGTACCCTGGGCCTTTCTATGAGCGAGCAGGCGGCGGCCGAGTTCTTCAAGGACAGCAAGGCCAACCTGGAACTGCGCAATTTCTACATGAACAAGGATTTCCGCGACGACACGGCTCCCAACCAGCAGGCCAAGCAGGAGGAGTGGGCGCAGGGCTTCATCCTGCGGATGGAGTCCGGCTATACCGAGGGGCCGGTCGGTTTCGGCTTCGACGTGCTCGGCATGGCGGGACTGAAGCTCGACTCCAGCCGGCAGCGTTCCGGTACCGGCCTGCTGCCGGTCGGTCGAAAGGGAGATGTGCCGGACGATTACAGCGAGGTGGGCCTGACCGCCAAGCTGCGGGCCTCCAAGAGCGAACTCAAGGTCGGCACCCTGATGCCGAAAATCTCGGTGCTCGACTTCAACGACACCCGCCTGCTGCCGCAGACCTTCCGGGGCGGAAACCTGCAGGTGAAGGAAATCCCGGGGCTGAAACTGGATTTCGGCTATCTGGACAAGGTCAACTACCGGAACTCCAGCGATAACGAAGACATGGCCATGATTACCAGTGGCCGGCGGAACATCACCCTCAAGAGCGGAGCCAAGAACGAGGCGGACTACTTCGCCTATGCCGGCGCCACCTACCAGGTGACCAAGGGATTGTCCGCCAGCTACTACTTCGGCGAGCTGGACAACCTCTACCGGCAGCACTACGTCAACTTCATCCACGTCCTGCCGCTGGGCCCCGGCTCGCTGAACAGCGACCTGCGCTGGGCGCGCGCGCGGGATGCCGGCGATGCCTATGTCGACAACGATGCCCTCGGCTTCATGACCACCTATTCGATCAAGGGCCACAAGTTCGGGCTTGGCCTGCAGAAAATGCAGGGCGACACCGGCTTCGCGCAGATCAACGGCACCAACCCCTATCTGGTCAACTACATCCAGGTCAGCGACTTCGCCAACGAGGACGAGCGCTCCTGGCAGTTGCGCTACGACTACGATTTCGCGACGCTCGGGGTTCCCGGTCTGACCTTCATGACCCGCTATGTGTCGGGCGATCATGTCGAGCTCGGAAATGGTTCCAATGGCAAGGAGTGGGAGCGCGACATGGTCATCGGCTACGTGTTGCAGAGCGGCCCGCTGAAGAATCTGGGCTTCACGTGGCGTAACGCGACCATGCGCAGCGACTTCGTCCGCGACGTCGACGAGAACCGCCTGATCGTCAGCTATACCCTGCCGCTGAAGTAACGCCCGGGGCGGCGGTGCCGCCTCTTCCCGACGCTCCCGCCCGCCCGGGCGGGGGTGGCGGGCACTCTCGCGCTCCTTGCGCGGTACGCTCCCGGCGCCCTCGGACGTTGAAAAAGCTGTTGTCTCTAAATAGCTTATGCGCAGCGCAACCGAGTCCCTCGCCCATGACCGAAACCATTTCCGCCGTCGATATCCAGCGCCTGCGCGAGTCCGCCAGCCAGGCGGAGCAGCTGCTCAAGGTATTGGCCAACCCGGATCGCCTGATGCTGCTCTGCCAGCTCTCCCACGGCGAGCGCAACGTCGGTGAGCTGGAGGCCCTGCTGGGCATCCGCCAGCCGACCCTCTCCCAGCAGCTCGGCGTGCTGCGCCGCGAGGGACTGGTGGAAACCCGCCGCGACGGCAAGCAGATCCACTACCGGATCAGCAGCCCGCAGGCCCTGGCGGTGATCGATACCCTCTACCAGCTGTTCTGCGCCGACGGTCGCTGAGAGCCTGTTCATGATCTGCTGCGCGTCGGCCATGCTGCGTTGAAATCGGGTTCGGAATGCTCATTTACCACGCGTAAACTCCGCTTCCTCACCCGATTTCGCCTTGCCTGACCTTGGCTCGCTAGATCCTGAACAAGCTCTGAGCTCTGAGCGTCGAGCATCAGCGACGCCGTTGCGCCGCCGGCTGCTGCTGGGTGATGCAGTGGATGTTGCCGCCGCCGAGGAGGATCTCCCGGCCGGGCAGCATCAGCACCTCGCGTTCGGGAAACAGCCGGCGCAGGATCGCCTCGGCCTCGCCGTCGCGGGGATCGTCGAAGGCCGGCGCGACGATGCCGCCGTTGACGATCAGGAAGTTCACGTAGGAGCCGGCCAGGCGGATCTGCGGGTCGCGCATCTGGCTGCCGGCGACCAGGTCGACGCCGGCGCATTCCTCGTCGCTGGCATACAGCGGGCCGGGGATCGGCATCCGCTGCACGGTCAGGGTGCGGCCGCGGGCGTCGCGGGCCTTCTCGAGCGCTTCGAGGGCTGCCCGGCAGCGCCCGTGGTTGGGGTCCTGCGGGTCGTCGGTCCAGGCCAGCAGCACTTCGCCGGGGCGCACGAAGCAGCAGAAGTTGTCCACATGGCCGTCGGTTTCGTCGTTGTACAGGCCCTGCGGCAGCCAGATCACCCGCTCGACGGCCAGATGCTCGGCGAGCATGGCCTCGATTTCCCAGCGCGACCGATGCGGATTGCGGTTCGGATCGAGCAGGCATTCCTCGGTGGTGAGCAGGGTGCCCTCGCCGTCGACGTGGATGGCGCCGCCCTCCAGCACGAAACCTTCGGTGCGGTAGCGGGCGCAGCGCTCGATGCCGAGGATCTTGCGCGCCACCTGGTCGTCGCGGTTCCAGGGGGCGTACAGACCGCCGTCGAAGCCGCCCCAGGCGTTGAAGGTCCAGTCCACGCCGCGTACCTCGCCGGCGTCGTCGACCACGAAGGTCGGCCCGGTGTCGCGTACCCAGGCATCGTCGCTGCTCAGCTCGAGCACCCGGATGTCGGCCCCGGCGAGGCGGGCGCAGGCGTTCTCGTACTGCCCGGCGCTGACGCCGACGGTCACCGGCTCGAAGCGGGCGATGGCGCGGGCCACCGCGGCGAAGGCGGCCTGCGCCGGCTTGGCGCCGAGCCGCCAGTTGTCCGGGCGCTCCGGCCAGATCATCCAGGTCTGGCTGTGCGCTTCCCACTCGGCGGGCATGCGGAAGCCGTCGGCGCGCGGGGTGCTGGCGAGCGTTTGCATGTCAGGATTCCAGTTCGCCATCGAGGGTCTTCAGCGCGCCGTAGAGGTTCGGCCGGCGGTCGCGGAACACCCCCCAGGCGCTGCGGAGGTGTTCCAGCCGGTCGAGGTCGAAGCTGTGCAGCAGCACGCCCTCTTCCGTCTCGTTCAGCTCGGCGAGCTTGGCGCCGAACGGGTCGGCGATGAACGACGAGCCGTAGAAGTCGATGTGGTAGTCCTCCTGCTCCTCGCGGCCGGTGCGGTTGCTGGCGATCAGCGGCATCAGGTTGGCGCCGGCATGGCCCTGCTGCACGCGCTGCCAGTGGTCGCGCGAGAGGATGCCGGGGTCGTGGGGCTCGCTGCCGATGGCGGTCGGGTAGAAGAGCAGTTCCGCGCCCTGCAGCGCCATGGCCCGCGCGCACTCGGGAAACCACTGGTCCCAGCAGATGCCCACGCCGATCCGCCCGTAGCGGGTGTTCCACACCCGGAAGCCGGTGTCGCCGGGGCTGAAGTAGTACTTCTCGTGGTAGCCGGGGCCGTCGGGGATGTGGCTCTTGCGGTAGAGGCCGAGCACCTCGCCGTCCGCGTCGAGGATCGCGACGCTGTTGAAGCGCGCCCGTCCGGCCCGCTCGAAGAAGCTGATCGGCAGCACCACCTTGAGTTCGGCGGCGAGCTTGCGGAAATGGCGGATGGCCGGGTTGTCCTCGGCCGGGGTGGCCAGCTGCAGGTAGTCCGGGTTGGGCTTCTGGCAGAAATAGGGGGTCTCGAACAGCTCCTGCAGCAGGACGATCTGCGCGCCCCCGGCCGCGGCCTCGCGCACCAGTTGCTCGGCCCGGGCGAGGTTGGCGGCGCGATCCCAGGAGCAGGCCATCTGGGTGGCGGCGACGGTGACGGTGCGGGACATGCTGACCTCGTGGCGGCGGATGGGCGGGAGTCTTCAAGCTGGCAGAGGATGATGACGGGGTCAAATGACGTTAAAAAGCTGGTATCCGTCGCTTGGAAGGCGTAGCGAGGAAGGCCAGGCAAGGCGCAACGCCGCATGGCCGAGTGCAACAGCTTTCCGGCCGGCCGATCAGACCGTGTGCAGGTACCAGTTGTATTCCAGGTCGGAGATCGAGTGCTCGAACTCCTCCAGCTCGCTCTCCTTGCAGGCGACGAAGACGTCGATGTAGTCCGGGCTGATGTAACGGGCCAGGACCTCGCTCTCGTCCAGCCGGCGCAGGGCGTCGCGCAGGTTGTTGGGCAGGCTGGCCTCGACCTGCTCGTAGGAGTTGCCCGCGACCGGCTCGCCCGGTTCGATCCGGTTGGTCAGCCCGTGGTGCACGCCGGCGAGCAGCGCGGCCATCACCAGGTAGGGGTTGGCGTCGGCGCCGGGGACGCGGTGCTCGATGCGCACCGCGTCCGGGCTGCCGGTCGGCACGCGCAGCGCCACGGTGCGGTTGTCCAGGCCCCAGCAGGGGGCGTTGGGCACGTAGAACTGGGCGCCGAAGCGGCGATAGGAGTTGACGTTGGGGCAGAGGAAGGCCATCGAGGCCGGCATGGTCTCCAGCACACCGCCGATCGCGTGGCGCAGAGCGGCGTTCTGCTGGGGATCATCGCCGGCGAAGATGTTCAGGCCGTCCTTGTCGAGGATCGAGATGTGCACGTGCAGCCCGTTGCCGGCCTGGCCCGGATAGGGCTTGGCCATGAAGGTGGTGTCCATCTCGTGGTCGTAGGCGATGTTCTTGATCAACCGCTTGAGCAGCACGGCGTAGTCGCAGGCCTTGATCGGGTCGGCGACGTGGTGCAGGTTGACCTCGAACTGCGCCGGGGCGCTTTCCTTGACGATGGCGTCGGCCGGGATGCCCTGTTCCTTGGCGCCTTCGAGGATGTCCTGCAGGCAGTCGACGTATTCGTCGAGGTCGTCGATCAGGTAGACCTGGCTCGACTGCGGGCGCTTGCCGGAGATCGGCGAGCGCGGCGGCTGCGGCCGGCCGTTCACGTTGTCCTGGTCGATCAGGTAGAACTCCAGCTCGAAGGCGGCACAGACAGTCAGCTCCAGCGCCTCGAGCCGGCCCACCACCTGGCGCAGCACCTCCCGCGGGTCGGCGAAGAAGGGCGTGCCGTTGCGCTCGTGCATGGTCATCAGCAACTGCGCGGTGGGGCGTTTCTGCCAGGGTTCCTTGCTCAGGGTATTGGGGATCGGGTAGCAGATGCGGTCGGCGTCGCCGATGTCCAGGCCCAGGCCGGTGCGCTCGACGGTGGCGCCGTTGATGTCCAGGGCGAACAGCGAGGCGGGGAGGTTAATGCCTTGTTCATATACCTTGTGCAGACTGCTGCGCTCGATGCGCTTGCCGCGCACCACGCCGTTCATGTCGGCGATGAGCAGGTCGACGACCAACACCTCGAGATGTTCCTTGAGGAACGCGTTCGCTTCGTTGAGCTGAACGGAGCGCGGGGGCACCGACATGATGTAACACCCTGATTGTTTAAAATTTCAATCATCCACTGAGTCAATCTTGAGTCAATCCCAAAGCCCTGGCGCTGTCAAGGCGTGCTGCCGTCGCCCAGGAATGAGGCTTGCATGCCGGTTTTTCGGCCTTTCGGGGCATCTTTGGCGGGGCGCTCCGCCGCCCGCCCCAGACGCTCGCGGCCGCTTCGCACCGTTTCGCCTCGGGGCTGTTGTCTAAAAAAATGAACAAGACTAAGCTCGATTCCACCCCCGACAGCAGGAGGATTCCATGCCCCGTCTGCCCCTGATCGGCGTGACCGCCTGTAACCGCCAGATCGGCCTGCACCCCTTCCATATCGCCGGCGACAAGTACCTGCGGGCGGTGGCGGAGGGCGCCGGCGGCCTGCCGCTGATCGTTCCCGCCCTCGGCGATCTGCTCGACCAGCCGGCCCTGCTGGAGCACCTCGACGGCCTGCTCTTCACCGGCTCGCCGTCGAACGTCGAACCCCATCATTATCGGGGCACGGCCAGCGAGCCGGGCACCCTGCACGATCCGGCGCGCGACGGCACCACCCTGCCGCTGATCCGCGCCGCGGTTGCCGGCGGCGTACCGCTGCTCGGCATCTGCCGGGGCTTCCAGGAAATGAACGTGGCCTTCGGCGGCAGCCTCTACCAGAAGGTCCACGAGGCCGGCCCCTACGCGGATCACCGCGAGGTGCCGGACGAGGCGCTGGAGGTCCAGTACGGGCCGCGCCATGCACTGTATATACAGCCGGGCGGGCTGCTCGCCGGGATCGGCCTGCCCCGGCAGATCGAGGTCAACTCGCTGCACGGCCAGGGCGTCGAGCGCCTGGCGCCCGGCCTGCGCATGGAGGGGCTGTCCCCGGACGGACTGATCGAGGCGTTTTCCGTCGACGGCGCGCGGACCTTCGCCCTCGGCGTGCAGTGGCATCCGGAGTGGCAGTTCCACGGCAATCCCCATTCCCGGGTCCTGTTCCAGGCCTTCGGCGATGCCTGCCGGCGTCGCGCGGAGCGCCGTTAGCGGGCCGTCCGGCCTGCGTGCGAGGAGTGTCATCATGAACGGCAGTGGCAAGCTCGACCGTCTCACCCTCTGGCTGAAGGAGCGCAAGATCACCGAGGTGGAGTGCCTGATCAGCGACCTGACCGGCATCGCCCGCGGCAAGATCGCTCCGACCAGCAAGTTCATCGCCGAGAAGGGCATGCGCCTGCCGGAAAGCGTGCTGCTGCAGACCGTGACCGGCGACTACGTCAACGAGGAAATCTATTACCGGCTGCTCGATCCGGCCGAGATCGACATGTTCTGCCATCCCGACGAGGACGCGGCGTTCCTCGTGCCCTGGGCCATCGAACCCACCGCCCTGGTGATCCACGACACCTGCGACAAGTGGGGCAATCCCATCGAGCTGTCGCCGCGCAACCTGCTCAAGAAGGTGCTGGCGATGTACGCCGAGCGCGGCTGGCAGCCGATCGTCGCGCCGGAGATGGAGTTCTACCTGACCCAGCGCAGCGACGACCCCGACTATCCGCTGCAGGCCCCGGTGGGCCGCTCCGGGCGGCGGGAGACCGGCCGCCAGTCGTTCTCCATCGACGCGGCCAACGAGTTCGACCCGCTGTTCGAGGACATGTACGACTGGTGCGAGGCCCAGGGGCTGGATCTGGACACCCTGATCCACGAGGAAGGCACCGCGCAGATGGAGATCAACTTCCGTCACGGCGAGGCGCTGCACCTGGCCGACCAGATCCTGGTGTTCAAGCGCACCATGCGCGAGGCGGCGCTCAAGCACAACGTGGCCGCCACCTTCATGGCCAAGCCGATGACCGGCGAGCCGGGCAGCGCCATGCACCTGCACCAGAGCGTGGTCGACCGCGAGGGACGGAACATCTTCTCCAATCCGGACGGCTCGATGAGCGAGCTGTTCCTCAACCATATCGGCGGGCTGCAGAAGTACATCCCCGAGCTGCTGCCGCTGTTCGCGCCCAACGTCAACTCGTTCCGCCGCTTCCTGCCCGGCACCTCGGCGCCGGTCAACGTCGAGTGGGGCGAGGAGAACCGCACCGTCGGCCTGCGCGTGCCGGACTCCGCGCCGCACAATCGGCGGGTCGAGAACCGCCTGCCCGGTGCCGACGCCAACCCCTACCTGGCGATCGCCGCGAGCCTCCTGTGCGGCTACATCGGCATGGTCGAGCAGCTGCAGCCGAGCGCGCCGGTGCAGGGCCGCGGCTACGAGCGGCGCAGCCTGCGCCTGCCGCTGACCCTGGAGGCGGCGCTGGAGCGCATGGAGAACTGCCGCGCCTTGGAGCGCTACCTGAGCCCGCGCTTCATCACCGCCTACGTCGCGGTGAAGCGCGCCGAGAACGAGAACTTCAAGCGGGTGATCAGCTCCTGGGAACGGGCCTTCCTGCTCCTCTCGGTGTAGCCCGCCAGGCGTTTCCCTGACCCGCCCACCGGCCCGGTGGCGCGGGCCGTGCCGCAGAGGAGGGCCTCCCATGACAGGCACCACCGGCAATCCGCAAACCCGGCAGTGGCAGGAACTCGGCCACGCCCATCACCTGCCGCCGTTCACCGACTACAAGCAGCTCAAGGAGCATGGCCCGCGGATCATCACTCGCGCCTCCGGCGTCTACCTGTGGGACAGCGAGGGCAACCGGATCCTCGACGGCATGGCTGGGCTGTGGTGCGTCAACGTCGGCTACGGCCGCGAGGAGCTGGTCGAGGCGGCCAGCCGGCAGATGCGCGAGCTGCCCTACTACAACCTGTTCTTCCAGACCGCCCACCCGCCGGCCGTCGAGCTGGCCCGGGCGATTGCCGAGCTGGCGCCGCCGGGGATGAACCACGTGTTCTTCACCGGCTCCGGCTCGGAGGCCAACGACACCGTGCTGCGCCTGGTGCGCCACTACTGGGCGATCCGCGGCCTACCGGAGAAGAAGGTGGTGATCGGCCGCTGGAACGGCTACCACGGCTCCACCGTCGCCGGTGCCAGCCTCGGCGGGATGAAGGCCCTGCACGGCCAGGGCGACCTGCCGATCCCCGGCATCGAGCACATCGACCAGCCCTACTGGTACGGCGAGGGCGGCGACCTCGATCCGGGCGAATTCGGCCGGCGGGTCGCCGACCAGCTCGAGCGCAAGATCCTCGAGGTCGGCGAGGAGCGGGTCGCCGCCTTCATCGCCGAGCCGATCCAGGGCGCCGGCGGGGTGATCGTCCCGCCGGAGAGCTACTGGCCGCGCATCCGCGAGATTCTCCAGAAGTACGACATCCTGTTCGCCGCCGACGAGGTGATCTGCGGCTTCGGCCGCACCGGCGAGTGGTTCGGCAGCCAGTACTACGGGCTCGAACCGGACCTGATGGCGATCGCCAAGGGCCTGACCTCCGGCTACCTGCCGATGGGCGGGGTGGTGGTGCGCGACCGGATCGTCGAGGTGCTCGAGGAAGGCGGCGAGTTCTACCACGGCTTCACCTATTCCGGGCATCCGGTGGCGGCGGCGGTGGCCCTGGAGAACATCCGCCTGCTGCGCGAGGAAGGCCTCGTCGAGCGGGTCCGGACGCGCACCGGCCCCTACCTGCAGCATCGCTGGCGAGAGCTGGGCGAGCATCCTCTGGTCGGCGAGACCCGCGGGGTCGGCATGCTCGCCGCGCTCGAGCTGGTCAAGGACAAGCGGAGCCGCGAGCGCTTCGCCGGCGACCTGGCGGCCGGCATGCGCTGCCGCGAGCACTGCTTCGCCAACGGGCTGGTGATGCGCGCGGTCGGCGACACCATGATCGTCGCCCCGCCCCTGGTGATCTCCGAGGCGGAGATCGACGAACTGATCGCCAAGGCGCGGCTCTGCCTGGACCTCACCGCGAGCGAAATGCCGGGTTGAGGCAGGGCGGGTGAAACCCGCCAACTTCGGTGTGGTTTCGCGCCATGTCCGGCGGGTTTCACCCGCCCTACCTGCTGGGTTGAATGGCGGGCAGACGAAGTAGGGATGAAACAGGCCAGGCGGCAGGCTGGGCGCCGCTTAGCTCGTCCGTGGCGCAGGGTATGCGGCGTGGTCGGCTTGACGATTCCGGCCTCCTGCGCCGCGCGCTTGAATCCTCGCTGGATACGCTTTTCGTCCTGATGATGACGGCGCACTGCTCCCGACCTGGGGTCTACCGATAGCCCGGCAGCCGGGAAGACGTACTGCCAACCCCAGTCCCGTGCCGCATTCGGATATTTGTGCTCCAGAGCAAACGGCAGCCAAACATCGCCGCGTCCCGCCTAAAGCTCGGCCTTGTGCGTCGCACGCACCACCGCCAGATGCTGACGCAAGGGCTGCTCCAAGCTGCGTGGCAGCACGGTCACCCGATCCTTCATGCCCTTGCCGTCGCGCACCAGAATCTCGCCACGCGCAAAGTCCACATCCTTGACCCGCAACCGCACCACCTCCATCAGGCGCATGCCGGTTCCGTACAGCAGGCTGCAGGCCAGCCAAAGCTCCCCGTCCAGGCCGGCAAGCACGCGCCGCACTTCCTCGACGGAAAGCACCACCGGTAAGCGTTCGGGCCTTTTTGCCCGTACCACCTCGTTCAGCCAGGGAAGCTCGACAGCCAATACCTGCTTGTAGAGAAACAACACTGCCGCCAGCACCTGATTCTGGGTGGAGGCCGATACCTTGCGCCGCACCGCCAGATCGGTCAGGAAGACTTCCACCTCCGCAGCGCCCATTTCCGCCGGGTGTCGATAGCGGTGAAACCGTATGAACTGCTTCACCCAGTCGCAATAGACCTGCTCGGTACGGATGGAGTAGTGTTTGACGCGAATCCGGTCGCGCATCTGATCGAGTAGTCTGGGCTTGCCGTCCATGGTGTATAACTCCCCAACGCGGTCACCATGACCGCGAAACCCGCAGCCTAGACAGGGAGAGCGAGCATAACAAGGAATATTATACACCACGCCCGTTCGGGTAGTTATGCACCAGTTGGTGTCTGATAGTAGTTAGGTAAAAGAAGTCGAATGGACGAATCAGCAAGAAATGATAGTGGGTACGTTTATGTCCTGGAGGTAAAGGATATAAACCTACCTGTATGCAAAATTGGAATGACTACGAGAACTCCATACGAGCGATGTGCTGAAATTAATAACAGCTCAACTGGTGACTTCATTTGGTCAGTAGCTCATTACATTGCCGTAGATAATTGCAAAAAACTAGAATCTCTAGTTCATTCTAAATTGGCTCCTTTGCGTCAAAAAAGTGTGAGTTTTTTAACTTGAATGCTGATGATGCAAATGCCGCATTGATATCTATATTTAACAGCCAAACGGAAATAAAGAAAATAGATACTGAAGAAATAATGCCCAAAAATATCAGACCGAAATCGAATAGTACAACAAAGAAACGTAAACACTCGTTTAAGCACATTGATTCAGAATATGCTGAGCTACTCCAACTATTTGCCTCGTCACTCAATGTAAAAGGCAGGCCTTTCGGCCAGCTAAACAAACCTGTTTTTGGAATGAGCGATGGAAATGAGGGAGTTCAATGGAACCTATCAGTTAATACAGAAACTGGAGATATATGTCTTGGAGTTAACCTTGAGGGGAGTGAAAAAACTGGAAAATGGTTAATTGCTCCGTTTATTTTGAACAAACCCAACATAGAAATAATAAAATCTAGAGTATCCAAGCCTGATGATGTAACCCTTAATTTTTCTCGTGATGCGTGGCAAGGTGCATCAAGATTGAATATTAAAGAGAAACTCATCGGGGGTCGAGAATATCCTCTATCTGAAATTAACCAAGAGGTATGGTCATCAATTCTAGAAGAAGCTTTGACTTGCCTTGATGAAAACAAAAATTATCGTGGTAGAAAAAGAGATCACACTGTCACTCTGGAATCGGATGACAGAGAGTTACTGAAAGATGTTTCTCCGCATCTAACAATATGGTCGTCTTTAAGTATCGATGGAGATATAGAAGAAAACATTAAAAACAAAATTTCAGAGTTGCAGCCTGTATATAATTGGGTGGTGGAAGCTACTCAATCATGAAAATATTACCTAACAAACGCATGCACTCGGACAGCAAAAATCGCCGCTCGTTCCTCGCTCTGTTTTTTGCTGCCGGTGATGCATGGCGTTAGGGCTTATGGGCACCCCTTTCAAGGTCTTTACGTAAACTCCCTTCCCTAAA
>NZ_FOFJ01000020.1 GCF_900110885.1 Azotobacter beijerinckii | reverse complement strand
CCAGCAACTGGAGCCGGCTCATCCGCTATACCGAGGCGGGCTACCTGCCGATCGACAACAACCGTGCCGAACGGGCTATTCGCCCGTTCGTCATCGGGCGCAAGGCCTGGCTGTTCAGCGACACGCCCAAAGGCGCGACGGCCAGCGCGCAGCTCTACAGCCTGGTGGAAACCGCCAGGGCCAACGGGCAGGAGCCCTACGCCTGGCTGCGCCACATCCTCGAGCGGTTGCCGGCAGCGCAAAGCGTCGAAGACTACGAGGCGCTGCTGCCGTGGAACTGCACTCCGACGGCGCCACTGTAAAAGACCGGCTCGGCCGTTAACAGACGGGGTTCATGGATCACTTACGGAGCAGCAGCGCATTCAGGAGCTGGAAGCCCGTATTCGCCGGGTCGAGCGGGAAAACGAAATCCTAAAAAAGGCTACCGCGCTCTTGATGTCCGACTCGCTCGATCGGTGAGCCTGATCGGCATGCTGAGCACGCAATTGCCGGTCATCGAGCTATGCCTGACCTTCGGCGTTGGACGTAGCAGCTATTACCAGCAACGCAGCCGGCAGGCCCGGCGCAATCCCCGCCGGGATCGCCTGCGGGCCAGGCTGGTCGTACTGCACGAGCGCACGCCGCTGGATGCCACCGGCCTCAGCGCCAGCCGCGACCGCGACATCGACGGCACATGGCGCGGCCTCTGCCTGGCCACCGAGATCGGCGCCGAAGGGGTAGGCGGCCCGCGTCACTCAGACCGTCCGCCTGGAGCGCCATCATTGAGACGTGTCATGGCCATCACCAACCTTCGGAAAGAGTTTATCGGTTTGCTGCCCGGCGGTGTCCGCGCTGTCGGTAGTGTCAGCGCGGTAGGCATCACCAGCGACTATGGGTGATTCATCTGAGAGTTCTTTGACAACTTTAGAAGAGGGGGATTTTTCGGATACGGCTGCAGTAGGTGGCTCGTAGGAGCCTTTGTGGAGGCCCGCCAATCCATTTTTTATTTCTTCTGGATCATCGTAGACGAAACCTTTGTAACCAATCGCCATTGGAGTATCGAAAACCTGTCTTATTCCTATGTCTTCCGTTGATGCGTGGCTTAGGGTTGTGGTTACGCCAAAGTCATTCTCTCCGACAAGTGCTGCGCTTAATGTGTCGGGATTGGTGTTGGTGTCTGCTGGTGGTGTATATAGGGTCTTGTTTTCGCTGGGGTATCTTGCTTGGTTGGGTGTTTTGCTAGAAAAGAACTCACCCTTGTAAGTGATGTCGAATATTCTTGTATAGTATATTTGATATGGGATGAATATTTTTGTTTTGCACTGACTGCAGATCATTTCTTTGTAGTCTTTTATTTTTTGTAGTTTTTGAATTTGCTCGGGTGGAAGACTTTGTAGTGCATCAAGCATTTCAAATGGGTCGACAGAGTAGTATCGTGCTGCGGGGATCGCTACGCTATATTCTTTTATGCTATTTATACCTATGCCTGCCTTGGGAAGTATCCCGGCCGGGATTGCAGCTGAGGGTTGTGACGAGTTCTCCTTGTGCTTGTAGAAGTTTGGGAAGGCTATTTGTTTTAACTGTTGATGTGTGCCTGGCGGATTGATAGTGTCTCTTGCAAAGCATTCCTTTGATGGAGAGTATTTTTTTATTTTTTTTGTTTGGTCCTCTTGGTCTGTTTCTTCTGTCTCCTTGAACTGGCATCCCTCTCCTTTAGAGGTAAATGACCATGTGTTGTCGTAGTAATTTGAGATCATTTTACTGACGTTGTCGACAGGTATCCTGGCAATCCTTATCGAGGTGAAGGTACATTCATTGTTATCCAGGTTTGCGCTGCAGCTTGGAGTGTAAATATTTACATATATGTCACCTATAAAGAGATCTTCGCGTGGGGGGTAAATGGGATTTATATCGTAATCATTCATCGCTCTAGCGGGCGTGCTTGAGGAGTTTATTTCATTCCCCGAGCATCCATGCAGCAATAGCAATGCGCCGAGTATTATTGTTTGTTTGTTCATTATAACTCCCTGCTTGGAGTAGTGTTTTTATTACTTTTGCATACTGCATAATTTCGGTTATTCCTGATGCCTGATCCTCGATGTGGATTGTAGTTGATTTTTTATTTTAGGAAGTCATGAAACAGACCTTCCTATTCTGGTAAGCACCGAGTTGGCCTGCGCCCGTGGCATCGTCGAGCTGGCCAAGGGCGGCAACCCGCCAATCACTGGAACCGAAATGGCCACCGTCAACCCCTGGAAGAAATTCATCGGCCTGCTGCCCGGCGGTGTCCGCACCGCCGGCACCGTCACGGCGGTCAACACCGCCCGCGGCACCAGCACCGTCGAGCTGCGCAACGGCATCACGCGGCATCGACGTTGCTGTAGGCAGCAAGGCCTTCATCGTCGACGGCCAGATCACCGGCCCGGCGCCGGAGCTGCCGCAGTACGACATCGAAGTCTGACCGCAACCCCATCCCCACCCAGAGCCCGCCCCGTGCGGGCTTTTCATTTTCTGGAGATCCCTATGCTGCTATCCGAGATCCGCGCTGCTGCCAGCGCGCATGAACAGTCCCCAGGCCGAGGTCATGCTCCTTGCCATCGGCCTGCAGGAGTCCGGCTTTATCCATCGCCGGCAGATCGGCGGGCCTGCCCGTGGTTTCTGGCAGTTCGAACTGGGCGGCGTGCGCGGCGTGCTACAGCATCCGCTGATGCCGGCCACCTGCGCTGGCGGTCTGCAAGGCCTGCAACGTCGAGCCGACCGAGGCGGCGGTCTATGCCGCCTTCGAGCACGACGACACCCTCGCCGCGGCCTTCGCCCGCCTGCTGCTGTGGACCGATCCGGCGCCGTTGCCGGCAGTGGGCGAGGTCAGAGCCGCCTGGGGCCTCTACGTGCGGACGTGGCGTCCCGGTAAACCGCATCGCGACCGCTGGGACGGCTGCTATGCACGGGCCATGGATGCGTTGAAGGAGGCCGCCGATGCTCGCTAGCGCACTGGCGTCGCTGTTGATCAAGGCCCTGACGGCCGACGTGGTCGCTCAGATCCTGCTCAGGCTGGCCAAGTACCTTGCCGGCAGGACGGACACCACGCTCGACGATGAAATCGTTCAGATCCTGGAGGATGCCATCGCCAAGAGCAAAGCGTGACCGTGCATCGCCGCTTCGGTGCCTTCGAACACTGGGGTGGCAGTAGCGGATGAATGCAATCACGCCGGAATCGAAATGAAGGGAGAGCGACGGCCCCAGTGTTCCAGCACCCGGGCCGCCACCGAACCTGCAGACTGTCCCTGCAAGCCCAGCCAAGGCTCCCTGCTCCGTGCACGAAGCGAGCGGGAGCCTATCACCTGTTCTTTTATACAGTATAAGACTTGCACCTTATGACCACTCCCATCATCCCGTGGATGGGCGGCAAACGCCGCCTGGCCGACCGCCTGATCCCGCTCTTTCCGCCGCACGAGTGCTACGTCGAGGTCTTCGTCGGTGGCGCGGCGCTCTACTTCCTGCGACCCATCTCAGCACCCGTCGAAGTTCTCAACGACATCAATGGCAACCTGGTCACCCTCTACCGGGTCGTGTAGAACCACCTCGAGGAGTTCGTCCGCCAGTTCAAGTGGGCCTTGAGCAGCCGGCAGGTCTTCGAGTGGCAGAAGATGACCCGCCCGGAAACCCTCACGGACATCCAGCGGGCGGCACGCTTCTTCTACCTGCAGCACCATGCCTTCGGCGGCAAGGTTTCCGGGCAGAGGTTCGGCACGGCCACCACCGGCCCGGCCATCAATCTGCTGCGCATCGAGGAGAACCTCTCCGGCGCCTGGCAGCGCCTGACCGGCACCTACGTCGAAAACCTGCCTTGGCTGGAGTGTGCCAAGCGCTATGATCGGCCGCACACCTTCTTCTACATGGACCCGCCGTACTGGCAGACCGAAGGCTACGGGGTGAACTTCCCGTTCGAGCAGTACGAGCGGATGGCCGAGTTGTAATAGCCTGATGGTTCTGGCGCCAAAAGCAAGGCGGAGCTTTCCAGCTTTTCCTCCCAACCGTCAGTCAACTCCCCTGTCCCTTCGCGACGGCCCCCGGAGCAGCGCCGGAGCGAGAGAACCCGCAACGGGGCGCAGCGCAGTGAAGGGCCGGATGTCGGGTGCCCTTCTTCTTTGGTTACTTTTTTCTTGGGCAAGCGAGAAGAAAGTGACTCGCCGTGCAGGGCGAAACCTGTCGGCCGGGCCGAGGAAAGCGCTGAGATTGCTCGCGAAAGCCAGGCCAGAGAAAACCGGCAAGCGCTCAGCGCCCGAAGAACCGATAGAACTCCCGCATCTCCCCCTGCACCGCCTCCACCTCCACCCGCTCGAAGCGCAGCGTCCGGTGCGCCGGACACTGCGCCAGCAGCCCCAGGTCCAGCGGATGCACCCAGCCGAGGACGGGATAGCCGCCCATGGTCTGCCGGTCGGCCATCAGCACGATCGGCTGGCCGTCCGGCGGCACCTGGATGGTGCCCGTGGTCACACCCAGCGACCACTGCCGCGTCGGCGCCCGCAACGGCTCGCCCAGAAGACGCATGCCCATCCGGTCGGACTGCGGGCTGAGGGTCCAGGCCTGGGCGAAGAAGCGCCGGCGCTCGGCCACCGAAAAATCCCCGGCATCGCCGCCGAGGATCACCCGCAGGCCGGGCTCGGCCCGGTAGTCCGGCACGAAGCGCCAGGGCACGCTGGCCATGCCGGGTAGACTGGCCGGCGCACAGGGCAGCAGGTCCCCGGCGCGCAGGGGCTGGCCGTCGCCGTGCAGACCGCCGAGGCCTTCGCGGGTCTGGGTCGCCACGCTGCCCAGTACCGCCCCGACGCGAAAGCCCCCCGCCACAGCCAGATAGGCGCGCTGGCCGCTGCGCGCGAAGCCGAGGGTCAGGCGCTGGCCGACGCGCAGCGGGAAGCTCGACCAGTTCGGCCGCGACTCGCCGTCCACCGCAATCGGCAGCTCGGCGCCGCACAGCGCCACCCAGGTGTCAAGCCGGCTTTCCAGCTCGACGCCGCCGAGGGCGATCTCGACCAGCGGCGTGCCCCAGGGGTTGCCGAGCAGATGGTTGGCCCAGGCCGCCGCGTGGATGTCCAGCGGGCCACCAGGGGATACGCCGAGGTGCTGCCAGCGGGCGCGGCCGGCATCCTGCAGCAGGCTCAAAGGACCGGGACGGATCACCGCCAGGCCCGTCACGGCACGCTGCCCTCGGCGCGGAAGGCCGTCTCGTCGATGGCGAAGAAGCGCACCCGGTCGCCCACCGCCAGCGGACAGGGCGGTTCGGCGCGGGCGTCGAACAGGCGCCGCGGGCAGCACCCGAGCAGGTGCCAGCCGCCCGGCGAGGCCTGCGGGTAGATCGCCGTCTGCCGCTCGGCGATGGCCAGGCTGCCGGCCGGCACCCGGGTACGCGGACTGGCCCGGCGCGGCAGGGCCAGGCGCGCGTCCAGCTCGCCCAGGTAGGCGAAGCCCGGCGCGAAGCCGATGGCGCCGACCCGGTACTCGGTACCGCTGTGCAGGGCGATCACCTCGGCCTCGCTCAGCGCGCAGGCGCGGGCGACCTCGGCCAGGTCCTCGCCGGCGTACCAGATGGGAATTTCGTGCAGACGGCCGGCGCTGGACGACGGCGGCCCGGCGTACCAGTCCTCGAGCAGCGGCAGCAGGCGCCGGGCAAGCTGGCGATGATCGGTGCGCAGCAGGTCGTAGTGCAGCAGCAGGGTGGTCCAGCCCGGCACCAGGTCGACCAACAGCGGCCCCAGTTCGCGGCGCAGGCGCTCGGCCAAGGCGGCGATACGCAGCGGCAGGCCGGCGTCGGGCTGCTCGGCGAAGACCAGCAGCAGGGCCTCGGCGCCGACCGGCTCGAGGCGCATCAGAGGCTGTCGAGGGCCGCGCGCAGGCGGCGCAGCACGGCCAGCGACTCGGCGTTGTCGCCGTGCACGCAGAGGCTGTCGGCGCGCAGGCGCAGCGGTTTGCCGTCGAGGTCCGGGAAGGCCGTGCCGCGGGCGATGGCCAGGGCCTGGGCGAGAATCCGCTCGGGGTCCTGGTGCACCGCCCCGCTCAGGCGGCGCGGCGCCAGCCGGCCGTCGGAGAGATAGGCGCGGTCGGCGAAGGCCTCGAACAGCAGCGGCACCCCGGCGGCCTCGGCCAGACGCGCCTCGCGGGCGTTGTCGGCCAGCGCCAGGACCATCAGCGGCAGGCCCGGACGGAAGGCCGCACAGGCCTCCAGCACCGCGGTCAGCAGGGCGTCGTCGCGCACCAGGTCGTTGTACAGCGCACCGTGCGGCTTGACGTAGTCGAGGCGGGTGCCGGCGGCGCGGCAGAAGGCGTCCAGCGCACCGAGCTGGTAGAGCACCTGGGCTCGCACCTCGTCGGGCGAGCAGTCCAGGTGGCGGCGGCCGAAGCCGGCCAGGTCAGGGTAGGCCGGGTGCGCGCCGATGCTCGCCCCGTGGCGCACCGCCAGGGCCACGCTGCGCTGCATGGTCAGGGGATCGGCGGCGTGGAAGCCGCAGGCCAGGTTGGCCTGGTCGATCAGCGGCATGGCCAGTGCGTCGTTGCCCATGGTCCAGGCGCCGAAGCTCTCGCCCATGTCGCAGTTGAGAAGGATGGCTGTATTGGTCTTCATGGCGTTAGCTTGCGGCTTCCCTCGGCCTGCCGCAAGCCGGCGGGGAGCCGCGGCTCCCCGCCGGCGCTCAGAAGAGGTCGCGGCGCAGGCGCCCCTCGTCGCGCAGGCGCTCGACGGCGACGCTACCGAGCAGTTCGACGAGCACCGTCTCGACTCCGGCCGCCATGCCCCGGCTGCCGCACAGGTAGACGACCGCCCCCTCGGCCAGCCAGCTGCGCAGGGCGTCGGCGGACTCGCGCAGACGGTCCTGCACATAGACCTTGCGCTCCCCGTCGGCGGAGAAGGCCAGGTCGAGACGGGCCAGCCGGCCCTCCTCCTGCCAGATCATCAGTTCCTCGCGGCAGAGGAAGTCGTGGGCCTCGCTGCGCTCGCCGAAGATCAGCCAGTTGATGCCCTGGCCGCGACGGATGCGCTCGCGCAGCAGGCCGCGCAGGCCGGCAAGGCCGGCGCCGTTGCCGATCAACAGCAGCGGCCGGTAGGACTCCGGCAGGCGGAAGCCGCCGTTGGGACGCAGGCGCAGCGGCACACGGGCGCCCGGCGCCAGTTCGCACAGCCAGCCGGAGCACAGCCCCGGCGTGCCGTCGGGGCGCCGTTGGCGGCGCACCAGCAGCTCCAGCACGCCGTCCTCGGCCAGCGAAGCGACCGAATAGCAGCGCGGCAGGGCGTCGGCCTGCGGCGGACGGATCTCCGCCAGGTCGCCGGCCTCCCAGCGCTGTCCGTCCGGGACTTGCAAGACCAGGCGCCAGACCGGCTCGGCCGAGCTGCTGGGGTTGAGGCATTCGCGGGCCAGCAACGTCCATTCGGCGAAGCCCTCCTCGACCGCCACGGGTGCCGGCGGCTCGCTGCCGAACAGCCGGCCGAGCTGCTCGCGCCAGGCCTGCAGGGCCGCGGCGTCGCCGCCGTTCACCTCCACCGGGGCGAACAGCGCCCGCGCGCCCTGCTTCTGCAGCCACTGATCGAGCTGCCGGGCGAAGGCGCAGAAACGCCGGTACTGGCTATCGCCGAGACCGAGCAGGGCGTACTGCAGATGATCCAGCTCGCACTCGCCGCCGAGTACCCGGCGCACGAAGCCGCGGGCGCTGTCCGGCGCCTCGCCGTCGCCGAAGGTGCTGACCACGAACAGCGCGCGCTCGACGCAGCGCAAGTCGTCCTTGTCGAGCTGCGCCAGCGAGCGCACCTGCACCGCGGCACCGCCCGCCTGCAGCTGGCTGGCGGCCTGCCAGGCCAATCGCTCGGCGAAGCCGTTCTGGCTGGCGAAGCCGATCAGCCACGGCTGGCCGTCGACCGATGCCGACAGCGCCTGCTGCGCCTCGCGGGCCGCGCGGCGGGTACGCCGGCGGTCGAGGTAGAGCTGCCAGCCGGTAATCAGGAACAGCGGCATGCCCAGGCTGGCGAGCAGCATCAGCACCCGGCCGGGATGGCCGAAATATTCGCCGGTATGCAGCGGATAGAGACTGGCGAGCAGGCGCTGGGACAGGCTCTTGTCGGCGTAGCGCTCGTGCTTGAGCGGCGCGCTGCTGTCGGTGTCGAGGCTCAGCCGGCTGATCGCCCGGACATGCTCGGCATCGCTCGTCACGTACATGATCTGCAGCGGCTGGCCGGGGCGCTCGGGCAGCGTCAGGTTGACCTGCCGGTAGCCGTCCCCCACCTCGCGGCGGAAGGCCTGGAACAGGCGGTCGAGGTCGATCGCCGGTGCCGGCGCCGACGCCCGCTCCGGCTCGCCGCCCGGCGGCGGACCGCGGCGTCCGCCGGGACCGCCATGCGCCGGGGCGGTTTCGCCGGCGAGGGCGAAGAGTCCCTGGCGGTACCAGTCGTAGGACCAGCTCAGGCCGGTCAGTGCCGCCAGCAGGTAGAACAGCAGCGCCCAGGTGCCGGCCACCGCGTGCAGGGTCCAGAGGAAACCGCGCCCCTTGCGCGACCAGTCGAGGGTCAGCCAGGCGCGCCAGTCGCCGGCCCGGCGCGGCCAGCGCAGGTAGAGGCCGGACAGGCAGAGGAACACCAGGATCAGGGTCGAGGCGCCGGTGATCGCCTTGCCGGTATCGCCGATGGCCAACCAGCGGTGCACCTGCATCGTGAAGCGGAAGAAGCCCAGGCCCCGCGCCGCGCCGAGCAAATCGCCGCGGTAGAGGTCGGCGTAGAGGGTCTCGCCACGCGGACCGCCGCCGCCGACGATCAGCTGCGCCGCCTCTTCCGGCACGCTCGACAGGGTCAGGCCCAGTATCTGGCGCTGCCCCACCTGACCGCGCAGGCGCTCGAGCAACTCGTCCGGACCCAGCGCCTGCGCGCCCGGCGGCACCTCGACGGTCATCACCCCGGGATTGAGAAAGCGCAGCAGTTCGCCCTGGTAGGACAGGATCGCGCCGGTCACGCCCATCACCGCCAGCACCAGGCCGGCAGTGATGCCAAGCAGCCAGTGCAGCTGGAAAAGGATCTTCTTCGCCACCTGATATCACCTGATCGGTGCCGCCCCTGGCGGCACGGTTGGAGTCGGAACGCGGTCGCCCGCACCAGCGCACCGCCGTGGCGGTGCCCATGAATTCTATTCGAGAATGGTTTGCAACAAACCGGCTTTACCCAACCTTTACCCCGGTACCCGGCAGACACGCAAAAACCGCCCGCAGGCGGCCCTCGACGGCTTCGCAGCCTTCCTCAAAAGTGGAGGTTGGTCGCCAGCAGCACGGTGCGCCCCGGCGCCACGTGAGCCATGTGGGTCGGGTAGATCTGGTCGAGGTAGCGCTTGTCGGTCAGGTTCTGCACGTTCAACTGCAGGTCGAGGTTCTTGCTCACCTTCAGGTTGGCCATCGCATCGTAGCGCCAGTAGCTGGGTACCTCGGCCGTGTTGGCGGCGTCGCCGTAACGCGAGTCCACATAGTTGGCGCCGCCGCCGACGGTCAGGAAGGGGAACAGCTGGTAGGTGCTCCAGAGGCTGAAGCTGTTCTCCGGGGTGCTGGGGTTCTCGTTGCCGTCGTTGGCGCCGGCGACATACTTGACCGCCGAGCTCGGGTCGATGTCCACCGTGCCGCCCTTGACGATCTCGCTGTCGAGGTAGGTGTAGTTGGCGAAGATCTGCCAGTTGCGGGTGATCCGGCCGCTGACGCCCAGCTCGAAGCCCTTGATCTCCACCTCGCCGATGTTCTGCGTGGTGCCGTCCTGGTCGGTGACCCGCGCGTTGGACTTCTTGGTTTTGAAGATCGCCGAATCCAGCGCCAGTTGGCCGTCGAAGAACTCCCACTTGGTGCCGAGTTCGACGTTGCGGTTGCGTTCGGGCTGCAGGTTCTCGGTGAGAATGCTCGTGCTGTCGGCACCTTCGCCGGAAGTCTCGCCGACCGGGTTGCGGGAGGTCGACCAGGCCACGTAGACGCTGCCGTTGGGCAGCGGGTTGTAGACCAAGCCCACCTGGTAGCTCCAGAAGTTGGTCTTGCTCTCGTAGTCGAAATTCCCCTTGGGCGTGGTCGAGTTACCGTTGGTGTAGCCTTGGGACTCGGTCTCGAAGTCGTCGTAACGCAGGCCGAGGTTCAGCGACCATTTCTCGTTGAACTTGAGGATGTCGAAGAGGTAGGCCGAGGCGGTTTCGGTATCGGTGTCGGTATAGGGCTTGCCGTCGGTATAGCTGCCGGTCCAGTCGTCCTTATAGTTCGGACTGCTCAGGCTGGTGCAATCGCCCGAGGCCAGTAGGGCGGCGTTGCAGGTGGTTCCGCTGGCGCCGGCGGTGAAGGCGTAGGGGCGGTTGTGCACGCCCTGGTCGGTGACCTCGATGCCGGTCACCAGGCTGTGCTCGATGCGGCCGGTATTGAACTTCGCGCGCAGGTCGGTCTGGTTGACCCAACCCTCGGAGGTGGAATTGCGGCTCTTCGGCGAGCGGTAGACGTAGCCGTCGTCGACGTTGCCCCGGGAGTCGTCGGGGTTGGTGGCGACGTAGTCGAGGGTGGTGCGCACCTGGCGGAAGGAGTTGGAGACCGTCACGTTGTCGTTGAGGTCGTGCTCGATCCTGAAGGTGCCCGAGTCGGTGCTGCTTTCCCGGTAGTCGCGGCCGGTCAGCCCGTAGAAATTGGATTTGCTGCCCACCGGATGGCGTTTCACGCCGATGCCGGACACGCTCAGCGGAATGCCGTAGTCCGGCGTGTCGTCGGCTTCCACGTGGTAGTAGGAGAAAGTCGCGCGGGTCGGGGTGTCGAAACCGAAGGTGATGGTCGGCGCGAAGCCCCAGCGGCTGACGTCCACCCCGTCGCGGCCGGCGACGTTGGCGTCGTGCTTCATCAGGTTCAGGCGAAAGCCGATCTGGTCGGTCAGCATCCGGTTGAGGTCCAGGGTCGAGCGGCGGGTCTGGTCGGAGCCGAAGGTCTGGCTGATGTCGAGGAAGTCGTTGCGCTTGGCGGTCTTGGTGATCATGTTCACGCTGCCGCCGGTGGAGCCGGCGCCGGTGTAGGCCGAGCCCGGGCCCTTGCTCACCTCGATCTGCTCGATGTTGAAGACCTCGCGGGTCTGCGAAGCGACGTCGCGCAGGCCGTCGATGAAGGTGTCGCTCTCGGCGTTGAAACCGCGGATGATCGGCCGGTCGCCCGCCGGGTTGCCGCCCTCGCCGGCGCCGAAGGTGATGCCGGAGGTGGTGCGCAGGGCGTCGACCAGGCTCAGCGAGCCGGTGTCCTCGATGACCTGCTGGGAAATGATGGTGACCGACTTGGGCGTCTCGCGCAGCGGCGCGGTGAACTTCTTCGAGGCGGACTCGACCTTGTAGTCGCTCTCACTGACCCCGATGACGCTGTCCGTCTCCAGCGACAGGACTTCCTTCTTCTGTGCGTCCTTCTTTGCGGCCTTCTGCTCCAGCGCCTCCTCGGCACGCACGCCGCCCCCTGCGGAAAATACCGTCATGACTCCCAGTGCCGAAGCCAGCACCCGCGGCGTGGCGGTCGAACGCTCGATGGTACGCGACATAATAGTTTCCCCCCTAACGAAAACGAATGGCGCGCACTCTAATCGAGAACGATTCTTATAATCAACAGATACATATTTACATACGAGAATTGTTAATTTTTTGTGGATCGCCCCATTTACCCATCAAATAAAAGTAAATACCATTTGAGATAAGTTCTCGATTAATAGGGCCAGCCATCATGCTGCTACACATACCGGGAGTGTTCTCCCGCGACGAAGTCCGGCGCATCCGCCAGGCACTGGAGCAGGCGCACTGGCTCGACGGCAAGGCGACCGCGGGCTACCAGTCGGCCAAGACCAAGCACAATCTGCAGCTGGCCGAGGACGACCCGCTGGCGCGGGAAATCGCCGGTGCCATGCTCGAGCGCCTCTGGCAGAACCCGCAGTTCATGTCCGCCGCGCTGCCGCACAAGGTCTACCCGCCGCTGTTCAACTGCTACACCGACGGCGGTACTTTCGGCTTCCACATCGACAACGCGGTGCGCCAGGTGCGCGGCTCCGCCGAGCGGGTGCGCACCGACCTCTCCTCCACGCTGTTCTTCAGCGACCCCGACGAATACGACGGCGGCGAACTGGTGATCCAGGACACCTATGGCATGCAGCGGGTCAAGCTGCCGGCCGGCGACCTGGTGCTCTACCCGGCCACCAGCATCCACCAGGTCACGCCGGTCACCCGCGGCGCGCGCTACGCCTCGTTCTTCTGGACCCAGAGCCTGGTCCGCGAGGACTCCCAGCGCAGCCTGCTCTACGAGATGGACCAGGCCATCCAGAGCCTGTCGCGCGACCTGGAAGATCATCCGGCGCTGGTCCAGCTGACCGGCAACTACCACAACCTGCTGCGCCGCTGGGGCGAGGTGTGAGTAAACGACCATGAGCTTCATCCTGCGCCGCAGCGAAACGCCCGACCTCGCGCAACTGGGTCGCTTGGCCGATGACCCGCGCCAGGCGGCGCGCTGGACGCTGGCCGCGGCGGGCGCCGGCGAAGTGGAAGCCCAGGCCCTGCTCGGCCAGCTCCTGCTCGATGGCCACGGCATCCAGCGCGACGCGGAGCTGGCCCGCGAGTGGTTCGAGATCGCCGCCCGCAGCGGCCACGCCATGGCCGGCAACATGCTGGGCCGCTGCTGCGAACTGGGCTGGGGCGGGGCCGTCGACGAAGCCGCCGCCGCCACGCATTACCGCACGGCGGCCAGGCGCGGCCTCGACTGGGGCATGTACAACTACGCCAACCTGCTCGCCACCGGCCGCGGGGTGGCGCGCGACGAGGCGCAGGCTCTCGCCTGGTACCGGCGCGCCGCCGAGCTGGGACACGCCAAGTCGATGAACCTGGTCGGCCGCTACCACGAGGAAGGCCGGGTGGTCCGCGCCGACCCGCAGGCCGCCCTCGCCTGGTACCGGCGTTCCGCCGAGGCCGGCGACTTCCGCGGCCAGTTCAGCTACGCCACGCTGCTGATGGACCTGGGCCAACGGGGCGAGGCCCGCCGCTGGCTGCGCGAAGCCCTCGAACGCGGCCATCTGAAGTTCCTGCGCAAGGCCCGCGACGAACTGCGTCAGGTCGCCGGCACGGAGTTCGCCGACATCGCCGCAGCCTACGCCCGGCGCTGCGCCGAGCTGGAGGGAATCGCCCTCGCCGGCTGAGCCGCACTCAACGGGAAACCAGCGTCGGTCCGATATCGGCCAGGGTCCGGCAACCGGTCAGGGCCATGGCCACCTCCAGCTCGGCGCGCAGCAGCTGCACGACATGGCAGACCCCCGGCGCACCCGCCGCGGCCAGGCCGAAGATATAGGGCCGCCCCACCAGCACCGCGCGAGCGCCCAGGGCCAGGGCCTTGAACACGTCGGTACCGCGGCGGATACCGCCGTCCAGCAGCAGCGGAACCCGCCCCTCGACGACCCGGGCGATTTCCTCCAGTACCTCGATGGTCGCCGGCTGGGTATCCAGGGTGCGCCCGCCGTGGTTGGAGACGATGATCCCGTCGATCCCCTCGGCCACCGCGCGGCGGGCGTCCTCGGGGTGCATCACGCCCTTGACCAGCACCGGCAGGCGGGTCAGCGCACGCAGCCAGGCGAGATCCCGCCAGGTCGGCGCGGCATCCAGCAGCGGGCCGCCGAGCAACACGCCGTCGCCGATCCGGTTGGTAACCGGCGGCAGCGTGCGCATGCCGCGCAGGTTGACCGCCTCGACACCCGCCGGCAGCGCGAAGCCGGCGCGCTGCTCGCGGTTGCGCAGGCCGTTGACCGACGCGTCCACGGTCACCACCAGCGCCTGGTAGCCGGCCGCCTCGGCGCGCTGCACCAGCTCGCGGGTGAATTCGCGGTCGGGCTGCACGTAGAGCTGGAACCACAAGGGCGTCTGCGCCGAACGGGCGATCTCTTCCAGCGCCACGCTGGCCTGGGTGCTGACCACCATCCCGGCGCGCACCGCCGAGGCCGCCAGCACCGTGGCCAGCTCGCCGTCCGGGTGGACGAGCTTCTGGTAGGCCACCGGCGCCAGCAGGATCGGCTGCTCGAAGCGCTGGCCGAACAGCTCCAGACGGGTATGGCCGCCGCTCAGCTCCTGCAGCGCCCGGCTGCGCAGGCGCAGGCGCCGGAAGGCCGCGCAATTGTCGCGCAGGGTCAGCTCGTCCGCCGCGCCGCCGGCCATGTAGGCCCAGGCCTGCTCGCTCATCCGCTCGCGGGCGAAGGGCTCGTAGTCGGCGACCGCGGCGATGCTCGCGGGGATCTGCTGCAGCGTGGGCAGGGGGCTGTGCATGGCATCCGCTCCTCGGCTCTCGGGGTTCGCCATGAAAAACGCCGCGACGGGCGCGGCGTTGTTTCGCTGGCAGGCGGATCTTATATGTAGAAGGCCTTCAGCGGCGGGAAGCCGTTGAATTCCACCGCGCTGTAGCTGGTGGTGTAGGCGCCGGTGGACAGCCAGTACAGGCGGTCGCCGCTGGCCAGGTTGAGCGGCAGGCCGTACTTGTAGTTCTCGTACATGATGTCGGCGCTGTCGCAGGTCGGGCCGGCGATCACCACCTCTTCCATCTCGCCCTTCTTCTCGGTCCAGATCGGGTACTTGATGGCCTCGTCCAAGGTCTCGATCAGGCCGGAGAACTTGCCCACGTCGGTGTACACCCAGCGCTCCACGGCGGTGCGCGACTTGCGCGAAACCAGCACCACTTCGCTGACCAGGATGCCGGCGTTGGCGATCAGCGAGCGGCCCGGCTCGAGGATGATCTCCGGCAGCTCGTCGCCGAAGTCTTCCTTGAGGAAGCGGATGATCTCCTCTGCGTAGGTCTCCAGGCTGTTGGTCTTGGTGATGTAGTTGGCCGGGAAGCCGCCGCCCATGTTGATCATCTTCAGCTCGATGCCGTCCTCTTCCTTGAGGCGCTCGAAGATCACCTTGACCTTGGCGATCACCGCGTCCCAGACGTCGATATCGCGCTGCTGCGAGCCGACGTGGAAGGACACGCCGTAGGGCACCAGACCCAGCTGGCGGGCGAGGATCAGCAGGTCCAGGGCCATGTCCGGCTGGCAGCCGAACTTGCGTGACAGCGGCCAGTCGGCGGAGGTGGAACCCTCGGAGAGGATGCGCACGTAGATCCGCGAGCCCGGCGCGGCCTTGGCGATGTTGCGCAGGTCGGCCTCGGAGTCGGTGGCGAACAGGCGCACGCCCTTCTCGTAGAAGTAGCGGATGTCGCGGGACTTCTTGATGGTGTTGCCGTAGCTGACGCGCTCGGGAGCGACGCCTTCGTTCAGCACTTTGTCCAGTTCGTAGATCGAGGCGATGTCGAAGTTCGAGCCCTTGTCGCGCAGCAGGCGGATGATCTCCACTGCCGGGTTGGCCTTCACCGCATAGTAGATCCGGGCGAAGGGAAAGCAGTTGCCCAGCTCTTCGTAGGCGTTGGCGATGGTCTCGGTGTCGATGACCACGAAGGGGGTTTCCTGCTTGTCGGCGAAGGCCTTCATGCGCTGGAAAGTAGCGGGCGGGTAGTAGTCTTCGATCTTGATCGACATGCAAGGACTCCAATGGCAAAACGCGGAAAGGATTGAAAAAGGGGTTAACTCGCGAACGCCTGATCAGTTTCCCCACTTTGGTTCGCCTACTTCCCAAGGCATGTCGCCGAAAGCAAAAAGGTCAACCGGGTACAGGGGTTGACCTTGCTGTCTCGTCGTCAGTACTTGAGCCGGATGGATCGTTTCCAGCATGGACGTTCGGCCGCGAACTTTAGGACCATGAGGGGTCAAGATCAACCAGAAATTGCCGCTTGCCACCCCCTCGATGGTCCAAGTCGCACAGCTCCGGCATCGGCAGCGAAGGCTTCGGGATGCCGAACCGCACGACGAGCGGGACGACCCGCGGCGGCCGGCGCCCTCTCAACCTCGCGGTCCGCTCCGGACAACCGGCATGACCGGGCGAGATCCCGCCCGGCCCCCTCCTGCCCGGCGTCGGAGCGGCCTGATCGGCACCCGGTTTCAGGTATAATTCCGCGTTTTTCCGGGCCCTTCCCGCCCGCCACCGCATCCTCCCAGGCACGAATTCATGAGCACCCAGGCCGCCGAAGTCGCGAAGCGCCGTACCTTCGCCATCATCTCCCACCCCGACGCGGGCAAGACCACCATCACCGAGAAGCTGCTCCTGATGGGCCAGGCGATCGCCGTGGCCGGCACGGTGAAGTCGCGCAAGTCCGACCGCCACGCCACCTCCGACTGGATGGAGATGGAGAAACAGCGCGGCATCTCGATCACCACCTCGGTGATGCAGTTCCCCTACCGCGAGCACATGATCAACCTGCTCGACACCCCCGGCCACGAGGACTTCTCGGAAGACACCTACCGCACCCTGACCGCGGTGGACAGCGCGCTGATGGTCCTCGACGGCGGCAAGGGCGTCGAGCCGCGGACCATCGCCCTGATGGACGTCTGCCGGCTGCGCGATACCCCGATCGTCAGCTTCATCAACAAGCTCGACCGCGACATCCGCGACCCCATCGAGCTGCTCGACGAGATCGAGGCGGTGCTGAAGATCAGGGCGGCGCCGATCACCTGGCCGATCGGCTGCTACAAGGACTTCAAGGGCGTCTACCACCTGGCCGAGGATCGGATCTTCGTCTACGTGCCGGGGCACGGCCACGAGCGCATCGAGACCCAGGTGATCGAAAAGCTGGACTCGGACGAAGCCCGCGCCCACCTGGGCGACCTCTACGAGGATTTCATCGAGCAGCTGGAGCTGGTCCAGGGCGCTTGCCACGAATTCGACCAGGAGGCCTTCCTGCGCGGCGAAATGACCCCAGTGTTCTTCGGCACCGCGCTGGGCAACTTCGGCGTCGACCAGGTGCTCGACGCGGTGGTCGACTGGGCGCCGATGCCCCTGGCCCGCGCCGCCCGCGAGCGCACCGTGGAGCCGACCGAGGAGAAGTTCACCGGCTTCGTGTTCAAGATCCAGGCGAACATGGACCCCAAGCACCGCGACCGCATCGCCTTCATGCGTATCTGCTCGGGCAAGTACGAGAAGGGCATGAAGCTGCGCCATGTGCGTCTGGGCAAGGACGTGAAGATCGCCGATGCGCTGACTTTCTTCTCCAGCGAGCGCGAGATGCTGGAAGAAGCCTGGGCCGGCGACATCATCGGCCTGCACAACCACGGCACCATCCAGATCGGCGACACCTTCAGCGAGGGCGAGGCGCTGGGCTTCACCGGCATCCCGCACTTCGCCCCGGAGTTGTTCCGCCGCGTGCGCCTGAAGGACCCGCTGAAATCCAAGCAGCTGCGCCAGGGCCTGCAGGAGCTGGCCGAGGAAGGGGCCACCCAGGTGTTCTTCCCCGAGCGCAGCAACGACATCATCCTCGGCGCGGTGGGCGTGCTGCAGTTCGACGTGGTGGCCAGCCGGCTGAAGGAGGAATACAAGGTCGAGTGTGCCTACGAGGCGATCAACGTCTGGTCGGCGCGCTGGATCGAGTGCGAGGACAAGAAGAAGCTCGAGGACTTCAAGGTCAAGGCCTTCGAGAACATCGCCATCGACGGCGGCGGCCATCTCACCTACCTGGCGCCGACCCGGGTCAACCTGAGCCTGATGGAAGAGCGCTGGCCGGAAGTGAAATTCCGCGCCACCCGCGAGCATCACTGAAGTCCCCTGTGCAGGAGCCGGCGAGCTGGCTCCTGCACACTCCCCCACCTCCCGCCGCCCTCTGCGCACAAAGGCTGCCAAGCCTTGCAAAACCGCTCTGGCATGCTACTTCTACGCCCTCTCGCGTTCGCCCCTGCAAAGCAATCCCTCTCACACGCTAAGGAGCAAATCCATGGACCTTCAATTGCGGAATCGGAACGTGCTGGTCACCGGCGGCACCCGCGGCATCGGCCGGGCCATCGTCGAAGGCTTCTTGCGCGAAGGCGCGCGCGTGGCCTTCTGCGCCCGCGATCCACGGGGCGTGGCGCAGGCCGAACGGGAACTCGGCGAACGCGCCTTCGGCCAGGCCGTCGACGTCACCGACGGCGCGGCGCTGGAGCAGTGGGTGAAAGACGCGGCGGCGCGCCTGGGCGGGATCGACATCGTCGTGCCCAACGTCAGCGCGCTGGCCGGCGGGCAGAGCCTGTCGGCTTGGCGGCAGGCCTTCGAGACCGACCTGCTCGGCACCGTCGGCCTGGTCAACGCTGCCCTGCCCCACCTCCAGCAGTCCGAGGCGGGGGCGATCGTGATCATCTCCAGCGTCTCCGGGCGACAGATCGATATCTTCGCGGAACCCTACGGCGCGCTGAAGGCGGCGCTGATCCACTACGGCAAGGGCCTGGCCCAGCGCCTGGCCGAGCAGCGCATCCGGGTCAACGTGGTTTCGCCGGGCAACGTCTACTTCGAGGACGGCGTGTGGGGCCAGATCGAGCGCGAGCAGCCGGAACTCTTCGCCAAATGCCTGGCGATGAACCCCATGGGCCGCATGGCGCGGCCCGAGGAAGTGGCCAACGCCACGCTGTTTCTGGCCAGTGCGGCCGCCAGCTTCACCACCGGCACCAGCCTGCTGGTCGACGGCGGTCTGACCCAGGCGGTCCAGTACTGAACTCAGGCGTGCCGGCCTGACGGCCGCTCGGCGAGCGGGCCGCCCGCGGCCGGCGCCTGCTCCGTCGCGGCCGCCAGCTCGGCGGTCTCGCCGCGCTTGAGCACGGCATACAGCACCCCGGTCAGCAGGCTGCCCGCCACTATCGCCAGCAGGTAGGCGAGCGTGTGGTTGATCGCGTTGGGAATCGCCAGCACGAACAGCCCGCCGTGGGGCGCCATCAGCTTGCAGCCGAAGTACATCGACAGCGCGCCGGTCAGGGCGCCGCCGGCGATGCTCGCCGGAATCACCCGCAGCGGGTCCTTGGCGGCGAAGGGAATCGCCCCCTCGGAGATGAAGCACAACCCCAGCACCCCGGCGGCCTTGCCGGCCTCGCGCTCGCTCTGGGCGAACTTGTAGCGGGCCAGCAGGGTGGCGATGGCCATGCCCAGCGGCGGCACCATGCCGGCGGCCATGGTCGCCGCCATCGGCGCGTAGGTCTGCGAGGCCAGCAACCCCACCGAGAAGGCATAGGCCGCCTTGTTGACCGGTCCGCCGAGGTCGACGCACATCATCCCGCCGAGCAGCAGGCCGAGCAGCACGGCATTGGTGCTGCCCATGCCGTTGAGAAAGTCGGTCAGCCCGGCGAGCATGCCGGCCACCGGCGCACCGACCACGTAGATCATCGCCAGACCTGTGAACAGGCTGGCCAGCAGCGGGATGAGCAGGATCGGCTTGAGCGACTCGAGACTCTGCGGCAGGCGCAGCCAGCGACCGAGCGCGCTGGCGCAATAGCCGGCGAGAAAGCCGGCGACGATCCCGCCGATGAAACCCGCCCCCAGGTTGCCGGCCAGCAGGCCGCCGATCATCCCCGGCGCCAGGCCGGGACGGTCGGCGATGGAATAGGCGATGTAGCCGGCCAGCACCGGCACCATCAGCTTAAAGGCGGTGTCGCCGCCGATCTGCATCAGCGCCGCGGCCAGGCTGCCCTGCTCCTTGAACGCCTCGATGCCGAAGACGAACGACAGGGCGATCAGCAGGCCGCCGGCCACCACCATCGGCAGCATGTAGGACACCCCGGTCAGCAGGTGCTTGTAGGGGCCGCTCCGGGTCTTGGACTTGCCCGGCGCGGCGGCCGCGGCGGGGCTGGCGCCAGCCTGCGCCACCGCCTCCTCCAGGGCGCGGCGCAGGGTCTGCTGCGGCTGCTTGAGCGCCACGCCGGTGCCGCAACGGTAGATCTTCTTGCCGGCGAAGCGGCTGGTGTCGACCTCGATGTCGGCGGCCAGCAGCACCACGTCGGCGGCGGCGATGGCCGCCTCGTCGAGCAGGTTGCGCGCGCCCACCGAGCCGCGGGTTTCCACCTGCAGCGCATAGCCGAGCTGCCTGGCGGCCTGCTGCAGGGCCTCGGCGGCCATGAAGGTGTGGGCCACCCCGGTCGGGCAGGCCGTCACCGCCACCAGCCGCGGCTGGGCCGAGGCCACGGCGGCCGGCGCGGCCGCCTGCGGCTGGAGCACCTCGGCGCGCTCGGCGGCTTCGCCGAGGAAGCCTTGCGGATCCTGCAGCGCCTCGGCCGGGGTCGACTGCACCAGGCGCTTGCCGACGAAGCGCTCGAGCGCCAGCTCGCCGGTCTTGACCACGACCACCAGCTCGGCGGCGGCGATGTCGGCATCGGACAGCGGCGAGCCGATCGCCTTGGGATCATGCACCTCGACGCGGGTGGTCCAGCCCAGGCGCTGGGCGGCCGCCTCCAGCAGACGCGCGCAGAGCACGCTGGTGACCATGCCGTTCGGGCAGGCAGTGACGATCAGCAGATTCATGAAAAAGAGACCTCTTTTCTTGTTATGTCGTATCAAGCCAACGACGTGACCGTCACACCCGCTTCCAGGCGCGCCAGCTGTTCCCGATCATGGGATGCCAAAGCCCAGTTGGGTGACCGCCTGGGCGGCGATGGCAGTGGCCAGGCGCAGGCTGCGCTCGGCCGGCCAGCCTTCGAGCAGGCCGTGCAGGGTCGCGGCGAGCAGCGAATCGCCGGCGCCCACCGTGCTGAGCACCTCGACCCGGGGCGGCCGCGCTTCCAGCGCGATGCCCGGACCGAACCAGCTGACCCCGGCGGCGCCGCGCGACAGCAGCACATGCTCGACGCCCTGCTCGCGCAGGCGCAGCGCCGCGCCCGGCAGCTCGCTCGCGGCGACGCCGAGGGCCTCGGCCAGTTCCTCCTCGTTGGGCTTGACCAGCCAGGGCGCCGCCGCCAGGCCGGCGCGCAGGGCCGCGCCGCTGCTGTCCAGCACCAGCGGCACGCCACAGGCCTTGAGCCGGCGCAGCAGCACGGCGAGCCAGGCCGGGTCGACGCCCTGCGGCAGGCTGCCGGCGACCACCACGGCGTCGTGCCCGGCGACGATCGGCTCCAGACGCTCGAGCAGCGCGTCGCGGTGTTCGGCCTCGACCAGCGGCCCCGGCCCGTTGATGTCGGTGATCCGTCCGCTGCGCTCGGTCAGCTTGACGTTGCTGCGGGTTTCCCCGGGCACCCGGACGAAGACGTCGAGGAAGCCGCGGCGGTGGAACAGCGCCTCGAAGGGCGCGGCATTGGCCGCGCCGAGAAAGCCGCCGACGGTCACCCGGTGGCCCAGGTCGGCGAGTACCTGGGCGACGTTCAACCCCTTGCCGGCGGCATGGCTGATCAGCGCCTGGCCGCGGTTGACCGCGCCCGGCTGCAGGGTGTCGAGGCGCAGGGTCAGGTCCAGCGCCGGATTCAGGGTCAGGGTCAGGATGCGCGCCATCAGTGCGTCTCCCCGACCAGGTCGCGCACCGCACCGGCGCTCTCCAGCGCCAGCGCCCGCTGCGCCAGGGTGCGGCTGTGGGCGAAGTCCAGCTCGCGCACCCGCGCCTTGACCAGGGCGATGGAGCGGGCCGAGACGCTCAGCTCGTCCACCCCCAGGCCGACCAATAGAGGCACGGCGAGCATGTCGCTGGCCAGCTCGCCGCACACCCCGACCCACTTGCCCTCGGCATGGGCCGCCTCGACGGTCATGCCGATCAGTCGCAACACCGAAGGATGCAGGCCGTCGGCCTGGGCCGAGAGGGTCGGGTGGCCACGGTCGATGGCCATGGTGTACTGGGTCAGGTCGTTGGTGCCGATGCTGAAGAAGTCCACCTCGCGGGCCAGCACCGGCGCCAGCAACGCCGCCGAGGGCACCTCGACCATGATGCCGAGCTGCAGGTCGGCGACCGGGAGTTCCTCGCGCAGGCTCAGGGTCAGGTCGCGGGCGATGCGCCATTCCTCGACGCCGCCGACCATCGGGAACATGATCCGCAGCGGCCGGCCGTCGGCCGAGGCCAGCAGGGCGCGCAGCTGGGTTTCCAGGATGTCCGGGCGCTGCAGGCTGAGGCGGATGCCGCGCACGCCGAGGAAGGGGTTTTCCTCCGCCGGCATCGGCCAGTAGGGCAAGGGCTTGTCGCCGCCGACGTCCAGGGTGCGCACCACCAGCGGCCGCCCGCCGAGCCCGTCGAGCACGCGGCGGTATTCGGCTTCCTGGACGTGCCGGTCGGGCGCCTCGGCATGGTCCATGAACACCAGCTCGGTGCGCAGCAGACCGACGCCCTCGGCGCCCAGCTCGACCGCCTCGGCGCTTTCGGCGCTGGCGCCGATGTTCGCCGCCACCTCCACCGCGTGGCCGTCGCGGGTCACCGCCGGCAGCAGGCGCTCGGCATGGGCGTGCTCGCGGCGCAGCCGGTTGGCCTCGCGCTCGCGCCGAGCCTGTTCGAGGAGTTGGGCGTCCGGCGCGACGCGCAGCACACCGCGGTCGCCGTCGAGCAGCAGCAGGGTGCGCTGGGCCAGCGCCAGCACCCCCTCGCCGGCGCCGACGATGGCGGGAATCCCCAGGGCGCGGGCGATGATCGCGCTGTGCGCGGTAGCGCCGCCGCGGGCGGTGAGGATACCGGCCACGCGCTTGCGGTTGAGGCTGGCCACGTCGGAAGGCGCCACCTCGTCCATCACCAGGACGTAGGGCTCCTCCGGCTCGCTCGGCGCCTCGACGCCGCACAGGTGCGCCAGCACCCGCCGGCCGATGTCGCGCAGGTCGGCGGCGCGCTCGGCGAGCAGCACATCGTGGAGGGCTTCCTGCTGCTGCGCCGCCGCCTCGGTCTCGACGCTCCAGGCCGCCTCGGCGCTGAGCCCGTCGGCCAGGCGCGCAGTGACGTCCTCGCGCAGCGCCGGGTCGCGCAGCATCGCCTGGTGGGTGATGAAGATCTCGCGGATGTTGGTTTCCTCGCTGCCGTCGATCAGCCGCTGGATGTCCGCGGTGACCTGCGCCAGCGCGCTGTCCAGGCGCTGCAGCTCGATCAGCATGCCCTGGCCGCGCTGCGGATAGTCGAGCTCCAGCGGCGTGCGCACCAGCGCCGGACCGATGGCGATGCCCGGCGCGGCGGCGACCGCCTGCAGGCGCGCCCCTGCCGCCGGCGCCTGCGGGCGGGCGACGGGATTGGCAGCGGCGCTGGCCGCCGCCTCGGGGGACGGCGCCTCGCCATGCATCGCCAGCGGCTCGATGCTCTCGCCGAGGCCGGCCAGCACGGCGGCCTCGATGGCCGCCAGGGCATCGGCGGCGATCGCCGGCTCGGCGCTGAATTCCAGCTCCTGACCGCGCCGCGCACCGAGGGCCAGCAGCTTGCTCAGGCTCTTGGCCGATACCCCGCGGCCGGTTTCGCCGGCCAGGCGGATGCGGATCTCGCCCTCGAAGGCCAGGGCGACCTCGGTCAGCGCCTTGGCCGGGCGCGCGTGCAGACCGTGGGCGTTGGCCAGGACGACGCGCCGGCTCGGCCAGTCGTCCGGCAGCTCGGCGCCCAGGGCCTCCAGCACGGCGCGGCTGCAGGTGGCCTGGCTGAAAGTCGCGCCGCGCCCCTCGATCAGCAGGTCGCAGAGCCGTTCGAGCAGTTGGCGGTGCGCCTCGCCCAGACTGGCCAGGCAGAACAGCCCGGCCAGCGGCTGGCCGTGCAGGGTGAGCGGCTGGCCGGGGGTGACGAAGGCCAGTCCGGGCTGCTCCACGCTCTGCTCGCTGTGCAGCCACCAGAGCCCCTCGCCCAGCGGCAGCGGCTGGCTCTGCACCAGGCTGGCGGCGAAGCCGGAGACCGTGCAGCCGGCCCGCTTCAAGAGGCGCGCGCCCTGCCAGACCAGCTCGTCGAAATCCTCGGCGGCCACGCCCAGGCCGATCAGTTGGCTGTCCAGGGCGAGTTCGCGCGGCGCACCCTGCAGCAGCGCGACGATCTGTTCGGCCTCGCGGGCCTCGCGCAGCGCCTGGCTGAGATCGCCCTCGCCGAGGGCGCGGGTCAGCAGTTGCAGCAGGTGCAGGTGCTCGTCGGAGCGGGCGGCGATGGCGATGGCCAGGAAGACCCGCTGGCCGTTGCCCCAGTCCACGCCCTCGGGGAACTGGATCAGGCGCACGCCGGTGCGCAGCACCTGGTCGCGGGTTTCCGGGGTACCGTGGGGAATCGCGATGCCCTGGCCGAGGTAGGTCGAGCCCTGAGCCTCGCGGGCCTGCATGCCGGCGAGGTAGCCGGACTCCACCAGGCCGTCGTCGACCAGGCCCTCGGCCAGCAGCGCCAGCGCCGCCTGCTTGTCCGGCGCGTTGCGGCCCATGCGGATCTGCGCGGCATTCAACTCGAGCATGGAAATCTCCTAATTGTTCTGGTTCTGGCAAGAGCCACCGTCGAGCGCGGGCGACCCCGACCATCCTTTAAATAAGGATAGTCGGCGGGTCGCATGCTGAATCGTTTCATCACAAGGACTGGCACGTTACCCGATAATGGGTGATCCTTGAAGCCCTGCCGTCATGGCATTTCCCAGGACCCAACCTTGAAACTCAGCGACATCGCCCGCCTGGCCCAAGTGTCCGTCACCACCGCCAGCTATGTGATCAACGGCCAGGCCGCCCAGCGGCGCATCAGCCCAGCTACCGTGGAACGCGTGCTGGCGGTGGTCGAACGCCACGGCTATCTCCTCGACCAGCAGGCCGCCGGTCTGCGCCGCGGGCAGAGCCGCTGCCTGGGCTTCATCCTCCCCGACCTGGAGAACCCCAGCTACGCACGCCTGGCCAAGCTGCTCGAACAGGGCGCCCGCGCCGCCGGCTACCAGTTGCTGATCGCCAGCTCCGACGACGACCCGGCCAGCGAGCGCCAGCTGCTCGAACTGTTCCGCTCGCGGCGCTGCGACGCGCTGATCGTCGCCAGTTGCCTGCCGCAGGACGATCCGCTCTACCGCAATCTGGTCGAGGGCGGACTGCCGGTGATCGCCGTCGACCGCGCCCTCGACCCCGCGCACATCCGCTCGGTGGTCAGCGACGACCGGCAGGCCGGCGCCCAGCTCACCGCCAGCCTGCTCGCCCCGCCGCCGCGGCATATCGCCCTGCTCGACGCACGCTCCGAGCTGCCGATCAGCCAGGCCCGCGCACAGGGCTTCCGCCAGGCCCTGGAGGGCTTCGGCGGGACGGTCAGCGTCCACCACGCCGAGCAGTTCAGCCGGGCCTGCGGCTACCAGCAGATGAGCGCCCTGCTGCACAGTGCAGACCGGCCGGACGCCCTGGTGACCACCTCCTACGTGCTGCTGGAAGGCGTCTTCGAGGCCCTGCGCGACTACCCGGCAACGGAGTTCGCCGGGCTGCGCCTGGCCACCTTCGGCGACGCCCAGCTGCTGGACTTCGTGCCGCTGCGGGTCAATGCGATCTCCCAGCAGTTCGACCGGATCGCCGAACGGGTGCTCGACTGGACCCTGCGCGCCATCGAGGGGAACGACTACCTGCCCGGCGTCGAGGCCATCCCGCGGACCCTGAAGATCCGCTGCGAGCAAGCGTAGGAGTCCGTTGCCCGTGCGGCTGATCGACACCCACAACCACCTCGACTTCCCCGACTTCGACGCCGACCGCGCCGCCGTGCTGGCCCGCTGCCGGGCGCTCGGCGTCGGCCGCCAGGTGCTGGCCGGGGTGTACCGTGCGAACTGGCAGCGGGTGTGGGATCTGGCCGGCGCCGAGCCCGGCCTGTACGCCGCCTTCGGCCTGCATCCGCTGTATCTGGAGCGCCACGCCGCCGGCGATATCGAGGAGCTGGGCGCCTGGCTGCGGCGCCTGCGCGGCGAGGAACGGCTCTGCGCGGTCGGCGAGTTCGGCCTCGACTACTACCTGACGGAGCTGGACCGCAACCGCCAGCAGGCGCTGTTCGAGGCCCAGCTGCGCCTGGCCGCGGAGCTGGAACTGCCGGTGCTGCTGCACGTGCGCCGCGCCCATGCCGCGACCATCGCCACCCTCAAGCGCTTTCGCCTGAGCCGCGCCGGCATCGTCCATGCCTTCGCCGGCAGCCGGGAGGAAGCGCGGGAATACCTGAGGCTGGGCTTCCGCCTGGGCCTCGGCGGGGCGCCGACCTGGCCCCAGGCCAACCGCCTGCGCCGGGTCGTCGCCGAATTGCCGCTGGAGTCCGTGGTGCTGGAAACCGACGCCCCGGACATGGCGCCGGCGATGCACCCCGGCGTGCGCAACAGCCCGGAATACCTGCCGGAAATCTGCACGGCGATTGCCGCGCTCATCGGCATCGCGCCAGAGACCCTGGCCGAAGCCAGCACGCGCAACGCCTGCGAACTGTTCGGCTGGACCGACTGAGGCCGGTTTCAAACCCGTAGGGGGGTGCAACCCGCCACGTTTCGACATCGTCGTCGCCTTGAACAACGGCGGGTTTCACCCGCCCTACGAAAGCTCAACGCCGCATGGCCGAACGCAGCAGATCATGGATCTGACGCTCAGAGGAACAGGATCGCCAGCGCCAATACCACGTACCAGAGCATCCCGGCGCGCACCAGAAGCTGCCACAGCTCGTCCAGGGTCGCCACCCCCGCCTCGCCGGCCAGCACCGCTGCCTCCAGGCCCTCGTCGGCGGCACGCCCGGCCTCGATCACCAGTTTCGCCGCCGGCACCTCGCGGTTCGGCAGGTAGCGCAGCAACACGCGGAACACCGCCACGAAATTGCCGACCAGGGCGAAGCTCAGGGCCAGGGCGCGCGCCGGCAGCCAGTCGCAGAGGTGGCGCAGCCGCACCGAGCGTTCGCGCAGGAGCGGCTGCGCCGTGTGCTCGCAGGTAAGCGCCAGCAGGCGATAGGCCAGTGCCGCCACGGGGCCGAGCAGGGCGTACCAGAAGATCACCGCGAAGAAGCTCTGATAGGCCTGCCACAGCAGGTAGCCCTGCACCCGCCGCAGCAGCGACCGGCTTTCCTCGGCCTCCACCGCCAGGTCGCACTCGGCCGCCAGACAGGCGGCCTCGTCGTCGCCACGCCGCCAGGCCTCGCGGAACGGCTGCAGCTCGTTCAGCACATCGCCGCGCCCCAGGCTGTAGATCAGCACCAAGACATGCAGCGGCAACGCCAGCCAGCCGTAGAACGGCAGCGACAGCAACGCCAGCAGCACGCCCACCGCCAGCACCGGCAGCAGCACCAGACGAAACAGCGCCCGCCGCGGATCGTCGGCCAGGTCCGGGTCCATCTCGACCCGGTCCAGCAGCCGCAGCCAGAAGATGTCCTGCTGGAGGCGCAGGCGCCAGCGGGAGAACCGTTCCACCAGCAGCGCCAGCAGAAGCACCAGAAACGTCATTGCATATCTCCAGAGTCGGACAGCGCCGTGCGATAGCGCGTCCAGTCGAAGGCCGGCCCCGGATCGGTCTTGCGCTGGGGGGCGATATCGGCATGGCCGCAGATGCGCCGGACGTCGAGCGCCGGATAGGCCTGCTGCAGCAGCCGGGTGAGGGTCGTCAGGCTGGCGTACTGGGCGTCGCTGTAGGGCAGCTCGTCGGTGCCCTCCAGCTCGATGCCCAGGGAGAAATCGTTGCAGTTCTCGCGCCCCTCGAAGCACGACTGCCCGGCATGCCAGGCACGCTCCAGACAGGAAACGAACTGGGTGACCGCGCCGTCGCGCTCGATGAAGAAGTGTGCCGACACCCGCAGCGCGGCGATGGCGGCGAAATAGGGATGCTCGTCCGCCGGCAGGCCGTTGCGAAAGAACTGCTGCACCTTGCCGGTACCGAACTGCCCCGGCGGCAGGCTGATGCCGTGGATCACCAGTAGAGAAATCTCGCCCTGCGGGCGGGCATTGAAATTCGGCGACGGGCAATGGCGAATGCCGTGGCACCAGCCGGTGGAGGGGTCGAACTGCATGCGGCTCTCCTAAAAACAGCCGACACTCTAGAGCAGCCGGGCCTTCGGGCCAAGCGACGGCCCGTCGCGGCGCCCACCCTCCCCACCCTCCACGCCCCCGACACAGGCTCCCCGGACCGTCCCATCCCCCCTATAATCGGGCGCATCCCCCCTGCCGGAGCCCCCCATGCCAGACCTCATCCTTGCCGACTTGAGCGGCGAAATCGCGGCGAACGTCCGCCGCGCCCTGGCCGAGGACATCGGCAGCGGCGATCTCACCGCACAATTGATCCCCGAGGAACGCCAGGCCCGCGCCCGGGTCATCACCCGCGAGCCCGCGGTGATCGCCGGCCGCGCCTGGGTCGACGAGGTGTTCCGCCAGATCGACCCGCGCGTCGCCGTGCACTGGGAGGTCGTCGACGGCGAGCGGGTCGATGCCGACAAGCTGCTGTTCAGCCTGGAAGGCCCGGCCCGCGCCCTGCTCAGCGGCGAACGCAGCGCCCTGAACTTCCTCCAGACCCTCTCCGCCGTGGCCACCCGCTGCCGTCGCTACGCCGACCTGGTCGAGGGCACCCCGGTGCGCCTGCTGGACACCCGCAAGACCCTCCCCGGCCTGCGCCTGGCGCAGAAATACGCGGTCACCTGCGGCGGCTGCCATAACCACCGCATCGGTTTGTTCGACGCCTTCCTGATCAAGGAAAACCACATCGCCGCCTGCGGCGGCATCGCCGAGGCGGTCGCCGCGGCCCGGCGCATCGCCCCCGGCAAGCCGGTGGAAGTCGAAGTCGAAGACCTGGAGGAACTCGACCAGGCCCTGGCCGCCGGCGCCGACATCGTCATGCTCGACGAACTCAGCCTCGAGGACATGCACACCGCCGTGCGCCGCACCGCCGGCCGCGCCAAACTGGAAGCCTCCGGCGGCATCAACGACGGCAACCTGCGCCAGATCGCCGAGACGGGGGTGGACTACATCTCCCTCGGCACCCTGACCAAAGACATCAAGGCGGTCGATCTGTCGATGCGCTTGCAGTTGTGAAGAACGCCTTCCGTACCCTGTAGGGGGGTGAAACCCGCCGTCATGCCGATGGCGTTGCCGATAACCGCGCGGGTTTCACCCGCCCTACAAGGCTACGAATGCTCCGGCACGAAATCCGACATCCGCCGCGTTTGCGGGTCGAAGCAGATCGAACCGCGGCGATAAGACGACTCGATATCCACGCGAAAGCAGCCGTCCTGCTCATTCCAGATGGCGCCGTGGAGGATTTTTTCCAGACCCTGGCGGTCGGTCGTCAGCTCGCGGTACAGGTCCATGCGCTGCTGGAGCGGTTTCTCGCCGGTGAGTTGGCCCAGCGTATGCTGAACCACGAACTCCACGGGGTTCTCCGGCACCTCCACGTAGAAGTACTTCGGTGTCCATCCTGACAGCCGATCCAACTCACCCTCCGCGACATTCAGTTGGCGATAATCCTCCCGGTTGAGCACATAGAAGGTGTCGAACACTTGCACCACCGCCAGCGGACGAGCATTAGCCACCTGCCAGGCTCCCCCCCCTAGCGCGAGCACCTGCACCAGGGCGATCAACGACAGATCCCGGACCAGCTCCGCCCGGGGCTTTTGCGGATTGAACACGATCAGGGTCAGGCAGGGACCGAGCGCCAGATCGACCGCACCGACGATTCTCAGCCCTTCCCAACCGCCGGCGGCCTGGAACAGCCCGCCCGGGAAGAGCCATAACAACGCAACCGATATCGACAGGGCAAGAATCGCTAAACTGAGCAGAAGATGAAGTGCGAAGGCGCTCCAGCGATTGATTGGCTTCGACAGAACCATTCCAGATGAAACTCCAGATAACCCGAATTAAGGCAAGTCCAATGATGGCTACCGTAGAACGCGAACGCCCCGCATGAGGGCGGGGCGTTCGTAGTCCGTAAGGGGTGAAACCCGCCAGCATGCCGAGTGCGCTGTCAAAGCAACGCGGGCTTCACCCCCCCTAACAAGGCTTAATTACAGACCGCCCAGGACAGTCTGACGGCAGGATGCCGGGAAATATTTGAAATCCGTCGCTGCCGCATCAGTACCACACGACCAGCCCATTATAGTATCGCTGGCAGCACTCATCGCAGTTGTACGTGCAGCATCGGTAGTCGGCTGCAGAATAATATGAAAGGTGTCTGCTCCAGTAGCGACGTTTTGAACAGCACCGGAAGTAATAGTCCCCGTAGCGACATCAACAGCCATACCCGCAGCCATATACTTAGTCGACACGGTCGAGTTACAACCAGCCGCATCTGCATCAGCAGGGAAAGCAGCATTCGCTTGAATGAACTCGGATACAGCACTCTTGCAGCTATCGACCTGCAACATGACTTCAGTGATCTTGGATCGGGATGTGTAATCCTGATAGGCCGGCAGCGCCACAGCCGCCAGAATACCGATGATCGCCACCACGATCATCAATTCAATCAGGGTAAAACCTTTCTGCATTTGAGCTTTCATCAAATATCTCCTTGAAGTGTTCAGGCGTTGTTTCTGACCTGCCGCAGTCGTTGCAGGCGATGTGCCAGCCTTTCTCGATTCAACTTGGAGAAATCCCGCTTTCACGTCTCTCCGTGCCTTATCAACAACCACTGCAAGCCCCGCCATTGCTGGACTTTCAACCAAGAAATGACATGTATCACCACTCCTCGCCAACTTCTTCCGATGAGAATCGCATCACAAAACCAGACTTACCTATGCGACAAAGTGTCCGAACTTTTTAGCGACTCCAATACCCTGCATGACTATTCACTACAAAATACCAACCCCAAATCCGCCAACTCCTGACATTTTTTGTCACTTGCTCTTCGTGCATTTGGCAGAGCTTGGCAACTGGGTTATAAGGCAGGCCATTACTGCCATGGCAAATAGCCTGCATTGGTCGAAAAGTTTTCTCCGCTCTCCCTTTTAAAGGGGCTCCCCCTAGAGGAGGGAGCGCAAGGCTGACGGAGCACCTCGGCAGCAGCCAGTCATCTTCCCATTGCACAGAGAGCCGCCCATTCGATGACTAACGACGTTTCCCTCCCCGGCCTGGCGCGGCAGATGGTGCTGGCCGGACTGATCGACGAGAAGACCGCCCAGCAGGCGCAGGTGCAGGCGCAGCGCAACCAGACCTCGCCGATCACCTGGTTGGTACAGAACAAGCTGGCGAAGAGCCGGCCGCTGGCGGAGCTGGCCGCCGAGCAGTTCGGCATCGCCCTGTTCGACCTCAAGACGCTGGACAAGGAGAGCCAACCCCGGGACCTGGTCAGCGAGAAGCTGATCCGCCAGCACCGCGCCCTGCCCCTCTGGCGGCGCGGAAACCGGCTGTTCGTGGCGATCTCCGATCCGACCAACCACGAGGCGATCCGCGAGATCCGCTTCGGCACCGGCTTGAACACCGAGGCCGTGCTGGTCGAGGACGACAAGCTGGGCGAAGCCATCGAGAAGTACTTCGAGGGCGCCGGCATGGGCCTGGACGATCTCGGCGATGCCGACCTGGACGGCCTGGACACCGAGGCGGCCACCCAGAAGGACGACGAGGGCGAGCCGAACGGCGGTGCCGAGGACGCGCCGGTGGTGCGCTTCGTCAACAAGATGCTGCTGGATGCGATCCGCGGCGGTTCTTCCGACCTGCACTTCGAGCCCTACGAAAAGAGCTACCGGGTGCGTTTCCGTACCGACGGCATCCTCCACGAGGTGGCCAAGCCGCCGGTGCAGCTGGCGCCGAAGATCGCCGCGCGCCTCAAGGTGATGGCCGGGCTGGACATCTCCGAGCGGCGCAAGCCGCAGGACGGCCGGATCAAGATGAAGCTGTCGAAGACCAAGGCCATCGACTTCCGGGTCAACACCCTGCCGACCCTGTGGGGCGAGAAGACCGTGATGCGGATTCTCGACCCTTCCAGCGCGCAGATGGGCATCGACGCGCTGGGCTACGAGCCGGAGCAGAAGGCGCTCTACCTGGCGGCGCTGAGCCAGCCGCAGGGGATGATCCTGGTGACCGGCCCGACCGGCTCGGGCAAGACGGTGTCGCTGTACACCGGCCTGAACATCCTCAACACCCCGGAGGTGAACATCTCCACCGCGGAAGACCCGGTGGAGATCAACCTGGAGGGGATCAACCAGGTCAACGTCAACCCGCGCCAGGGCATGGACTTCTCCCAGGCGCTGCGCGCCTTCCTGCGCCAAGACCCGGACATCATCATGGTCGGCGAGATCCGCGACCTGGAGACCGCCGAGATCGCCATCAAGGCTGCGCAGACCGGCCACATGGTGATGTCCACCCTGCACACCAACAGCGCCGCGGAAACCCTGACCCGCCTGCGCAACATGGGGGTGCCCTCGTTCAACATCGCCACCTCGGTGAACCTGATCATTGCCCAGCGGCTGGCGCGCAAGCTGTGCGCCTGCAAGAAGGCGATGGAGATTCCCCGCGAGGCGCTGCTCGAGGAGGGTTTTCCCGAGGCGCGCATCGGCACCTTCAAACTCTACGCCCCGGTGGGCTGCGACAACTGCAACGGCGGCTACAAGGGCCGGGTCGGCATTTATGAAGTGGTTAAAAACACCCCGGCCCTGCAGCGGATTATCATGGAGGACGGCAACTCCATCGAGATCGCCCGGCAGATGCGCACCGACGGCTTCAACGACCTGCGCGCCTCGGCCTTGCTCAAGGCTATGCAGGGCGTCACCAGCCTGGAAGAAGTCAACCGCGTCACCAAGGACTAGCGCATGTTCACGAAATACCCGCTCGCGGCGGCGGCGATCCAGGCGTGGCGCCCTCCAGCGCCCTCTCCCCGGAACAGGCCACACACCCCGTAGGAGCCAGCTTGCTGGCGATGCTGGCGCGCGGGCAACGGATCGCCAGCAAGCTGGCTCCTACGACAAGCAGATTTGTAGGGCGGGTGAAACCCGCCAGACACGGCAAAGGTCCCGCGCCAACAATCGGCGGGTTTCACCCGCCCGACGCGAAGCGGTTCGCAAATCCAGATAATTCGATGGCAGGCCCAACATGGCGGAAAAAGCGTTAAAGACCAGTGTGTTCACCTGGGAGGGCACCGACCGGCGCGGCGCCAAGGTCAAGGGCGAACTGAGCGGGCAGAATCCGGCGCTGGTCAAGGCGCAGCTGCGCAAGCAGGGCATCAATCCGCTCAAGGTGCGCAAGAAATCCGCCTCGCTGTTCGGCGCCGGCAAGAAGATCACCCCGATGGACATCGCCCTGTTCACCCGGCAGATGGCGACCATGATGAAGGCCGGCGTGCCGCTGCTGCAGTCCTTCGAGATCATCGCCGAGGGCTTCGACAACCCGAACATGCGCACGCTGGTCGACGAGGTGAAGCAGGAAGTGGCGGCCGGCAACGGCTTCGCCAGCGCCCTGCGCAAGAAGCCGCAGTACTTCGACGACCTCTACTGCAACCTGGTGGACGCCGGCGAGCAGGCCGGCGCCCTGGAAAACCTGCTCGACCGGGTCGCCACCTACAAGGAGAAGACCGAGGCGCTGAAGGCCAAGATCAAGAAGGCGATGAACTACCCCATCGCCGTGGTGGTGGTGGCGATGATCGTCACGGCGATCCTGCTGATCAAGGTGGTGCCGCAGTTCCAGTCGGTGTTCGCCAACTTCGGTGCCGAGCTGCCGGCCTTCACCCTGATGGTCATCGGCCTGTCGGAGAGCCTGCAGGCGTCCTGGTACTACATACTGTTTGGGATGTTCATCGCGGCCTTCAGCCTCAAGCAGGCGCACCGGCGCTCGGAGAAGTTCCGCGACTGGACGGACCGCACCCTGCTCAAGCTGCCGATCGTCGGCGACATCCTCTACAAGTCGGCGGTCGCCCGCTTCGCCCGCACCCTGTCCACCACCTTCGCCGCCGGCGTACCGCTGGTCGAGGCGCTGGACTCGGTGTCCGGCGCCACCGGCAACGTGGTGTTCCGCACCGCCACCGACAAGGTCAAGGCCGACGTCACCACCGGCATGCAGCTGAACTTCTCCATGCGCACTACCGGCACCTTCCCGACCATGGCGATCCAGATGACCGCCATCGGCGAGGAGTCCGGCGCACTGGACGAGATGCTCGACAAGGTGGCGAGCTTCTACGAAGCCGAAGTGGACAACATGGTGGACGGCCTGACCAGCCTGATGGAGCCGATCATCATGTCGGTGCTCGGGGTGCTGGTCGGCGGCCTGATCATCGCCATGTACCTGCCGATCTTCCAGCTGGGGGCCGTGGTCTGAACATGTCCATTCACGATCTTCTCGCCGGTCCCGGGCCGGCCTTCGCGTTCTGTGCGGCGTTGCTGGGCCTGGTGGTCGGCAGTTTCCTCAACGTGGTGATCCATCGCCTGCCGAAGATGATGCTGCGCGACTGGCAGGCGCAGGCGCGGGAGGTGCTGGAGCTGCCCGGCGAGGCGCCGGGCGAGATATTCAACCTGCTGCTGCCCCACTCGCACTGCCCGCACTGCGGCCATGAGATCAAGCCCTGGGAGAACATCCCGCTGCTCGGCTGGCTGGCCCTGCGCGGCCGCTGCTCGGCCTGCAAGGCGCCGATCGGCGCGCGCTACCCGCTGGTGGAGCTGGCCTGCGGGCTGCTCTCGGCCCATGTCGCCTGGCATTACGGCCTCGACTGGCAGGCCGGCGCCATGCTGCTGCTCGGCTGGGGCCTGCTGGCCATGAGCCTGATCGACTACGACCATCAGTTGCTGCCGGACTCGCTGGTGCTGCCGCTGCTCTGGCTGGGGCTGATCCTCAACAATTTCGGGCTGTTCGTTTCCCTGGAGGACGCCCTCTGGGGCGCGGTCGCCGGTTATCTCAGCCTGTGGTCGGTGTACTGGCTGTTCAAGCTGCTTACCGGCAAGGAAGGCATGGGCTACGGCGACTTCAAGCTGCTGGCGATGCTCGGCGCCTGGGGCGGCTGGCAGATCCTGCCGCTGACCATCCTGCTCTCCTCGCTGGTCGGCGCCGTGCTGGGAATCGCCATCCTGCGCCTGCGCAAGGCCGAAAGCGGCACGCCGATCCCCTTCGGCCCCTTCCTCGCCATCGCCGGCTGGATCGCCCTGCTCTGGGGTGAGCAGATCGTCGGAACCTATCTGCAGTTTGCCGGCCTGTAGGGCGGGTGCAACCCGCCGTTTTCGGGTCGGCCCTTGGCATTTCCGGCGGGTTACACCCGCCCTACGCAAACTGCGAAGCGTTGCATATCCGCCGGCAACGCGGTATCTAGCACGGCACTTCGGCATGGGGAGCGCTCATGAAACCCTGGATTCTCGGCCTGACCGGCGGTATCGGCAGCGGCAAGAGCGCCGCCGCCCGGCATTTCAGCGCTCTCGGCGTTCATGTGGTGGATGCCGACCAGGCCGCACGCTGGGTGGTGGAGCCCGGTCGTCCGGCGCTGACGGAGATCGTCGGGCACTTTGGCCGGGAGATCCTGCTGGCGAACGGCAATCTGGATCGTGCCGCCCTGCGCCGGCGGGTGTTCCAGAGCGAGGAGGAGCGCCGCTGGCTGGAGCGCTTGCTGCACCCACTGATCCGCCAGGAGATTCTGGCCAGCCTGGAGCAGGCCTCCTCGCCCTATGCCATTCTGGAGTCGCCGCTGCTGGTGGAAACCGACCAGCACACGATGACCCAGCGTATCTTGGTCGTCGATGTTCCCGAATCCCTGCAGCTCGAGCGTGCCATGCAACGCGACGGAGCCGACCGGGAACAGATCGAGGCGATCCTCAAGGCCCAGGCCAGCCGCGAGGAACGCCGGCGCCATGCCGACGACGTGCTGGTGAACGACCGCGACCTGCCCTGGCTGCACGGCGAGGTCGAACGCCTGCACCGATTCTACCTGACCCTGCGCGGAGGCCAGCCATGAAGCAACCCCTGACGGTAACCTGTCCCACCTGCAAGGCGCCGGTCGAGTGGGGTCCGCAAAGCCCGCACCGGCCGTTCTGCAGCGAACGCTGCAAACTCATCGATCTGGGTGCCTGGGCAGCCGAAGAACACGCGATTCCCGGCGAAAATCTCGAGGACGAACTGTTTTCCGGGGATCTGCCGCCACGTGACCATTGACTTGCCTCAGGCGATCCGTAGGGGGGTGAAACCCGCCGCTTTCGCGGCCGGCCCTTGCCATTTCCGGTGGGTTGCACCCGCCCTACCCATGCGGCATCGACATCCTGCACGAGTGCAGATCACTGCGGCTCGTCGTCCTTCCAAGGCGCCTGCAGGTAGCGGCTGCGGTTGAAGGTTTCCAGCCACTCCGGGCAATACACCACCAGCCCGCTGACCACCGCGCCGTTGATGAACGCCTCGGGGAACATCACCAGCCACAGATAGCCGAGATAATCCAGCAGCCACGGCGGCATTTCGTAGCGGCCATCCATCCATAGCACACCGAAACCGGCCAGCAGGCAGGCCAGGGCGCTCAGCGCAGCCGGAAAGAAGCCCGAGCAGAAGATGTAGACGAACAGGTTGCGCGGCTGCGCGCGCTCGACCAGCAGGGCGCAGCCTTCGGTGATCGAGACCGGAATCGCCACCAGCAGCAGGCCGTTGACGCCCAGCGCCGCCAGGTCCTGACGTCCCAGAAGCAGCAGCCCGACCTGCGCGGCCAGTCCGGCGAGCATCGCCAGCGGCCAGTCGAGCAACAGAGTCACCGCGGTCATGCCGATGAAATGGAAGGACAGCCCGGAAACGAAATCGCGCCGTACCAGCCAGAGCAGGAACAGCGCCAGGATCGTGCCGAACAGCAGATGCTGGCGCCGACTGTCGCTGAACAGCTCCAGCCAGGGCGCACGCCAGATGGCATGGAGCATGAGCCCCAGATAGAACAGTCCGCCGATCAGCTGGGTACTGGACGCCAGTAGATCGGCAGCGATCACGGCCTCGCCTGCTCGAGGGCTGCGGACAGCGCGCCGGCATCGCCGAACTCGCGCCGGGCCCTCAACCACCCCTGCTCCAAGTCGAGCCACAGCACCTTGGCCGGATCGCCCGGGTAGCGGGCAGCGACGCGGGCGTCGCGGTCGAGCAGCACGCGATAGGGATAATCGCGCATCGCCGGCACAGCGAACAGGCGGGCGATCAGCGAAGGCATGCGGCTGATGTCGGCGACGAACACCGCCTGGCGCGCCTCCAGGTAGCCCTGCGGCCGCGCCTTGAGCGCCGCCTCGACCAGCCGGGCGCCATCCATGCTGCGCGCGACCAGCAGGATGCGGGTTTCCTCGCTCAGACTGTAGGCCTGCTCATGCTGGTCCAGCAGGGTCCAGGGGACGAGCCGCTCGCCCACCTCGAGCGCCTGCGCCCAGAACGACGCCAGGCAAAGCACGATACCGGCGAATAATCTCACTCGTTGCTCCTCCGTGAGGAATAGACCTGAATATCGCCGCGCCCCTCCCAGTCCGCCTGCGCCTCCCAGAAGGCCAGCGCCTGCGGCGCATCCCGGAGGACGAAGGCATGGGACTTGTCGATTCCCAGCCCCGCCAGCCTGGCCAGCGCCTCGTCCAGCAGCGCCCGGGCGAAACCGCGACCGCGGCAGGACTCGTCCACCGCCAGATGCTGGAGATAGCCGCGACGGCCGTCGTGGCCGACCAGCAGCGAAGCGACGATCCGCCCGTCGAGTTCGACCAGCAGGCTCAACCGAGGATTGCGTTCGAGATAGGCACAAAAGGGTTCGAAGTCGTCTTCGCTACGCAGCTGCAGGCCCGGCGTGCGCCGCCACAGCGCCAGCAAGGCCGGATGATCGGCAGGAATGATGGGGCGAACGGACATCGGAAACTCCGGGGCGCGGGCGACAAAGTCTACACCGGACGCAGCCTCACTCGCAGAAAGCAGGCTTGAAGCAGGCGGCAATCCGGCCCACCGCGCGGGCTCATTCGGATGCGCCTTTGGGAGGCAGCTCTTGAGGCGTCCCTCAAGCTTGGCATCGTTCCGTGATGCGAACTTTCGCCACATTGAAAATTTTAACCAAAAGACATCTTGCCAGCCGAGCGGCACAAGGAGTTATGATTCACGTCAACAATCCAGCGAGCATTTCGGTCACCCCGGGATGCTGTGCGGAAGAGTTTTTGCAGAATATCGAGCCCCGCATGCCGAGCCGTCTGAGCCCCGATGATCAGCAACGCGTCGATGACTACCTGAGCGCCCCGCAGCATCAGGTGGAACGCCAGCCGTTCCGCCCCTGGCGCCTCGCATTGATCGTGCTGACCGTGGTCGCCTGTCTGGGCCTGCTGAGCCGTATTCTGGGTCGTCTGGCGCTCTGAGCTGCCTCGCGCTCGCCCCCGCGACCCTACCCCGTTTTTTCTGGCCTTATGAGACTTTAGACATGACTCATCGCATCGTAATCGTCGGCGGTGGCGCCGGCGGCGTGGAACTCGCAACCCGCCTTGGCAAAACCATGGGCAGGAACTATCAGGCGAAGATCACCCTGGTCGACGCCAACATGACCCACCTGTGGAAACCGCTGCTCCACGAAGTCGCCGCCGGCTCGCTGAACTCGACCGGGGACGAACTGAACTACGTCGCCCAGGCCAAGTGGAACAACTTCGAATTCCAGTTCGGCCGCATGTGCGGGCTGGATCGGGCCAACAAGCGCATCCGCCTGGCCGCCCAACCGGCGCTGGAGGACCGCGCCCCGCTGCCCGAGCGCGAACTGGAATACGACACCTTGGTCATTTCCGTCGGCAGCACCACCAACGACTTCGGCACGCCCGGTGCCGCCGAGAACTGCATCTTCCTGGAAAGCCGCGACCAGGCCGAGCGCTTCCGTCGCTTGCTGCTCAGCCACTACCTGCGCGCCCATGCCAGCAACAATGACAGCCATCAGGTCAACGTCGCCATCGTCGGCGCCGGCGCCACCGGCGTCGAACTGGCCGCCGAGCTGCGCCATGCCTCCAAGGAACTGGTTGCCTATGGCCTAGAGCGCATCCCGCCGGAAAACCTGAGCATCACCGTGATCGAGTCCAGCCCGCGAGTCCTGGCCGCCCTGCCCGAGCGGATCAGCCGCTCGGCCCATGCCACCCTGGAAAGCCTCGGCGTCCGCGTACTCACCAACACCGCCGTCAGCGAAGTGACCTCGGAAGGCTTGAGGACCAAGGACGACCAGTTCGTCTCCGCCGACCTCATGGTCTGGGCCGCAGGCGTTCGCGCTCCCGCCTTCCTCACAAACCTGGATGGTCTGGAAACCAACCGTATCAACCAGCTGGTGGTGCGCCCGACCCTGCAGACCACCCTCGACGACGATATCTTCGCCTTCGGCGACTGCGCCTCCTGCCCGCAGCCGGGCACCGACCGCCCCGTGCCGCCGCGCGCCCAGGCCGCCCACCAGCAGGCCGCACTGCTGGCCAAGTCGATCTATCGCAAGCTCCAGGAAGACAAGCCCCTGCTCGAGTACCGCTACAGCGACCACGGCTCGCTGATTTCCCTGTCGAGCTTCTCGGCGATCGGCAACCTGATGGGCAACCTGACCGGCGACGTGACCCTGGAGGGCTGGCTGGCCCGCAAGTTCTACATCTCGCTCTACCGGATGCACCAGATGGCGCTGTACGGCACCTTCCGCACCCTGATGATGATGGTGGGCGACCGCTTCCGCAGTAGCACCGTGCCCCGCCTCAAGCTGCACTAAGTCCTTCCCGACCTTGCGGGCCGACCGGCCCGCAAGGCCTCCCCCGCCTCGCAACCCACACGGCAATCCGCAGTGCCGGGATGCCAACGACTCGACTCGACGGATCGGTCGAACAAAAACCTGGACGCACGAAAGCGCACCGGAAGAAGGTCTTCAGGCGCTGCAGAAATCAAAAATCTGATGATTAAGCTTAGAATCGAACCTTTCCAGGCATGAAAGGTGATTTTAGGAAGTGGTGGGTCGTGTAGGATTCGAACCTACGACCAATTGGTTAAAAGCCAACTGCTCTACCGACTGAGCTAACGACCCATATACGATGTGAAGCTATGGTCGGGGTAGAGAGATTCGAACTCCCGACATCCTGCTCCCAAAGCAGGCGCGCTACCGGACTGCGCTATACCCCGTCTGAAAGCTGGCTCCGCGACCTGGACTCGAACCAGGGACCCAATGATTAACAGTCATTTGCTCTACCGACTGAGCTATCGCGGAACTTTCATCGCTTCTTGCCTGCCGCGACGCTGGAACCCCATCGCCGTTGCAGTGGCGCGCATTTTACGGCTCTAGACGCCCCTGTCAACCCTTGAAAATGCTTTTTGCAGCAATCACTTATTTTCGCTCTCTCCCCAAGGGGGAGAGAGCGAGAAGCGCGACTCAGGAGAAGACGATCTCGTCGCCCTCTACCCGGGCGGAGATCTTCGCGCCAGGGACGAACTGGCCGGCGAGGATCCGCTGCGCCAGCGGGTTCTCGATCCAGCGCTGGATCGCCCGCTTGAGCGGCCGGGCGCCATACACCGGGTCGTAGCCGACGGCGATCAACTTATCCAAGGCCTCGGCGGAGAGTTCGAGACTCAGTTCGCGCTCGACCAAGCGTCGACGCAGACGCCCCAGCTGGATCTCGGCGATGCCCGCGATCTGCTCGCGGGCCAGCGGGTCGAAGACCACCACCTCGTCGATGCGGTTGATGAACTCCGGCCGGAAGTGGTGGCTCACCGCATCCATCACCGCCGCCCGCTGGGCCTCGCGATCGCCGGCCAGTTCCTGGATCTGCACCGAACCGAGGTTGGAGGTCATCACCACCACGGTGTTCTTGAAGTCCACGGTACGCCCGTGACTGTCGGTCAGACGGCCGTCCTCCAATACCTGCAGGAGGACGTTGAACACGTCGGGATGGGCCTTCTCCACCTCATCCATCAGCACCACCGAGTAGGGCTTGCGACGCACCGCCTCGGTCAGGTAACCCCCCTCCTCGTAGCCGACGTACCCCGGAGGGGCGCCGATCAGCCGGGCCACCGAGTGCTTCTCCATGAACTCGGACATGTCGATGCGTACCAGCGCCTCCTCGGTATCGAAGAGGAACTCGGCCAGCGCCTTGCACAGTTCGGTCTTGCCCACCCCGGTCGGGCCGAGGAACAGGAAGGAGCCGCTCGGCCGGTTCGGGTCGGCGAGGCCAGCACGGGAGCGCCGCACCGCGTTGGCCACGGCGACCACCGCCTCGTGCTGGCCGATCACCCGCTGGTGCAGCAACTCCTCCATCTTCAGCAGCTTCTCGCGCTCGCCTTCGAGCATCTTGGCCACCGGGATGCCGGTCCACTTGGACACCACCTCGGCGATTTCCTCGTCGGTGACACGGTTGCGCAGCAGCTGGTTTTCCCGCGGCTCGCCCGTGTCGACGCTGGCCAGCTTGCGCTCCAGCTCGGGAATCAGGCCGTACTGCAGCTCGGCCATGCGGTTCAGGTCGCCCTTGCGCCGCGCCGCCTCCAAGTCCAGCTTGGCCTGCTCGAGCTGTTGCTGGAGCTGCGCCGAGCCCTGTACCTCGGCCTTCTCCGACTTCCAGATCTCCTCGAGGTCGGCATACTCGCGCTCGAGCTTGACGATGTCCTCCTCGAGCTTGGCCAGACGTTTTTTGGTCGCCTCGTCGGTTTCCTTCTTCAGCGCCTCGCGCTCGATCTTCAGCTGGATCAGCCGGCGTTCGAGGCGATCCAGCGCCTCGGGCTTGGAGTCGATCTCCATGCGGATGCGGCTGGCCGCCTCGTCGATCAGGTCGATGGCCTTGTCCGGCAGCTGGCGGTCGGTGATGTAGCGGTGCGACAGCTTAGCCGCAGCGATGATCGCACCGTCGGTGATGGTCACCCCGTGGTGCACCTCGTAGCGCTCCTTGAGGCCGCGGAGGATGGCGATGGTGTCCTCCTCGCTCGGCTCGTCCACCAGGACCTTCTGGAAGCGGCGCTCCAGCGCGGCGTCCTTCTCGACGTACTGGCGGTACTCGTCGAGCGTGGTGGCACCGACGCAATGCAGCTCGCCGCGCGCCAGGGCGGGCTTCAGCATGTTGCCGGCATCCATGGCGCCCTCGGCCTTGCCGGCGCCGACCATGGTGTGCAGCTCGTCGATGAACAGGATGACCCGCCCTTCCTGCTTGCCCAGCTCGTTGAGCACCGCCTTCAGGCGCTCCTCGAACTCGCCGCGGAACTTGGCGCCGGCGATCAGCGCGCCCATGTCCAAGGCCAGCAGGCGCTTGTCCTTGAGGCCGTCCGGCACCTCGCCGTTGATGATCCGCTGGGCCAATCCCTCGACGATGGCAGTCTTGCCCACGCCCGGCTCGCCGATCAGCACCGGGTTGTTCTTGGTCCGACGCTGCAGGACCTGGATGGTGCGGCGGATCTCGTCGTCGCGGCCGATCACCGGATCGAGCTTGCCCTCCTCGGCTCGCGCGGTCATGTCGACGCAGTACTTGTCCAACGCCTGGCGGGACTCCTCGGCATTCGGATCGTTCACCGCCTGGCCGCCACGCAGGTTGTTGACGGCATTTTCGATGGCCTTCTTCGACACGCCCTGATCGAGCAGCAGCTTGCCCAGGCGAGTGCTGCCGTCCAGCGCGGCGAGCAGCACCAGCTCGCTGGAGATGAACTGGTCGCCCTTCTGTTGGGCCAGGCGGTCGGCCTGGTTGAGCAGCCTTGCCAGGTCCTGGGACAGGTTCATGTCACCGGTGGGGTTCTGCAGCTTGGGCAGTTGCTCGAGCGCCTGGCTCAGCGCCTGGCGCAGGCCGTTGATATCGAAGCCGACCTGCATCAGGAGCGGCCGGATCGAACCGCCCTGCTGATCGAGCAGCGCCTGCATCAGGTGCAGTGGCTCGATGGCGGCATGATCGAGACCGACCGCCACGGACTGGGCATCGGACAGGGCAAGTTGCAGTTTGCTGGTCAATCGGTCGATTCGCATGAAGTCATCCTTTCGGTAAGGAGCAGGCCGGCGCGATGAGGGCGCCTGAAGCCCGTAGGGGCCTGCCGAGATGAAGCATAGATAAGGATGATTAGCGGGGATTCAAGGTCGCGGAATTGATCCGCGTCAGCACCGAGGGTATCGGCAGGAGCGCCGGCGCCATGCGGCGAACGGCGCCGATCAGGAGGCCAGCCAGACCAGACTGGCGAAGCGACCGGTGCGGGGGCTGCGGCGGTAGGAGTAGAAGCGCGCGTCGCTGAAGGCACAGAGGCCGCCGCCGTATATGGCCTCGACGCCGCGAGCGGCCAGGCGAATGCGCGCCAGCCGGTAGAGGTCGGCCATGAAGCGGCCCGGGTTGCGGCTCGCCCCGAAGGCCGTCGCCGCCTGCGGATGCCGCTCGAGGAAGGCCGCACGCACCTCCGGACCGACCTCGAAGGCCGCCGGACCGATGGCCGGTCCGAGCCAGACCAGCACGTCCCGCGGCACCACGGCCAGGGCATCGAGGGTCGACTCCAGCACGCCACCGGCCAGTCCTCGCCAGCCGGCATGGGCCGCCGCCACCCGGGTGCCGGCGCGGTCGCAGAACAACACCGGCAGGCAGTCGGCCGTGAGGATCGCGCAGGCGACACCGGTCCGCTCGGTCCAGCTGGCATCGGCCTCGGGGCTCAGCGCCGGATCGGCCGGCACCACGTCCACGCCATGCACCTGACGCAGCCAGGCGGGTTCGCAACCGAGGCCGGCCCGCAGCCGCCGACGGTTCTCGGCAACGGCCGCCGGCTCATCCCCGACATGGTCGCCGAGATTGAGGGTATCGAAGGGAGCAGCGCTGATGCCACCCTCGCGGGTCGTCACGCTGGCGCGCACGCGTGCCGGCGCAGGCCAGTCCGGCGTCAGCCAGGCGCTCATCCGACGAATGCCTGGCTGTCCTGGCGCAGCAGCGTCAACAGCCAGACGAGATCGTCCGGCAGCGGCGCCTCCCATTTCAGACGCTCGCCGCTGAGCGGATGATCCAGTTCGAGGAAGCGTGCGTGCAAGGCCTGGCGCGGGAACTCCTTGAGCGACTGCACCAGGGTCTGGCTGGCCGCCGGCGGAATACGGAAACGCCCGCCATAGAGCGGATCGCCCACCAGCGGGTAGCCGACATGCGCCATGTGCACGCGGATCTGGTGGGTACGCCCGGTCTCCAGCTTGATACGGGTATGGGTATGCGCGCGGAAGCGCTCGAGCACGCGATAGTGGCTGACCGCCGGCTTGCCGCCCTCGACCACCGCCATGCGCTGGCGCTGCTGGCCGTGGCGACCGATCGGCGCGTCGATCTTGCCGCCGGAGGTAATCACACCGATCACGATGGCCTCGTAGATGCGGCTGACGCTGCGCGCCTGCAACTGCTCGACCAGCCGGGTCTGCGCCTGCAGGGTCTTGGCCACCACCATCAGGCCAGTGGTGTCCTTGTCCAGGCGATGGACGATGCCGGCGCGCGGCACATTGACCAGTCCCGGCACATGGTGCAGCAGCGCATTGAGCAGGGTACCGTCGGCATGCCCGGCAGCCGGATGCACGACCAGCCCGGCCGGCTTGTCGAGCACCAGGATCTGCTCGTCCTCGTAGACGATGTCCAGCTCGATGTCCTGGGCGACCCACTCGCCCTGCGCCTGCTGCTCGGCATCCAGCTCGAGCAGGGCGCCGCCATGGACGGTGTCGCGGGGACGCAGCACGGCGCCGTCCACGGTCAGGCGCCCGTCCTTGATCCAGGCGGCCAGGCGCGAGCGCGAATGTTCGGAGAAAAGTTGTGCGGCGACCTGGTCGAGGCGTTGGCCGCCCAGCTCGAAGGGGACTTCGGCACGAAGTCGAATGGCCTGATCGTTGTGTATTGACATGCTCGGCAACGGCGGGGCACGGCCTTTGGTTTCGGCCATGCGCTTGTGGTTAAATACGGCCCCTCTGCCCCCGCTCACGCAGGGCACTCATCATAACAGGACGGCCCCGCCCCCGACAGCCGGCCGTCACAGGGACGCACAGCCTCCATGCACCTGAAACACCTGCTGCTGATCGCCACGCTCGCTCTCATCGCCGCCTGCGGATCGAAGAAGGAGAAAGAGGACGCCGTCGACGAGAACCTCAGCGAGACCGAGCTGTACCAGCAGGCCCAGACCAACATTGGCAACAATGACTACAACGCCGCGATCACCAAGCTGAAGGCCCTGGAGTCGCGCTATCCGTTCGGCCGTTACGCCGAGCAGGCCCAGCTGGAACTGATCTACGCCTACAACAAGACCCAGGAGCCGGAAGCCTCGCGTTCGGCCGCCGAGCGCTTCATCCGCCTGCATCCGCAGCACCCCAACGTCGACTACGCCTACTACCTCAAGGGCCTGGCCTCCTTCGACCAGGATCGCGGCATGCTGTCGCGCTTCCTGCCGCTGGACATGACCAAGCGCGACCCGGGCGCGGCACGCGACTCCTTCAACGAATTCGCCCAGCTCACCAGCCGTTACCCGAGCAGCCGCTATGCGCCGGATGCCAAGGCGCGCATGGTCTACCTGCGCAACCTGCTGGCCGCCTACGAGATCCACGTCGCCCATTACTACCTCAAGCGCGAAGCCTATGTGGCCGCGGCCAACCGCGGTCGCTACGTCGTGGAAAACATGCAGGAAACACCGTCGGTGGGCGACGGTCTGGCGGTGATGGTCGAGGCCTACCAGCGCCTCACCCTGGACGAGCTGGCCGACACCAGCCTGGAAACCCTGAAGCTGAACTACCCGGACCACCCCAGCCTGCAGAACGGCCAGTTCGTGCCGCTGGAAGAAGAGGACGACAACCGCTCCTGGCTGGGCAAGGCCACCCTGGGCCTGCTCGAGCGCGCGCCGCCGCTGCCCCCGGGCGAAACCCGCGCCAACCAGGACGTCCGCCGCATGTACGAAGAGTCCCGACAGGAAATCCGCACCGAGCTGAAACAGGGCGAGGCGGCGAAGGAAGACGTCGAGGCCGCCGACCGCAAGCCCAAGCGCGCCTGGTGGAACCCCCTCCGCCTGCTCGACTGAACCCGGGCGCTACGAACGAGAAGGGAGGCCCGAGGGCCTCCCTTCTCGCTTTTGGCACGCCGGCTGACGACAGGCCTGCCGGGGTGGGTACGAAAAATGCCCACCCGCCCCGCGTTCGCTCAGTCCCCGAGTCGCCAGCCGGAGGTGATCGGATAGCGCCGGTCCCGGCCGAAGCTGCGCTGGGTCACCCGCACGCCTACGGCCGCCTGACGGCGCTTGTACTCGTTGAGGTCGACCAGGCGCAGCACCCGCCTGACGGTATCCTCGTCGAACCCCTCGGCGATGATCGCGTTGGCCGAGAGGTCGTACTCGACGTACAGCGTGAGGATCTCGTCGAGCACCGGATAGGGCGGCAGCGAGTCCTCGTCCTTCTGGTCGGGCGCCAGTTCGGCCGACGGCGGACGATCGATGACCCGTTGGGGAATCACCGCGCCCAGACCGTTGCGATAGTCGCAGAGGCGGAACACCAGGGTCTTGGGCACGTCCTTGAGCACGTCGAAACCGCCGGCCATGTCGCCGTAGAGGGTCGCGTAGCCCACCGCCATCTCGCTCTTGTTGCCGGTGGTCAGCACCAGATAGCCTTTCTTGTTGGAGATCGCCATCAGCAGGGTGCCGCGGCAGCGCGCCTGCAGGTTCTCCTCGGTGGTATCCCGACCGAGTCCCTCGAACACCGGTGCCAGGGTGTCCATGAACGCCTCGACCATCGGTGCGATCGGCAGCACCCGGTAGGTGACGCCCAAGGCTGCGGCCTCCGCCTCGGCATCCTCGAGGCTCATCTGCGCCGTATAGCGGTAGGGCATCATCACCGCCTCGACCTGCTCCGCACCGAGCGCATCCACCGCCACGGCCAGGGTCAACGCCGAGTCGATGCCGCCGGACAGCCCCAGAATCACCCCCTTGAAGCCATTCTTGCGCACGTAGTCGCGCACCCCCAGCACCAGCGCCTGGTAGACGCTCGCCTCCAACTCGGGCAGCGGCGCACAGCTGGCGGCGCGCGGCCGCACCGCGCCGTCGTCCTCGACGCTCAGATCGACCGGATAGAGCCCTTCGGCGAAGGCCGGCGCACGCTGGACGACCTGGCCGCCCGCCGCGACCACGCAAGAACCGCCGTCGAACACCAGTTCGTCCTGGCCGCCGACCTGGTTGACGTAGACCACCGGCATGCCGCCCTCGACCGCCCGGGCGGCGAGAACCTCCTCCCGCTCGCGCTGCTTGTCCAGGTGAAAGGGCGAGGCATTCAGGCTGAGGATCAGCCGCGCACCGGCCTCTTTCGCCTGGCGCATGGGGCCGGGGAACCAGATGTCCTCGCAGATCGACAGGGCCACCGGCACGCCCTTGATATCCAGCAGGCAAGCCTCGCTGCCCGACTCGAAGTAGCGCCGCTCGTCGAACACCCGGTAGTTCGGCAGATGCTGCTTGTAGTAGCGCGCCAGCAGCTCGCCATCGGCGATCACCGCGGCGGCATTGAAACGCTGTCCGTCCTCCAGCCAAGGGTAGCCGAGCACCAGATAGATGCCCCGCACCTCGTCCTTGAGTCGCTGCAGGCCTTGCTCGATACGCAACTGCATGCTCGAGCGCAGCAGCAGATCCTCCGGCGGATAGCCGCACAACGCCAGTTCGGGAAACACGATGACATCCGCGTCCCAGTCGTCGCGCGCGCTGCAGGCCGCCTCGAGGATGCGCTCGACGTTGCCGTGCACATCGCCGACGCGCAGATTCAGTTGGGCCATCACGACCCGCAGGGTTTGGCTCATGGCCGTCTCCACCGATGAAAGTGACGTGCCCGGCATACGCACGGGCGCGCTTCGAAAAATCCATTCTCCCGCATCGACGCCTGCGGAAACAACGCGCGCCGCCCCCTGACGGAGCGGACTGGAAAACCCTGCGTGCGCCATGCCGACCCGCGCACGAAAGCGGGCAACGGCATGGCCCCGGAAAACCCCGGCTTGCTAAAATGCCGGCCCTCCTTCGAGTAGAGCACTCCATGTTCCGTCTGCTGTTCTGGATTCTCGTCATCGTCGCCATCGTCTGGCTCTGGCGCCGACTGACGCGCCCCACCCCGCGCCCCGTCGCCAAGGCCGAGCCCGAAGCGCCCAAGCCCATGGTGCGCTGCGCCCAGTGCGGCGTGCACCTGCCGCGCGAAGAGGCGCTGGCCGACGGCCGCCTCTGGTACTGCAGCCAGGCGCACCTGAGCCAGGGTCCGCGCCACGGTGAGCGCTGAACCCCTGCCGCCGACCGGCAATCCGTTGAGCGGCCCCCAGGGCGGCAACGTCCTGCGCCTGTACCACCTGTACCGGCTGATCATCGGCCTGCTGCTGGTGCTGCTGATTTCCAGCAGCCTGGACGAGCGGCTGCTGCAGGTCGCCCATCCGATGCTGTTCCACTACGGCAGCTGGTTCTACCTGATCCTGAATATCCTGGTCGCCGTCCTGGTGCACCACCCCAAGCCCCTGCAGATCTTCAGCCTGGCGCTGGTCGACGTGATCCTGCTCTCGGGCCTGCTCTACACGGCCGGCGGCCCGCCCAGCGGCATCGGCAACCTGATCGTCGTCTCGGTGGCCGTGGCCAACGTCCTGTTGCGCGGACGGATCGGCCTGCTGATCGCCGCCGTGGCGGCCAGCGGCCTGGTCTACATGACCTTCTACCTGAGCCTCGACCGCCCCGCGGCAGCCACCCAGTACGTGCACGCGGGGGCGCTGGGCACGCTGTGCTTCGCCAGCGCGCTGCTCGTGCAGAGCCTGACCCGCCGCCTGCGGCGCAGCGAATCCCTGGCCGAACGGCGTGCCGCCGAAGTCGCCGACCTGCAGGCCCTGAATGCCCAGATCCTCGAGCGCATGCGGACCGGCATCCTGGTGCTCGACCGGCAGCAGCAGGTGCTGCTGGCCAACCAGAGCGCCTTCACCCTGCTGGGCAACCCCGCGCTGGTCGGGCAGGCGCTCGCGCCCCTCTGCCCGGAGCTGGTCGAGCGCCTGCAGCAGTGGCAACAGAATCCGACCCTGCGCCCGCAGGACCTGCACACCCTGCCCCACGGCCCGCTGGTGCAGCCGAACTTCGTCGCCCTCAAACGTGGCGGTCGGCAAAGTACCCTGATCTTCCTCGAAGACCTCTCGCAGATCGCCCAGCAGGCCCAGCAGCTCAAGCTGGCCTCGCTCGGTCGCCTGGCCGCCGGCATCGCCCACGAGATCCGCAACCCGCTCGGCGCCATCAGTCACGCCGCGCAGCTGCTGCAGGAGTCCGAGGGCCTCGACGGCCCCGACCGACGCCTGGCGCAGATCGTCCAGGACCAGTCGCGGCGCATGAACCTGGTGATCGAGAACGTGCTGCAGCTGTCGCGCCGGCGCCAGGCCGAGCCGCAACTGCTCGACCTGAAATACTGGCTGCACCGCTTCGCCGGCGAACACCGCGCCTCGGCGGCGCCGAACCAGATCCTGCACCTGGAGATCCAGGAGGGCTCCCTGAAGACCTGCATGGACGCGAACCAGTTCATCCAGATCCTCAACAACCTGGTGCAGAACGGCCTGCGCTACAGCGCCCGGCGCCATCCCCAGGGACAGGTCTGGCTCGCACTGTTTCGCGACCCGGACAGCGACCTGCCGGTGCTCGAGGTGCGCGACGACGGCCCCGGTGTGCCCGCCGAGCAGATCGAGCACATCTTCGAACCCTTCTTCACCACCGAAAGCAAGGGCACCGGGCTGGGCCTGTACATTTCCCGCGAGCTGTGCGAGAGCAACCAGGCCCGCCTCGACTACCGTGGCGGCGAAGGCCAAGGCGGCTGCTTCCGCATCACCTTCGCCCATCCGCACAAGCTGACCTAGGCAGGCCACGGATGTCCCCCTCCCCCTTTCGCCCTCTCGCCACCTGCAACGGAATCCGAGTTTGATGAGCGCCCGACAGAAAGCCCTGATCGTCGACGACGAGCCCGACATCCGCGAACTGCTGGAAATCACCCTGGGCCGGATGAGGCTCGACACCCGCAGCGCGCGCAACCTCCAGGAAGCCCGCGACTGGCTGGGCCGCGAGCGCTTCGACCTGTGTCTGACCGACATGCGCCTGCCCGACGGCAGCGGCCTGGAGCTGGTGCAACACATCCAGCAGCGCCACGCGCAGGTCCCGGTCGCGATGATCACCGCCTACGGCAGCCTGGACACTGCGGTCAACGCCCTCAAGGCCGGTGCCTTCGACTTCCTGACCAAGCCGGTCGACCTCGCCCGCCTGCGCGAGCTGGTCGCCACCGCCCTGCGCCTGCATGCACCGGCCGTCGAGGAGGAGCCGGAGGACAGCCGGCTGATCGGCGACTCGCCGCCGATGCGTACCCTGCGCAAGCAGATCGCCAAGCTGGCGCGCAGCCAGGCGCCGGTCTACATCAGCGGCGAGTCCGGCAGCGGCAAGGAAGTGGTGGCCCGCCTGATCCACGAACAGGGTCCGCGCGCCGAACGCCCCTTCGTGCCGGTGAACTGCGGCGCGATTCCCTCGGAGCTGATGGAGAGCGAGTTCTTCGGCCACCGCAAGGGCAGCTTCACCGGCGCCATCGAGGACAAGCAGGGCCTGTTCCAGGCCGCCAGCGGCGGCACCCTGTTCCTCGACGAAGTGGCCGACCTGCCGCTGCCGATGCAGGTCAAGCTGCTGCGCGCCATCCAAGAAAAGGCCGTGCGCGCGGTCGGCGGCCAGCAGGAGGTGGTGGTGGACGTGCGCATCCTCAGCGCCACCCACAAGGACCTGGCCGCCGAGGTCGCCGCCGGCCGCTTCCGCCAGGACCTCTACTACCGCCTGAACGTCATCGAGCTGCGCGTCCCGCCGCTGCGCGAGCGCCGCGAGGACATTCCGGCGCTGGCGGCGAGCACGCTGGCGCGCCTGGCCGAAGAGGCCGGCCTGCCGCCCGCCCGGCTCGGCGAGGAAGCCCAGGAAAAGCTCAAGAGCTACCGCTTTCCGGGCAATGTGCGCGAGCTGGAGAACATGCTGGAGCGGGCCTATACCCTCTGCGAAGACGACCTGATCCAGGCCCGCGACCTGCGCCTCTGCGACACCCCGAGCCCCGGCGAAGGCGGTGCGGCGTCGCTGGCGGGCATCGACAACCTCGAGGACTACCTGGAGGAACTCGAACGCCAGCTGATCATGCAGGCCCTCGAGGAAACCCGCTGGAACCGCACAGCCGCCGCCGAACGCCTGGGCCTGACCTTCCGCTCCATGCGCTATCGCCTGAAGAAGCTGGGCATCGACTGAGGCCGTGCGCCATCGGACACACCTCGAAGGCCCAGGCCACGTTTGGCGGGTTGCAACCCGCCCTACGCATCGCTGCCATGGGAATATCCTGTAGGGCGGGTGCAACCCGCCATTCCACGGCCGAGCCGCCCGGCCGGCGCATAGGGCGCCGGATCGACGATCGGCTCGCGCGCCAGCACGAGGTCGGCGAGCAGCTGGCAGGACGCCGGCGCCAGCACCAGCCCATTGCGGAAATGCCCGCAGTTCAGCCATAGCCCCTCGAAACCAGGCACCGAACCGATATAGGGAATCCCCTCGGGGGAGCCCGGCCGCAGCCCCGCCCACTGCTTGACCACCTCGGCGCCGGCCAGCGCCGGCAGCAGCGCCTCGGCGGACGCCTTGAGGCTCGCCAGGGCCTCTTCGGTGGATGTCTTGTCGAAGCCGACATCCTCCAGGGTGCTGCCCACCAGGATGTGTCCGTCCCGCCGGGGAATCGCGTAGCGCCCGTCGGCCATCACCATCCGCGGCAGGAAATCCTCGGCACACTTGTAGAGGATCATCTGGCCCTTCATCGGCTTGACCGGCAGCTCCAGGCCCAGGGTAGCCAACAGCTCGCCGCTCCAGGCACCGGCCGCGACCACCACGTGATCGGCACGCAGCTCGCCGGACGCCGTGCGCACCCCGACGATCCGCTCGCCCTCGCGGACGAAGCCGGTCACCGGGCGATTCTCCTCGAGCGTCACGTTGGGCAGGCGCGCCAGCGCCTCGCGCAGCGCCGCGAGCAGGCGCGGATTGCGCACGTTGGCCACCCCGGACATGAACAGGGCCCGCGAGAAGCCCGGCCCCAGCGCCGGCACCGCCTTATGGACGGCGTCGATATCCACCGCCGCCAACGGCCGACCCTCCCGCGCCGCCCAGGCCAGTGCCTCGGCCTCGTCCTCCAGGTCCAGCCAGTAGAGGCCGGTGACATGCACCTCGGGATCGATCCCGGTTTCCTCGCGCAGACGCTCGCCCAGCGTCGGATAGAAGTCCTGCGACCAGTGCGCCAGTGCCGTCACCGCCGGGCTGTAGCGCCAGGGATAGAGCGGCGACACGATGCCACCGCCGGCCCAGGAAGACTCCCGGCCGAGCGGCCCCTGATCCAGCAGACGGACCTCCAGCCCGGCCTCCGCCAACCGCTGAGCCGACAACATACCGATGGCACCACCGCCAACCACCAGGACTCGCATCGCATCCTCCCCAAAGAAAACGGGCCGTAAATCGGCCCGTTATACGCCAGCCAAACTGTTATCGGCCAGCACTTATCGCAAACGGATTCTATGACTACGAGTCGTCAGGACATTCCCCCGTCGTGGTGCTCTTAACCGACGTCCGCCCCGTCAGGCTGATCTCGACCACCCGCTCCTGGTTGCCCGCACTGGGTGAGGAGCGGCATACGGTCAGACTGGCAGTGGTTGCGCCCAACCCTGTCGGCTGGAACGCGATGCTGGTTATGCTGGTTGTGTCGGGCGCGATAGCCGTGATCCGGTAACCGCTGGGCGCAGCGGCCTGCGCGTGGAGCACCGTGCCGTCGGAGGCCCTGACGATCCATCCTTCATACCAACTCCCCGTGCAGGTTGAACCATCGCTGGAAGCACACAGGGTGACCACCGCGTTGCGCTTGATCGCCTCGCTGCGTCCCAGCGTGGCGCTCGCGACCAGCTCATTGGCCAGCGAGCGCAGTTTGCTGGACAGGGTGACGTCGCTGAACGAAGGTATCGCCACCCCGAGCAGGATGGCCAGTACGGCGAGGGCCACCATGAGTTCGACCAAGGTGAAACCGTGCAGGCGACGAACCCGCACAACACCGGCCAGGCTCCGGGCTCGCCCTTCAAGGGCTCTGCCGGATGTCGTCATTGCTCGATATTCCAGTAAACCTTGGCCTTGGGCTGAAGCGCCGTCGCGCCGCTGTCGGGAGATCCGCCCTCCAGCGGCGAGTCGGGATCGGAGCCGATGACGAAGGGCCTGGTCGAACCGTCGTCGAGCGTCACCATACCGGCCACCGGCGAAGGCGGCAGGCCGCCGCCGGAGATTTCCTCATAGCGCATCGTGGTGCCGTTCTCGCTTTCGGCATTGGCGTAGTCGATGTTGTACACCTTCGCGGTACCCAGGCTGGAACATTGCCCAGGGGTATAGACCGCCGGCGTATGGGTGCTGAAGGTCACGGTGCCATAAACCGTGATGGCCGAAGTCACCACCTGCTCGTTATCGACAAATGCCAGATACCAGCCCTTCTTGTCGGCCAGATCCGCATCGCTGGGCGTGCCGGTGCCGGTGATGCCGAACAGCGAGTTCATGCACAGCAGGTTGCTACCGCCACAGTTGCCGCTTTCGGAGGTCAGCCAGGTCGAGTCTCCCGGCTTGTCCTTGAGCATGAAGAAGTAGTTGGACATGCTGGTCGCCGCACCATAGCTGTTCAATGGCTTCTCGCGATCTCCCGACCCCAGCAGCACGTAATAGGTACTCCCGGATACCACCACGTCCGGTGCGAACATGAACTTGCGGTTGGCATTGCAGGATGAGCTCCCCGAACCATCGCAGCCCAACGAGGCGATCTTGGTGATGCTCCAAGCGTCGGTTCCGGAACTACCGAACTTGATCCGGTAGACGTTGCCCCCGGTGTCCGCGGCATAAGCATAGGTGGCGAGGCCGGAGCTGTTCGGAACGATGGTGAGGTCGCCGACCACGCTGCGGGTAGTAGTGAACTCCTTGACACGCCCCCCGGTATCGGCATTGATCACATAGATCCGGTTGCCCAGAGGGGTATCGCCGCAACTGTGGTTGTGAGTACCGTCGTCGGTATCCTCGCAGACATCGTACCCCCCCCCCATGAGCAGCAGCGGTGTCGTGCCCGAGCCGACCCCGGCCGTCTTGAACGGCTTGGCGGACGACCAGGTCTGCCCGAGCCGGTCGAAGTTGCTGGTACAGCCCGAGCCTGGACTATCGCAGCCGATCCGCCATTTGAGGCGGGGCGTTTGCGGCGTGGTCACATCGAAGGCGTACAGAGCATTCCCGCCCCGACGCAGGGTGGCATACAGCCAGGTCGCGGAGGTCCCTTGATAGGCGGTGATCGGCCCATCGACCCCATAGGGTTTGGGCGCTACGGTCTCCCCGGCGAGCACCGTGCGATCCTTGAAGTTGATCTTCACCGAGTTGTCGCGCAGCCGTTTGATCTTCGTGTAAAACTCCGGCGCCATGAAGGACCACAGCTCGTCGCCGGGCTGGTCACTGGTACCGATGCTGAGTCCCCCGTTGCGGTTGCCGTTGACCGCCCGCAGCAGACCATCGTTGCCGCCGTAGAACACGACCACCTTCTTATTGGTGTCGGTGCCGAAATTGATGGCGACCGGCCGCGAATGCACGATGTCGCCATGCACCGAGGGGCGGACGGTCGTCGACGCCGTATTGACCGAGCCATTGAGGAACTCGCTGGTCGCACCGGCATCACCTCCCCGCCCCCAGGCAATCAAGGCATCGCGCTCGGCAGTAGTGGTAACAGTGGTCCCAAATGCAGACGGTGAGGAAACCGTCGTATTGCTGAAGTCGGCCGGCGTCGTGGTGATGCTCGTGGTCGGGGCCGGACACCCCGCAGCCGGGCACGCTTTTACATTCCGCGCGGCGGTGCCGCTCAAGGTACGCAGCTTGTAGCTCTGTGCGCCCTTCTCCACCACGTTGCCGTCCGGATAGTCGTCGTAGGTGGAGTTGGCAATCGTGAGACAGCCGCCGCCTACCGCCTGGGCAACGGCATCCCAGTAGTGGGTAAGACTCACCGAGGACGGTCCCCAGAAACTGCGCGCGCACTCGGTGATGAAGCCGGTCGAGCTATTGATCGCCGACGTGCTGCCGGCATCCTGCAACTGCAATGCGTTGCTGACCAATCCCAGCTTGTACTGCTTGAGATTGCCCGCCCAGCGCGGCAGGGCATTTGGGTCCGGACGGAACATGCCGACGTAGACCTGGTTGAGATAGGTCCCCTGGGTATTGACGCTGACCGGCAGACTGACCGAGGCGAACACGCTGTTGACCGCCTGGATTTCGGAGAAGATGTTGTTCAGTGCCGTCTGGATTTCACTGGCATTGGTCGCCGAGAAATACTTGCCGCCACCGACATGAGCCGTGCTCTTCAACAACTGGGTATGGTCCAGATCCTGCCGTGCGTTGTAGACGTCGATGGTGTAGGTGATCACGTTCTGCTTGCCGGTGGCAGCGCTGACGTCGGTCTGGTAGAGGAAGCGCGCCATCTCGTCGGCATAACGCACCTTGGCCGAGGTGGTGGCGTAGATCTGGGTGGTATCGCCACCCACGTTCTGCAGCAGGGTTGCCGCATCGGTCTCGGTCGGCGCCGGCCAGCCGTTGCCGATCAGGATCACGTAGTTCCTCGACTTGCAGGTGGTCGTGGTCGGTGCGGCCGGAATGTAGGTAGTCTGCGCACTGCTGGTGAAAGCCGTCGCATCCCGCAAAGAGTAAGTCGAGGCCCCCGAATAGCGGCGAGGACCGAAGTGCGTCGAATCCACCGGCGAACCGGCGGTATTGCTGTAGGCGTTGGCCGGACTGGTGTAGCCGCCGAAATACTTGAACGCCTCGAACATCGCCCGGTCGTAGCCGATCGATGCCGAAACCTTCTCCGAGGGCGAGTCGAAATTGGGATAGATGCTGTCCACCAGATTGCTGAACGCCGTACGGTTGGCGACAGTCATCTGTTTCATCGCCGAGCGCACATAACCGCCATCGGGCGTCTGACCGTTGGCATCGTTGAGCATCATCAGGCCGACGTTGACCTTGGCATCCGTGCCTGCCGGTGCCAGAGAGTTGATCACCGTCTTGATCGCCGTCAGCTCGGCTTGCCCCTGCTTGATCCCCCCTGGCCATTGCTGATTGGCCGCTGACCAGTTGGCCGAGTTGTCGATCAGGATGATGACGTTCGGATAGTCCGTGCTCTGCGTGGAGTCCACGCCGACGAACAAATCGACGTCCTCGGCGACGGCCCCCATGCTGGCAGCCAGCAAGGTAACTGCCAGCCACCCCCTCTTCCACATGCTCTTCATATCCCGATCCTTTAGATCCATCGAGCATCCGCCTCAGGGGCAGACGTTGTCTTTCTCGGCCTGGGTCAACAACACGCGCACGCCGGAACGCACCACAGCGGCGGCCCCACTGAGCGGATCGCTCACCGTGGCGCGAATTTCCCAGACGGTATTCCAGGTGACCTTGGACATCGCCGGGAGGGTCACACTGCTCGGCGCGGTAGCGGCGGACAGCGATGCCTGAATGCACTGCGGCTGGTCGATAGTCGCGGAGTAGTCGACGGTTCCATCGTTGTTGAGATCGACGTCGACCGTGTCGGCAGCGGGCGCCGTGGTGAACGACGTGCTCAGGATCAGGTTGGTGGCCATGTTGGCGGCGGCGATCGACTCGTTGCGCGACTGCATGTTGCCGACGGCCTTGAGATTGGTCGTACTGAGCACAAAAGTGCTGGAAATCATCAAGGTGAACAGCAGCAGCATGATCAGCCCAACTACCAGCGTCATACCGGCTTGGCGGCCATATCCGGAAAGACCATTCATGGAGTCTCCCTTCTTCCCGAAATATCGTTAAGCCGAACGACGGTGGAAAATACATGGCGCTTGAAGCCATCGTTGGCAGCCGCAATCGTTTGCCCGCCCAGCACATATGACTTGCTGTCCACATATCCCGGAGTGGTGGTCTGGCTGCGTACCAGCAAATAAAGCTTTACCGCAACCACATTGACCAGCCTGTCGACCGAGCAGTTACCCGAGTCGTCCGAACAGTGAACGAACTCGTCCGGCACACCGTCGCCACGGTTTATTGGAGAGGTCAGACTATTTTTATCGGCCCATTTGATCACCGCCGTATAGCGGTTGGCCGAATTGGAGTCGCTGATGACATCGATACCCGTATCGCTTTTGCGGTCGATCCCCAACTCTATCCTGAGGTCTTCGATACCCTCTATCAGCGCCACAGGAGCCGCGGCCTTGACCGCACCACTAACCAAGTCGAACTCTGAACGCACCAGTGTCGGAATACCGTCCCCTGTCGTCACGGCATAGTTTCTAATATAATAAATGTTCGACACAAACTTACGCTTGGGAGCAGTATCCGTACAATTGCGCTGATGCAGGGTGAGTCCCGTGGTAGCTAATTTATAGGCTGCCTCCCCCTCACAACGCGATGTTTGAAAATAGAGTTTGCCACTGACCTCCTCCTCACACCCGCTTGCACCAGCAACACATGTTTGTGCATGGCGAACCACTAGGATATCGGTACCGCTTTTCCAGTTGGTCACCGTGCTACTGCACCCCGAAGGCACCGAATCATGAACCTGAACGGCAATTCCCAGGCGCCTATTGAAATGACTGACGGTTGACCAGGAAGAGAAAGCCAGACAAGGCTGAGGAGCGCTCGTAAAAATATCTACTGGCGCGGTCGTCAAAGTCAGGTCGTCGAAATCGGGAATATAGATATCCCAGAAACCGGCATGGGCAATATCGTTCTGCAACAACTGAATCGCGAACCGCCCATTCTCGATCAGCATATTGGTCTTGCTCATTTCGTCGTTGGAGCGACTCACATTGAGAAACAGCGTCAAGACTGCCGTCATGATCAAGAGGCCGATGGTCGAGGCAACCATCAACTCGATCAAGTTGAAACCACACTGAGCGGAATGAATGAATACATGGCGGACAGGCCTCCGCCGTCTGTCGAGAGGCTTATTCATAGCTCGGCAACTCGCACAATAGTGGTCACAACACGCCGGCAGAGATCGTTGGCACAAGCCGAACCCTCCTCCCCGTCGTATTCATCCGCCCCACAAGCAACGCTGGTCGGCGGCACCGCAATCGGCGCCTCGCCCTGCCAAGCCACAGTGATCAGATACTCGTTGCTTCCCAGGGACTCGACGCAACCGCGCCCCCCCAGCATGGCGCCCACCTTGCTGGCGTTGCTGCCGGTGGTTTCCGCAGCGCCCTGCAACGCGTTGCACCACTCGCCGAGATCGATGTCCTTGCGGGAAGTCGTGGATGTGCTGCAGGTGGACCCAACGCCGACAGGACTGTCGGCCCCTGTTACATAGTCCTCTGCCGCATTGCGATTGGCTGCGATCCGGTTCGCCATGTCGCTCAGCAGCAGCAGCGCCTGGGCCCGCTGATAGGCCTCCATCTCGGACTGCTGCAGACGCACCTGCAGGCCAGCCATGCCGAGCAGGCCGATGGACAGGATCAGAATGGTCACCAGCACCTCGATCAGCGTCACGCCGCGCTGCCTGGCCCACTGAGCCCGCATGCCGCTCACCACTTGCCCGATGGGGCTTTGACCCCTGCGCTGTTGAGCGTTAGAGCGCCATCAGCCAACTGAGCCCCCTTGGCTGTAAAGGTGATGACGAAGGATGGAAGGGCACCGGTACCGAGCGTCACATCGTAGGTGTATCGAGCCGCCACATCGCTGGGTAACGAGTAGCCGCTGGACTCGAGCGCGGTCTTGCTGGCATAGGCACGATTGGCCAACAGGAACTGCTGCTGCCGACTGGCGATATCCATCATTTGCGCCTGTGCGGCGGCACGATTGCCCCGGATCACATATTGCTGATAACTGGGATAGGCAATTGCCGCAAGGATCGCAACTATTGCAACGGTTATCATCAATTCGATCAGGGTAAAACCCCGCTTTTTCTTTAGCTCCACCGCTATCACCTTCCACTTGCTCAGCATTACGTTTGCCCTGAATGGCAACCTTGAGCTATCCGCCGGCCAGTGAGAACGCCTCGGCGAAGATCGATTTTCCATTCCAATGGCCGACCGAGTTATGTTATCCACTGGCTGAATTGATTGCTTGAACTCCATCACGACCCACTTGCGCCCTGCTGCCTAATCTTCGGAACTCAATCCCGGCGCGGGTGTTGGAGCTGGATCATTCCAGCCTTGCCGTCGTCTGGAAAACGGCTCTCGCAGGATGTGGGAGTTCATTCACAAAGATGAAGACAAGGTACGGATACCATGCCCGGCTTTTCACGCGGCTATACCCTGATCGAACTCATGACCACTCTCGCCGTGGTCGGAGTGCTCGCCATGATTGGCGTACCCGCATTCACCCATACCGTCGATGGCCAGCGAGTCGGCAGCACCAGCCGGAACCTCCGCGCCAGTCTCGCCCTGGCCAGGCATGCGGCGATCAGTCAGCGCTATCCGGTCCTGGTCGAAAGCATCGGAGGCAATTGGGAGGCAGGCTGGGTCGTATATATCGACGCCAACTCGAACGCTGTCCTCGATGATGGCGAACGGGAGCTGCTAAGGCAGGGCTCGGCCCCCGGCGGCGTGCAGATCACGCCCAACAGCCCCGTTAACAGTTACGTGCGCTACGTTGCGACAGGAGAGGCGCAGCTGACGAGCGGGGCCTTTCAGGCCGGAACATTCAAGATCTGTCACGAGAACGGTCAGCATGACGTGAGACGCTTGGTCCTGAGCGCCAGCGGCCGTGTGCGCTCGGCCAAGGATTCGCCCGGAACCTGCTGACCGGAACCTGGCAGCCTTGGCCGTACTCGCCGAGGCTGCCGAGAGAGAAAACGACCGGACTGCGCGGGCTTCCCGCCCGCTCACTCCACCTGCACGACCCGCAATTCCTTCGGCATCGAGAAGGTGACGTGCTCCTCCCGTCCGGCCAGTTCCTCGACGCCGGTGACACCCCATTGCTGCAGGCGCTCGATCACGCCGCGCACCAGCACTTCCGGGGCCGAGGCGCCGGCGGTGATGCCGATGCGCTGAACGCCCTCGAACCATTCGCGCTGCAGGTCCTCGGCGCCGTCGACCAGGTAGGCGGGGGCGCCCATCCGTTCGGCCAGCTCGCGCAGGCGGTTGGAGTTGGAGCTGTTGGGGCTGCCGACCACCAGCACCAGCTGGCATTCGCCGGCCAGTTGCTTGACCGCGTCCTGGCGGTTCTGGGTGGCGTAGCAGATGTCGTCCTTGCGCGGACCGCCGATGCTCGGGAAGCGCTCGCGCAGGGCCTCGATCATCCGGGCGGTGTCGTCCATCGACAGGGTGGTCTGGGTGACGAAGGCCAGGGCTTCGGGGTTGCGTACCTGCAGGCGGGCGACGTCTTCCTCGTTTTCCACCAGGTAGATGGCGCCCCCGCTGGCGGTGTCGTACTGGCCCATGGTGCCCACCACCTCCGGGTGCCCGTGGTGGCCGATGAGAATGCACTCGCGGCCCTCGCGGCTGTAGCGGGAAACCTCCATGTGCACCTTGGTCACCAGCGGACAGGTGGCGTCGAACACCTTGAGCCCGCGCCGCTCGGCCTCCTGCCGTACCGCCTGGGACACCCCGTGGGCGCTGAAGATGACGATGACGTTGTCCGGCACCTGATCCAGCTCTTCGACGAAGATCGCCCCGCGGGCGCACAGGTCCTCCACCACGAACTTGTTGTGCACCACCTCGTGACGCACGTAGATCGGCGCGCCGAAGACCTCCAGGGCGCGGTTGACGATCTCGATGGCGCGGTCGACGCCGGCGCAGAAGCTGCGGGGATTGGCGAGTTTGATGTGCATGGGAGCCTCGGCACGCGGTGATTCGAATGGGTCATGGAGTGGGTTGGCCATGCAGCGGCGCAACCCCTCCAGCAAAGCGTAATTCGTCGATCAGGCCGCCTTGACCTTGAGGATTTCCACCTCGAAGGTCAGCTCGCGACCGGCCAGGGGGTGGTTGAAGTCGATGGTGACCTGCTGGTCGTCGAAGGCCGTGACGACGCCGGGCATCTCGCTGCCGGCGGCGTCGTTGAAGATCACCAGCAGCCCTTCGGAGAGTTCCATGCCCTCGAACTGGCTACGCGGCATGACCTGCACGTTCTGCGGGTTGGGCCGCCCGAAGCCCTGCTCCGGAGCGATCGGCAGGGCGCGCTTGTCGCCGGCCTTGAGGCCGTAGAGGGCCAGTTCGAAGCCGGGCAGCAGGTTACCGTCGCCGATCCGAAAGGTGGCCGGGCGCTTGTCGAAGGTGCTGTCGACCAGATCGCCCGAGTCGAGCTTGATGGCGAAATGCAGGGTGACTTCCCGATCGGGACCGATACGCAGTTCAGTCATGGGCGGTATCTCCGGACTTCTTGCTGATGAACATATCCAGCGCCAGCATGATGGCGCCCACGGTAATGGCACTGTCGGCCAAGTTGAACGCCGGAAAGAACCAGCGATCCTGCCAGTGCACCAGGATGAAGTCGATCACATGGCCGTAGGCCACGCGGTCGAACAGGTTGCCCACGGCACCGCCCAGCACCAGGGCCAGGGCGACGGCCAGCCAGGTCTCGGCGGAGCGGAGACGCTTGAGCCAGACCACCAGCACGCCGCTGACCGCTACAGCGATCAGGGCGAACAGCCAGCGCTGCCAGCCGGACTCGCCGGCGAGGAAGCTGAAGGCGGCGCCGGTGTTGTAGGCCAGGGTCCAGCTGAACAGCCCGGGCACGATCTCGATCTGCTGGTAGAGCCGCAGGGCGCCTTCGAAATAGAGCTTGCTGGCCTGATCGATGACGAACACTAGCAGGCTCAGCCAGAGCCAGGGAAGCTTGCCGAAACGGGACGTCATGGACGGACACCCCCTGCCCCGCCTGCCCAGCCATGCGCCTCACGCATGTCGGCGGACCTCGCCTTCGCCCTGGATGTTCTCCACGCAGCGGCCGCAGATTTCCGGATGTTCCGGATCGACGCCGACGTCCTCGCGGTGGTGCCAGCAGCGGGCGCACTTGGCGTGGGCGGACTTGGCCACCTTGAGCCGCAGACCGGCGACCTCGGTGTCCACCGCATCCGCCGGAGCGGCTTCGAGGGGCTGGACCTGGGCGACGGAGGTAATCAGCACGAAGCGCAGCTCGTCGCCCAGCAGGGCCAGGCGCTCGGCCAGGGCCGGCTCGGCGAACAGGGTGACCTCGGCCTGCAGGTTGCCGCCGATGGCCTTGGCCACGCGCAGGTTCTCCAGTTCCTTGTTCACCGCAGCCTTGACCGCCATGACCTGCTCCCAGAAGGCGCGGTCCAGGGCGAAGCCTTCCGGCAGCTCGGCAAGGCCCTGATACCAGGTGTTGAGCATCAGCGACTCGTTGCGCTCGCCCGGCAGGTACTGCCAGATCTCCTCGGCGGTGAACGCCAGGATCGGCGCGATCCAGCGCACCAGCGCCTCGCCGATGTGGTACATGGCGCTCTGGCAGGAGCGCCGCGCCACGCTGTCGGCGGCGCAGGTGTACTGGCGGTCCTTGATGATGTCGAGGTAGAAGCCGCCCAGTTCCTGCACGCAGAAGTTGTGCACCTTCTGGTAGACGACCCAGAAACGGTAGCTGTCGAAGGCCTCCTCGATCTCGCGCTGCAGCAGCAGGGCGCGGTCCACCGCCCAGCGATCCAGCGCCAGCATGTCCTCGGCGGCCAGCAGGTCCTTGGCCGGATCGAAGCCGTTGAGGTTGGAAAGCAGGAAGCGCGCGGTGTTGCGAATGCGCCGGTAAGCGTCGGCGCTGCGCTGGAGGATCTGCTTGGACACCGCCATCTCGCCGGAATAGTCGGTGGCCGACACCCACAGGCGGAGGATGTCGGCGCCCATGCTGTCGGTGATTTCCTGCGGGGCGATGACGTTGCCGAGGGACTTGGACATCTTGCGGCCGTTCTCGTCCACGGTGAAGCCGTGGGTCAAGAGGCCGCGGTACGGCGCATGGCCGTCGATGGCCGCGCCGGTCAAGAGCGACGAGTGGAACCAGCCGCGGTGCTGGTCGGAGCCTTCCAGGTAGAGGTCGGCGCGCGGCCCCTGGTCGTGGCCCATGGGATGCGAGCCGCGCATCACGTGCCAGTGGGTGGTGCCGGAGTCGAACCAGACGTCCAGGGTATCGGCGATCTTGTCGTACTGGGCGGCCTCCTCGCCGAGCAGTTCGGCCGGATCGAGCTTGAACCAGGCCTCGATGCCCGCCTGCTCGACGCGCTGGGCCACCGCCTCCATCAGCTCGACGGTGCGCGGGTGCAGCTCGCCGCTTTCCTTGTGCAGGAAGAAGGGAATCGGCACGCCCCAGTTGCGCTGGCGCGAGATGCACCAGTCCGGACGCCCGGCGATCATCCCGTGCAGACGCGCCTGGCCCCAGGCGGGGACGAACTGGGTCCGCTCGATGGCGGTCAGGGCGCGCTCGCGCAGGGTGGTGCCGTCCTTGGCCCGGCTGTCCATGCCGACGAACCACTGCGCGGTGGCGCGGTAGATCAACGGGGTCTTGTGCCGCCAGCAGTGCATGTAGCTGTGCTGGATGCTCTCGTGCTTGAGCAGGGCGCCGACTTCGGCGAGCTTGGCGACGATGTTCGGGTTGGCCTTCCAGATGAACTGGCCGCCGAAGAACGGCAGCGACTCGACGTACACGCCGTTGCTCTGCACCGGACTGAGAATGTCGTCGTTGCTCATCCCGTAGCCCTTGCAGGAACGGAAGTCGTCCTCGCCGTAGGCCGGTGCCGAGTGGACGATGCCGGTGCCGGCATCCAGCGCCACGTAGTCGGCCAGATAGACCGGCGAGAAACGCTCGTAAAAGGGATGGCGGAAGCGGATCAGCTCCAGCGCCTCGCCTTTCGCGGTGGCCAGCACCTCGCCGGGCAGTCCGTAGCGCGCCAGGCAGCCCTCGACCAGCTCCTCGGCCAGCACCAGCAACCGCTCGCCGGTATCGACCAGCGCATAGGTGAAGTCCGGATGGACGTTGAGCGCCTGGTTGGCCGGAATGGTCCAGGGAGTAGTGGTCCAGATCACGATGCCGGCCGGCTTGCCCAGGCTCGCCAGGCCGAAGGCGGCGGCCAGCTTGCCTTCGTCCTCGATCGGGAAGAGTACGTCGATGGCATCGGACTTCTTGTCCTGGTACTCGACCTCCGCCTCGGCCAGCGCCGAGCCGCAGTCGAAGCACCAGTTCACCGGCTTGAGGCCCTTGAACACGAAGCCGCCCTCGACCATCTTCGCCAGCGCACGGATTTCCCCGGCCTCGTTGGCGAAGTCCATGGTCTTGTAGGGGTTGTCCCAGTCGCCGAGCACGCCGAGGCGGATGAAGTCGGCCTTCTGCCCCTCGACCTGCTCGGCGGCGTAGGTGCGGCAGCGCTCGCGGGTCAGGTCCGCCGGCTGGTTCTTGCCGAAGGTGGTTTCCACCTTGTGCTCGATGGGCAGGCCATGGCAGTCCCAGCCCGGCACGTAGGGGGCGTCGAAGCCGGCCAGGGTCTTCGAGCGGACGATCATGTCCTTGATGATCTTGTTGACCGCATGGCCGATGTGGATGTTGCCGTTGGCGTAGGGCGGGCCGTCGTGCAGGATGAACGTCGGGCGACCCTCGCCGATCTGCCGCAGCTTGCGGTACAGACCAATGCTGTCCCAGCGCTGCAGCATCTCCGGCTCGCGCTGCGGCAGGCCGGCCTTCATCGGAAATGCCGTTTCCGGCAGATTGAGGGTCGCTTTGTAGTCGGTCATCGTCATTCGGGCTCATGAGTACGCGGTTGACCCAGCCAGTAGGCTCGGGCGGCGGCGATATCCGCATCGATCGCCGATTTCAGCGCTTCCAGGGAAGAGAAACGTTCCTCGTCGCGCAGCTTGTGATGGAAGGTGACACGCAGGTGCCGACCGTACAGGTCGCCGGCGAAATCCAGCAGATGCATTTCCAGGTGGGCACGGCCATCGCCGGACACCGAGGGACGAACGCCGATGTTGGCCACCCCCGGCCTGAACTGCCCGTCCAGCTCGGTGCTCACCAGGTATACGCCGCTGAGCGGCACCCGGCGGCGCTTGAGCTGCACGTTCGCGGTCGGCGCGCCGAGCTGGCGGCCCAGCTTCTGGCCGTGCAGGACCCGCCCGCAGAGGCTGAACGGCCGACCGAGCAGGCGCTCGACCAGCGGCAGATCGCCATGCCCCAGGGCCGTGCGCAGCCGCGTGCTGCTGATCCGCTGGCCGTCCACCTCGACGGTGACCGCCGCCTCGACGCTGAAGCCTTCGGCCGCACCGGCCTGGCAGAGGAACGCGAAATCGCCGGCGCGATCGCAGCCGAAACGGAAGTCGTCGCCGACCTCCAGGTGGCGCACCCCCAGGCCGTCGACCAGCACGCGCTGCACGAACGCCTGTGCGCTCAGCTCGCACAGACCGCGGTTGAAGGTCAGGCAGAGCACCCGGTCGACGCCCTGCGCAGCGAGCAGTTCGAGCTTTTCCCGCAGGCGGGTCAGGCGCGCCGGGGCGCGCTGCGGCGCGAAGAACTCCCGCGGCTGCGGCTCGAAGATCACCACGCAACTGGGCAGGCCTAGGGCCGCCGCGCGCTCGCGCAGACGCGCCAGGATCGCCTGGTGGCCCCGGTGAACACCGTCGAAATTCCCAATGGTGGCGACACAACCCCGATGCTGGGGCCGCAGATTGTGGAGGCCTCGAACCAGCTGCATAGGAAACATCTTGCTTGCAAAGTGACCGATTATACGCACAGCCGGCGCCGGGCAACAGGTCGCCAATGGTGCCCCCGGACGGGGAGGACGACCGTCGAAAGCGCCGGCCGTGCGCGGTTCCCGAGCGCCCGCACAGGAAGACTCAGCCCTCCCGGCGGGACACGGCCGCTCATGCCATCGCCCGGCGGGAAAAGTCCCGCAGCCGGAAGCCGAGCAGCGCCAGCGTGCCGAAATAGGCCACGACACCCGCCAGCACCAGCACGCCCAGGCGCAGGAACCGCTCCGCCATCCCGCCCTGCTCCCAGGCCGGCATCAGCGCCAGCAAGCCGAGCAGTACCGCCACCATCGCCAGCACAGCCACCACCAGCCTGACGAGGAACCGCCCCCAACCGGCCTGCGGCTCGAAGCGCCGCTGTTGACGCAGCTTCCAGTAGAGCAGGCCGGCGTTCAGGCAGGCCCCCAGGCTGATCGCCAGCGCCAGGCCGGCATGCTTGAGCGGGAAGATGAACGCCAAGTTCATCAGCTGGGTCGTCACCAGGGTGAAAACGGCGATGCGTACCGGCGTGCGGATGTTCTGCTGGGCGTAGAAACCCGGCGCCAGCACCTTCACCAGGATGATCCCGAGCAGGCCGACCGCGTAGGCGATCAGCGCCTGCTGGGTCATCAGGGCATCATGGGCGGTGAACTTGCCGTACTGGAACAGCGCCACCGTCAGCGGCTCGGCGAGGATCGCCAGGGCCAGCGCGCAGGGCAGCACCAGCAGGAAACACAGGCGCAGCCCCCAGTCGAGCAGCCGCGAATATTCCTGGTGGTCCTGGCTGGCGTAGGTCTTCGACAGGGCCGGCAGCAGGATGGTCCCCAGCGCCACGCCGAGCACGCCGGACGGCAGCTCCATCAGACGATCGGCGTAGTACATCCAGGACACCGATCCGGCGGCGAGGAAGGAGGCGAAAATGGTGTTGATGATCAGCGAGATCTGCCCCACCGAAACGCCGAGAATCGCCGGCAGCATCTGCCTGAGTACCCGCCACACGCCGGCATCGCGCAGGTTCAGGCGCGGCAGCACGAGCATGCCGATCCTCTTCAGGTGCGGCAGCTGATAGAGCAGCTGCAGCAGGCCGCCGACCAGCACCGCCCAGCCCAGCGCCAGCACCGGCGGATCGAAATACGGGGTGAGGAACAACGCGAAGCCGATCATGCTGAGGTTCAGCAGGGTCGGCACGAAGGCCGGCACGCTGAAGCGGTTCCAGGTGTTGAGGATCGCCCCGGCCAGGGACGACAGCGAGATCAGCAATATATAAGGAAAGGTGAGCCGCAGCAGTACGGTGGTGAGTTCGAATTTTTCCGCCGTATCGGTGAAACCGGGCGCGGAGATCCAGATGATCCAGGGCGCGGCCAACATGCCGAGCAGCGTCACCAGCGCCAACACCAGGGTCAGCAGGCCGGAGACGTAGGCGATAAAAGTCCGCGTCGCCTCCTCGCCCTGCTGGGTCTTGTATTCGGCGAGAATCGGCACGAAGGCCTGAGAGAAGGCCCCTTCGGCGAAGATGCGCCGCAGCAGGTTGGGCAGCTTGAAGGCGACGAAGAAGGCATCGGTGGCCAGCCCCGCACCGAAGATGCGCGCCACCAAGGTATCGCGCACAAAACCCAGCACGCGGGACAGCATGGTGATGGAGCTGACCGCCGCCAGCGACTTGAGTAGATTCATGGAAACCGGAATTCGGGACCTGACAGGAAGAGGATGGGCTCGGCGCCGCGAGTGTAGAGGCCGCCGGCGGTCACCGCAACGCGACGCGCACCGACCATCTCCCTTGACAACCCCAGCATATCTCGCCATGATTCGCGGCCTTATTTGTTCGTATCCCCCAGTTTCGAGGAGCTTGACGGTGGCCAACTCACCTTCTGCCAAAAAACGCGCCAAACAGGCTGAGAAGCGTCGTAGCCATAACGCCAGCCTGCGCTCGATGGTTCGTACCTACATCAAGAACGTGGTCAAGGCGATCGACGCCAAGGACCTGGACAAAGCCCGCGTAGCCTACACCGCTGCCGTTCCGGTAATCGACCGCATGGCCGACAAGGGCATCATCCACAAGAACAAGGCCGCTCGTCACAAGAGCCGCCTGAACGCCCACATCAAGGCCCTCGGCGAAGCTGCCGCTGCCTGATCGACGCGTTCCGCGAAAACCGGCTACGGCCGGTTTTTTATTGCCTGCATTTTCGGGGAGCAGCGGGGAGTAAGGCACGCGACACCGCTCCCCCTACGGCCTCACTCGCCCCACGGCAGAATCGGAATCGCCGTCACCGCATTCTGCGGGCTGCCCTCGATCACCCGGTCGCTATAGACCAGATAGACCAGCGTATTGCGCTTTTTGTCGAAGAAACGCACCACCTGCATACTCTTGAATACCAGCGAGGTGCGCTCCTTGAAAACCACCTCGCCGTCCTTGAGTTCCTCGCGGAAATGGATCTTGCCGACCTGACGACAGGCGATGGAGGCCTCGGCCCGGTCCTCGGCCAGCCCCAGCCCACCCTTGACGCCGCCAGTCCTGGGACGCGACAGGTAGCAGGTCACCCCCTCGACCTTGGGATCGTCGAAGGCCTCGACGACGATCCGGTCGTTCGGCCCGAACCACTTGAAGACGGTGGACACCTCGCCGATCTCCTCGGCGAGAGCCAGGGACGGCAACAGCGCCGCCAGCAGCCACGAAATCCTGCGCATGCCGCCTCCTCAGACCAGAATCAGGTTGTCGCGATGCACCAGCTCCGGCTCGTCGACATAGCCAAGCAGTTGCTCGATCTGCTCAGAAGCATGACCGATGATCTTCTGCGCCTCGGCAGAACTGTAGTTGACCAGACCACGAGCGATCTCGCACCCCTCCCGATCGACGCAGACGACCATTTCGCCGCGGCGGAAATTGCCCACCACAGACTTCACGCCCACCGGCAGCAGGCTCTTGCAGTTATGGCTCAGCGCCTCCACCGCCCCGGCATCCAGAACCAGGGTGCCGCGCATCTGCAAATGCCCGGCCAGCCACTGCTTGCGCGCCGCCAGCATGCCCTGCTCGGGCGCCAGCAGGGTACCGAGCCGCTCGCCGGCCTTGAGGCGATCCAGCACCCGCTCGATGCGCCCGCCGATGATCACCGTATGGGCGCCAGAGCGCGCCGCCAGCCGTGCCGCACGCAGCTTGGTCTGCATGCCGCCGCGCCCCAGGGCGCCGCCGGTCGAACCGGCCGCGCCATCCAGGCGCGGGTCGTCGGCCCGCGCCTCGAAGATCAGTTGCGCATCGGGATTGTTACGCGGATCGGCATCGAACATGCCGTCGCGGTCGGTGAGGATGACCAGCAGGTCCGCCTCCACCAGGTTGGCCACCAGCGCCGCCAGGGTATCGTTGTCGCCGAAGCGGATCTCGTCGGTGACCACGGTGTCGTTCTCGTTGATCACCGGGATGACGCCGAGATCCAGCAGGGTGCGCAGGGTGCTGCGGGCATTCAGATAACGCTTGCGATCGGACAGGTCGTCGTGGGTCAGCAGGATCTGCGCGGTATGCCGACCGTGCTCGGCAAAGCTCGACTCCCAGGCTCGCACCAGCCCCATCTGCCCCACCGCAGCCGCCGCCTGCAACTCGTGGATGGCCTTCGGCCGGGCACCCCAGCCCAACTGGCTCATGCCGGCCGCCACCGCGCCGGAGGAGACCAGGACCAGCTCCACGCCGGCCTCGTGCAGCGCCACCATCTGCTCGACCCAGACCGCCATCGAGGAACGATCCAGACCACGACCGTCGGCAGTCAGCAAGGCACTGCCGATCTTCACCACCCAACGCCGCGCACCCGTCACCTTATCGCGCATCATCTCAGCCTTTCCGCTCAGTCAGTCAGACGGCGAGCCCGACCCCGCCGCCAATCGCGGGCGGACCCCGTCCGCCCCACAGGATCATCGCACGTAGAAGATTTCCGGCCCGTCGCCGTCGTCCTCGTCGTCGAAGTCCTCCTCGTCTTCCAGCGCCTCGGCGCTCTTCAGGCCGGCGCGGCGCAGGGCTCGCCGATCGTCCAGCGCCTGCAGACGCGCGCGCGCCTCGTCCTCGATGCGCTGATCCAGTTCGGCCAGCGCCTCGGCGTATTCCGGCTCCTCGGCGATACGCAAGGCACGCTCGTCCAGGTAGCGCATGATGTCCTGGCAGAGCGCCTCGGTGCCCTCGCGCTCCAGGGCGGAAACCACGTACACCGGCCCCTGCCAGTCGAGCCGCTCGACCACCGCGCGCAGCCGCTCCTCGCGCTCCTCGTCGAGCAGTTGGTCGGCCTTGTTCAGCACCAGCCAGCGCTCGCGCTCGGTCAGCGCCGGACTGAACTTCTCCAGCTCGCGCAGGATGGTTTCCGCCGCCTCGGCCGGATCGCTCTCGTCCAGCGGCGCCATATCCACCAGATGCAGCAGCAGACGGGTACGCGCCAGATGCTTGAGGAAGCGGATACCCAGCCCCGCGCCTTCCGCCGCCCCCTCGATCAGCCCGGGAATGTCGGCGACCACGAAGCTCTTGTAGCGCCCGACGCTGACCACCCCGAGGTTCGGCACCAGGGTGGTGAAGGGATAGTCGGCAACCTTCGGCTTGGCGGCCGACACCGCACGAATGAAGGTGCTCTTGCCGGCGTTCGGCAGGCCGAGCAGGCCGACGTCGGCCAGTACCTTCAGCTCCAGCTTGAGATCCCGCGCCTCGCCCGGTTTGCCCGGCGTGGTCTGCCGCGGCGCGCGGTTGGTGCTGGACTTGAAACGGGTGTTGCCCAGACCATGCCAGCCGCCCTGGGCAACCAGCAGGCGCTGCCCGGGACGGGTCAGGTCGCCGATGATTTCCTGGGTGCCGGCATCGATCACCGTGGTGCCGACCGGTACCGGCAGGATCAGATCCTCGCCCTTGGCGCCGGTGCAGTCGGTACTGCCGCCCTTCTCGCCGCGCTGCGCCTCGAAGCGGCGGGTATAGCGGTAGTCCACCAGGGTATTGAGGTTCTCGTTGGCCTCCATGTACACGGAGCCGCCGTCGCCGCCGTCGCCACCGTTGGGGCCACCCTTCTCGATGAACTTCTCACGACGAAAGCTCATCATGCCGTTGCCACCGTCACCGGCCTTTACAAAAATCGAAACTTCATCGACGAATTTCATGGGGTACGCCTCCCGCCAATGGGACGGGCTGAATGAAACGAGGAACACAGGATACAGAAACAAAAAAGCCCCGTCGCATGACAGGGCTTTTCCGGCGATGCCGCGATCAGGCCGATACGACGCTCACGTAGCGACGACCGAAGGCACCCTTCACATCGAACTTGACCACGCCTTCCACTTTCGCGAACAGGGTGTGGTCCTTGCCCATGCCAACCCCGAAACCGGGATGGAACTGGGTGCCGCGCTGACGCACGATGATGTTGCCGGCCTTGATGGCCTGACCGCCGAACATCTTCACGCCAAGGCGTTTACTTTCTGAGTCGCGACCGTTGCGGGTAGAACCGCCAGCTTTTTTGTGTGCCATGAGTTCAATACTCCAGATTCAAGGATGCAGGCGACGCAAGCGCGTCAGGCCTGGATGCCGGTGATTTTGATCTCGGTGAACCACTGACGGTGGCCCTGGTGTTTCATGTGGTGCTTGCGGCGGCGGAACTTGATGATGGTCACCTTGTCGTGGCGGCCCTGGCTCACGACCTCGGCGGTCACCTTGGCGCCCTCGACCACCGGTGCGCCGATCTTCACGTCGTCACCGTTGCCGACCAGCAACACGCGATCGAAGGTCACTGCATCGCCGGTACCGACTTCGAGCTTTTCGATCTTGAGGAATTCGCCCTCGGCAACCTTATATTGCTTGCCGCCGGTCACGATTACTGCGTACATGGTATGTCTCCGTTGATCCTGCTCACCCGGCGCTTTATATAAGGAGTCGTTGGCCGGCATGGCTGCGCAGACCGGATGACCGCCTGCGCAATTGCGTAAGACAGGGAAATACCCAGGGAAGTTAGGGCCAGCGATTGTACGTAAGCGACAAGGGCCGCGCAAGCACCGCCGCCCCTTGCCTTGACAGCCCATACCCCGCCACCTAGCATGCCGCGGCAACTGATCAGGAGCTCGATGCGTTGATGCAACCCCAGGCCTTTTACCGCGTGATCGCGGATGATTTCAGCGCTGTTGACGGCATCATCCGCAAACAGCTCACATCACGGGTTCCCTTGGTGGAAACGATCGGCGACTACATCATTTCCGCCGGCGGCAAGCGCCTGCGTCCACTGCTGGTGCTGCTCTGCGGCAACGCCCTCGGCCGGTGCGACGACCGGATGCGCCTGCTCGCCGCCGCCATCGAGTTCCTGCACACCTCCACCCTGCTGCACGACGACGTGGTCGACGACTCCGACCTGCGCCGCGGCCGCTCCACCTCCAACGCACTGTGGGGCAACGCGCCCAGCGTGCTGGTCGGCGACTTCCTCTATGCCCGCTGCTTCGAGATGCTGGTCGAGCTGGCGTCGATGCCGGTGATGCGCATCATGTCCCAAGCCACCCGGGTGATCGCCGAGGGCGAGGTGCTGCAACTGTCCAAGGTACGCGATGCCAGCACCACGGAAGAGACCTACATGGAAGTCATCCGCGGCAAGACCGCGATGCTCTTCGAGGCCGCGAGCCACGGCGCCGCCGTTCTGGCCGGCGCCAGCACCGAACAGGCCGAAGCGCTGCGCCGCTTCGGCGACTCGCTCGGCATCGCCTTCCAGCTGGTCGACGACCTGCTCGACTATCGCGGCGATGCCGAGACCCTGGGCAAGAACGTCGGCGACGACCTGGCCGAAGGCAAGCCGACCCTGCCGCTGATCTATACCATGCGCGAAGGCACCCCGGAGCAGGCCGCCCTGGTACGTCGGGCGATCCAGAAAGGCGGCATCGAGGATCTGGCGGCCATCGTCGCCGCCGTGGAGGCCGCCGGCGCCCTGGACTACACCGCCCGCCTGGCCCGCGAGCACGCCGAGCGCGCCGTCACCTGCCTGGATACCCTGCCGCCCGGCGAATACCGCGACGCCCTGATCGAGCTGAGCCGCTTCGCCGTGGCCCGCACCCACTGACGTCTCCAGCGCCGGCCAGAACGAAGAAGCCGGGCCTCGATGGGCCCGGCTTCTTCGTTTTCGCCTGCGGCATGCCGCAGAACCCGCATCTTACAGTACGTCGAGCAGCTCGACGTCGAACACCAGCACGCTGTACGGCGGAATGCTGCCGATGGCCTGATCGCCGTAGGCCAGTTCGCTCGGTACATAAAGACGCCATTTGCTGCCGCTGTTCATCAGTTGCAGGGCCTCGGTCCAGCCGGCAATCACCCCACCGACCGGAAACTCGGCCGGCTGGCCACGCTGGTAGGAGCTGTCGAACACGCTGCCGTCGATCAGGGTCCCGTGGTAGTGAGTCCGTACATGGTCTTCACGGCTCGGCTTGCGGCCCTCGCCGGCCGTCAGTACTTCGTACTGCAGGCCGGAGGCCAGCACGGTGATGCCCTCGCGCTTGGCGTTCTCGGCAAGGAAGGCGACGCCGGCGGCCGCAGCCGCCTCGGACTTGGCCTGGGACTCGGCCTGCATGCGGTCGCGGATCGCCTTGAAGCTGGCCGACAGGGCGGTCGGCTCGACGCGGCTGGGCTGACCGACGAAAGCGTCGGCCAGGCCGGCCAGCACCGCCTCGAGGCTGACCCCCGGCGGCGGGTTGTCGCGGATCTGGTCGCCCAACTGGCGCCCGATGCCATAGCTGACGCGGGCTTCGTCGGTGGAAAGGTTGAGTTCGCTCATGCCGGAGTTCCAGTCGGTGAAAAGGCCCGACAGACTAGCACAAGCGCTGGCGGGAGAATCTCCGGAAACGACGGGGGAGCGACCCTCTCAATGGCACCCCTTTCAAGGTCTTTACGTAAACTCCCTTCCCTAAAACCATCAAGAGGGCAAGGCGGTGTGGGACGAGATTCTGGCGCGATTCGAGAAGCAGGCACCGGCCAGCGTCATGGCACGGCTGGTGTTGGAACGGGCGATGCCGGCTGCCTGGGTCGACGAAGTGTTCGAGACCAACCGGCAGCGCCAGTATCCCCGGGAGCTGCTGTTTTCCACCGTCGTCGAGCTGATGTCGCTGGTTTCCCTGGGGCTGCGCCCTTCGCTGCATGCCGCCGCGCGCCAGATGGACCACCTGCCCGTATCGCTGGCGGC
>NZ_FOFJ01000102.1 GCF_900110885.1 Azotobacter beijerinckii | reverse complement strand
GTCTACGACTTCAGCCCCAGCCGTGCCGGCGAGCATGCCCGCACCTTCCTGGGCGACTGGAAAGGCAAGCTGGTCTGCGACGACTTCGCCGGCTACAAGGCCTGCTTCGAGCTGGGGGTGACCGAGATCGGCTGCCTGGCCCATGCCCGGCGCAAGTTCTACGACCTGCAGGTCGCCAACCAGAGTCAGCTGGCCGAACAGGCTCTGCGCTACATCGGTCAGCTGTATGACATCGAGCGTGAGGTGCGCAACCTGCCGCCCGACGAGCGACAGCGAATACGCCAGGAAAAAGCCAAGCCCATCGCCGATGCCCTGCACGGCTGGATGCTCGCCCAGCGCCGGTTGGTGCATGAAGGCACGGCCATCGACCCGGCTGCCGACGCAGAAGGCCAGCGAGCTCACTGAGCTGCTGCCGCACAACTGGAAACCTGCCAGCAAGGTGTAATGCCCGGCCGCTTACACGGCAGCGCCGATGCGTTCTTTCTGATCGGCGGGCGCGAGGAAGCCGGTCTGAAGCAACCATGTGACGATTTCTTCCATCGCGCAGAAGCTGGGCTACGAGTCCGGCAGTGCGTTCAAGCGCATCATGAAATGCTCGCCGCGCGAGTATCGGGCCCGGTCATCCGATGTGTTCCGCGACGAAGCTGTTGAACCAGGGGCGCAGTCCACCCAGCGTGAAAACGCCATCGACCAGCAGGGGCGTTGGCCGGTGATGAAGCGCGCCTCGTCGGAGAGCAGCCAGACCAGCGCGTCGGCGACTTCCTCTGGCTGGCCAATGCGCTGTAGCGGCGTGTGCTTCCGGAACGGCAGTGCGGCCGCCTCAGAGGCAAAGATGCCACTGGCCATTGGCAGTGTATTGTCCACAAGTCCACCGGGATTCAGCGCAAGAGCGAATTCTCCACCCGGTTGTTCAACCCCTTGTGCTGGCGGTGTTCGACGCTCAACCCTATTTACCTGTTCGCCGCCGCGTAACTCCTGAGCTTGTCGGTGACAGTACATGTTTATTCGGGAGCGTCGCCGCTTTGGGGACGTATGGAGTCGATTGCCGCCTCGATCCGGTCGGCGGCTCTTGCCAGCAATTGTCTCAGTTCGTCCAGGACCGGCGGTTTAAGCAAGTCGACCGCCGACTGGGTATCGGCTCCTTTCAGCCTGGTTTCGAGTTCGCTGGCATGAGCGGCCAGCGCACTGGCTCCCAGGGTGCCGGCAGAACCCTTGATGGTATGCAGCACGGCGGCAACTCCCTCGATGTCCCGTTCCCGAAGGTACGCCTCGAGCGCATCGAGCATCTTGCCCATTTCGGGCCGGAAACTGGCGAACACATCGCGAAACAGTTCGAGATTGCCGCCAAAGCGGCTGAGGAGCGAGTCGACGGACTCGATGTCGGTCGCCTCGTTCCGCTCCGGCTGTTGCGGGGAGGGCAGGGGCTTGCGCCCGGTCAGGGCCAGAATCGCCGCGACCAGTTCTTCCAGGTCGATCGGCTTGCCGACATGCTCGTTCATTCCGGCCGCCAGGCAGGTTTCACGATCGGCTGCCGAGACGTTCGCCGTCATCGCCAAGATCGGCAGGCTGGCGAAGCGGCGGTCCGAGCGGATGCGCCGGGTCGCCTCCCGGCCGTCGATCCCCGGCATCTGCATATCCATGACGACCAGGTCGTAGGGTGGGGCGGCCGCCAATACCCGGCTCACCCCTTGCAGTCCATCTTCCGCCAGCTCCACGTCGGCCCCTTCGTTGCCGAGCAGTTCGGCCGCCACCTGGCGGTTGAGGGCGTTGTCCTCCACGACCAACAGACGCACGCCGCTCAGGCGTTGTGGACGTGTCGTCCGTAGCGGCTGGCTGGGGAAGGGAGACGCATTGCCGGCGAGGGCGCGCTGTACGGCATTGGCCAGTTGCTGGGGAGTGACGGGTTTGGTGAGGAGGTCGACGAAGGGCGCCCGTCCATCCTTCTGCACGTCGGCGAGCACCTCGCGCCCGTAGGCGGTAATCATCAGTACCACCGGCGGGCGGTTTTCGCCTGCATGCTCCTGGATCAGTTGCGCCGCGCTGAGCCCATCCAGATCGGGCATGCGCCAATCCATCAGCACCACGTCGTAGGGGGTGCCGCGCTGCTGCGCTGCGCTCACCCGCTCGACCGCCTCGGTGCCGCCGCTGGCATATTCGACACGCCAACCCAGGGCGGTCCCGGTGCGCATCAGCAGTTCGCCAACCAGAGGATTGTCGTCGACCACCAGGAGATGGACGGACCGGGTGGTGGCCGGGGCGGCGGTTTTCGAGGGCGTATCCTGCGGTACGGCAAAGTCGAGGTCGAACCAGAAGAGACTGCCCTTGCCCGGCTCGCTTTGTACTTGCAGTTCGCCGCCCATCAGTCTGACCAGGCGTTGGCTGATGACCAGTCCCAGACCGGAGCCGCCGAAGCGGCGGGTGGTCGAAGCCTCTGCCTGGGTAAAACCTTCGAAGATGCGTTCGAGCTGCTCGGCGCTGATGCCGATGCCGGTGTCGCTGACGGCAATGTGCAGGCGAACGGTGTCACTGGAGCGATTCAGCGTGGCAATGCTGAGCACCACCTGGCCCTGCAGGGTGAACTTGAGGGCATTGCCGGCCAGGTTGATCAGCACCTGCTGCAGACGCAGGCTGTCGCCGATCAGTTGGAGCGGCAGCGACGGGTCGAGGTCGTACATCACCTCGATATCCTTCTGCCCCTGGTCGCCGGACAGCACGACGGCCAGATCGCGCATCAGGGTTTCCAGTTCGAAGAGGTGTGGGTCGAGTTGCAGTTTGCCGGCCTCGATCTTGGAGTAGTCGAGGATATCGTTGAGCAGGCCGAGCAGCGATTTGGCTGCCGATTGCGTCTTGGTCACATACTCATGCTGGCGCTGATTCAGCTCGGTCTGCCGGAGCAGTTGCAACATGCCCAGCACGGCATTCAGCGGGGTGCGGATCTCGTGGCTCATGTTGGCCAAGAACGACGATTTGGCCGCACTGGCGGCGAGCGCCTGCTCCTTGGCCTGTCGCAGGTGGCTTTCCTGTTCGCGCTGGGCGGTGATGTCGCGGTTGATGCCGATGACGCGTAGGGCCTTGCCGGAGACATCGCGCTCGACCACCGGCCTGGATGTAGCGTATCTGGCCATCCGGGCGCAGGACGCGGAAGGTCGGGCCGTAATGGTCGCGCCCTTCGACCGAAGCCTGCAGCAGGGCCTCGGTGGCTTCGCGATCCTCGGGGTGTAGCCGCGAACGCCAGTGCCCGTAGTTCAGGCCGCTGTCGCGCAGCGTCGGCGATAGGTCGTAAAGTTCGAACATGCGCTCGTTCCATTGCAGCGAGTCGTCGGCGAGGGTCCAGGTCCAGATACCCAGCTCGGCCGCCTCGGAGGCCATCAGCAACTGGTCGCGCGTCGCCGTCAGCTCGCGTTGTTGTCGCTGTTGCTCGCTGATATCGACGATTATGCCGACGAGCATCGGCTCGCCGGCGACCTTCATGGCGCCGACATAGAGTTGTATCGGAAATACCGAGCCATCCTGGCGCATCCCGATGGCTTCGCAGCCGATGCCTATCACCTGCTGAGTGCCTTCGCGCAGGTAGCGCTCGAGGTAGCCGTCGTGTGCGTTGCGATAGGGCTCGGGCATGAGCATCTTGACGTTGTGCCCGACCACTTCTTCCCGGCGGTAGCCGAACACCCGTTCTCCGGCAGGATTGAAGGAGCGCACTGTACCTCGTGCGTCGATGGTGATGATCGGGTTGATGGCGGTGTCGAGAATCCCCTGTGTGGTCGCCAGGCTGGCGGCCAGCTCTCGTTCGGCAGCCTTACGTTCGGTGATGTCCACGGCAATGCCGAGGTAGCCGAGGTTCTGGCCGTTCTCGTCGCACATGGTCGTGACCACCAAGCTGACCGGAAAGCGCGTTCCATCCTTGCGCACATAGGTCCATTCGCGGGTTTCCGAACCCTCAACCTCGGGTTTACACACGAAGACCCGAAAACCCTCGACGGGCTTGTCGATTTCTGCACCTAGCTCGGCGCCGCGAGCCGCCACCTCGCTGCAGTCGTGGATCAGCATGGGCGTGCACTGGCCCACCATCTCGTCGGCGCGATAGCCCAGCAGACGTTCGGCCCCACGGTTGAATACGCGGATCGTGCCATCCAGGTCGGTGGCGATGATCGATACCTCGGAGGCGGATTGCAGCACGGAGCCCAATAGCAGGTTGATCTGGCGCAGTTCGACCGTGCGCTCTACCACCTGCGCTTCCAGGCTGGAATTGAGTTCGAGGATGCGGGACTCGGCGGCCTTCTGGGCAGAGATATCCCGTACGGTTGCCGAGGCGCCCACTACCTGCCCAGTGCTCGAGCGGATCGGTGAAACGGTGACGGAAACCTCGATCGAGTGGCCGTCGCGGCAACGGCGCCGGGTTTCGAAGGGCAGTATCTGTTCACCGCGACCGATGCGCGCCAGGATATCGGCCTCCTCGGCCAGCAATTCCCGCGGAACCACCAGATCGCGCAGGAGATGCCCCAGGGCTTCGTCGGTCGTGTAGCCGAACAGTCGTTCGGCGGCACTGTTCCAGCAGGTGACCACTCCCACGAGGTCCGTGCCGATGATGGCGTCGGCCGAACCCTCGACGATGGCCGCTAGCCGTGCCTGCTCGGAAGCGATCTGCCGGCGGCGTTGCTGGCTGATGCCCAGCACGCGGGCCAGGGTTGCCGCCAGCAAGCTGACCAGCCCACCGAGCAGCAGCACCAGCTCGGGCGACGGCAGGTGCATTTGTTGTACGAACAGCGGACCGACACCGAAGTCGATCTGCCAGTGCCGGCCGAACACCTCGCGCTGCAGGCTCTCACTGAAGGTTTTGGGAAAAGCGCTGTCGCCGGAGTCGTAGAACTGTTCGGCCTCTCCGGCGTTGGTCACGTCGTACAGATGCAGGCGAGCCTGCGCCTTGTCCAACCTCAGGCTGAATAAAACCTCCTCTATCACCAGTGGCGCGAAACTCCAGCCGAACAGTTCGGCCTCCCGGTCAGCTACGCTGGCCGGCGTCCGTACTGTACGGTAGATCGGCATCAAGATCAGGAACGACTGCTGCGGATTGCCGTTGGCCTGAACCAGGGTAATGGGGCCGGTCAGACGTACCTTCCCCGAGCGCATGGCCGCCTCGGCCGCTTCGCTTCGATTGCGTTCCGAAGCGATGTCCAGGCCTATGGCTGGGCCGTTGCGTTCGACCGGCTCGAGGTACTGGACCACATAGCGGTCGCCGGCATGGGGATTGAACTGGTAGATGGCGAAATCGGATTTGTTGTCGACCCGTGCCTGCTCCTGAAAATGGGCTTCGTCGGCCTCCGATACGCGGCGAATGAAGCCGAAGCCGCGCGCACCGGGAAACTCGGCATCGATATCGCGGCTTTGGCTGTAGCGGCGGAACTGCTCGCGAGTGATCGTTTCTTCGCCGGCAGTGACGATCGCGCCACGGACGCCGCGCAGCCCATACTGATAAAGACGTATACGCTCGACGATGTCGTCCGCTATCCGATTGGCGGCCTTGGCGACGGTTTCCCGGATTTGCGCCTCATTGGTGCGTGAGAGTTGCCAAGAAGCAAGGGTGCTGCAGAGCAGGCCAGTGAGCAACGTGCCACATGTCCAAAGCGATGCTTGGGAAAGCTTGGGAACTTTAGTCATAGGTGGGCTTGTATGGCACTCTTGACTTGGATTTTACGTTAGCGGATCGCCACATGTTTGAGAAGAAGGCCAGCCATTTCATGGGAATGCTGGCCTTTGCAGCGGCTCTGCTATGGATACACTGATACGTCAACAAAGCCTAGCGTGGGTCGAGAAGATCTGTGGTGATGCCGAGCGCGGCGGCCAGATTCACTCTGACCGCCTCAAGGAACGCCGGGTCGGTGATCCTGCCGAGCAACTGGCCTTGCCGGGCAACCGGATCGAGCGCCCGCATCTGGGTGAGCACCGCAGATCCCTGCATTCCACAATCGTTCTGTGTCGGGTCGAGGACGGGAAACAGCCGCATGATCGGCCCGCCCCCCGTGGACAAGGGCACCACGATAATGGTCCGGCTTACCGCATTCAGGGCTTGCTCCGTCATCACGATGCACGGACGCGTTTTCTGGGTTTCCGAACCCACGGTAGGGTCGAGGGCGATCCTGATCAGATCGCCCGGCTTGAGCCGTTTACGAACAGGCTCGGTGATCGTGCTCATCGTCTTCCATTACCTCCGCGCCCACGGCGCCCGGGATGAGTTCGCCCTCGACATCCTGAAAGTCGGCGAGCAGCCAGTTCAAAGAAACTTCGCGTGAGCCTTGCCGTTTTGCCTTCACGGGTTTGATGTTTAAAACGCCGTTTTCAACGGTCAGATCGATCTCTGCGCCAACGGTGAGCTTCACCTCCTTGAGCAGGGCGGAAGGGATCAAAACGCCAGCGCTGTTACCCACCTTTCGGATTTGGGTGATCATGGTCAAAGAGCCTCTGATGTTGGAAGGTCACCTGTATGTAGGCCGGACCTCGGAAATTGCAGTTTTCCTACTGAGTTAAGGGTGGTTATTGTTGGTTACCGCCCACTCGCCGGGCGTGACAACAATGTAATACGCCTTAGGCTATTTTACAATGTACCCACGCCTTTGGGGCATGTCCCTCATGCAGGAAGACTCAGTGGGCCGCTCCCATTCAATGGGATAAACCTTTAATCCTACGGGACCAACAGCGGGCAAAAAAACCCGGCACGAGGCCGGGTTGAAGAGGGTTTGCATCAGAACCAGAAACCGGCCGCAAAGGGCGGCTGCTCCTCCGGTTCGGGTTGTGCCGGCTTGCGGATGCGAAGCACCGGTGCCGGCTGGTTCGGGTCGAAGTGGGGATCTACCGTCATGCGCGTCCGGCAGCCACTGTCGCCCTGGTGTTTCTGGATCAGGTCCGCCGGAATTTCCTTCCCTTGGGCCATCTCCTCGGCAATCGCCTTCCAGTCGATCGTTCCTGCCGTGTCGTAGACGGTGATCTTCACTCCGTAGGCGTCGGCCCGGCGGAACCCGGCCGCTCTCACGAGGAGCTTGAGCTGGGTGTCCAGCTCGCCGGCCTCCTTCTGCAGCGCGTTCAGCTGCGCCTTGAGGGCGACCACTCTGGCCTCCTGCTCGCGACGCTTTTCCGCCAATGCCTTCCAGGCGGCTTCGTCGGTCTGCTCCATCGGCAGCACATCCCGCAGGGGATCGGCTGCCGGGGGCGTCCCGGTTTCCACCGTGTTCCAGAAGATTTTTTCTGCCTCGACGATGCGCTGGATGAGCAGGTCATCCCGCTCGACCACCAGGCAGCACGGCTCGTGCTTGGGCGACCAGAACCACAGGTACCCGCGCCGCGCGCCGCAGACGATCAGCTGGTGCATGACCTGCCAGCGATAGAGCTGGAGGGCCGGACTCTTGTCCCGCAGCGCCAGCACCTGCAGATGATTGTCCTCCGCGAGATTCTTGATCTCGACGGGGGCACCCTCACCCAGCAGGCCATCGAAGGAGGCCCGAATGAACGGGTGCTCCTGCGACTCGGCGCAGATCGGCAAGCCCAGCTGGCCGTATTTCTCCTCGAACATCTGCAGGGCCAGCGGCTCGAACTTCTGGCCACGCCTCACCTGCGGAACAACCGACAGGTCGGGCGGGGTCGTCAGTCCGACCAGCTCCTTCCAGAGCTCGAGAGGCGTCTTGTCGGGGTTGTGCCCCATGATGACGGCGCAACTGGTTGCGCTGACACCTTCCTGACGCCATTGCA
>NZ_FOFJ01000180.1 GCF_900110885.1 Azotobacter beijerinckii | reverse complement strand
GGATCGGCTCCTGCACCACGCCCACATCCTCACCCTGACCGGAGAAAGCTACCGACTCAAGGATAAACGCAAGGCGGGCGTGATCCGCCAGAACCGTAAACCCGAGTGATCCAGGTGGGTCATTATTACTTCGGCAAATGAGGGCCAAAGTGGGTCAGTTTTCAGTCGGCGTTGACAACATAGGACTCGCTCACCGCAAAGCGCCTGGCCACCTCGCGAACCGGGCCGTCGGCCGCCAGTACCCGATCGCGCAGATCCTGCCCTCGACGCCATCCCATGAGCCACCTCCAGCGGTTGCCGAACCCCTGCGTTCTGTTCAGCTTGGCTGCCCAATTCCGGCCTGGCTACAACCGCTAGTCTGGACGGAAACGCTCTAGAGAGGGTGTCCACGATAAATAGGTGGACACCCTCTCTTAACATGGCGGGTTCAAGCCAGATAACTTGGCCGGACGGTTACGCTCAATCTATTGATTTTCCTGAAAAAATAGCTATGAAGGCCTGCTATGCAACAGCTAACTCAGACATAGCCATGATTTTCGCCTAAACCTAAATCGGTGCCCAAGATCTGTAGATCCAATACTCGCAGGCTCGGGCGAGGCGGCCCCACCTGTCCCTGTTTTGCTGCCGGATGGGCCGGCCGAGCGGCCGTCAGGGCTACCCCAAACGCCTGACTCAACCTGGCCGAGACGGCTCTCCGAGCCCGAGGCGCTGTGCTCGATAGAGTTCGATCAGATAACGGGCAATCGAGTAGGTAGAGGGCAACGCTGGCAAGTCAGTCAGAGCGAACCAACGTGCGTCCTCAATCTCCTCGGGCTGGGGAACGATCTCGCCTCCGGCATATTCGGCATGAAACCCCAGCATCAACGAATGAGGGAAAGGCCAGGATTGGCTGGCGATGTACCTAGAGTTCCGAATCTCGAGCCCCACCTCTTCCCGTACCTCGCGTATGACACACTGCTCGACGGTCTCGCCCGGCTCGACGAAACCGGCCAAAGTACTATAAACGCCGCTGGAAAGTAAGTGATCCATGAACCCCGTCTGTTAACGGCCGAGCCGGTCTTTTACAGT
>NZ_FOFJ01000018.1 GCF_900110885.1 Azotobacter beijerinckii | reverse complement strand
GCTGAGCGCGTACTCGGAGATCAGGTGCGGTTCCGAGCCGGCGATGTAGGGCATCGCCGAGTCGCCGCTGGACAGCGAGCCGCCCACCGTCAGCCGGTGCCCGCCCAGCTTGTAGCCGAAGTTCAGCCCGACGTACTGGTTGTCCACCGAGCCGGCCTTGCCCTCGCCCTCCTCGTCGCTGAGGAAGTAGCGGAAGTCGGTCTTGAACTCGCCGGGGCCGAGCTTGAACTGGTGGATCGCGCCCAGGTAGTTCTGCTGGTAGATCTCGTCCAGCCGGGCGTGGTAGTAGCTCAGGGTCAGACCGGAGATGCCGGTGTAGTCGCCGCCGAAGAAGATGAACTGGTCGGACTCGGCGGTGCCGTCGAAGCGCCCGTTGGGCGCGGCGATGGTGATCTTCTGGTAGTCGGTGGAGTCGCGCTGGTTCATCCGGGTCAGGTAGCCGCCCTGGAAACTCAGGCCCGGGATGTCCTGGGAACGCAGGTGGCTGCCGCGGAAGGTCTGCCAGAGCAGCCGGGCCGGGCTGCTGATCAGGATCGGCAGGCGCGGCATCACGGTGCCGACGTTGAGTTCGCTCTTCGAGTAGCGGACCTTGCCGGTGATCCCCAGCTCGGAATACTCGCTCTCGGCCTTGCCGCTGCTGCGGTCGACCGGCAGCAGGCCGGTGCCGGCCCTATCGCGCGAGGAGTCGAGCTGGACGCCGAGCATGCCCTGCAGGTCGAGGCCGAAGCCGACCGGCCCTTCGGTGAAGCCCGACTTGAGGTTGAGGATGAAGCCCTGCGCCCATTCGCGGCGCGCGGACACGTTGCTTTCGCCCTTGTAGTCGCGGTCGAAGTAGAAGTTGCGCAGGGTCAGGCTGCCCTGGCTGTCCTCGATGAAGCCGGCCGCCTGCGCCTGAACTCCTTGGGCGAGCAGCAGCACGGTCGCGCCTGCCGCGCCCCGTCGTGCGTTGAGCATGTCGATTACCTTCTTGTTCTTATGGTCTGCCGCCGCCCCGGCCCGGAGCGGCGGCAGTAAAGGAGTGAATCCGCGGCCCCCCGCCGGGACCGCTGGATCGGTTCAGGCGAGCGCGCCTTGGTCGCGGCGCCGGCCGAGCAGATAGAAGACCGCCACCGCCGCCAGCACGATGCCGGGCGCGGAAGCCAGCATCACCCCGGCGGTACCGGTACCCAGCGCCAGCATCTGCCCGGCCACCAGCGGCCCGCTCATCGAACCCAGGCGGCCGACCGCCACGGCGGCGCCGACCCCGGTGGCACGCACTTCGGTGCGGTAGAACAGCGGCGCCAGGGCATAGAGCACGCCCTGCCCGCCGGTGGCGAACATGCCGGCGGCAAAGCCCGCCACCAACATGCTCGGGAACTCGCGGGCCATACCGAGGCCCGCCAGCGCGGCGAGCAGACCGAGATAGATCAGCCCGGCCATCGCCAGCGGGCGCAGGCGCTCCATCAGCACGCCGAGCATCAGGGTGCCGACCGCCGCGCCGATCTGCAGGGAAAACATCACCCAGCTGGCCTGTCTGCCGGTGAACCCCTGGCCGACCAACAGGCTCGGCAGCCAGCTGATCAGCATGTAGACCACCATCAGGGTGAAGAAATAGGCGGCCCAGAGCAGCAGCGTCGGCAACGCGGCCCCTTGGCGGAAGAGGCCCTGCACGACCGGGACGCGTGTCGCCTTGACGGCCGATTCCTGCCGCGCGCGGAAGGCCGCCGACTCGGGCAGCCAGAGCCCCAGCAACGGCACCACTACCAGCGGCAACACACCGCCGACGTAGTACACCAGCGTCCAGTCGGCGCTGAAGCCGACGATGCCGATGGTCGCCGCCAGCGCCGCGCCCAGCGGCACGCCGCAGTACATCAGGCTCACCGCGGTGCCGCGCAGGCGCTCGCCGGCGGCTTCCGAGCACAGGGCGATCAGGTTGGGCAGCGCCGCGCCGAGACCTACTCCGGTCAGCAGGCGCGCCGCCAGCAGGCTGTTGAGATCCCAGGCATGGGCGGTGGCAATCGAGAAGATGCCGAACAGCGCCACCGAGCCGATCAGCACGCGACGGCGGCCGATGCGGTCGGACAGCCAGCCACCGGCCAGGGCGCCGGGCAGCAGACCGAGAATCCCGGCGCTGAACACCCAGCCCATGTGCAGCTTGTCGAGGCCGAAGGCCGCCGCCATGCCCGGCGCAGCGATGCCCGGCGCCTGGAAATCGATGCCCTCCAGCACGGCGACGGCAAAGCACAGGGCGATGGTCAGCCAGGTCCGTCGGCTGTCCTGTTCCACGTCGGCGGACGCCAGATGTTGCGAGGTGTAGGTCGTCATTGTTGTTGTACCTATCGTTTCTGGGGATGCAGGGAGGCGACCGGCGGCCCTGGGACCGCCGGTGCAGCTCGGGGGCGTCGTGGGTTCAGCGCTTGAGCAGGTCCAGCGCCACGTCGACGATCATGTCTTCCTGGCCGCCGACCATCCGCCGCCTGCCCAGCTCGACCAGGATGTCCACGGTGCTCAGGCCGTATTTGCTCGCCGCCACCTCGGCATGGCGCAGGAAGCTCGAGTAGACGCCGGCGTAGCCGAGGGCCAGGGTCTCGCGGTCGACCCGCACCGGACGGTCCTGCAGCGGACGGACGATCTCGTCGGCGGCGTCCATCAGGGTGTAGAGGTCGGTGCCGTGGTTCCAGCCGAGGCGCTCGGCCGCGGCGATGAACACCTCCAGCGGCGCGTTGCCGGCCCCGGCGCCCATGCCGGCGAGGCTGGCGTCGATGCGGTCGCAGCCTTCCTCCACCGCGACGATGGAGTTGGCCACGCCGAGGCTCAGGTTGTGGTGGGCATGGATGCCGGTCTGGGTGGCCGGGTCGAGCACCTCCTTGACCGCGCGGAAGCGCTCGCGTATGTCCTGCATGCCCATCGCCCCGCCGGAGTCGACCACGTAGATGCAGGTGGCGCCGTAGCGCTCCATCTTCTTCGCCTCGACGGCGAGGTTCTGCGGGCTGGTCATGTGGCTCATCATCAGGAAGCCCACGGTGTCCATGCCGAGCTTTCGGGCGTGCTCGATGTGCTGCCTGGACACGTCCGCCTCGGTGCAGTGGGTGGCGACGCGGACCACCCGGGCGCCAGCCTTATAGGCGTTGTCCAGGTCGTGCACGGTGCCGATGCCGGGCAGCAGCAGGGTGGCGATCTTCGCGTGGCCGACCACCTCGGCCACCGCCTCGATCCACTCCAGATCGGTGTGGGCGCCGAAGCCGTAGTTGAAGCTCGAACCCTGCAGGCCGTCGCCGTGGGCGACCTCGATGGAGTCGACTTTCGCCTGGTCCAGCGCGCGGGCGATGTCCTGGACGTTCTTGATCGAGTACTGGTGACGCACGGCGTGGCTGCCGTCGCGCAGGGTCACGTCGGAGATGTACAGCTTCTTGCCGGGGTTGAAGGTCATGGCGGCGCTCCTTACGCGTTCAGCATCGGCTGGGACAACATGGATTGCGCCATGCGCTCGGCGGTGGCCAGCGCGGCGGAGGTCATGATGTCGAGGTTGCCGGCGTAGGCCGGCAGGTAGTGGGCGGCGCCCTCGACCTCGAGGAACACCGAGGTCTTCAGCCCGGACAGGTGCCCCAGGCCGGGGATGTTCAGCGGCGCGGCGTCGGGGATCACGTCGAACTGCACCCGCTGTTTCAGGCGATAGCCCGGCACGTAGGACTGCACCGCCTGGGCCATTTCTGCGATGGAAGCCTCGACCTGCGCCTGGTCGGCGAGATCCGACAGCACATAGACGGTGTCGCGCATGATCAGCGGCGGCTCGGCCGGGTTGAGGACGATGATCGCCTTGCCCTTCTGCGCCCCGCCGATCACCTCGATGGCCTTGGAAGTGGTCTCGGTGAACTCGTCGATGTTGGCGCGGGTGCCGGGACCTGCCGACTTGCTGCTGATCGAGGCGACGATCTCGGCGTAGTGGACCCTGGCCACGCGGGACACCGCGGCAACCATCGGGATGGTCGCCTGGCCGCCGCAGGTGACCATGTTGACGTTGGTCTCGTGGAGGTTCTGCTCGAGATTCACCACCGGCACGCAGTACGGGCCGATGGCCGCCGGGGTCAGGTCGATCATGCGCAGGCCGGGTTTCAAACCACGCAGGAACACGTCGTTCTTCACGTGGGCACCCGCGCTGGTGGCGTCGAAGACGAAGTCGATGTCGGCGAACACCGGCAGGCGGGTCAGGCCCTCGACGCCCTCAAAGGTGGTGGCCACGCCGAGGCGTGCGGCGCGGGCCAGGCCGTCGGAGGCCGGGTCGATGCCGACCATCGCGCCCATTTCCAGGTGCCGGCCATGACGGAGAATCTTGATCATCAAGTCGGTGCCGATGTTGCCGGAGCCGACGATGGCGACTTTGAGTTTCTTCATGCTGTTGGTCTCTTGTGCATGCAGCGCGCCGATCATTCGGCCGAGAAGTTGACGGCGACCTGGCCGAGGCCGTCGATCACCGCCTCGAAGCGGTCGCCGGCGGCCACGCCGACCATCGGCCCGAGGGCGCCGGTGAGGATCAGGTCGCCGGCCTTGAGCGGCTCGCCCAGGCGGGCCATGGTGCGCGCCAGCCACACCGCGGCGTTCAGCGGATGGCCGAGGCATTCGGCGCCGCTGCCGCTGGAGACGTCCTCGCCGTTGCGGGTCATGCGCATCGCCGCCTGGCGCAGGTCGACGTCGGCCAGCCGGCGCGCCGGGCCGCCGAGCACGAAGCAGCCGCTGGAGGCGTTGTCGGCCACGGTGTCGACGAAGCGGATGTTCCAGTCCTGCACGCGGCTACCGACGATTTCCAGCGCCGGCAGCACCCAGCCGGTGGCCTCGATCAGTTCGGCGAAGGTGGTGTCGGCGCGCGGCAGGTCCTTTTCCAGGATCAGGGCGATCTCCGCCTCGATCTTCGGCTGCAGCACGCGGCCGAACGGGACGACCTCGTTGTCGCCATAGCCCATGTCGGCGAACAGGGTGCCGAAGTCCGGCTGGCCGACGCCGAGCTGTGCCTGCACCTTGGGATTGGTCAGGCCGATCTTGCGGCCGACCACGCGGCGGCCGGCGGCCATGCCGTGGGCGACGTTGAGGCGCTGGATGGCGTAGGCGGCCACGCCGTTGTCCTCGCCGATCAGTCCGCGCAGCGGCTCGACGGCCACCCCGCTCGCCTCGGCCCCGCGCAGGGCGGCGGCCAGTTGTTCCAGGGTCTGTTGGGTCACGCTCATGGAGTACCTCGCAGGGTGCGGGCTGATCGAGCCGAAGCCGGCGACGCCGTTTCGTAGGCTGGCGGGTATACGCTTGGGCTCATTGTTGTTTCCCGCAGGGGGCTTTCCGCCATCGGGGGCGAGTATAGGAACGCCGCCAAAACCCCTACAATGAAAAACCGGACCACCGTGCACTAAGTGCACTTATTTGTTTTTCAAAGGGTTTTCAGCAGATATGAGCAGCGAGCACGATACCGAATACAAGACCGTGCGCGGCCTGACCCGCGGCCTGCAGATCCTCAACGCCCTCAACCGGGTGGACGGCGGCGCCAGTCCGGCGAAGCTGGCCGAGCTGACCGGCCTGCACCGCACCACGGTGCGGCGCCTGCTGGAGACCCTGCAGGACGAGGGCTACGTGCGGCGCAGCGAGTCGGACGACAGCTTCCGCCTGACCATGAAGGTGCGCGAACTGAGCGAAGGCTTTCGCGACGAGCAGTGGATTTCCGCGCTGGCCGCGCCGCTCCTGGCCGAGTTGCTGCAGGAGGTGGTCTGGCCGACCGACCTGTGCACCCTGGACGTGGACGCCATGGTGGTGCGCGAGACCACCCACCGCTTCAGCCGGCTGTCGTTCCATCGCTCGATGGTCGGCCGCCGCCTGCCGATGCTGCTCACTGCCACCGGCCTCGCCTATCTGGCCTTCTGTCCGGACGCCGAACGCGAGCGCATCGTCGAGCTGCTGGCCAGCCGCGACGACGAGCAGGGGCGCCTGGCGCGCGACCGGTCCGGCCTGGACAATCTGCTGCGGCGCACGCGCCATCGCGGCTACGGCGAGAACTACGGCAGCTGGAACAGCGAGGAAAGGATTGCCGCCATCGCCGTGCCGATCTGTGGGGAACAGCGGGTCTACGGCTGTATCAACCTGGTCTACGTGGCCAAGGCGATGACCATCGAGCAGGCGGCGAAGCGCTACCTGCCGGCCTTGCAGCGCTTCGCGGCCACCGTCGAGCAGGGCATCCGGGAACGCGAAGAGGCCGGGCCGGCGCTGGCCGGCAATTGAGCCCGGCCGGCACAAACCGCCCGTAGGAGCCAGCTTGCTGGCGAGCAGAGCTCGAAGCTATCGCCAGCAAGCTGGCTCCTACGGAGGGCCGAACCACCCGCTCAGTGGCCGAGGAAGTCCAGCACCATGCGGTTGAACGTGTCGGCGTGCTCCCACTGCGCCCAGTGGCCGCAGCGGTTGAACACGTGCAGTTCGGCGTTGGGCAGGCCGGCGAGCAGGCGCAGGCCGGTGTCCATCGGCACGAAGCGGTCGTTGCTGCCCCAGACGATCAGGGTCCGCGCCTTGATCTCGCTAAGGCGCGGGCCGAAGTCGGGGAACTGCTTGGGGTTGGCCGCCAGGCTCGCGACGAAGTTCTCCAAGTGGTCGCGACGGCTCAGCATGTTGTCGAGACGGGTCTGGAACAGCTCCTCGGTCAGCTCGCTGGTGTCGTAGACGAAGACGCTCATCATCTTCTTCAGGTTGTCGATGGTCGGCTCGCGGTACAGCCCTTGGAGCAGCTTGATGCCTTCGGTCGGCATCGGCGCGAAGGGGCTGGCGCCGCCGGTGCCGCCGCCCATCAGCACCAGCTTGCCGACGCGCTGCGGATTGGCCAGAGCGAAGGCCACCGCGCTGTGCCCGCCCATCGAGTTGCCGACGAGGTGCGCGCGGTCGATGTCGATGGCGTCGAGCAGGCCCTTCAGGGCGCGGGCATTGAGGTCGGAGCGCGAGCCGCTGCAGACGATCGGGTCGCTCTTGCTCCAGCCCGGGCAGTCCATGAGGATCACCCGGTAGCCGGCGGCGACCAGCGGCTCGAGGTTGCGGTTGAAGTTGGCCCAGCCGCTGGCGCCGGGGCCGGAGCCGTGCAGCATCACCACGGTCTCGGCGCCCGCGCCGCAGTCGTTGTAGTGCAGTTGCAGGTCGAGGTCGCCTTCCTGGATACGGACGAACTGGCTGGTGGAGGCTTCGGTCAGTGCGGGGGTAGTTGCCATCATGTCGTGATACCTGTGTGCGCAAAGCAGTTTCGGTCGGTCGAAAAAAGCCGAAGGCCCCCCTTGGCCATGGAAACGCCAAGGGGGGCACGAGCCGGAAGGGCCGGCAGCGTCACTCCCCGCTCAGGGGGGCGAGACGCCGGAACGCGCCGTTCATGTAGATGAGCGGCTCGCCGCCATGCTCGCCGGTGGCCAGCACCTCGCAGAGGAAAGCGTGGTGGGTGCTCTCGTCGAAGACCTTGACCACCCGGCAGTCGAAGTTGGTCAGGGCTCCCTCCAGCACCGGGACGCCGGTGGTCAGCGTGTGCCACTGGCCATGTTCGAAGCGGGCCTCGCCATGGATGCCCTCGAGCATGCCGGCGAAGACCTTGGCCAGTTGCTCCTGCTCGCCGGAGAGGACGTTGACGCACAGGGCGCCGCTCTTGAGGATCGCCTCGCTGGCGGCGACCCTCTTGTTGACGAAAACCACCAGGCGCGGCGGGTCGGCCGTCACCGAGCAGACCGCGGTGGCGGTCAGACCGACACGGGTTTCGCCGTCATGGGCGGTAACGATGGAGACGCCGACGGCAAAGTTGCGCATGCCATAGCGGTGGGCATCGGAGGTCACCATCGGCAGCGCCGCGAGTTCGGCGTTCGGGGTCCACTCCAGGAGCTGGTTGATATCCTTGGTCATGGCTGTTCACTCTCATGTGTAGGCTGATGGGAAAGGCCCGGCTCAGTTCCTGACGCCGAACGGGTTGCCGGCCGGCAGCGGATTGCCGAGCAACTGCCCCCCCAGCAGATCGCCGATGTTGTCCTGGTTCTGGGTGATGTGGTTGGCGCCGACCAGGATGTCGCGCATCTGGCGCTGCATCGGGCTGCTCAGCCAAACGCCGCGGGTCGAGGTCTTCTTGAAGATCAGGTGCGCCGCCTCGAAGCAGTCGCCGCCGGTGAACTGGTTGGAGGCGAAGGTGCGCACGCGCACCTCCAGCGGCACCAGCTCGCCGCGCGAGGCATAGCCCCAAGCTTCCTCGGTGTTCTGCAGCACGCGGCTGGTCGCGGCGAGGATCTTCGCGTAGGCCTCGCCCAGACGGCCCTTGATGAACGGGTCCTGAACGGCGGCACCGACGGCCTGGTTGAGGTTCTGCCGCGGCTTCATGTGCTCGATGTAGAGGTCGGCCATGCCGCGCGCCATGCCGATGATCACCGAGGACACGGCAGCGTAGAACACGTAGAAGAACGGCATCTTGTAGAGGTTCTCGACCTGCCCGTGGGACTCTTCGCCGTAGGCGGCGATGACGTGGCTGCGGTAGTCGGGCACGAACACGTCCTTGAGGATCAGCTTCTTGCTGCCGGTGCCGGCCAGGCCGACCACATGCCAGTCGTCGACGATCTCGAAGTCGCCGCGCTGGATCCAGAACGAGCGGAACTCCAGCTCGCCTTGGCCGTTGGCCACGCGGCCGCCGACGAAGGCGCCGCCGGCGGCATGGTCGCAACCGCTGGAGGTCAGCCATTCGCCGTTGAGCGCATAGCCGCCCTCCACCGCCTTGACGGTACCGAACGGCGCGTAGGAGGAGGACACCAGCTGGCTGTTGTCCTTGCCCCACAGCTCGTCGCCGCAACGCGGGTCGAGCAGGCCGACCTCGAACGGATGCACGCCGAGCACCATCACGTTCCAGGCGCTGGACGGGCAGCCGCGCGCCAGCTCCATCAGCACCTTGTTCAGCACGTTGGGGCTCATTTCGTAGCCGCCCCAGCGCCTGGGCTGCAGGATCTTGAAGAAACCGGCCTCCTGGAAGTCGGCGATGGTCTCCCTGGGCACCATGCGCGCTTTCTCGCAGGCCTCGGCCCGCTCGCGCAGCGTGGGGATCATCGCCTGGGCACGGGCGACCAGTTCGGCTTCGCTGGGAATCTGCGTTTCGATGTGGCTCATCTGTCTCTCTCCGCGGGTGACGCATTCTTGTTGTGGGGGGCCGCTGCCCGAGGGCATCAGCGTTGCTCGGCGCTCACCACGCCATAGCCGGCGATCCATTGATTGATCGCCCGGTAGTAGTCCTGCCGGGCACGGTAGGCGCCGCCGGCGGCCAGCGCCGCGAAGGCGGCGACCCAGGTGCGGATCTCGTGGGTCGAGCGACCGGCGGCCCTGGAGATCTCCTCGATCCGGAAGTCGTCGATCTCGTCGAGGCGGCCCTGCACCAGCAGGTCGATGAAGGCCAGGTCCCAGTCGACGTTGAGCGGCGTCAACGGGCAGTCCGCGCTGCCGTAGACCTGGCCGGCGGCAATGGTCCGCGCCTGCCGAGCGGCACGCGCTTCCGGGGTCGGATTGCGCCCGGCGATCAGGAACTCGGCGATTTCCTCCGGGGCGCCGGAGAGCAGCGGCACCGGCGGTTCGTGGGAGAGGCCGCCGGTGCCGAGGATCAGCACGCGCTTGTTCAGCGTGGCGACGAAACGGCCCACCGCCTCGCCCAGCTTGCGGATGCGGCGGTAGGGCGCGAAGGGCGGTGCCACCGAGTTGATGATGATCGGGATCACCGGGTAGCTGGTCAGGCTGCCGGTCATCTCCTCGAGGGTCTGGGTGCAGCCGTGATCGACCTGCAGGCGGTGCGACAGGGCGATGTCGACGTCGCTGTCGAGGATGAAGCGCGCCATGTCGAGCGCCAGATCCCGGGGGATCGACAGGGGGCCGGGCAGGGTCCGGTAATCGGCGACCGACTCGGCGGCGGTGGCGATCACGAACGGCGGCATCAGGTCGTAGAACAGGCCGTTGTAGTGATCCGGCGCAAAGATCACGATCAGCTCGGGGTCGAAGGCCTCGACCTCGGCGCGCGATCTGGCGAGCACCGCGTCGACCTCCGCGACGACCTCGGCCCCCGGGTCGTTCAGGCCACGCAAGGGCGTATGCGACAGGCATTTCAGTTTTAGGGTCATCAAGCCTCCTGAAGCCCTGGAGGCGAACCTTCCCGCCGACCAAGGCGTGTCGGCATTCGCAGCGGATTAGCGGTGGCGCACCGTCACGGGCGGCCGTAATCCATTGCCTCATCGGGCAGGTTCGTCTCCTGGCTGTTTTTTGTTCATTTCTGGCCTGGCCATTCTAGGAGCGGGCAACTGACAGCCACAAAACCTATCTGCCTTGCTGGGCACTATGTGCACATGACTGTTTTTTAAAGGATTTTTATATCGAAGGCTTTTTCGGGAAAAACCCGGGCCGGAGATGAGGGCGCCCGGCCGAGGCTATTTGGCCCCCGGCCCGGAGGCCGAACGGGAAGGGATCGTCGAGAAGCTGGGGCGAGGAACGGCGGATCGCCTACCTCGCCCAGGCGCCGGGCAGCGCGGCGGAGGCCGAAAGCAAGCGGCCCGGCAGGCCGGTGCGGGTCGCCGGGCGGGAGCGGGGCCGCACCGACGCCCCGCCCAAGTTCAGTCCTGCGGCCCGAGGGGGAAGAAGGTGCCGCGGCTCCACACGCCCAGCCAGCTGCGCCCGTCGATCTGTCGCGGCTCGGCCAGTTCGACCAACTGGTAGAAGACGTTGCGGTGAATCAGCGCCTCCAGGTTGGCGCGCACGTGCAGGTAGGGCGTAGGCTCCTGACTGTGGGGATCGAGCGCGACCCGCAGCGGGTGCTCGGCACCGGCCTCGACCTCGTCCCCGACCTGGGTGACGAAGCGCAGCACCTGGGCCTCGCCGCGGCCCTCGACCTGCAGGGAAACCGCTACGAAGGGCGCGTCGTCGACCCGGATGCCGACCTTCTCCACCGGAGTCACCAGGAAGTAGTCGTCGCCATCGCGGCGCAGGATGCCGGAAAACAGCTTCACCAGAGCCTTGCGCCCGATCGGGGTACCCATGTAGAACCAGCTGCCATCCCGTGCGATGCGCATGTCGATAGCGCCGCAGAAGGGCGGGTTCCACAGGTGCACGGGGGGCGGCCCCTGGCGGCCGCTCGCGGGAATCTGCGCCAACAGGTCGTCGGCCTTGCCTGGATCGCTCATAGCCTCTCCTCAGCGGGGCGGGACAGTGACTCGAAGTCGAATATGATGCCTGACAACACGATTGCAAGGAGCAAGCCCATGCATGCCATCCACGACGAATTTCCGCAGCTGGCCGGGCTGCGCTACCTCAACCACGCCGCCGTCGCCCCCTGGCCGAAGCGGGCCGGCCAGGCGGTGACCGCCTTCGCCGAGCAGAACGTGCACATCGGCGCGCGAGACTACCCCCAGTGGCTGGGCATCGAGCGGCGCCTGCGCGAACGCCTGATGCGCCTGCTCAACGCGCCGAGCACAGCGGACATCGCACTGGTCAAGAACACCTCGGAGGCGCTGTCCTTCGTCGCCTTCGGCCTGGATTGGCAGGCCGGCGAGCAGATCGTCATCAGCGACGAGGAATTTCCCTCCAACCGCATCGTCTGGGAAGCGCTCAAGCCGCTGGGCGTCGAGGTGGTAGCGGTCGGCCTCAAGGGGAGCGATCCGGAGGCCGACCTGCTCGCCGCCTGCACCCCGCGCACGCGCCTCTTGTCGATCAGTGCCGTGCAGTATGCCAGCGGCCTGCGCCTGGATCTGGAGCGGCTCGGCCAGGGCTGCCGGCAGCGCGGCGTACTGCTCTGCGTCGACGCCATCCAGCAGCTCGGCGCCCTGCCCTTCGACGTGCGCGCCTGCGACTGCGCCTTCGCCATGGCCGACGGGCACAAATGGATGCTCGGCCCGGAAGGGCTCGGGGTGTTCTACTGCCGCAGCGACCTGCGCGAGCAACTCAAGCTGCACGAGTACGGCTGGCACATGCTGGAGAACGCCGGCGACTACGACCGTCGGGAGTGGGAGCCGGCACGCACTGCGCGGCGCTTCGAGTGCGGCAGTCCGAACATGCTCGGCGCCGTGGCGCTGGAGAGCAGCCTGTCGCTGCTCGAGCAGGTGGGCATGGCCACTGTCGCCCAGGGGCTGCGCGAGCGGATGGCTTGTCTCGAGGAAGGCCTCCTGGCGATCCCCGGCATCCACCTGCACAGCCCGAGCGCTCCCGAGCGGCGCGCCGGCATCCTGACCTTCGCGCTGGACGGCTGGGACAACCAGCAGTTGTTCGAGCGCCTCAAGCACGAGCAGGTCGTCTGTGCCCAGCGCGGCGGCGGAATCCGCCTGTCGCCGCACTTCTACACGCCGACCACGGTGCTCGACGAAACCCTGGCGATCCTGCGCCAGCTGGCGTCGGGCTAGGTACTCAGCAGCGGCGAAGGTATTCCAAAACCGTTTAAAAAATGAACAACCCGCACTGGACTGGAGTCCATCCGGGGCAATACTTCCCTTACTGACGTGGCATTCCCCCGATGCCAAGCCAGCCGAAGGCATCCGTGGAACGCCTGCCTTCGCTTACTCCTAATGCTTTTGACCCGGTTTCCTCCCCCAGACTCCGGGTTTTTTTTGCGCGGCAGAAAACTCAGCGCCCGACGCGGGCCAGCGGGAACAGCCGGCGGAAGTTGCCGGTGGTTTGCTCGGCCAGGGTCTCGAAGGGGATGCCGCGCAGTTCGGCGAGAAACTCCGCCACCTCGCGGACGTATTGCGGCAGGTTGGGCTTGCCGCGATGGGGGACGGGGGCCAGCCAGGGCGCGTCGGTTTCCACCAGCAGGCGGTCCGCCGGTACCCGCCGAGCCACCTCGCGCAGGGCCTCGGCATTGCGGAAGGTGACGATGCCGGACAGCGAGATGTAGAAGCCCAGATCCAGCGCCGCCCGAGCCATCTCCCAGTCCTCGGTGAAGCAGTGCAACACGCCGGCCTGCGGCAGGGCGGCCTCGCGCAGCAGGTCCAGGGTATCGGCCCGCGCCGCGCGGGTGTGCACGATAAGCGGCTTGCCGGTGAGGCGCGCCGCCTCCAGGTGCAGACGGAAGGCCTGCTGCTGCAGGGCTGCGGACTCCGGTTGGTAGTGGTAATCCAGGCCGGTCTCGCCGATGGCGACCACCCGCGGGTGGGCGAGTTCGCCGAGCAGCCAGCCGAGGGCCGGCACGGCATCGGGCTCGACGTCCAGCGGGTGCACCCCGACCGAGCAGTCCACGTCGGCATGCCGCTCGGCCAGTGCTCGCACCGCTGCCGCGTTGTCCGCGCTCACGCCAATGCACAGGAAATGCCCGACGCCCCGGGCACGGGCGGCATCCAGCGCGGCCTCCAGCGAGCCGCCATGGGCACCGAGGTCGAGACGATCGAGGTGGCAGTGGGAATCGACCAGCATCGGGATCACATCGTATGAGTGGGACGGTCCGACTTCAGGGCGCCGGCCAGGTAGGTTTCGATCTTGCTGCGTACCGCGTTGTCGCCATCGCCGAACTGCACGCCGACCCCGGCGGCGCGATTGCCCTGGGCGCCGGGCGGGGTGATCCAGACCACCTTGCCGGCCACCGGAAGCTTTTCCGGCTCGTCCATCAGGCTGAGCAGCAGGAAGATTTCGTCGCCGAGCTTGTAACTCTTGTTGGTCGGGATGAACAGGCCGCCATTCTTGAGAAAGGGCATGTAGGAGGCGTAGAGGACCGACTTGTCCTTGATCGACAGGGGCAGGATGCCATTACGCGACCCCAGACCAGATGGCATGCTCATGCAGACTTCCCGACGGCTGACTCAGGCGCGGATTCTAGCCCGGCCCGGGCAGGCTTGCCCACTGCACGAGCAGCGCCTCGAGAAGCAGGGCACGGTTGAGATTGGCCTTGGCAAGAACCTTCTGGCGCTGCGCCAGCAGCCAGTCCTGCATCGCCAGCACCCGGAACTGGGCGCTCTTCTCCGCCAGGTAGCGGACGACCCTGGCCATGTCGGCCAGGCCCAGGCCCCGCTCGTCGGCGGTCAGCTGGTAGCGCAGGATCAGCTGGCTCCAGTCGCAGAACCAGTCGAACAGCAGCGCCAGCGGTACGCCGTTCCAAGCCTCCACCAGTTGGCTGACGCCGGCCTGCTGCTTGAGCAGCTGCTTCACGCCCTCCACCACCTGCGCGCGCTGCTCGCGCACGCCCTCGCCATACAGACGCAGGGCGGCCAGCGGCGATCCGCCGGCCAGGACGAGCAGCTCGGCCAGCTCCTCGTCGGCCTGCTCCGGCAAGGACCCGCGCAGCCAGGCCAGGCTGTCGGCCGTGCCCGGCAGCGGACAAGCCTGCTGCACGCAACGGCTCCTGACGGTCGGCAGCAGGCGGCTGGGCTGGTGGCTGATCAGCAACAGCACGCTCTCCCCGGAGGGCTCCTCGAGGCTTTTCAGCAGGGCATTGGCGGCATTCGGGTTCATCGCCTCGGCCGGCTCCAGCAGGACGACCTTGCGCCCGCCAAGCTGCGCCGTGCGCACGACGAAATCCACCAGCTCGCGCACCTGGTCGACACGGATCGCCTTGTCCGCCTCTTCCGGCTCCAGCCGGAAATGGTCCGGGTGGCTGCCGGCGTGCAGCAGGCGACAGGACTTGCACTGACCGCAGGCCTCCAGGCCGGCCGGACGCTGGCAGAGCAGACGGGCCGCCAGGCGCTCGGCCAGCGCCCGCTTGCCGATGCCGGCCGGACCGTGCAGCAGATAGGCATGGGCGTGCCGGCTACGACCGGCCAACTGCTGCCAGAGTGCCTGCTGCCAGGGGTAAACCTCAGTCACCGCGCGACTCCAGCAGTTGCGGGAGCAAGGCATCCAGACTGCGCTGGACCTCCGCCAGGGGGCGTCCCGCATCCACCACCCGATAGCGCGCCGGATCGCTCGCCGCCCGGCGCAGATAAGCCTGGCGCACCGCCTCGAAGAAGGCTCGACCTTCCTGCTCGAAACGGTCCAGGCGACCGCGGGCGGCGGCGCGGGCCAGACCCACCTCGACCGGCAGGTCGAAGACTAGGGTCAGGTCGGGGCGCAGATCGCCCTGCACGAAGTTTTCCAGGGCCGCGATGCGCGCCTCGGGCACGCCGCGACCGCCGCCCTGATAGGCGTAGGAGGCGTCGGTGAAGCGGTCGCAGAGCACCACGGCGCCGCGCGCCAGCGCCGGCCGGATCACCCCGGCCAAGTGCTGGGCGCGGGCGGCGAAGACCAGCAGCAGCTCGGTATCCACCGCCATCGGCTCGCTGCTGGGCGCCAGCAGCAGTTCGCGGATACGCTCGGCCAAGGGCGTCCCGCCCGGCTCGCGGGTCAGCACCACCTCGCGGCCGCCGGTGCGCAGACCCTCGGCGAGGTATTCGCGATTGGTGCTCTTGCCGGCCCCTTCCGGCCCCTCGAGGGTAATGAACAGACCGCTCACGGGTTCCCCTCGCCGTCCTGCTGCGCAGAGCGCGACAACGTCTCGGGCGACGGGCTGGAGCGATAGTCCGCCCGCCGCTTGAGCTGGTATTCGCGAACCGCCTGGTTGTGGGCCTCGAGGGTCTCGGAAAAGACGTGGCTGCCGTCGCCGCGGGCGACGAAATAAAGCTCGCGGCCGTCCGCCGGGTGCAGCGCTGCATGGATCGCCTCGCGCCCGGGCAGGGCGATCGGGGTTGGCGGCAGGCCGGGCTGGACGTAGGTATTGTAGGGATTCGCCGCGAGCAGCTCGGCGCGCCCGAGCTTGCCGTTGTAGCGCTCGCCCAGGCCATAGATGACCGTGGGATCGGTCTGCAGCAGCATACCCTGCTCGAGCCGGCGCACGAACACCCCGGCGATCTGCCCGCGTTCGCGGGGAACGCCGGTTTCCTTCTCGATGATCGAGGCCATGATCAGTGCCTGGTAGGGGGTTTTATAGGGCAGGTTGGGAGAGCGTTCGGCCCATTCCTCGGCGAGCACCTGCTGCAACCGCCCATAGGCCTGTCTGAGCAGCTCGAAATCGCTCATCCCGCGTACATAGCTATAGGTGTCGGGGAAGAAGCGACCTTCGGGATGGGCCTCCGGCTGGCCGAGCCGAGCCATCAGCTCGGCGTCGGAAATCCCCGCCAGGGACTGCTCCAGCTTGTCTGCACGGGCCAGCGCGGCACGTACCTGGCGAAAGCTCCAGCCCTCGACCAGGGTGAGGTTGTACTGCACCACCTCGCCGTGCTGCCAGAGGTCGAGCAGCTCGGCGGCGCTCATCCCCGGCGCCAGGCGATACTCGCCGCTGCGCAGGCCCTGTTCGGACAGGTTGAAGCGCCAGTACAGGCGCAGCCAGAAGCTCTTGTGCAACAGACCGTCGTCCTGCAAGCGGTTGAGCAGGCCGCCGGGCGTGGCGCCGGCCGGCACCTCCAGCAGGCGCTCCTCGGTGAGTGCCAGGGGCTGTTCGAGCGCGGCCTTCTGCTGCCAGACGGCAAACGACAAGGCCAGTCCGCCCACCAGTAGGCCGCTTTCCAGCAGCAGCAGCCATTTTCGCATCACGTATCAGGCATCCAGTAGCTTGCGGACAAGAGCCTGCAGTTTACGGGTGAGCGTGCCAACCGGCCAGTCGTGTCCCTCGAAGCGGCGCACAGGCCAGATGCCATAGAGGCTGTTGCAGAGAAAGACCTCGTCCGCCGCCAGCAACTCGGCATGGGCAATGTCGCGTACCTGCACGGAAATCCCCGTGCGCTTCGCCAAGGCGAGGATTTCCGTGCGCATCACCCCGGCGACGCCGCAACGGCGAAGGTCGGCAGTCAGCAAGAGGCCATCCTTGACCAGGAACAGATTGCTGAACACCCCTTCGATCACCCGACCGGCCAGGTCGCGCATCAGCCCCTCGGCATGCTCGGCGTCCTGCCACTCGGCGCGGGCGAGCACCTGCTCGAGGCGATTGAGGTGCTTGAGTCCGGCCAGCCGGGGCTGCTCGGCCAGACGGGTGCGACAGGGGAACAGTTGCACGCCCTGCTCGGCATTGGCCGGCGGATACGCGGGGGGCGGACTGCCCAGGAGGATGCGCCGCGGCTGCGCCGAGGGAGAGGGCGCATAACCGCGCAGGCCGTCGCCGCGGGTCAGCAGCAGCTTGGCCACCCCCTCCCCCAGTGCGGCCGAGAAGGCCAGCAGCTCAGTACGGATCAGTGCCAGATCGCCGGGAATCGCCAGTCGGGCACAGCCCTCGGCCAGACGCGCCAGATGCCGCTCCAGCAGCAGCGGCCGGCCCCGGCGCACGGCGAGAGTCTCGAACAGACCGTCGCCGTAGGCCAGCCCACGGTCGACGAGAGGCAGCGACTCGCCAGGCTCGCCGTCGATCCAGCAGGGCATCAGCCAGCGAAGCGGCGAAACACCAACGAGCCGTTGGTACCACCGAAGCCGAAGGAGTTGGACAGCACTACGTCGATCGACAGAGGCCTGGCCTCGTGCGCCACGAAGTCCAGATCGAAGCCCACATCGGGCTCGTCCAGGTTGATCGTCGGCGGAGCGACCCGATCGCGGATCGCCAGCACACTGAAGATCGCCTCGATCGCGCCGGCGGCGCCCAGCAGATGACCGGTCATGGACTTGGTCGAACTGACCGACAGCCGGTAGGCGCTCTCGCCGAAGACCGACTTGAGCGCCGCCACCTCGGCCTGATCGCCCGCCGGCGTCGAGGTGCCATGGGCATTGACGTATTGGACCTGATCGGGATTCAGACCGGCGTCGCGCAAGGCGTTGTACATGCAGCGGGCCGCTCCGGCGCCATTTTCCGGCGGCGAGGTCATGTGAAAGGCATCGCCGCTCATGCCGAAGCCGATCAGCTCGGCATAGATGGTCGCCCCTCGCGCCTTAGCATGCTCCAGCTCTTCGAGCAACAGTGCGCCGGCACCGTCGCCGAGCACGAAGCCGTCACGCCCCTTGTCCCAGGGACGGCTGGCACGCGTCGGATCGTCGTTGCGGGTGGACAACGCCCGAGCGGCGCCGAAACCACCGATACCCAGGCCGCAGGCCGCCATTTCGGCACCGCCGGCGACCATCGCGTCGGCCTCGCCGTAGGCGATATTGCGTGCGGCCATGCCGATGCAGTGGGTGCCGGCCGCACAGGCCGTGGTCATGGCATAGTTCGGCCCCTGGATGCCCAGATGGATCGATAGAAAACCGGAAATCATGTTGATGATCGAGCCCGGCACGAAGAACGGCGAAATTCGCCGCGGCCCCTGTTCGATCATGACTCTGCAATTGTTCTCGATATTCGTGAGACCGCCGATGCCGGAACCCATGGCTACGCCGATACGCTCGCGATTGGTATCGGTGATTTCCAGCCCGGAATCGCGCACAGCCTGGAAACTGGCGGCCAGGCCATACTGGATGAACAGGTCGAGCTTGCGGGCTTCCTTGAGCGACAGGTATTGCTCGACGTCGAACCCCTTCACCGAGCCGCCGAAACGGGTGGCATGGGCCGAAAGGTCCATGTGTTCGAGCGGAGCGATGCCACTGCGACCAGCCAGGACCCCCTGCCAACTGCTCGACACATCGGTACCCAGCGGCGACAACATCCCCAGTCCAGTGACCACGACGCGTCTACGTGACAAAGCAATCTCCTTTCTTCGTTACTGCGCAAAGCGGCGCCCGCAGCTTGCCCGCACGCGGCGAACTGCACCCTGCAGACACTTACCCCGCCGAGCCGGACATGGTCGACAGGCATTATGCAAAAACTCCGGTTATCTCCGCTAAAGAAAAACCGCACGCCTTGTGGGCAGTGCGGCTTTTCCGAGTCGGGAGTCGACGATTACTTATTGCGCGTGGGCATTGATGTAATCGATGGCTTCCTGAACAGTGGTGATTTTCTCGGCCTGTTCGTCCGGAATCTCGGTCTCGAACTCCTCTTCGAGAGCCATCACCAGCTCAACGGTGTCAAGAGAGTCGGCGCCCAGGTCTTCGACAAAGGAAGCGCTGTTGGTGACTTCCTCTTCTTTGACGCCAAGTTGCTCAGCAACGATCTTCTTGACGCGTTCTTCGATGGTGCTCATACCTTATTTTCACTCCTATGGACAAACCAGGCAGATGGAATGCGAGTAAGTTTATAGAAAGGGATTTCAGCATTTCAAGCTGAAGCCGTACCCCTCCGGACCGCCCCGACGATCTGCCTTTTCCGCTTTGGCAGTTCGATGCAGATTTCGGATTGCTCTTTGACTGCTGTCCCGAGGAGTTCGTCACATCAACTCATATACATTCCACCGTTGACCGGAATGGTGGCCCCGGTGACATAGGATGCACCATCCGAGGCGAGAAAGGCGACAACCTGGGCGATTTCCTCGGCCTGGCCGAGGCGGCCCAGCGGAATCTGGCCCTGCAGCGCGTTGCGCTGCGCCTCGGGCAGCTCGCGGGTCATGTCGGTGTCGATGAAGCCGGGGGCAACCGAGTTGACGGTGATTCCCCGCGAACCGACCTCGCGAGCCAGGGCGCGACTGAACCCTTCCAGCCCCGCCTTGGCCGCGGCATAGTTGACCTGGCCGGCGTTGCCCATGGCTCCCACCACCGAACCGATATTGATGATCCGCCCCCAGCGGGCCTTGGTCATGCCGCGCAGGACCGCCTTGGACAGGCGATAGAGGCTGTTGAGGTTGGTGTTGATGACGTCATGCCACTCCTCGTCCTTCATCCGCAGCATCAGGTTGTCGCGGGTGATGCCAGCGTTGTTGACCAGGATCGCCGGCTGGCCGAGATGCTGCTGGATGTGCTCCAGGGTCGTGGCGACGGACTCGTCGCTGGATACGTCCAGCACCAGGCCGGCACCCTCGATGCCATGGCTCTTCAGGGTCTCGGCGATGCTCTCGGCACCGCTCGAAGAAGTAGCGGTACCGATCACCACCGCGCCCTGCCGACCCAACTCCAGTGCGATCGCCTGACCGATGCCACGGCTGGCGCCGGTCACCAGCGCCACTTTGCCTTGCAGACTCATTGTCGTCTCCTTGTTCAGGCCAGCGCCGCACGGGCAGCAGCGAAGGCCTCGGGGGTATCCAGGTTGTGGGTATTGATGCCCTTGACACAGCGCTTGTTCAATCCGGAGAGCACCTTGCCCGGGCCGCATTCGACCAGATCGGTGGCACCCTGGCCGGCCAGGCAGACCATCGACTCGACCCAGCGCACCGGACTGTAGAGCTGTGCCAGCAGGTCGCGCTTGAGGGTATCCAGGTCGCTCACCACGGCGGCACTGGCATTCTGCACCAGCGGAATGCGCGGCGCCTGCCAAGCGATCGCTTCCACCGCCTCGGCGAAACGCTCCGCCGCCGGACGCATCAGTGCACAGTGCGACGGCACGCTGACCGGCAAGGCCATCGCGCGCTTGGCGCCACGCACCTTGCAGGCCTCGACGGCACGTCCGACCGCGGCAGCGGAACCGGCGATCACCACCTGCCCCGGCGCATTGAAGTTCACCGCGCTGACCACCTCGCCCTGCTCGGCCTCGGCGCAGGCCGCCAGCACATCGGCGTCGTCCAGGCCGAGAATCGCCGCCATGCCGCCCTGACCGGCGGGCACGGCCTGCTGCATCAACTGCCCCCGCCGCTCGACCAGCTTCACCGCCTCGACAAAGGACAGACAGCCCGCCGCCACCAGCGCGGAATACTCGCCGAGACTGTGCCCCGCGACGAAAACCGGCAGCGCTCCGTCCTCGGCCTGCCAGAGCCGCCACAGAGCGATCGAGGCAGTCAGGATCGCCGGCTGGGTCTTGTCGGTCTGATTGAGCAACTCCTCCGGCCCTTGCTGAACCAGCGCCCAGAGATCGTAACCAAGGGACTCGGACGCCTCGGCAAAGGTGGCGCCAATCAGCGGGTGCCGGGCACCCTGCTCGGCCAGCATGCCGAGCGACTGCGAACCCTGGCCGGGAAAGATGAATGCGGGGGAAACAGACATAGGAACAGATCCCTGATGATCTTTCTTCGGGAGGCATCCGGTCGGGCCGGACGCATGTTAATCAGTTGGATGACAGGCTATCGGATGCAGTCACATCAGTGCCCTGCCAGCAGCGTTTCCAGCCGGTCATGCAGACGTTGCGGCAAGTTCTCGCGGATCTCCGCCTGCGCACGGAGAATCGCGCTGCGAAACTCCTCGGCGCCCGCCGCACCATGGCTTTTCACCACGATCCCCTGCAACCCCAGGAAACTGGCTCCATTGTGTCGTGCCGGCGCCAGGCGAGCCTGCAACCGACGCAGGAATGGCAAAGCCAGGGCACCGACCAGCCGCGAGGCAAGACTGCGCCTGAACTGCGCCTCGACCTCTCCGGCGATCATCGCGGCGAGCCCTTCGCTGGCCTTCAGTAGAATGTTGCCGACGAAACCATCGCAGACCACCACATCGGCCTCGCCACGATAGAGACCGTCACCCTCGACGAAGCCTACGTAATGGATTCCCCTGGCCCGCTGCAGCAGGGCGGCGGCCTGCTTGACCTGCTGATTGCCCTTGACCTCCTCGGTACCGACGTTCAGCAGCGCTACCCGTGGACGTCCCACGCCGAGGGCCTCCGCGGCGACCGAGCCCATCACGGCGAACTGGTACAGATGCTCGGCACTGCAATCCACATTAGCGCCCAGATCGAGCAAATGGCAGACGCCCCGCTGAGTGGGGAGAGCAGCGAACATCGCCGGCCGATCAACGCCCGGCAGGGTCTTCAGCATATGCCGGGACAACGCCATCAGAGCCCCCGTGTTACCGGCGCTAACGCAGGCCTGAACCCGCCCCTCGCACAGCAAACCCAGGGCCACGCGCATGGAGGAGTCCGCCTTGCGGCGCAGCGCATGGGCAGGACGCTCGCCCATGGCGATCACGCCTCCCGCATGCACGACGCTCAGGCGAGCACGATCGACCCGTGGATGACGAGCAATCAACTCTTCGAGAAGGGAGGCTTGGCCGACGAGGACCAGATGCAGCGAAGGCATCTCAGCCAGACAGGCGAGACAGGCAGGGACAATACAGCGGGGACCGGAGTCCCCACTCATTGCATCGACAGCGATGAGCGAAGCGGACAAGAGTTACTCGTCGGAGCCCTTGTCGATCACTTTGCGGCCACGGTAGAAACCGTCCGGCGACACGTGGTGACGCAGATGAACTTCACCGGTGCTCTTCTCGACGGACAGGGCGTTCGCCTCGAGCGCGTCATGGGAGCGACGCATATCGCGTGCGGAACGGGACTTTTTGTTCTGCTGAACAGCCATAACTGATTAACTCCTAAACGTTTGGGTCACGCTTTAACTGCGCCAGTACGCTGAACGGGTTGGACCGCGATACCTCGTCCTCGCTCGGTTCGGGCTCTTCGAGCCCGGCCGGCGGCTGGCAAACATCAGGGTCATGGAGCGGAACGATGGGCAAGGCAAGCAACAGCTCGTCCTCGACCAGCGCCAGCAGATCCAAAGGATCTTCCCCAACTTCCAGCACGTCATAGTCCTTGGGCAACGACTGAGTGTTCGCTCCTTCCTTTACCACCGCGTAATGGCATTCGCTGTGGATCGGCAGGGCGACCAGCTCCAGACAACGCTGGCAAACCATCTTGACCTCGACATCGAGCTCGCTGTGGATGACCACAGCCTTGCGCTCGTCGCGCTCAAAATGGAGTTTCGCGTGTACCACCCCCGAACCTTCGGCAAGCGGATCGCAAAGACGCGGCAAGCTCGCCAGCTGCAGATCGCCCTCGAGGGTCGCACTGCGATCAGCCAGCTTGCGTGGATCAACGTGAGGTGGAATCGGCCCATTCAACATAGGGGCGGCATTCTAGGGATGGGTCGGAGCGGTGTCAAAGGGAATTCCGCTCTGTCCGCCAATCGGCAGGCGCCGCTAGAATCGCACTCCCCCGCCAGGAGAATGCCATGCTGCCTCTCGTGCTCGCCTCCAGCTCCATCTATCGCCGCGAACTGCTGAGCCGCCTGCGGCTGCCCTTCACCTGTGCCTCGCCGTCCATCGACGAGACCCCCCGCCACGGAGAGGCTGCCGACAGCCTGGTCAGGCGCCTGGCCACCGAAAAGGCGGGTGCCCTGACCCAAGAACACCCGCAACACCTGATCATCGGCTCGGACCAAGTCGCCGTGCTGAATGGACAGATCCTCGGCAAACCCCACGACCTGCCACGCGCCCGCGAGCAACTGCAGAGCGCCAGCGGCAACAGCGTGACCTTCTTGACCGGACTGGCTCTGCTCAACACATCCAGCGGGATTTTGCAGGTCGACTGCATTCCCTTCAGGGTGCACTTTCGCCAGCTGGACGAAGCCTGCATCGAGCGCTACCTGGCAGCCGAACAACCCTTCGACTGCGCCGGGAGCTTCAAATCAGAAGGACTCGGCGTGAGCCTGTTCCGCTCCACCGAGGGCGAAGACGCCACCAGCCTGATCGGCCTGCCTCTGATCCGACTGGTCGACATGCTGCTGGCCGAGGGCGTACAGATTCCCTGAGCCCCCATCGAAAAGCGGTCCGGCACCACGCCGGACCCTGGATACCTGATCAGTGTAGGGCCGGAGCCTGCAGCCCCATCCACATCTCCAGACGCTCCGCCACACCGGTTCCCAGCTTCTTGGCGAAGCGGTCCAGCGGCGTTTCCCGCACCGTGAAGTCGACCAAGCTCTCCGCGCCGACCACTTCGCGAGCCACGTGACTGGCGCTGCCCAGCGCATCGACCAACCCCAACTGCAAAGCCTGCTCGCCGGACCAGACCAGACCGGAGAACAACTCGGGATGGTCCTTGTCCTTCAGCCGCTCGCCGCGCCCCTGCTTGACGCTGTCGATGAACTGCCGGTGGGTGACATCCAGCACCTCCCGCCAGAAGCGCACTTCGCCTTCCTTCTGCGGCTGGAACGGATCAAGGAAAGCCTTGTGCTCGCCGGCCGTGTAGACCCGGCGCTCAACCCCAAGCCGCTCCATCGCCCCGACGAAGCCGAAGCTTGCCGCCGTCACCCCGATCGAGCCGACCAGACTGGCCTTGTCCGCATAGACAGCATCGGCGGCGCTGGCGATATAGTAGGCGCCGGAGGCTCCGAGATCGGTGATGACCGCATAGAGCTTGATGTCGGGATGCGCGGCACGCAGGCGGCGAATCTCGTCATAGATGTAGCCGGACTGCACGGGACTGCCGCCCGGACTGTTGATGCGCAGCACCACACCCTTGGTGTGCTTGTCCTTGAAGGCGGCCCGCAGACTGCCGACGATATTGTCGGCGCTGGCCGACTCGCTGTCGGCGATTACTCCACGCACCTCGACCAGCGCGGTGTGATCCCCTGTGCGCGCCGCCTCCTTCAGGCTCAGCGCCGGAGAAAACATCACCAGGAGGGTCGACAGATAGGCGAACCCCAGCAACTTGAAGAAGATTCCCCAGCGTCGCGCCCGCCGCCGTTCCTCCACAGTGGCCAGCAAAGTCTTTTCCAGCAGCTTCCAGCTCTTCTCGTCGCCGCCTTCCGGTGGCGCCTTCCAGTCATCTGCCATGCCTACCCCTCAACGGCGATATCTTGCACCGACCGCACATCCAGCCAGGCGCACAACTCGCCAAAGTCATCGATAACCAGACGCGGCCCATGCAAGCGAAGCGCCTCGACGGACTGCGCCCCGTAAGTCACCGCCACCGCCCCCACCCCGGCCTGCCGCGCCATCTGCAGATCGAACGAGGAGTCCCCCACCATCAAAGCCTGCTCGGGCGATACCCCGCAGTGTGCGAGGATCTCGTGCAGCATCCGCGGATCCGGCTTGCTGGCGGTTTCGTCCGCACAACGGCTGACGTCGAAATATGCCTGCCAGCCACGCCCCGCCAACACTCGATCCAGCCCCCGACGCGTCTTGCCGGTGGCCACCGCCAGACGGTAGCCCGCAGCCCGAAACGCCTCCAACGCCTCGGCCACACCGGAGTAGAGCGGCGACGGCTCGCTCTCCAGGGCCAGATAATGCTCGCTGTAGAGCCGGCCAGCACGCTCCAGTAGCCGGGCGTCGCGCAAATCCGGATAGAGCGTGCGGATCGCCTCGGGCAAGCCGAGCCCGATGATGCCCTTTATCGCCGCGTCGCTGCGCGGCTCGAGGCCGCAGCCCGCCGCCGCGACACGAATGGACTCGACGATGCGCCCGATGGAGTCGACCAGCGTGCCATCCCAGTCGAAGATCAACAGCCGATAATCAGTCACTCAAACGCTCCAAGGTCTGCCCCCACATCTCATCCACCGGCGCCTCCAGACGCAGCTCGCCCCCCTCCGGCAACGGCACTGCCAGCGAGTAGGCGTGCAGGAACAGGCGCTTGCCGCCGAGCGAGCGGATCTCGCGGGTGAAATCCTCGTCGCCATACTTGGCATCGCCGGCAATCGGATGCCCGGCATGTCGAGCATGTACCCGGATCTGATGGGTCCGCCCGGTGACAGGCTTGGCCTCCACCAGCGTGGCGAAGTCGCCGAAACGTCGCAACACACGGAACAGCGTCAGCGCCTCCCGCCCCTCGTCGTCGACCTCCACCATCCGCTCGCCGGAGCGCAGGGTGTTCTTCTGCAACGGGGCACTGACCTGTTTCCGGGCACTCGGCCAGGATCCGCGCACCAGCGCCAGATAACGCTTGTCCACCCCATCGCCACGCAGCGCCTCGTGCAGATGGCGCAACATGCTGCGCTTCTTGGCGACCATCAGCAGGCCCGAGGTATCCCGGTCGAGCCGATGAACCAACTCCAGATCCTTCAGCTCCGGACGCAACTGGCGCAATGCCTCGATCACGCCATAACTGAGTCCGCTACCACCATGCACGGCGATGCCGGTCGGCTTGTTCAGCACGATCAGCGCCTTGTCTTCGTAAAGAATGGCCGTCTCGAGTCGTTCGAGCAGCCCCTGGGCCAGCGGGACCGGCTCGTCGCGCTCGGCCAGGCGCAGCGGCGGCACGCGCACCAGATCGCCGGCCTGCAGCTTGTACTCGGGCTTGATCCGCCCCTTGTTCACCCGCACCTCGCCCTTGCGCAGGATGCGGTAGATCAGGGTCTTGGGGGCGCCCTTGAGCTGGGTGCGGAGGAAGTTGTCGATTCGCTGGCCGGCCGTTTCCGGCCCGACCTCCAGAATCTGGACGCCAGAACTTGCGTGGGAGGGATTTATCATTGCGGCATCATATCAATTTTCATGGAATTGAAGCACTTATTAATAGCTGCTATAGTCGCAGATGCCGCCATTTACGGCCAGGCCAGCGGACGGGCGCAAAATCGAACAGTCATCCCAACCGCACGCTACCCGATCCAGGACGTAAGGCCGTCCGACGGGACTTCACCCAAATACCGCGAAGCCTCGGAAACAAATGCCTTAGCTATATGGCGTGCCTCCATCCAAGGGAGGTCGCGATAATTGCCAACTCGCTGCAGATTCTGCGAACGGCACCCGATTTTCAAAGGACACGTGCAGGGTGGAGATGCACAACCATCGGATTGCGTAGCTGCAAGCTTTTATCACAGACGCGCATGACGTCCGCTGCCGATGCTTGATTCCTCCTCCTGATTGATTGCTTTCTGCCACAACAGTAAGCAGGAGACGTAGTCGCAACTCCGGCCACCAGCCAAACGTTGCTCGACACGGGAACGGACGACAACCTTTCCTGAAACGCCCCTGTCACCGACCGCGAGAGTCGTGTGTGCCGAACGCCGTTTCCGGCAGCCCGGAAACCAAACGGTACTACATGAAAAGAATGCTGATTAACGCAACTCAACCCGAGGAGTTGCGTGTTGCCTTGGTCGACGGCCAACGTCTCTACGACCTGGACATCGAGTCGGGCGCCCGTGAGCAGAAGAAGGCCAATATCTACAAAGGCCGCATCACCCGTGTCGAGCCCAGCCTCGAGGCGGCATTCGTCGACTTTGGCGCCGAGCGCCACGGCTTTCTCCCCCTCAAGGAAATTTCCCGCGAATACTTCAAGAAGACCCCTGAAGGTCGCATCAACATCAAGGAAGTGCTCTCCGAAGGCCAAGAAGTCATCGTTCAGGTCGAGAAGGAAGAGCGCGGCAACAAGGGCGCCGCACTGACCACCTTCATCAGCCTCGCCGGTCGCTATCTGGTGCTGATGCCGAACAATCCGCGCGCCGGCGGCATCTCCCGGCGCATCGAGGGCGAGGAGCGCAACGAACTGCGCGAAGCGCTGAACGGCCTCGACGTGCCCGGTGACATGGGCCTGATCGTGCGCACTGCCGGTCTCGGCCGCTCCAGCGAAGAGCTGCAGTGGGACCTCAACTACCTGGCCCAGCTGTGGACTGCGATCAAGGAAGCCTCGCTGGACCGCTCGGCCCCCTTCCTGATCTACCAGGAATCCAACGTCATCATCCGGGCGATCCGCGACTATCTGCGCCAGGACATCGGCGAGGTGCTGGTCGACAGCATCGAGGCCCAGGAAGAGGCCCTGAGCTTCATCCGTCAGGTGATGCCACAGTACCAGAGCAAGATCAAGCTCTACGAAGACAGCGTACCGCTGTTCAACCGCTTCCAGATCGAGAGCCAGATCGAAACTGCCTTCCAGCGCGAAGTGAAGCTGCCGTCCGGCGGCTCGATCGTCATCGACCCGACCGAAGCCTTGGTGTCCATCGACATCAACTCGGCGCGTGCCACCAAGGGTGGCGATATCGAGGAAACCGCGCTGCAGACCAACCTGGAGGCGGCGGAAGAGATCGCCCGCCAGCTGCGCCTGCGCGATATCGGCGGGCTGATCGTCATCGACTTCATCGACATGACCCCCGCGAAGAACCAGCGCGCCGTGGAAGATCGCATGCGCGAGTGCCTGGAAGCCGACCGCGCGCGCGTGCAGATCGGCCGCATCTCGCGCTTCGGCCTGCTGGAAATGTCCCGTCAGCGCCTGCGTCCGTCCCTCGGCGAAACCAGCGGCATCGTCTGCCCGCGCTGCAACGGACAGGGCATCATCCGCGACGTCGAGTCGCTATCCCTGGCGATCCTGCGCCTGATCGAGGAAGAGGCCCTGAAGGACCGTACCGCCGAGGTCCGCGCCCAGGTGCCGATCCCGGTCGCCGCCTTCCTGCTCAACGAGAAGCGCAACTCCATCACCAAGATCGAGCTGCGTAGCCGCGTGCGCATCGTCATCCTGCCGAGCGATCACTTGGAAACGCCGCACTTCGAAGTGCAGCGCCTGCGCGACGACAGCCCCGAGGTGCAAAGCGCTCAGTCGAGCTATGAAATGACCCCGGCGGAAGTGGAAGAGGTCCAACTGGTCAGCTCCACCCGCACCCTGGTGCGCCAGGAGGCGGCGGTCAAGACCGCACCGCAACGCAATGCCCTGGTGCCGGTCCCGGCCGAGCTGCCGGCAGCGCCGGTAGCAGCCCCTTACCCGGCCTTGGAACTCAATCTGTTCAAAGGACTGGTGAAATCGCTGGTCAGCCTGTTCGCCGGCAAGGAGACCGTCAAACCCGTCGCGGCCGAAAAACTGGTCGAGGAACGCCTCTCGCGCAGCAGCGAAGAACGCCGCAGCAGCCGCCAGCAGAACCGCCGCCGCGAGGGCCGCAACGGCCGCGACGAGGAGCGCAAGCCGCGCGAGGAACGCCAAGTTCGCGAAGAGCGCGTACCGCGCCTGCCCCGCGAGGAGCGCCCCGCGCGCGAAGAGCGCCAGCCCGTCGAAATCGTGGAAACCCGTGAGCCACGGGAACCGCGCGAGCTGCGAGAAGGCCGTCGCGAGCGTCCGCCCCGCGAAGAGCGCGCTCCGCGCGAGGAACGCCAGCCCGCCGAAACCGTGGAAGCCCACGAGCCGCGGGAGTCACGTGAACCGCGCGAGCCCCGGGAGGGCCGTCGCGAGCGTCCGCCCCGCGAGGAGCGCCGCCGCGAGCTGCGCGAACCGCTCGACGTCCAGGAAAGCCCGCGGGAGGAGCGTCCTGCCCGTCCGCCGCGCGAGGAGCAGCCCCAACGGGAAGAGCGTCAGCTGCGGGAAGAGCGCCCTGCCCGCCCCCCGCGTGAGGAGCAACCCCAGCGGGAAGAGCGTCAGCTGCGGGAAGAACGCCCGCCGGTCGAGCTGAAGGCTCTCGAGGAAGAAGCTCTGCCCAGCGAGGAAGTCCAGGAGCAGGAAGAAGAGCTGGAGACCAGCGGCGAGGAGCGCCCCCGCCGCCGCTCCCGCGGCCAGCGTCGCCGCAGCAATCGTCGCGAGCGCCAGCGCGACAGCCAGGGCAACGAGATCGAGGGCGGCGAAGAAAGCGAAGCCGCAACCGCTGCGGCAGTCGTCGCCACGGCCGCCGTTGCCATCGCTGCGCAGAGCCAGGCTGATGAGGGACTCGCCACGGAAGTCCCCGCCAACATCGCTCCGCCCACCCAGCAGCCCGCCGCCCTGGAAAGCGAAGCGCCCAGCGAGAGCGTTGCCGCCACTCCCGACGTCGAGGTCCGACCAGCAGAGGCTCCGACGGTCGCTTTACCGGTCGAGCAGCCGCAACCCGTCAAGGTCGAGGAGCCGGTAGCCAGCGTGAGCGAAGCGCCGCAAGCATCCCCGCTGCCAGCCGCGGAGTCCGCCCCGGTCGCCGAGACGCAGGCCGAAGCGCCACGCAGCACGGCCCGCGCCGCCAACGACCCGCGCGAGGTCCGTCGTCGCCAACGCGAGGCCGCCGAGGCGCAAGCCAGGCAGGCTGAAGCCACACTGGCCTTGGAAACGCCCATCGCTACGGAAGCGCCGGCCATCGAGATGCAGGCCGAAGCTGAACCCGCCGCCGAAACCGCTGCACAGGCAGAAGCCGCGCCGGAAAGGATCGAGGTCCCGCTTGAGCAGTTCCCGGCTGTAAACGAAGCCCTCCCCGCGACAGCAGAACCGATCGACGCGCCGAGCGAGCAGGTTCAGCCCGAGCCTGCACCTCCCGCCGCCACTTCGGAGCCGGTCGAGGCCCCGTTCGAACTGGCCCAGCCGGAAATCCAGGCGCCCGTCGCCGTAGAGGAAGCGGTCGACATTCCGTTCGAACAACCGGCCCAACTGCTGGACGAACACTCCGAGGTTCGGAAAGAGCAGCAAATGCTCGACCTCCAGCCGACAGCCGAGCAGTCGATCGAGGCGGAAATCGCGCCCGAAGCGGAAAGCAAAGCGGCGGCGGCCGAGCCTCCGAGCGAGGAAGCTGGTGAGGCGACCTCGGAAGCCGAAGCCAAGGACGAAAGCAGAAGGCCGAAGCCGGCCGACAAGCAGGATGATCAGACGGCCAACTGAGGCCGAAAACCTTGGACCGGCTTTCGGGCCGGTCCGCAACGAAAAAGGGGATGCGCTGCATCCCCTTTTTCGTTTTCGTGAGCGGTGCCGAGCGCCACCCGAGCCCCGTGCTCAAATCACGCCGGGCTCGATCTCCAGATGCACGCCGAAGCGCCTCTCGATGTCTTCACAGATGCGTTCGGCCAGTCCCAGCAGCTGCCTGCCGCTGGCCCGGCCATGGTTGACCAGCACCAGCGCCTGCAAGCGATGTACGCCGGCATCGCCGTCGCGATACCCTTTCCAGCCGGCCCGCTCGAGCAGCCAGCCGGCTGCCAGCTTCACCGTGCCATTGCCCTGCGGATAGGCAATCAGATCCGGATATTCGACGCGCAGGCGCTCGGCCTGTTCGGCGGAGACCAGCGGATTCTTGAAGAAGCTGCCGGCATTGCCCAGTACGGCGGGGTCGGGGAGCCTCTCCCGGCGGATGGCGCAGATCGCCCGGCTGACGTCCAGAGGCGTCGGCGATACCACGCCCTGTTCCGCCAGCCACTGGCGCACCGGACCGTAGTCCAGATGCAACTGCGGCGCACGCTGCAGCGCGAAACGCACACTCAGGATCAGCCAGCGCCCGGCCTGGCGCTTGAACACACTGTCGCGGTAGCCGAAAGCGCACTCCTCGCGGCCGAACTCGCGCAGCTCGCCGCTCTGCCGGTCGAGAGCGACCAGACCGGCACACACGTCCTTGATCTCCACGCCATAGGCACCGATGTTCTGCATCGGCGCAGCCCCCACGGTGCCGGGAATCAGGCTGAGGTTCTCCAGCCCCGCCAGCCCCAGTTCCAGGGTATGCAGCACGAAGGGATGCCAGGGCTCGCCCGCCTCTGCCTCGATCAGCACCCGCTCGCCATCATCGGCCAGCACTCGCACGCCACGGCTGGCCATGCGCAGCACCAGCGCCTCGACATCGCGGGTCAGCAGCAGGTTGCTGCCGCCGCCCAGCACCAGCAGCGGCAGGCCGCGCGCGGCGGCCAATGCCAGCGCCTCACGCACCTCGGCTTCATCATGGGCCTCAGCGAACAGCCGGGCCCGCGCCTCGAGAGCGAAGGTGTTGAATGACTTGAGGGAAATGTCTTCCTGTAGCTGCAGGCTCACAGATGCCTCCGGATCTCGGCGAGCAGTTCGTCACTGGCGCGCTCGAGCAGATCGAGCACCCGCTCGAAGCCCTCTTCGCCACCGTAATAGGGATCCGGGACCTCATCCTCCTCCAGCGCGTAGCGACGCAGGTAAAGGTCCAGCTCCGCCTGGGAATTTCCCGGGCGCATGGCCTGCAGGTCCCGCAGGTTGCTGCGGTCCATGGCGAGAATCAGGTCGAAGCGGGAGAAGTCCTCCCGACAGACCTGGCGGGCGCGCAGGGCATCCAGATCGTAGCCACGCAGGCGGGCCGCCTGGCGGGTACGGACATCCGGCGCCTTGCCGACATGCCAGTCGCCGGTGCCGGCCGAGTCGATGTGAATGCGCTCCTCCAGCCCGGCCGCGCGCACCCGCTGGCGGAACACTCCCTCGGCGGTGGGCGAGCGGCAGATGTTGCCGAGACAGACGAACAGGATGCGCATCAGGCCCCCAGCAGGCGCCGCACGCGCTCCAGGTCTTCCGGGGTGTCCACACCGGCCGGCGGCGCCTCCAGGGCGTCGGCCACATGGATGCGTACGCCATGCCAGAGTGCACGCAGCTGCTCCAGGCTTTCGACGTTTTCCAGCCAGCATGGGCCCCAGGCGACGAAGTCGCGGAGAAAGCCCGCACGATAGGCATAGATGCCGATGTGCCGGCGGTAGGGCACACCGGCCGGCAGCTGTTCGCGGCTGGCGGCGAAGGCGTCCCGTGCCCAGGGCAGCGGCGCGCGGCTGAAGGTCAGGGCCAGGCCGTGGACGTCGCTGGCGACCTTCACCACGTTGGGATTGAACAGGGCCTCGGTGCTGTCGATCGGCTCGGCCAGGGTGGCGATGGCTGCCTCCGGGTGGGCCGCCAGGTTTTCCGCCACCTGATCGATGATTGCCGGTGGAATCAGCGGCTCGTCGCCCTGCACGTTGACCACGATGGCATCGTCGGCCAGCCCGAGCCGGTCGGCCACCTCGGCCAGCCGGTCGGTCCCGGAATTGTGCTCGATGCGGGTCAGCAGCACTTCGGCACCGAAGCCCCGGCAGGCCGCCTCGATGCGCGCATCGTCGGTGGCCACCACCACCCGCTCGGCCCCGCTCCGGCAAGCCTGCTCCCAGACATGCCGGATCATCGGCTTGCCGGCAATGTCCTGCAATGGCTTGCCCGGCAGCCGGCTGGAGGCATAGCGGGCCGGGATCACCACGCTGAAGGCGTTGCTCATTTGTCCAGACGCTCGTCGACGTTGAGGGTACGGGCCTCGCCTTCCAGCATCACCGGGATGCCGTCGCGTACCGGGAAGGCCAGGGCGTCGGCTTTGCAGATCAGCTCGGACTTGTCGTCGGCCAGCTTCAGCGGCCCCTTGCAGATCGGGCAGGCGAGAATGTCGAGTAGTTTCGGGTCCATGGTGAAATCCTGGGAGGGCAATGGAAAGCCGGCGGCACGCGCCTGACCGATGCCGGGCGCTCAGCGCGACGCCAGCAGGCGGTCTAGGGCCGCATCGAACCAGTCGGCGAAGGCTGGCGAAGGCACGGCATCGACAGCCAGATACCAGCAATCGGCAGGAGCGAAGGCACGGCATTTCACCGCATCCTTTTCCGTCATCACCACCGGCAGCGCAGGGCTGAAACGCAGCTGCTCCGCGCGGTAGCGGGCGTGGTCGGCGAAGGCGTGCGGAATCGGCCGCCAGTGTAGCGCCTCGAGCGTGGCGAAGAAACGCCGGGGATTGCCGATGCCGGCCAGCGCATGCAGGGCCGTACCGGGCGGAAAGTGGTCCAGCGGCCGGCGTTCGCCGCTGGCCAGATGAACCAGGGCGCTGGGCTGGAGGGTAAAGCCGTAGCCGCCCGGCGGATCCTCGCCGGCGCCGTTGTGGAGCACCGCGTCCACGCCGGCCAGCCGTTCGACCGGCTCGCGCAGGGGGCCGGCCGGCAGGCAGTGGCGATTGCCAAGACCGCGCGAGGCGTCGATCAAGACCAGTTCCAGGTCGCGGGCCAGCCGGTAGTGCTGCAGACCGTCGTCGCAGAGGATGAGATCGAGGGCCTGGGCCTCGAGCAACGCCCGCACGGCCCGCGGACGATCCGGGTCGATCGCCAGCGGCACGCCGCTGCGCTGGACGATCAGCAGCGGCTCGTCGCCGGCCTGCTCGGCCGACTGCTCGGCGGCGACCCGCCAGGGCAGGTACGGCGGCTTGGCGCCGTAGCCGCGACTGACCACCCCGACCCGCAGACCACGGCGTCGGCAGGCCTCGATCAGCCAGAGAATCAGCGGGGTCTTGCCGGTGCCGCCGACAGTGATGTTGCCGACCACCACGATGGGCACCGGCGCCCGGTAGATATCGCCCTCGCCGCGCAGAAAGCGCTCCCAGCGCCGCCGCACCACGCGGCGGAACAGCGCTTCCAGCGGGCGCAGCAAGACCAGGGCGGGATGGTCGCGGTACCAGGCGTCGAGCAGACGGTCGGCGCAGACCATCAGGGCGCCGCCTGAGCCTCGGCCGTGGTGATACGCAGGCGGGAGAAACCGAGCTTGCCGGCGGCATCCATGGCGGTGATGACCGCCTGATGGGGGGTCTTGCCATCGGCACTGATGACCAGCGGCAGACTGTTGTCGCCGCCCGACTCCTTCTGCAGGGCCCGCATCAGGCTGTCCAGGTCGCTGCTGATCAGCGCCTGGCCGTTCAGCGAGTAGCTGCCGTCGACGTCGATCAGCACCTCCAACCGCTTCGGCTCGGCGCCCTCGGGCGGCGTGCCGCTGACGGCCTCCGGCAGATCGACCTTGAGCTGGGTTTCGCGGGTGAAGGTCGTGGTGACCACGAAGAACAGCAGCAGGATGAACACGACATCGATCAGGGAAGCCAGATTGATCTCGACATTCTCCCGCAGTTTGCGCCGGAACTTCACACCTTGCCCCCGTTGAGGTCGACTTCGCGATCGCCCTGCAGCACCTCCACCAGCTTGATCGCCTCCTGCTCCATGCCGACCACCAGCTCGTCGACACGACGCTGCAGGTAGCGGTGGAAAAACAGCGCGGGGATCGCCACGAACAGACCGGCGGCGGTGGTGATCAACGCCGTGGCGATACCGCCGGCGAGCTGCGAGGCATTGGCCATGCCGGAGCCCATGAAGCTGCCGAAGATCTCGATCATGCCCAGCACGGTACCGAGCAGGCCGAGCAGCGGCGCGATGCCGGCAATGGTGCCGAGGGCATTGAGATAGCGCTCCAGGTCGTGAATGACGCGGGCCGCCGCTTCCTCGATGCATTCCTTCATGACCTCCCGGCCATGCTTGGAGTTGGCCAGCCCCGCCGCGAGGATCTGCCCCAGCGGGGAATCCGCACGCAACTCCTTGAGCTTGTCGCTGTTCAGCTGCTTGTCCTGGATCCAGCGCCAGACCTGTCCGAGCAGGTGCGCCGGGGTGATCCGGCTCGGCCGCAGGGTCCAGAGGCGCTCGACGATGATGGCGAGGGCAACGATGGAGCAGAGAATGATCGGCAGCATTATCCAGCCGCCCGCTTTGACAAGCTCCCACACGGTGGCGAATCCCCTTGAAAAAAGTGGCGCAACTCTAGCACAGGCGTACCCGCTCGCCGACGGCCGCCGTTCTCATTTTTCCCGCCAGAAGCGGGGCTCTTCGCGTAGCCCACGTGCCCGGCCCCAGTCCCCCAGGCGGAACTGCAGGGCGCCCTGACGGGCGGTGTCGTAGATCGCTGCCGGCAGGTCCCGGTAGCGCGCCACGACCTCCGGGTGCGGGTGGCCGAAGGCATTGTTCCAGCTGCGTGAGATCAGCATCGCGCGCGGCGCCAAGGCTTCGAGCAGGGCCCGGGAAGACGAGCCGCGGCTGCCGTGGTGCGGTGCCAGCAGCCAGTCGGCGCGCCACTCGGGATGACTGTCGAGCAGCGCCCTCTCGGCCGCGACGTCGATATCGCCGGTCAGCAGCAGGCGCTCGCCGCCGGCCTTCACCAGCAGCACGCAGGATGCCTGATTGCCGTCCTGCGCAGCCCCCCAGCGCCAGGTGGCGAAACGCACGCCGTCCCATTGCCACTCCCGGCTGGCACAAGGGCGGGCGGCGAGCGCCGCCGGCAGTGCCTGTGCCTCGCCGGAGACGACCTCCCCCAGCGGCAGACCATTCTGCACAGCCAGGGCACCGCCGGCATGGTCGCCGTCGGCATGGCTGAGCAGCAGGCCATCCAGGCGGGTCACGCCAAGACTGCGCAGCGAAGGCAGCACCACCCGCTCGCCCAGGTCGAAATCGTCGACGCGCGGCCCGGCGTCGTAGAGCAGGGCATGCTCGCGGGTGCGCAGGAGCACGGCCAGCCCCTGGCCGACGTCCAGCAGCCAGATATCGGCCCGACCGGGCGGAACCCGCTCCTCGGGCGGAAAGCCCAAGGGCAGCAGCAGCGCCAGCCCCAGGGCGCGCAGCGGCACCCCGGCCGGCAGGAGAATCAGCAGGGTCCCCAACCCTGCCAGCAGCCAGGCCCAGAATGGCACCGTCTGGGGAAGCCAGGCCGGCACGATGGCAGCCATCTCGCCGAGCAGCCAGAAAAGTGCCGCCAACAAGGCACCGGCCATCTGGAGAAGGACCTCGCCCAGTACCGGCAGGGGCAACAGCAGGGTTCCGAGCAACGCCAGCGGTACCACCGCAAGGCCGACCCAGGGCCCCGCGACCAAGTTGGCCAGCGGACCGCTGAGACTGATCGGCAGCCCCAGGGCCAGCAGCAGCGGCAACAGCCCCAGCGCGATGGTCCACTGGGCCCGCCACCAGGTCTGCGCCCACGACCAGGCCCCCAGGCGGCCGCCGAACGCCAGGGCAAGGATCGCCACTGCGGCGAACGACAGCCAGAACCCAGGCTGCAGGCTGGCCAGCGGCTCGAGCAGCAGCACCCCGTCCAACGCCAGCAGCAGGGGCAGCCAGAGCCCCAGATGGCGGAAGCGCAGGCGCCAGAGCAGCACCACCGCGACCATCGCGCAGGCACGCTGCACCGGCACCCCGAAACCGGCCAGCCAGCCATAGCCCAAAGCCGCGGCGAAGGCCAGGCCACAGGCCCAAGGCAGCCAGGGCAGACGCCGCGGCCACAGGCCGTGACGCGCCAGCCAAGCGACCAACCCATAGACCAGGCCGGCGAGCAGGGCGACATGCTGGCCGGAGATCACCATCAGATGCACGGTGCCGGTATCCTGCAGCAGGCGCCAGTCCGCCGCGCTCAGCCCGGAGGCATCGCCCACCACCAGTGCGGCGATAGCACCCGCGCGGCCGTAGGCATCGACCTGTCGCAGGCGCTGGCGCAGTTCGTCGCGCCAGCCGTCGGCAACGCCCGGCGGACCGAGGCGCTCCCCCGCCTTCACCGTACCGCTGGCACCGATACGCTGCGCCAGCAGCCAGGCCTCGTAATCGAATCCCTGGGGATTGACCAGACCGCGCGGACGCTTGAGGGCAACGGCCAGGCGCCACCGCTCGCCGGCGCGGATTTCCGGCCCCCCATGCCAGGCCAGACGCAGCCGCCGGGGCAACTCGGCCCGCCGGGACCACACCTCTTCCAGCTGGAAGCGCAGCGTGCCGTCGGCCCTCTCCGGCAGGCCGACTACCTGCCCCTCCAGCCACAGGGTGCGCCCGTCGAGTTCGGCAGGCAGGCGTCCCTCCAGCGCCCAGTGCGCCGACAGGCAGGCCCAGCCCAGACCGAGGAGGAAAAGCGCCGGCGGATAACGGCGAAACCACAGGCAGGCCAGTCCGCCCAGCAGCAACACCGACCACAGCCACCAGGGCGGCAGGGCCGGAAGAAAACGCAGGACGAGCAGGCCTGCCGCGAGCGCCAACATCCCTGTGCGCAGCATTCGAGACGACTCCGTAATTCGTGCAGTCCATCGAGACGAGCGGCGGCTTGCCGGTAGGCGATACCTGCAGCAGGCCATCATCAATATGTGATAATACTGGCGCTTCAAACTGCCGAGTGTCGCCATGCCCCGTCGCATCTTTAAGCGCTACATGCCACATCCGGATAGCATCAGGGAACACAAGTCCCTGCGCTTTTTGGGAAGCTTGATCCACGACCCCAACCTCTGGCATCTGAACCGCCGCTCGGTGTCGCGGGCCATGCTCGCCGGCCTGTTCAGCGCCTTCATCCCGCTCCCGATGCAGATGCTCCTCGCTGCCAGCCTGGCCATCCCGCTGCGGGCCAACCTGCCGATTTCCATCGGCCTGGTCTGGCTGACCAATCCCCTCACCATGCCGCCGGTGTTCTACTGCACCTACAAGGTCGGCAGCTGGGCCCTGAACATACCGCCGCTGACGCTACCCAGCGAGCTGACCATGGACTGGATCAGCGAGCGGCTGGTCACCCTGTGGGAGCCGATTCTGGTCGGCTCGTTCATCACCGGAATCGTGCTCGGCATCGTCGGCTACTTCGCGACCATGCTGTTCTGGCGCTGGTGGGTCCGCCACAACTGGCGGAAACGCCAGGAAAGACGACGCAAACCCGCACTCTGAAACAGCCGCGCGGCGCAAGCCTGCGCGGCACGGTCCGCTCACTCGTAGCGCAGGGCCTCGGCCGGCTGGGTGCGGGCGGCCCGCCAGGACGGATAGAGGGTGGCGAGAAAGCTCAGCACGAAGGCCGCCGTGCAGACCAGCGCCACATCCAGCGCCTGCAGGTCGGACGGCAGGTAACTGACGAAATAGATGTCCGAACTGAGGATCTGCCGGCCGCTGACCGACTCCAGCCAGGCGATCAGCGCGCTGACGTTCAACGCCGCGATCACCCCCAGCACGGCCCCGGCCAAGGTGCCGAGCGCCCCGATCACCGTGCCCTGGACCATGAAGATCGCCATGATCTGTCCCGGCGTGGCGCCCAATGTGCGCAAGATGGCGATATCTGCTCCCTTGTCGGCAACCACCATGATCAGCGTGGCGACGATGTTGAACGCCGCCACCGCGACGATCAGCAGCAACAGCAGGCCGATCATGGTCTTCTCCATCTTCATGGCGCTGAACAGGCTGCCTTGGGTCTGGGTCCAGTCGACGGCGCGATAGCCCGCACCAAGCTCCCCAACGATCCCCGCCGCCACCTGCGGCGCTTGGTACAGATCCTTCAGCGCCAGGCGTACGCTCTGCACCTGTCCGGGCTGCCAGCGCATCAGCTGCGCCGCGTCGGCGGCGTGGATCAGCGCCAGCGAGCCGTCCAGCTCGGCGCCGATCTTGAACACCCCGACCACGTTGAGACGCTGCATGCGGGGGGTGATGCTGCCCGAGCTGTCGTTCAGCTCGGGGATGATCAAGGTCAGCTTGTCGCCGACCTGCAGGCCGAAGCGCCGCGCGGTGATCTCGCCGATGACCACGCCGAACTCGCCGGGCGCCAGGTCGGCCAGACGCCCCTCCTGCAGATGGGCGGCGACGATGGAGACCTTCGGCTCCTCCTGCGGGTCGACGCCCTGGATCTGGATCGGCTGCATCGCCCCTTTGTAGGAGAGCATCCCCTCCAGTTCGGTGAGCGGCGCCGCAGCCCGCACCTCCGGGTGCTCCTGCACCGTCCTGGCCAGGGCGCGCCAGTCGTCCAGCGGCTGCACACCCGCGATGGCGGCATGCGGCACCATGCCGAGGATTCGCAAACTCATCTCCTTCTGGAAACCGTTCATCACCGAAAGCACCACGATCATCGCCAGCACGCCGAGGGCGAGGCCGATCATCGAGGTCAGCGAAATGAAGGAGATGTAGTGGTTGCGCCGCTTGGCCCGGGTGTAGCGGGCACCGATGAAAACCGCCAGGGGACGAAACATGCTCACTCCGCGACCAGTCGACCGTCTTCGAGACGCAACACCCGGTCCATCTGCCGGGCCAGCTGAAGATCGTGGGTCACCACCAGAAAGGCCGTGCGCAGAGAGGTACTGAGCTCCAGCATCAGCTCCTGGATGCCCTGGGCGGTGTGCTGATCGAGGTTGCCGGTCGGCTCGTCGAGCAGCACCAGGCCCGGCCGATTGGCCAGGGCGCGGGCGATCGCCACGCGCTGGCGCTCGCCGCCGGAAAGCTCCGCCGGCTTGTGGTTGAGGCGATGCCCCAGACCGACCCGCTCGAGCAGCGTGGCGGCTCGCTGACGCGCCTCGGGGATCGCCACGCGGGCGATCAGGAGCGGCATGCAGACGTTCTCCAGGGCGGTGAACTCCGGCAGCAGATGATGGAACTGGTAGACGAAGCCCAGCGCACGGTTGCGCAGCAAGCCCCGCTCCTTCTCGTTGAGCGCCGAAAGCTCCTCGCCGGCCAGCCAGACGCTGCCCTCGCTGGGCGTGTCCAGGCCGCCGAGCAGGTTGAGCAGGGTGCTCTTGCCGGAGCCCGAGCTGCCGACGATGGCCACCCGCTCGCCCGGATGCAACTCCAGCCCCAGGCCGGAAAGCACCACCACCGACTGCGGACCCTCCTCATAGCGCTTGCCCAGGTTGCGGCAACTGAGAACGGCTCGATCTTTCATGGCAGGGTCACTCATAACGCAAGGCCTCCGCAGGCTGGGTGCGCGCGGCGCGCCAAGCCGGATACAGGGTGGCGAGGAAACTCAGCAGCAGGGCTGCGCCGCAGACCAGCGCCACGTCCTCGCCCATCAGCTGCGAAGGCAGGTAGTCGATGAAATAGACGTCCGCGCTGAGGAACTTGTGGCCCAGCAGTTGTTCGAGGGCCGCGATCCAGCTGCCGATATTGAGCGCGGCGAGAATGCCCAGGGCACCGCCGATCAGGGTGCCGATCACGCCGATCACCGTCCCCTGGACCATGAAGGTCGCCATGATCTGTCCCGGCGTGGCGCCCAGGGTACGCAGAATCGCGATGTCACCCTTCTTGTCGGTGACCACCATGACCAGCGTGGAAATGATGTTGAACGCCGCCACCGCGACGATCAGCAGCAGCAGCAGGCCGATCATGGTCTTTTCCATGCGGATCGCCTGATACAGGTTGCCATGGCTGCGCGTCCAGTCGCGGGCGTAAAAATCCTCGCCGCCCAGGTGCGCGGCGATACTCCAAGCGGTGCGCGGCGCCTGGAACAGGTCGACGAGCTTGAGCCGCAGCCCCTGGACCTGACCGGGCTTCCAGCGATGCAGGCGCGCCAGGTCGTCGAGATGGGTCATGGCCACGGAGCCATCCAGCTCGCCGGCACCGACATGGAAGATCCCCTGCACGGTGAAGCGCTTCATCCGCGGGAACATCCCGGCCGGGGTGACCGTCACCTCGGGGGCGACGAAGGTGACTCGGTCGCCGATGCCGACCCCCAGCTTGGCAGCCGCCCTGTCGCCGATGAGGATGTCGAACTCGCCCGGCCGCAGCGCGGCCAGGCTACCCTGGCGAAAGAAGTCGCCGATGATCGACACCTGCGGTTCGAGCAGGGGGTCGATGGCGTTGATCAGCACCTTCTGCACCTGACCGTTGTGGGTCAGAAGCCCCTGCATCTGGGTGAAGGGCGCCACCGCGACGACCTGGGGATGGACCTGCGCCCGCGCCGCCAGACTGCGCCAGTCGTCGATCGGCACCGGACTTTCGACGGTCGCGTGGGGAACCATGCCGAGCACCCGGGTGCGCATCTCGTGATCGAAGCCGTTCATCACCGACAGCACCAGGATCATCACCAGCACGCCGAGTGCCAGTCCGGTCATCGAGGTCAACGAAATGAAGGAGACGAAATGGTTGCGACGCTTGGCACCCGTGTAACGCATGCCGATGAAGACGGACAGCGGTCTGAACATAGCGGAGAGTCGTTATCGCCGGCGGAAGAGAAGCGCCCCCTGGCGGGGCGGAGAGCCGATCCTAGCTGTTACACTCAGGGCCGGCAGTTGGCCATGGGAGACGCCATGTCGACAGGAAATCGCCGCGCATACTACCGTATCGCGGCGACGGATGGCACCGGAAATTACCCCAGGAGCCGAGGCCGGCGGGGCCTCGCGCACGACCTGCGGGCGTGCTCCCGACAGGCGTTCGCCCCCCTTCAACCACGCAGAGCGAAATCGCTCCGGAAGGAACAATCGTGACCCTCATCTACGGCCATCGCGGCGCCAAGGGCGAAGCCCCGGAAAACACCCTGGTCGGCTTCCAGCGCTGCCTCGAGCATGGCGTGCGACGCTGCGAACTCGATCTGCACCTGTCTCGCGACGGCGAACTGATGGTCATCCACGACCCGACCCTGAAGCGCACCACCGGCCGCCGTGGCAAGGTCAGCGAACAGGATGCCGACGAACTGGCGAGCATCGACGCCCGCCTGGGCGGCCCGGGCTGGATACAGCCCTGCCCCATCCCGCGCCTCGCCGAACTCTTCGAGAAGTGCGACTTCGAACACTGGCAGCTGGAAGTGAAGAGCGCCTCGCGGGTCCGTGCGGCACGCACCGTGACGGCCATCCAGGAACTGGTGGAGCGCTACGGCCTGTTCGAGCGGGTCACCGTGACCTCGAGTTCGCGGGAAGTCCTGCGCGCCCTGCGGCGGCTGACGCCTCGCCTGTCGCGCGGCCTGGTCGCCGAATATGCCTGGCTCGATCCGCTGAAGATCGCTCGCAACCACGGCTGCGAGCTGCTCGCCCTGAACTGGACGCTGTGCACCCCGGAACGCCTGGAGAGAGCACGGCAGATGGGTCTGCAGGTATCGGTATGGACGGTGAACGAACCGGCGCTGATGCGCCGGCTCGCCGATTTCGGAGTGGACAGCCTGATTACAGACTTTCCCGGTTTGGCCATTGCCACCCTTGGGAAAGGTTGAACTCGCCCCCTCCGACCGGCTCAGGCCACCGGTCGGAGCCTCTCAAAAAAGCCGGTTGAGGCCGTCGTACGCCGCCACCCGATAGGCCTCGGCCATGGTCGGGTAGTTGAAGGTGGTGTTGATGAAGTACTTGAGGGTGTTCGCCTCGCCCTTCTGGTTCATGATCGCCTGGCCGATGTGGACGATCTCCGAGGCCTGATAGCCGAAGCAGTGCACGCCGAGGATTTCCAGGGTCTCGCGGTGGAAGAGGATCTTCAGCATGCCCGCCTTCTCGACGGCGATCTGCGCCCGGGCCATGCCCTTGAAGAAGGCCTTGCCGACCTCGTAGGGCACCTTCGCCTGGGTCAGCTCGCGCTCGGTCTTGCCGACCGAACTGATCTCCGGAATGGTGTAGATGCCGGTCGGCACGTCGTCGACGAAGCGCCAGCTGTCGTTTTCCGTGATGCTGCCCGCCGCCGAACGGCCTTGGTCGTAGGCGGCGCTGGCCAGGCTCGGCCAGCCGATCACGTCGCCGGCCGCGTAGATGTTGCCGATGTCCGTACGGTAGTGCTCGTCGACCTGGATCTGCCCGCGGCTGTTGGCCTTGAGACCGATGTTCTCCAGACCCAGCTTGTCGGTGTTGCCGGTACGGCCGTTGCTCCACAGGAAGGCGTCGGCCTTGATCTTCTTGCCGGACTTGAGGTGCAGGATCACCCCGTTGTCCAGCCCCTCGACGCGCTCGTACTCCTCGTTGTGGCGGATCAGCACGTTGTTGTTGCGCAGGTGGTAGCTGAGCGAGTCGGAGATTTCGTCGTCGAGGAAGCTGAGCAGTTGGTCGCGGTTGTCGATGAGGTCGACCAGCACGCCCAGGCCACTGAAGATCGAGGCGTACTCGCAGCCGATGACCCCTGCCCCGTAGATGATCAGCCGGCGCGGGGTGTGGCCGAGGCTGAGGATGGTGTCGCTGTCGTAGATGCGCGGGTGGGTGAAGTCGACGTCGGCCGGACGGTAGGGGCGCGAACCGGTGGCGATGACGAACTGCTTGGCCACCAGTTTCTCCGTCATGCCGTTGAGGTGGACGACCTCGATGGTGTGCTCGTCGCAGAAGCTCGCGGTACCGAAGAAGGTATCGATGCGGTTGCGCGCGTAGTAGCCGGTGCGCGAGGAAACCTGTTTGCTGATGACCTGCTCGGCACTCTTCAGGACGTCGGCGAAGGAGAACCAGCGCGGCTCGCCGATCTGGCGGAACAGCGGGTTGTTGTTGTACTGCATGATCTGCCGCACCGAGTGGCGCAGCGCTTTGGAGGGAATGGTTCCGAGGTGGGTGCAGTTGCCGCCGACCTGGGGGCGCTCATCCACCACCGCCACCTTGCGCCCGGCTTTCACCGCATTCATCGCCGCCCCTTCGCCAGCGGGGCCGGTGCCGATTACCACCACATCGTAGTTATATACAGCCATACTTACTCCTGAAAACGCAGCGGGGCGCCCCCGGCGCGGTTGACGAATTCGTTCGAGCCTGACTGGATACTCCAACACCAGTACTGCCGCTATAGGCCTTTTGGGTATTCCCTCCTTGCCACGGATCGGCTAATCCTTGTTGGCGTCGTAACCCAGAGCGGGCCTGGCCGCCTTGTCACCTCCGGCATTCGCTTCCTCGCACTTGTCCTGATCGCCGCCGCAGATGGGGCAGTCATCCTTCTCGATCCCCAGGTTGGCGATGCCGCCGCAGGAGCCGGCGATAGGCTTGCGCCCCATGATCACGCCGATGGACATACCCAGCACCACCAGCAACATGACGAGAAAAACCAGTAGCCAGGTCATTGCTTGTCTCCTGCACCGAACAACCGGTCGAAGGCCGTGGTGCTCTTGGTGACGAATCCCTGTCCCTCGTGAATCACCAGGAAGGCGGCAATCCCCTGCCGCTCCGCGAAGGCCAGGCCGCGCTCGTCGCCGAGCACCATCAGTATGGTGGACAGACCATCCGCCCGGAGGGCGGAAGGGTCGACGACCGTCGCCGCGGCCAACCGATGGGTGATCGGTGCGCCGGTCTGGGGGTCCACCGTATGGGAGTAACGCCTGCCGCCCTGCTCGAAGAAGTTGCGGTAGTCGCCCGAGGTGGAAACCGCGTAGCCGTCGAGGGCGATGATTTTCTGCGCGACCCGCTCGTTGTCGTGGGGCGCCTCGATGGCGATCCGCCAGGACGTGCCGTCGGGCTTGTGCCCCTTGGCCTTGAGTTCGCCGGTGATTTCCACCAGGTAGCTGTCGACCCCCAGCGCCTCGAGGCGGGCGGCGACCCGATCGACCGCGTAGCCGGCCGCAATGCTGTTGAAATCCACCTGTACCGGAGCGTCCTTGCACAGCTGTTCGCCGTCGATACGCAGATGCCGGTATCCCACGCGCTGACGGGCTTCGGCGATCGCCCCGGCATCCGGTACCCGCTCGCCATGGCCGTGCGGGCCGAAGCCCCAGAGATCGAGCAGGGGGCCGACGGTCAGGTCCAGCGCCCCCTCGCTTTCCACGGAAAGCTGTTCGCCAGCCGCCACCAGCTCGCGCACGGTGGCGGGCATCGGCGCACAGCTACCGGCCGGCAAGGCATTGAAGCGCTCGATATCCGAGTCGGCACGGTAAGTGGAAAGCTGCCGGTCGAGATCCGCCAGGATCGCCTCGGTTTCCCGCTGCAGCGCGTCCTGAGCGGGCGTGCCCCGGTGCTGCACGAACTTCACCGAGTAGGTGCTGCCCATGGTCGGTCCGCCGAAGCTTTCCACCTGCTCGGAGCCCCCGCAGCCCGCCATCGCGGCCGCCAGGGCGACCACGATGGCGGACTTCAGCAGTGCGGAGACCACGCTAACCGCCGAAGTCGTCGAGCAGGATGTTCTCCCGCTCGACGCCCAACTCGAGCAGCATCTTGATCACCGCCGCGTTCATCATCGGCGGGCCGCACATGTAGAACTCGCAGTCCTCGGGCGCCGGATGGTCCTTCAGGTAGTTCTCGTAGAGCACGTTGTGGATGAAGCCGGTCAACCCGCTCCAGTTGTCCTCGGGCTGCGGGTCGGACAGCGCCAGGTGCCACTGGAAGTTCGGGTTCTCCGCCTGCAGCTGGTCGTACTCCTCGACGTAGAAGGCCTCGCGCATCGAGCGCGCGCCGTACCAGAAGCTCATCTTGCGCGTGGATTTCAGGCGCTTGAGCTGGTCGAAGATATGCGAACGCATCGGCGCCATGCCGGCACCACCGCCGATGAATACCATCTCGTTGTCGGTGTCCCGGGCGAAGAACTCGCCGAAGGGGCCGTACACGGTGATCTTGTCGCCCGGCTTGAGGTTGAACACGTACGAAGACATCTTGCCCGGCGGGATGTCGTCGCGGTTCGGCGGCGGCGAAGCGATGCGGATGTTGAACTTGACGAGGCCCCTCTCTTCCGGGTAGTTCGCCATGGAATAGGCGCGGACCGTCGTCTCGTCCACCTTGGAGACGAAGCGCCACATGTTGAACTTGTCCCAGTCGCCGCGGTACTCCTCCTGGATGTCGAAGTCCTTGTAGTTGACCACGTGCGGCGGGCACTCCAGCTGGACGTAGCCGCCGGCGCGGAAGTCCACGCTCTCGCCTTCCGGCAAGCGCAGGGTCAGCTCCTTGATGAAGGTGGCGACGTTGGGATTGGACTCGACGGTGCACTCCCACTTCTTCACGCCGAAGACTTCTTCCGGCACCTCGATCTGCATGTTCTGCTTGACCGGGGTCTGGCAGGACAGGCGCCAGCCTTCCTTGGCCTGGCGACGGGTGAAGTGCGACTCCTCGGTGGGCAGCATCTCGCCGCCGCCCGACTCGACGACGCACTTGCACTGCGCGCAGGTGCCGCCGCCGCCGCAGGCGGAGGACAGGAAGATGTTGTTGGCCGCCAGGGTCTGCAGCAGCTTGCCGCCGGCCGGTACGGTAATGGTGCGCTCGCCGTTGATCTCGATGCTCACGTCGCCGCTGGACACCAGCTTGGCGCGGGCGGCGAGGATGATCACCACCAGCGCCAGCACGATGGCGGTGAACATGCCGATGGCGAGGAATATTTCGTAACTCATCTGCTCATCCCGTCCTTACAGCTGTACGCCGGAGAAAGACATGAAGCCCAGGGACATCAGGCCAATGGTGATGAAGGTGATCCCCAGTCCCTGCAGCCCTTCGGGCACATCGCTGTACTTCAGCTTCTCGCGGATACCGGCGAGCAAGGCGATGGCCAGCGCCCAGGAGAAACCCGAGCCGACGCCGTAGACCACGCTTTCCGGGAAGTTGTAGTCGCGCTCGACCATGAACAGCGAGCCGGCCATGATGGCGCAGTTCACCGTGATCAGCGGCAAGTACACGCCCAGCGCGTTGTAGAGCGAGGGTACGTACTTGTCCAGGAGCATCTCAAGGATCTGCACGATGGCAGCGATCACCCCGATGTAGCTCAGAAAGCCGAGGAAGCTGAGATCGATATCGGGCAGGCCGGCCCAGGCCAGCGCCCCCTCCTTGAGCAGATAGGCATAGAGCAGGTTGTTGGCCGGCACGGTGATGGCCTGGACCACCACGACCGCGATGCCGAGACCGATGGCGGTCTCCACCTTCTTGGAAATGGCAATGAAGGTGCACATGCCGAGGAAGAACGCCAAAGCCATGTTCTCGATGAACACGGACTTCACGAACAGACTGATGTAGTGCTCCATTTAGTAAGCCTCCTTGTTCGAGACCTGCGGGGCCAAGCGATAGGCCGGCTGCTCGGCCTGATCCTTCCGCCAGGTGCGCAGCCCCCAGACGATCAGGCCGATGAGGAAGAAGGCCGAGGGCGGCAGCAGCAGCAGCCCGTTGGGCTGATACCAGCCGCCGTCGTTGACCACCGGAATGATGGTGAAGCCGAACAGCTTGCCGGCGCCGAACAGCTCACGAAAAACGCCCAGCACGATCAGCATGACGCTGTAGCCCAGGCCATTGCCGATACCGTCGTAGAACGACAGGGCCGGCGGGTTCTGCATGGCGAAAGCCTCGGCACGCCCCATCACGATGCAGTTGGTGATGATCAGGCCGACGAACACCGAGAGCTGCTTGGACAGCCCGTAGGCGAAGGCCTTGAGCAACTGGTCGACCACGATCACCAGCGAGGCGATGATCACCATCTGCACGATCATGCGGATCGAGCTGGGGATCTGGCTGCGGATCATCGAGATGAACATGCTCGAACAGGCCGTCACCAGGGTCAGCCCGATGGCCATCACCAGCGCGGTCTTCAGGTTCGAGGTGACCGCCAGCGCCGAACAGATGCCGAGGATCTGCAGGCCGATGGGGTTGTTGTTGAAGACCGGATTTAACAGGACTTCCTTGATGGTCGGTTGCGCCATGCTCAGGCCCCCCCATTGCGCAGGTTAGCGATAAACGGACCGAAGCCCTTCTGGCCGAGCCAGAAGCGCAGCAGGTTCTCGACGCCGTTGCTGGTCAGGGTCGCGCCAGCCAGGCCATCGACCTGATGGGTTGCTTTCGGACTTTGCGAATCGACGTTGCCCTTGACGATATCCACGGCCAGCTTGCCGTCCTCGTCGAACAGGGTCTTGCCCGGCCACAGGGCTTTCCATTTCGGATTGTCCACTTCGCCGCCCAGACCGGGGGTCTCGGCGTGCTGGTAGAAGCCCATGCCGACCACGGTATTCAGGTCGCCCTTGAGCGCCATGAAGCCGTACAGGGTCGACCACAGGCCGTAGCCGCGCACCGGCAGGATCAGGGTGTCGAGCTGGCCATCCTTTTCCACCAGATAAACGGTGGTGAAACGCTCGCGCCGCTTGATCGAGGCGATGTCCTGCTCGCCCGGCAGGGCGTCGGACAGTTTGGGGTCCTTGGCCGCCTTGAGCGGATCGAAGGTATTTACGTCCTGCGCATCGCTGAAGGTGCCGGACTCCAGGTCCACCACCTTGGCGACGATGCGTTCCTTGTACAGCGCCTTGACCTGCTTGCCGGACAGGTCCGCATCGCCCAGCCCGGCGATGGCCAGGATGCTGCGCTGCTTGTCCAGCTCCTTGTTCTCGATCTGGGTCGACTTCAGCGCCACGGCGGCGCCGGCGACGAACACCGAGCACACTAGGCAGACCACCAGGGCCACCGCCAGCGTGCGGACGGTGGATTCTTTCTGATTAGACATTGCGTGCCAGCCTCCGCTTGATGTTGGCCTGAACAACGAAATGGTCGATCAGCGGCGCACACAGGTTGCCGAACAGGATCGCCAGCATCATGCCTTCGGGGAAGGCCGGGTTGACCACCCGGATCATTACGACCATCACCCCGATGAGGATGCCGAACACCCACTTGCCGGTATTGGTCATGGACGCCGAGACCGGGTCGGTGGCCATGAACAGCATGCCGAAGGCGAAGCCGCCGACCACCAGGTGCCAGTACCAGGGCATGGCGAACATCGGATTGGTGTCGGAACCGATCAGGTTGAACAACGTGCTCAGGGCAATCATGCCGGCCATCACACCGGCGACGATGCGCCAGGCGGCGATCTTGGTCGCCAGCAGCACGGCTCCGCCGATGAAGATCGCCAGGGTGCTGGTTTCGCCGATGGAACCGTGCACGGTGCCCAGGAAGGCATCCATCCAACCGGCACCGGTGGCCACCACGCTATCGATGCCGCCGGCAGCCGCCAGACTCAGGGCGGTAGCACCGGCATAACCGTCGACTGCGGTCCACACCGCATCGCCGGACATCTGCGCCGGGTAGGCGAAGAACAGGAAGGCCCGGCCGACCAGCGCCGGGTTGAGGAAGTTCTTGCCGGTACCGCCGAACACTTCCTTGCCGATCACCACGCCGAAGCTGATGCCCAGCGCCACCTGCCAGAGCGGAATGCTCGGCGGCAGGATGAGGGCGAACAGCACGGAGGTGACGAAGAAGCCCTCGTTGATCTCATGCTTGCGCACCGAGGCGAACAGCACTTCCCAGAAACCGCCGACGATGAAGGTCACCGCATAGATCGGCAGGAAGTAGGCTGCCCCCTGGACGAAGCAGTCCCACAGGCGGTTCGGGTCGAACCCGGCCAGGGCGCCGGTCAGGGCGAAGCGCCAGCCGTCCTGGGCCGCCAGCAGCTCGGGGCTCTTGGCAAAAATCAGGTTGGCCTGGTAGCCGGTATTCCACATACCGAAGAACATCGCCGGAAAGGTGCAGAGCCAGACCAGGATCATCATCCGCTTGAGATCGATGCCGTCGCGCACATGGGCGGTGGTCTTGGTCACGCTGGCCGGACGGTAGAGAAAGGTGTCGACCGCCTCGTAGAGGGCGTACCACTTCTCGAACCTGCCGCCCTTCTCGAAATTGTGCTCGATCTTGTCGAGAAACGCTCGGATTCCCATCAATCAACCCTCCTTCTCGATACGGGCGAGGTTGTCCCGGAGAATCGGGCCGTACTCGTACTTGCCGGCGCAGACATAGCTGCACAGGGCCAGATCTTCTTCGTCCAGCTCCAGGGCACCGAGCTTCTGGGCCATCTCGGTGTCGCCAACGATCAGGCTGCGCAGCAACTGCGTCGGCAGGATGTCCAGCGGCATCACCTCCTCGTAGTTGCCGACCGGCACCATGGCACGCGGGCTGCCGTTGGTGGAGGTGGAGAAGGCAAAGCGCTTGTCTTCCGCCAGCGTGGAGACGAAGACGTTGAGCAGCGAATGCTTCTCCGTGCCGGCGCGCAGGTAGTGCAGCATTTCCCGCTCGTCGCCCTCCTTCAGGCAGGACACCTGCAGGTGATAGCGCCCCAGATAAGCGAAGGCGCCATGGGCACTGCGCCCACCGAGCAGCGAGCCGGACACCACGCGGTTGTAGCCGGGCTGCAGCTCGCCGGCGGTCAGCTCGTCGAGACTGGCACCCAGACGGGTACGCAGCAGGCGCGGACGCTCGACCACCGGGCCTCCCAAGGCGACGACGCGCTCGACCGACAGCCGGCCGCTGGTGAACAGCTTGCCGACCGCGATCACGTCCTGGTAGTTGATGGTCCAGACGCTCTTGCTGGCACTGACCGGATCGAGGAAATGGATGTGGGTACCGGCCAGACCGGCCGGATGCGGGCCGGTGAAGGCTTCGGCCTGCACCTTGGCCAGTTGCTCGCCGGGCAAGGCGACGCGGTCGGCCTTGCACAGGTAGATCTTGGCCAGATTGCCGAGCACCTTGAGGCCGTTCTCGAAGTCCGCCGCCTGCTCGGTGATGATCATCAGCGGATTCGCCGCCAACGGGTGGGTATCGACCGCGGTGACGAAGATCGAGCTGGGCGTCGCGTCGACCGCCGGCACGCGACTGAACGGCCGGGCACGCAGCGCAGTCCACAGGCCGGAACGCAGCAGGTTCTCGCGCACCTGCTCGCCGCTCAGGCTCTCCAGTTGCTCCGGCGCGTACTGGGCGAAGATTTCCTCTTCGTCGCCGTCCAGATCGATGACCACCGACTGCAGGACACGCTGGGCCCCGCGGTGGATGGCAGCGACGACACCGGCCCCCGGAGCGGTGTACTGGACACCCGGGTTCTTCTTGTCGCCGAACAGGACTTGGCCGAGCTTGACCCGGTCGCCGACCTGCACATTCATGGTTGGCTTCATGCCGTGATAGTCGAAGCCTATCACAGCCACACTGCGAGCCGGTCTCGCAGCTTCTATGCGCTGCACCGGCTCACCGGTTATGGGCAAGTCGAGCCCTCGTTTGATTCTGATCATAGGTTTTAGGCCTAACCCACTGATTTCAAAAATATTGCAAGACTCGAAAAAGACACAGAAAAGGGGCAATCGACGGCGAACCGCAACCGTCCCAGCGCTTTGCAGTCTCCGAATCCAGGAAAAAAATCCGCCCGATTATAAGGATGCCCCCGAATGATGACCACCCAAGGGCTTGTTTTTTTTATGTTTTCTTGAAAGGAAATCTCCCGTCCATGCCCTGCACAGCGCTGCAAGCGGTCGCGGAAGATCTGGAACAGAAAACTAAAACGGGAGCCCTGGGGCTCCCGTTTTGGCGGTCGGTGCAACGATCAGCGCGGGAAGGCCAGCGGATTGACTCCTGCCATCTCCTCCAGCACGCGTACCACCTGGCAGCTGTAGCCGAACTCGTTGTCGTACCAGACGTAGAGCACGACACGATTGTCGGTGCAGATGGTTGCTTCGGCGTCCACCACGCCAGCATGGCGGGAGCCGACGAAGTCGGTGGACACCACCTCGGACGAGTTGACGAAGTCGATCTGCTTGTGCAGGTCGGAGAACATCGCCACCTGGCGCAGATACTCGTTGATCTCGTCGCGCGTGGTGGGCTTCTCCAGGTTCAGATTGAGGATCGCCATGGAGACGTTCGGCGTCGGCACACGGATCGCGTTGCCGGTCAGTTTGCCTTTCAGTTCCGGCAGAGCCTTGGCTGCCGCGATGGCCGCGCCGGTCTCGGTGATCACCATGTTCAGCGGGGCACTGCGGCCACGGCGGCTGCCCTTGTGGAAGTTGTCGATCAGATTCTGGTCGTTGGTGTAAGAGTGCACGGTCTCCACGTGACCGTTGGCAATGCCGAACTTGTCGTTCACCGCCTTCAGCACCGGCACGATGGCGTTGGTGGTGCAGGACGCCGCGGAGACGATCTTGTCCTCGTCGGTGATCTCGCGATGGTTGATACCGTGCACGATGTTCTTCAGCGCGCCCTTGCCCGGAGCGGTCAGCACCACGCGGGCGGCACCCGGGCACTTCAGGTGCTGGCCGAGCCCCTCGGCATCGCGCCACTTGCCGGTGTTGTCCACCACGATGGCATCCTGGATGCCGTACTGGGTGTAGTCGACGGTGGTCGGATCGTTGGAGTAGATCACCTGGATCAGGTTGCCGTTGGCGAGGATGGTGTTGTTCTCCTCGTCCATGGTGATGGTACCGTCGAACGGGCCATGCACCGAGTCGCGACGCAGCAGGCTGGCGCGCTTGGCCAGGTCGTTGTCGGCGCCCTTGCGCACGACGATGGCACGCAGGCGCAGGCCGTCGCCGCCGCCGGTCTTCTGGATCAGGATGCGCGCCAGCAGGCGACCGATGCGGCCGAAGCCGTACAGCACCACGTCGACGCCCTTGTGCTGCTGGGTGCTCTGCTTGCCGACCACGTCGGCCAGCTCGTCGCGGACGAACTGCTCGACGGAACGACCGGCGGCGCCCTCCTTGTACTTGCCGACCATCTTGCCCAGATCGACCGAGGCGGCACCGAGCTTCAGCTCGCTCATGGCCTTGAGGATCGGGAAGGTATCGTGCACCGACAGCTCGCATTCGTCGCTCTGGCGGTGACGGGCGAAACGGTGGGCCTTGAGGATCGCAATCACGGATCGGTTGATCAGGCTGCGGCCGAAGATCGAGGTCACCACATTGCTGTTGCGATAGAGCTGGCCAATCAGCGGGATCATCGCCTCAGCGAGAGCCTCACGATCAATCCATTCACCAAGACACTGGTCGGGCTTCTGACTCACGGGTGATACCTTCCACATGTAGGGGCTGACAAAAATGGCTACATTATGACGACGCCAACACGGGTCGGCAATCTGCAGCGGACGAAACACTGACAGCAAAGCGCGCGGATAGTTACAATCGACCGGATATCAATTCTCCCCCGGAGCCACGCCTCCCCGTGTCTGTACTGCGTCTTCCGAGCCTGCCGGCCGCCTCCGGCAAACAACACTGGGGCAACCTGCAAGGCGCGGCGCCGTCGCTGGCGATCGCCGAGGCTGCCAATGCCGCCCAGCGCTTCACCCTGCTGCTGACCGCCGACAGCCTGAGTGCCGAACGCCTGGAACAGGAGCTGCGCTTCTTCGCCCCGACGCTTCCGGTGCTGCAGTTCCCGGACTGGGAAACCCTGCCCTACGACCTGTTCTCGCCCCACCAGGACATCGTCTCCCAGCGTATCGCCAGTCTCTACCGCCTGCCGGAGCTGAGCCACGGCGTGCTGGTGGTGCCGATCACCTCCGCCCTGCACCGCCTGGCGCCGAAATCCTTCCTGCTGGGCAGCAGCCTGGTACTGGACGTCGGCCAGCGGCTCGACGTGGAGCAGATGCGCCAGCGCCTGGAGGCGGCCGGCTACCGCTGCGTGGAAACCGTCTACGAACACGGCGAATTCGCCGTGCGCGGCGCGCTGATCGACCTCTTTCCGATGGGCAGCGAGCGGCCCTACCGTATCGACCTGTTCGACGACGAGATCGAGACCCTGCGCACCTTCGAGCCGGAAACCCAGCGCTCGATCGACAAGGTCGAGTCGATCCGCCTGCTGCCGGCCCGCGAATTCCCGCTGCAGAAGGAGGCGGTCGCCGTCTTCCGCGCCCGCTTCCGCGATCGCTTCGACGTCGACTTCCGCCGCTGCCCGATCTACCAGGACCTCTCCAGCGGCATCACCCCGGCCGGCATCGAGTACTACATTCCGCTGTTCTTCGAGGAAACCGCCACGCTCCTCGACTACCTGCCGGCCGATACCCAGGTGTTTTCCCTGCCCGGCATCGAACAGGCCGCCGAACAGTTCTGGAACGACGTGCGCAACCGTTACGAAGAACGCCGCCACGATCCGGAACGCCCTCTGCTGCCGCCCGGCGAACTGTTCCTGCCGGTCGAAGACTGCTTCGCCCGCCTGAAGGACTGGCCACGGGTGGTCGTCTCGGCAGAGGATCTCGAGCCCGGTGTCGGCCGCGAACGCCTGCCCACGCGCCCTCTGCCGGCACTGGCCATCGACGCCAAGGCCAGCCAGCCGCTGGCGGCCCTGGCGGGCTTTCTCGACGCGTTCCCGGGCCGCGTGCTGTTCACCGCCGAATCGGCCGGGCGCCGCGAGGTGCTGCTGGAGCTGCTGGCGCGCCTCGGCCTCAAGCCGCGCGGCGTCGACGGCTGGCCGGCCTTCGCGGAGAGCGGCGAACGCCTGGCCATCGCCGTCGCCCCGCTGGACGAGGGCCTGCTGCTCGACCAGCCGGCCCTGGCGCTGGTAGCGGAAAGCCAGCTGTTCGGCCAGCGGGTGATGCAGCGCCGGCGCCGGGAAAAGACCCGCGACGGCGGCGACAACGTCATCAAGCACCTCACCGAGCTGCACGAAGGCTCGCCGGTGGTGCACATCGACCACGGCGTCGGCCGCTACCGCGGACTGGTCACCCTGGAGGTCGAGGGCCAGGCCGCCGAGTTCCTCATGCTGGAATACGCCGAGGAGGCCAAGCTCTACGTGCCTGTGGCCAACCTGCACCTGATCGCCCGCTATACCGGCAGCGACGATGCCCTCGCCCCGCTGCACCGGCTCGGCTCGGAACAATGGCAGAAGGCCAAGCGCAAGGCCGCCGATCAGGTCCGCGACGTCGCCGCCGAACTGCTCGACATCTATGCCCGCCGCGCCGCCCGCGAAGGCTTCGCCTTCAAGGACCCGGCCGCCGACTACGCGACCTTCAGCGCCAGCTTCCCCTTCGAGGAAACCCCGGACCAGCAGGCCACCATCGACGCGGTACGCGCCGACATGCTGGCGCCCCGGCCGATGGACCGCCTGGTCTGCGGCGACGTCGGCTTCGGCAAGACCGAGGTGGCCATGCGCGCCGCCTTCATCGCCGTGCACGGCGGCCGGCAGGTAGCGGTGCTGGTGCCGACCACCCTGCTCGCCCAGCAGCACTACAACAGCTTCCGCGACCGCTTCGCCGACTGGCCGGTGAAGGTCGAGGTGATGAGCCGCTTCAAGTCGGCCAAGGAAGTCGAAGGCGCCATCGCCGCCCTGGCCGAGGGCAAGATCGACATCGTCATCGGCACCCACAAGCTCCTCCAGGACGACGTCAAGTTCAAGAACCTGGGCCTGGCGATCATCGACGAGGAACATCGCTTCGGCGTGCGCCAGAAGGAACAGCTCAAGGCCCTGCGCAGCGAGGTGGACATCCTCACCCTGACCGCCACGCCGATCCCGCGCACCCTGAACATGGCGGTGGCGGGCATGCGCGACCTGTCGATCATCGCCACCCCGCCGGCGCGCCGGCTGTCGGTGCGGACCTTCGTCATGGAGCAGCAGAACGCGGTGATCAAGGAGGCGCTGCTGCGCGAATTGCTACGCGGCGGCCAGGTCTACTACCTGCACAACGAGGTGAAGACCATCGAGAAATGCGCCCGCGAACTGGCCGAGCTGGTGCCGGAGGCGCGCATCGCCATCGGCCACGGACAGATGCGCGAGCGCGAGCTGGAACAAGTGATGAGCGACTTCTACCACAAGCGCTTCAACGTGCTGGTGGCTTCGACCATCATCGAGACCGGCATCGACGTGCCCAGCGCCAACACCATCGTCATCGAGCGCGCCGACAAGTTCGGCCTGGCCCAGCTGCACCAGTTGCGCGGGCGGGTCGGGCGCAGCCACCACCAGGCCTATGCCTACCTGCTCACCCCGCCGCGCAAGCAGATGACCGAGGACGCGCAGAAGCGCCTGGAGGCCATCGCCGACGCCCAAGACCTCGGCGCCGGTTTCGTCCTGGCTACCCACGACCTGGAGATCCGCGGCGCCGGCGAGCTGCTCGGCGAGGGCCAGAGCGGGCAGATCCAAGCCGTCGGCTTCACCCTCTACATGGAAATGCTCGAACGTGCGGTCAAGGCCATCCGCAAGGGCGAACAGCCCAACCTCGAGCAGCCCTTGGGCGGTGGCCCGGAGATCAACCTGCGGGTACCGGTGTTGATCCCCGAGGACTATCTGCCGGACGTGCACGCCCGCCTGATCCTCTACAAGCGCATCGCCTCGGCCGCCGACGAGGAGGAACTCAAGGAGCTGCAGGTGGAAATGATCGACCGCTTCGGCCTCCTGCCGGAGCCGACCAAGCACCTGATGCGCCTGACCCGCCTGAAACTGCAGGCGGAACGGCTCGGCATCGCCAAGATCGACGCCGGGCCGCAGGGCGGGCGCCTCGAGTTCGCCGCCCACACCTGCGTCGATCCGCTGGTGCTGATCAAGCTGATCCAGGGCCAGCCGAACCGTTACAAGTTCGAAGGCGCCACCCTGCTCAAGTTCCAGGTGCCGATGGAGCGCCCGGAAGAACGCTTCAATACCTTGGAGGCGCTGCTCGAGCGCCTGACTCCGCCATCCGCTTAAGGACAGACTCCATGCGTGCGCTACGCCTACTTCCCCTACTGTTCGCCCTGCTCGCCTCGTCCACGTTTGCCGAGGGGCTCTATCAGGTCGAACTGATCCTGTTCCGCCAACCCGGCGATCCGCTGCCGGCCGGCCAGCCGCCGGCGGAGAACTGGGCGGCCGGGGCGCAGGCCCTCAACGACACCAACCGCCGGACACCGGCCCTGGAGGAGCAGGCGGCCAAGCTGTCCGCTGCCGAGGGGTACCAGGTGCTGCTGCACCAGGCCTGGCAACAACAGCTGGGCGCTGCGCCGAACCGGATGGCGCTGAGCGTCGGCAAGGAGCGTCACGGTCACTTCCCCATCGAGGGCACGCTGAGCCTGACCCAGGGCCGCTACCTGGATGTCGCGGCGGAGTTCTGGATCAATCGCTTCGACAACACCGGCTTTCTCGCCGGCAGCGAGCGCCTGAAACAGACGAGCCGCCTGTCCGCCGGACAGCTGACCTTTCTCGATCACGGCAACCTGGGCCTGCTGATCCGGGTGAACCCGCTCTGACGATCCCCCCGCAAACGAAAAAGGACCGCCGCGGCGGTCCTTTTCATTTGCACGCCGCGCCGATTCAGGCTGCCAGCACGCGCCCCAGCACCGCCTTGGCCTTGCCCATGCCCTCGCCCAGGGCGTGCTCGATGTCGGCCATGGTGATCAGCGCGCTGCTCTTGCCGGCCGCCGGATTCACCACCAGCGCCAGACAGGCGTAAGGCAGCCCCAGCTCGCGGGCCAGCGCCGCCTCGGGCATGCCGGTCATGCCGACGATGTCGCAGCCGTCCCGCTCCAGACGGACGATTTCCGCGGCGGTTTCCAGGCGCGGCCCCTGGGTGCACGCATAGACCCCGTGCCCGCTGAAGGCGCAGCCCTCGGCCAGCAGCGCCGCGATCAGCCGCTGGCGCAGCCCCTCGTCGTAGGGATGGCTGAAGTCCACATGGGTGACCGCCTCCAGCTCGCCCTCGAAGTAGGTGTGGGCGCGGCCGTAGGTGTAGTCGACCAGTTGGTGCGGCACGCAGAAGTGTCCGGTACCCATCGCCGCGTGGATACCGCCGACGGCGTTCACCGCGAGGATCGCCTCGGCCCCGGCCTGGCGCAGGGCCCAGAGGTTCGCCCGGTAGTTGACCTGGTGCGGCGGGATCCGGTGCGGATGGCCGTGGCGCGCCAGGAACAGGACCTCGCGGCCGGCGTACTCGCCGCGCAGGATGTCTGCGGAAGGGGCGCCGTAGGGCGTCTCCAGCGGCAGGGACTGGCGAATGCCCAGCCCTTCCAGCTGGGTCAGGCCGGTGCCGCCGATGATCGCATGGACCGTCATCTTATCTCCTCAATCGATCAGCCGGGCCTCGCGCAGACTCTCGAGCGCGCACAGCCAGCGTGGGTTTTGCTTGTAGTCGAGCCCCGGGAAGGCCCGCCGGCGCATCCGCGCCAGGCGGGGCGCCGGCTTCGCGCCGAGGCGCTGCAGGGCGGACAGCGCCAGCTCGGCCGCCGCCCGGTCGTTGCACACCAGCCCCATGTCGCAGCCGGCGGCGAGCGCCGCCTCGATCCGCGCCGCCGCATCGCCAGCCACCTGGGCACCGGCCATCGACAGGTCGTCGCTGAACACCACCCCGTCGAAGCCCAGCTCGCCGTGCAGGATGTCCTGCAGCCAGCGGCGGGAAAAGCCGGCCGGCTGCGCATCCACCTGCGGGTAGATGACGTGCGCCGGCATCAGCGCGTCCAGCTGCCCGCCAAGGCGCTGGAAGGGCAGCAGATCCTGGCCGCGGATCGCTTCGAGACTGCGCTCGTCGGTGGGGATGGCCACATGGGAGTCCGCCTCCGCCCAGCCATGTCCCGGGAAATGCTTGCCGGTGGCGGCCATGCCGGCGGCATGCATGCCGCGGATGAAGGCCCCGGCCAGTTGGACGACCGTCAGCGGATCGCCGCCGAAGGCGCGCGAGCCGATCACCGCGCTGCGCCCGTGGTCGAGGTCCAGCACCGGGGCGAAGCTGAAGTCGAGCCCCGCCGCCAGCACCTCGCTGGCCATCAGCCAGCCGCACGCCTCGGCCAGCCGCTCGGCCTCGTCGTGGCCGGCCAGCGCGCCCATCGCCGGCAGACGGACGAAGCCCTGGCGCAGGCGCTGCACGCGGCCGCCCTCTTGGTCCACGGCGAGCAGCAGATCGGGACGCACGGCACGGATCGCCGCGCAGAGTTCGCGAACCTGGACGGGGTGCTCGATATTGCGGGCGAACAGGATCAGGCCGCCCACCTCGGGCTGGCGCAGCAGGCGGCGATCCTCGGCGGTCAGCCAGGTGCCGGCGATGTCCAGCATCAAAGAGCCTTGCATGGAAAATCCTTAAGTGAGATCGGCCATCGCCCAGCCGGGGCACGGCGCTTCTTCGATCCGCACGCGGCAGTGCAGAGGCACGCGCGGGTAGAGCTCCAGCAGGTCGGCGTTGCGCAGGCGCACGCAGCCGTGGGAACGCGGTACTCCCATGGGCTCGCTGTCGGGCGTGCCATGGAGGTAGATGTAGCGGCGGAAGGTGTCGACCGCGCCGAGCCGGTTTCGCCCGACTTCGCAACCGCTCAGCCAGAGAATCCGGGTGAGGATCCAGTCGCGCCCGGGAAAGGCCTCGTGCAGCTGCGGCGTCCAGATCTCGCCGGTCCAACGTCGCCCACGCAGCACCGCTCCTGCGGGCAACCCCTCGCCGATCCTCGCCCGCACCCGATGCAGCCCGCGCGGCGTGCAGCCGGAGCCGGACTGCTCGCCGGGGCCGTTCAGGGCGGTGGAAACCGCCAGACGCAGGACCAGTTGGCCGTCGGCAAAGCCGTACAGCGCCTGGTCCGCCAGGGAGATATGGAGAAAATCGAGAGGTCGCATGGGCGGCTAGCTTAGCCGATCGGGGCGACGCCGCCTATTCGTCCGCATCGGGCAGGACGGGACGGGCCACACAGGCCGCGGATACCGCCACCTTGGCGCGCGGCCTGGGCTGGGCAACGGCCAGTTGCGGGTCGCGCAGGGCGCTCTCCGCCCGCATGCCGGCGGCCAGAAAGGGCACCAGCAGGCGCATCGCCTGTTCGCTGGAGGTCTGCACGCCGAAGCGCTCCTCGGCGAAGGCACGCAGCGTATCGATCCCGGACAGGCTGAAGATCGCCGCACCGAGCATGAAATGGGTGCGCCAGAACAGCTCCAGCGGCGGAATCCGCGGCACCGCCTCCTGCAGCAGGAGCAGGTAGCGCCGGAAGAGCTTGCCGTACATATCCTCGAGGTAACGCCGCAGATGCCCGTGCTCCTGGCTCAAGGCCAGGCCGAGCAGGCGCATGAAGGTGGCCAGGTCGCCACCGCTGCACAAACGGGCCGACTGCACTTGCTCGATGGTGACCTCCAGCAGCTCCTCCAGGCCCATGCCGCCTTCCGGACTGGCCTGGCGACGGTCCAGCTCGCGCTCCAGACTGGCGCAGAACGGGCCGAGCACCCGGGAAAAGACCGCCTCGATGAGCGCGCTCTTCGAGCCGAAGTGATAGTTCACCGCCGCCAGATTGACATCGGCCTTGCTGGTGATCAGCCGCAACGAGGTTTCGGCGAACCCCCGCTCCGCGAACAGCTGCTCCGCTGCATCCAAGATGCGCTCGACGGTTTCCGAGTGGGGCATGCATCCTCCGCCGGGTGACAACCCTGTCATTTTTTACCCGTCATTGTATTGCAATTCGAACGCCGGACTGCGCGGGATCGCCCCGTCGCCGCGCCGGGAGGTTGCAAGCCGGGCCTTGCTGTATACAATCCCAGGACCTGGATAAAAATACAGAGCAGCCCCCATGTCCAAACTGACGCCTCGCCAAGTCGAAATCCTCGCCGTCATCAAGCGCTGCCTGGAAGATAACGGCTACCCACCGACCCGGGCGGAGATCGCCAGGGAGCTCGGCTTCAAATCGCCCAATGCGGCAGAAGAGCACCTCAAGGCGATGGCGCGCAAGGGCGCGATCGAAATGACCCCGGGCGCCTCCCGCGGCATCCGCATCCCCGGCAGCGAAGCCGACGGCGAACCGGCCAGCCTACCCATCGTCGGCCGGGTCGCGGCCGGCGCACCGATCCTCGCCCAGCAGCACATCGAGGAGACCTGCAGGATCAGTCCCGACTTCTTCCACCCTCGCGCCGACTACCTGCTGCGGGTGCGCGGCATGAGCATGAAGGGCATCGGCATCTACGACGGCGACCTGCTGGCCGTGCACACCTGCCGCGAGGCACACAACGGCCAGATCGTGGTGGCGCGCCTCAACGACGAGGTCACGGTGAAGCGCTTCAAGCGCGAAGGAGACAAGGTCTGGCTGATCGCCGAAAATCCCGAGTTCGCTCCGCTCGAGATCGATCTGAACGAGCAGGACCTGACCATCGAAGGATTGAGTGTCGGCGTGATACGCCGCTAGGAAGAACGGCGGACCGGCAGGCGTCCGCCCGCGGGTGCCCCCGTATTCAGTGCAGAATCCGCGGCTGCCCGTCGCTCTCGAAGTCGCCCTCGGCCAGGCGCCCGGCCATCTGCACGCCCACGTTCAGCATGGCCTTGGCCACCTCGATGTGGTGGCCCTGCAGGAAGGTCTTCGCGCTTTCGGAAAAGTCGAGGACGACCAGCTCTTCTTCGTCATCGGCGCGACGCAAAGCGATGCGCCCATCGGGCAGTTCGACAATTTCGAGAAAGGACGTAGGCATTGGGCTCTGCTCTTGGGGAAGACCGCGCATTGTAATGTAACAGTCGGCCCCGGGCATCCCTGGGCACGCCTGCGGACGCCTCTCGGCAGCCCCGCCTCGCGCGCTTCCCGCCGGGTTCAGCACTCGGTCAGGGACTCGCGAAAACGCAGCGCCAGCTCCTTGAGCTGCTGGCGCCATGCCTCCAGCTGCGCGGCGCTCAGGGCCGGTGCCTCTTCCTCCTCATCCAGGCTGACCGCCTCGATCAGCGGCAGCCGAGGATCGGCCTTGGCCCTCTTGGGCGCCTGCGGCGGCAGGAACAGCCGGGCGTATTCGGCCAGCAGCTGCGCCAGCCAGGTTTCCGACTGGCCGGCCAGCTCCACCAGCTCCGCCAATTCCGGACTGGGGGCCGCGCTCAACAGTTCGGCATTCAGGAAGCGCTCGACCTGCAGCGCTCCGGCCTCGGGCAGGCGATAGAAACCGACGATCTCATGGCACAACCCGAGCAGGCCGCCATACAGGTGGAAGAGCACCGCCTCGCGCTCCGCCAAGGCCTGCGCCTGGGCATTCAGCGCCCGGCTTTCCTCCGCCTGGCGCAGGGATGCCAGCGCCAGGCCGGCAAAATAGAGTTTCTGGTTGGTACGGGTATACAACTCGTGGGCCATGACGGCGCCCTCCGGATCGAGACAGCCACTATATGCCGGGCCGGGGTGCAAGTATGGACCCGCCGCGCGGACGGCACCCGTCGTCCCCGACGGCGGGTGCCCTGCAGGCGGGAAATGAGGCGAACGGCCAGGATCAGCGCTTGTCCTCGACCTGCCAGCGGCCTTCCTGGTAGAAAGCGCGCCAACCGCTGGGCTTGCCCTCGACCTCGCTCTGCACGTACTGCTCCTTGGTCTTGCGGCTGTAGCGGATCACCGCCGGGCGGCCTTCCGGGTCCTTGGCCGGCGCCTCCAGCAGGAAGTGGTACTTCGGATCGATCTCGTCCCGGTGCGGGAGCAGCTCCAGGACCAGCGGCGCACGGGTTTCGCGGTTCTTCGGGAACTGGCTGGCGGCGAGGAACAGGCCGGAGGCGCCGTCGCGCAGCACGTAGACGTCGTCGACCTTCTCGCAGCGCAGTTCCGGCATCTTCACCGCATCCATCTTCGGCGGCGCCGCCTCGCCGCTCTTCAGCAGCTTGCGGGTGTTCTTGCAGGCGGCGTTGGTGCAGCCGAAGAACTTGCCGAAGCGGCCGGTCTTGAGCTGCATCTGGCTGCCGCACTTGTCGCACTCCAGGCTCGGACCCTCGTAGCCCTTGATGCGGTACTGGCCTTTCTCGATCTCGTAGCCGGAGCAGTCCGGATTGTTGCCGCAGATGTGCAGCTTGTGCTGCTCGTCGAGCAGATAGGCATCCATCGCGGTGCCGCACTTCGGGCAGCGGTGCTTGTTGCGCAGCAGCAGCGACTCGGACTCGCCCTCGTCGTCCGCAGCGATCTCGTCGCCGGGAACCAGGTTGAGGGTCGACTTGCAGCGCTCCTTGGGCGGCAGGCTGTAGCCCGAGCAGCCGAGGAAAACGCCGGTCGAGGCGGTGCGGATCATCATCGGCCGGCCGCATTCGCGGCAGGGAATGTCGGTCAGGGTCGGCTGGTTGGCGCGCATGCCCGATTCGCTGGACTCGGCGACCTCGAGTTTCTTGCGAAAATCGCCATAGAACTCGTCGAGCAGGTGCTTCCAGTCGCGCTCGCCTTGGGCGACGTCGTCCAGATGCTCCTCCATGCTGGCGGTGAAACCGTAGTCCATCAGGTTGGCGAAGCTTTCGGCGAGTCGCTCGGTGACGATGTCGCCCATCTTCTCCGAATGGAAGCGGCGGTTCTGCAGGGTCACGTAGCCGCGCTCCTGGATGGTGGAGATGATCGCGGCATAGGTCGACGGCCGGCCGATCCCGCGCTTCTCCATCTCCTTGACCAGGCTGGCCTCGCTGTAGCGCGCCGGCGGCTTGGTGAAGTGCTGGCTGGGATCGAGCTTGAGCAGGTCGAGGCGCTCGCCCTCGCCCATTTCCGGCAGCACGTCGTCCTCGCCGGGTTTGACCAGCTGCGGCAGCACGCGGGTGTAGCCGTCGAACTTGAGGATGCGGCCCTTGGCGCGCAGTTCGAAGGCGCCGGCCTGGACGCCGACGTTGGTCGACAGGTATTCGGCCGGCGGCATCTGGCAGGCGACGAACTGGCGCCAGATCAGCTCGTAGAGCCGCTCGGCGTCGCGCTCCATGCCGGACAGCTGGGTCGGCCGGAGGTTGACGTCGGAGGGGCGGATCGCCTCGTGGGCTTCCTGGGCGCCCTCCTTGCTGGTGTAGATGTTCGCCGTGGCCGGCAGGTATTTCGCACCGAACTCGCTCTCGATGAAACCGCGGGCCATCTCCAGGGCATCGGTCGAGAGGTTGGTCGAATCGGTCCGCATGTAGGTGATGTAGCCGGCCTCGTACAGGCGCTGGGCCATCATCATGGTCTTCTTCACCGAGAAGCCCAGGCGATTGCTCGCCGCCTGCTGCAGGGTCGAGGTGATGAAGGGCGCCGAGGGCTTGCTGCGGGTCGGCTTGTCCTCGCGCTTGAGCACCGTGTAGCCGGAGATTTTGAGCTTCTCCAGCGCGGCCAGCGCCTGGGCCTCGTTGAGCGGGCGGAAGGCCTCGCCGTTCTCCCTGGCCACCTCGAAGCGCACCTGGGCGCCCTTGGCGGTGCCCAGGTCGGCATGGATCTCCCAGAACTCCTCCGGGATGAAGGCGCGGATTTCCCGCTCGCGCTCGGCGATCAGCTTCACCGCCACCGACTGCACGCGGCCGGCGGACAAGCCGCGGGCGATCTTCTGCCAGAGCAGCGGCGAAACCATGTAGCCGACCACCCGGTCGAGGAAGCGCCGCGCCTGCTGCGCGTTGACCCGGTTGATGTCCAGCTCGCCGGGCTGGGCGAAGGCTTCCTGGATCGCCTTCTGGGTGATCTCGTTGAACACCACGCGCTTGTAGCGGCTGTCGTCGCCGCCGATGGATTCGCGCAGGTGCCAGGCGATGGCCTCCCCCTCGCGGTCCAAGTCGGTGGCGAGATAGATGGTGTCGGCTTCCTGAGCCAGACGGCGCAGCTCGTCGACCACCTTTTCCTTGCCCGGCAGGATCTCGTAGCGAGCCTTCCAGCCGTGCTCGGGGTCGACGCCCATGCGCACGAACAGCTGGCGCTTGGCCTTCTCCTTGGGCGACAGCGCCGGCGCCTCGGCCGCGGCCGCGCTCTTGCCGCGCTTGGCCGGCTCCTTGGCGGTACTGGCCGAGCCGCTGGTGGGCAGGTCACGGATGTGGCCGATGCTCGACTTCACCACGTACTGGCTGCCCAGGTACTTGTTGATGGTCTTGGCCTTGGCCGGGGATTCCACGATGACCAGCGATTTACCCATGGATCGGAGTATTCCTAATTCGAAAAAAGATGAAAGCGGGGAGCCTCTGTCGGCCTGCCGGGTCGGCGATCGAGAACGCAAGTTCGGCCGAACGAGGTTCCAAGACAAGGCGCTGTGACGGGTCATAGCCAGGCTATGGCGAGGAGCGGCAACGCAGTATCAGGGCCTCGGACGTCGAAATTGACTCATCGAACCGACCGCAAGGCTCTAGCTCGGCGCTATATATAGTGGTGGCCGACACGCGGTCAAGGGCGGGACGGCCGTACTTGTGGCTCAGATGGCCGGAAAAGACGGGGTTTCCGCTCGAATCAAAGCAAAGCGCGGCATCTGGCGGCCGTCAACTTCGACGCTTCCGGCGAACATCGCCAGCGGTCGGACCCACAGCCCGAAGTCGCCGTACAGGGCCTGGTAGACCACCAGCTCCTCCTCGGTTTCGGAATGCCGGGCCATGCCGAGCACGCGGTATTCGGCCCCCTTGTAATGCCGGTAGAGACCGGGTTGCACAGTCATGGCGACCTCGCGAGACGAATGCGCCCAAGGGGCGCGGAGAGAGGCGACCGAGGCACGGGTCCCCGGTCGCGGACAGCGTCAGAGACGCTCGAACACCGTGGCGATGCCCTGGCCGAGGCCGATGCACATGGTCGCCAGGCCGAGGGTGCCGCCCTTCTGCCGCATGATGTTCAGCAGGGTGCCGGAAATTCGCACGCCGGAACAGCCGAAAGGATGCCCCAGGGCGATGGCGCCGCCGTGCAGGTTGACCTTGTCGTCCAGGGCGTCGAGCAGCTTGAGGTCCTTGAGCACCGGGATGGCCTGGGCGGCGAAGGCTTCGTTGAGCTCGACGAAGTCGATGTCGGCCAGGGCCAGGCCGGCCCGCTCCAGCGCCTTGTGGGTGGCCGGCACCGGGCCGTAGCCCATGATCGACGGGTCCACCCCGGCCACCGCCATGGCTCGCACCACCGCCAGCGGCTGGATGCCCAAGTCGCGGGCGCGCCGGGCGGACATCACGATCATGCAGGAAGCTCCGTCGGTGATCTGCGAGGAGCTGCCCGCGGTGACGGTGCCGCTCTTCGGGTTGAACACCGGCTTGAGCCTGGCCAGGCTCTCCAGGGTGGTGTCCGGGCGGATCGTCTCGTCCTGCCCGAAGACCCGCAGCAGGCCGTGCTCGTCATGGCCCTCGATGGGGACGATCTCGTCGGCGAAGTGGCCCTCGACCGTGGCGCGGTGCGCCCGCTGGTGCGAGCGCAGGGCGAAGGCGTCCTGCTGCTCGCGGGTCACGCCGTGCATCATCGCCAGCATCTCGGCGGTCAGCCCCATCATCCCGGCGGCCTTGGCCACCTGCAGGGACAGCCGCGGGTTGGGATCGACCCCGTGGGTCATCGGCAGGTGCCCCATGTGCTCGACGCCGCCGACCACGAACACCTCGCCGTTGCCGGTCTGGATCGCCTGCACCGCGCTGTGCAGCGCGCTCATCGAGGAACCGCACAGGCGGTTGACGGTCTGCGCGCCGCTGGCGTGCGGAATCGGCGTCAGCAGCGCGGCCATCCGCGCGATGTTCCAGCCCTGCTCCAGGGTCTGGTTGACGCAGCCCCAGATCACGTCCTCGACCTCCGCCGGGTCGACCTGCGGGTTGCGCGCCAGCAGCTGGGTGATCAGATGCGCCGAAAGGTTCTCGGCACGGGTGTGGCGGTGCATGCCGCCCTTGGAACGGCCCATCGGCGTGCGGGCGAAGTCGACGATGACGGCGTCTTTCGGATTCAGACTCATGACTCGGCTCTCCCTCGCTCAGGCAAAGAACGACTGGCCCTGGCGGGCCATGTCGCGCAGCTTTTCGGTCGGACGGTACAGCGGGCCCAGCTCGGCGTGACGGTCGGCCAGCTCGACGAAGCGGGCGACGCCCAGGGTGTCGATGTAGCGCAGCGCGCCGCCGCGGAAGGGTGGGAAGCCGACGCCGTAGATCAGGCCCATGTCCGCCTCGGCGGCCGACTCGACGACACCTTCCTCCAGGCAGCGCACCGTTTCCAGGCACAGCGGCAGCATCAGGCGGTTGACGATCTCCTCGTCGCTCAGCTCGCGCGCCTCGCCCACCAGCGGACGGAGCAGCTCCGCGACCTGCGGGTCCTCGAGCTTCTTCGGCTTGGGACTGCCGTCGCGCTCGTAGGCGTAGAAGCCGGCGCCGCTCTTCTGGCCCAGCCGTCCGGCGCCGAGCAGCACGTCGATGGCGGTGGCGCCCTGCTCCTTCATGCGCTCGGGATAACCCTCGGCGAGCACGTTGCGCGCATGCACGGCGGTGTCGATGCCGACCACGTCGAGCAGGTAGGCCGGCCCCATCGGCCAGCCGAATGCCTCCATCACCCGGTCGATGCGCTGGAAGTCGATGCTGGCGGCCAACAGCCCGGTGAAGCCGGAGAGGTACGGGAAGAGCACCCGGTTGACCAGGAAGCCCGGGCAGTCGTTGACCACGATGGGGGTCTTGCCCATCTTGCGGGCGTAGGCGACGGTGGTGGCGATCGCCTGCTCGCCGGTGCGCTCGCCGCGGATCACCTCGACCAGCGGCATCAGCGGCACCGGGTTGAAGAAGTGCATGCCGCAGAAGCGCTCCGGACGCTCGAGCGAGTCGGCCAGCCGGCTGATCGAGATGGTCGAGGTGTTGGAGGCGATCACCGCCTCCTCCGCCACCTGCGCCTCCACCTCGGCGAGCACCGCCTGCTTGACCTCGAGCTTCTCGACCACCGCCTCGACGACCAGGTCGACCGAGCGGAAATCGCCGTAGGAGAGGGTCGGGCGGATGCCGTTGAGCACCTCGGCCATCTGCGCCACACTCAGGCGCCCCTTCTCCACCCGCTTGGCGAGCAGCTTGTCGGCCTCGGCCAGGCCCAGGCGGATCGACTCCTCGCGGATGTCCTTCATCAGGATCGGCGTGCCCTTGAGCGCCGACTGGTAGGCGATGCCGCCGCCCATGATGCCGGCGCCGAGCACCGCCGCCTGCTTCACCGCACGGGCGGCCTTGTCGTACTTCCTGATCTTGCGCTTGAGTTCCTGCTCGTTGAGGAACAGCCCGACCAGGCTCTGCGCCACCGACGTCCCGGCCAGCTTGACGAAGCCGCCGACCTCGATCTCCAGCGCCGCCTCGCGGCCGGCGTTGGCGGCCTTCTGGATGGTCTTCACCGCGGCCAGGGGCGCCGGGTAGTGCGGGCCGGCCTGGGCGGCCACGTAGGCCTTGGCGCTCTCGAAGGCCATCATCTGCTCGATGTTGCCGAGCTTGAGCGGCTCCAGCTTCGGCTGGCGGCGGCCGCGGAAGTCCAGCTCGCCGGCGACCGCCCGGCGCAGCAGGTCGAGGGCCGCCTCGCGCAGCCGGTCGTCGGCCACCACGGCATCCACCGCGCCGACCTTCAGCGCCTCGGCGGCGCGGTTCTCCTTGCCGGCGGCGATCCACTCGATGGCGTTGTCGCTGCCGATCAGCCGCGGCAGGCGCACGGTGCCGCCGAAGCCCGGGTTGATCCCCAGCTTGACCTCCGGCAGCCCCACCGTGGCCGACTCGCCCATCACTCGGAAGTCGCAGGCCAGGCACATCTCGAAACCGCCGCCGAGGGCCACGCCGTTGATCGCGACCACGGTCGGCACCGGCAGGTCCTCGAAATCCGAGAAGACCCGGTTGATCTCCAGGCACCAGCCGCGCAGCTCCTCCTCGGGGGCGCGGAACAGTTCGATGAACTCGGTGATGTCGGCGCCGACGATGAACATGCCCTTGCCGCTGGCGACCAGCACGCCGCGGATCGAGGCGTCCGCCCGCAGCGCATCCACCGCCTGGCGGAACTCGTTCAGCGTGAGGCGGTTGAACTTGTTGACGGAATCGCCCTCGAGGTCGAACTGCATCTCGACGATGCCATCCCCGAGGGCCTGGACCCTGATGGCTTTCCCTTCGTAAATCATCGACTGACTCTCCAAGTAGAAGCTGAACCGGCCGCGTCGGGCCGGCCACGAAGCCTGCGAAGCGCCGCCGGAACCTGGCGGACCGCTTCGCCCAGCGCTGGTTTCAGGATAGTTGCGCGGCTCCGGGGCCGCGCCATCGGCGCATTTTCCGGCGGAATCCCCCTCGGCGACGGGACATCGGTGCATTCAGCACCTGCCTGTCCCTTTGGGCAAGAGGCGGCGCACGCGAAAGATTGCCTCTGGATAGTTTCCGGCGGGCATTGCAGAATTTTTATGCAGATTAACTAATCGGGAACCGAGCGCGTCCATGTCCAGCAAGTCCAGCCCCACCCCGGCCGCCGCTCCGCCGGCCGCCCCCCAGCCGGCCGACAGCCCGCTGGACAGCTCCCTCGACGAGCTGATCGGCTACGCCCTGCGCCGCGCCCAGCTCAAGGTCTTCCAGCACCTGGTCAGCCGCCTCGGCGCCTTCGACCTGCGTCCGGCGCAGTTCACCGCCCTGGCGATCATCGAACAGAACCCCGGCCTGATGCAGGCCGACCTGGCCCGCGCCCTGGCCATCGAACCGCCCCAGGCGGTGGTCCTGCTGAACAAGCTGGAAAGTCGCGGGCTGGCGGTGCGGGTGCGCTGCAAGCCGGACAAGCGCTCCTACGGGATCTTCCTCAGCAAGGCGGGCGAGACGCTGCTCAGGCAGCTCAAGGAGGTGGCCGCGCAGAGCGACCTGGAGGCCACCGCGGCGCTCAGCGCGGAGGAGCGCCAGCAGCTGATCGAGCTGCTGCACAAGGTCTACCGCTAAGCCGAGCCGGCCCGGCGCGGAACGGGCCACGGTCTTTTCCCTCCTCCCGTCCGTCTCCAAACCGTCGTGACGCCCCCTCACCCCTCATCGTCCCGATGCGGCGTCGGCGCGCCCCCGGCCGCCGCGCTCTGGCGGAAGGCCTTCGGCGACTGCCCCGCAAGACGGCGGAAGAACCGCGAAAAGTAGGCCGGATCGCTGAAGCCGAGCGCATCGGAGAGCTCGTTGACGGTCATCGCGGTGTAGATCAGGTTGCGCTTGGCCTCCAGCAGCAGGCGCTGGTGGATCACCTGCAAGGCGCTCTGCCCGACCAGTTGGCGGCACAGGCTGTTCAGATGGACGCCGGAGAGCCCGACGCGATGCGCGAACGCGTCCACCGACAGGTGCTCGCGGTAATGCTGCTCGACCAGCCGCATGAAGCGCGTCAGGTGCTGGCGATTGCGCTCGCTGGCGCCGAGCGGGGTGGCGCGCCGGCGCTCGTGGCGGCCCAGCCAGACCATCAGCAGGTTGACCAGCGCCTGCAGTTGCAGCTCGCGCGCCGGCTCGTGGCCCCGGTACTCGCGAAAGAGCCTCTCGAACAGCAGATCCAGGTAGGCGCGGTCCGCCCCCACCGGGTAGCAGGCGAAGCCGCCCTGCAAGCCGAGGTTGTGCCCCAAGAGCTCCTCCAGATGCGCCACCAGGGGCGCGGCCAGGGTCAGCACGTAGCCCTGGATGTCCTCGGAAAACTGGAAGCCGTGCACGCAGAGCGGCGGCACCACCTGGATCGCCGCCTCGGCCAGGCGCAGGCGCTGGTTCTCCACCGCGGCCAGCGCCTCGCCCTCTTGGACATAGAGCAGCTGGAACAGATCGGCGTGGCGGTGCGGCTTGATCTCCCAGTGGTGCAGGCTGCTGCGCTGCGGAATCGACTCGCAATGCAGCAGGTCCGGCGTCGGCCAGGCCAGCGACTCGCCGTACAGCTTGAACACCGGGATATCGGGCGCGATCGACTTCATGGGCGCGAACTCCTTTTGTTCGACAACCGAACGAATCATCTAAAAGTACCGATAATACTGCCTAAATCACCTTATTTTGGCGAATCCATTGAACAAAAATACAGAGGCCTTCAGCGAATCCGGCCCTGTACAGACAGGCCGGCCCAACCAGAGAGACAATAAAAATGAAAACTCAAGTGGCAATCATCGGCGCCGGTCCGTCCGGCCTGCTCCTCGGCCAGCTGCTGCACAAGGCCGGCATCGACAACGTGATCCTCGAGCGTCAAACCCCCGACTACGTGCTCGGCCGCATCCGCGCCGGCGTGCTCGAGCAGGGCGTGGTCGACCTGCTGCGCGAGGCCGGCGTGGCCGAGCGCATGGACCGTGAAGGCCTGGTCCACGAAGGGATCGAGCTGGTCTGCTCGGGCCGGCGCATTCGCCTGGACCTCAAGGCGCTGTCCGGCGGCAAGACGGTGATGGTCTACGGCCAGACCGAGGTCACCCGCGACCTGATGGACGCGCGCCAGGCCAGCGGCGCGCCGATCGTCTACGAGGCGGAAAACGTGCAGTTGTTCGACCTCAAGGACGGAACGCCCTACGTCACCTACGAGAAGGACGGCCAGACCCACCGCCTCGACTGCGACTACATCGCCGGCTGCGACGGCTTCCACGGCGTGTCGCGCAAGACCATCCCGGCCGAGGTGCTGTCGCACTACGAGCGCGTCTATCCGTTCGGCTGGCTCGGCCTGCTGTCCGACACGCCGCCGGTCCACGAAGAACTGATCTACGCGCACACCGACCTGGGCTTCGTGCTCTGCAGCCAGCGCTCGACGACGCGCAGCCGCTACTACCTGCAGGTGCCGCTGAGCGAGAAGATCGAGGACTGGTCCGACGAGCGCTTCTGGGGCGAACTCAAGCGGCGCCTGCCGGGCGACGTGGCGAACAAGCTGGTCACCGGGCCGTCGCTGGAAAAGAGCATCGCGCCGCTGCGCAGCTATGTGGTCGAACCCATGCAGTACGGCCGGCTGTTCCTGGTCGGCGACGCGGCGCACATCGTCCCGCCGACCGGCGCCAAGGGCCTGAACCTGGCCGGCAGCGACGTCTGCTACCTGTTCCGCATCCTGGTCAAGGTCTACCAAGAGGACCGCACCGACCTGCTGGAGAAGTACTCCGAGCTGGCCCTGCGCCGGGTCTGGAAGGGCGAGCGCTTCAGCTGGTTCATGACCAACCTGCTGCACGATTTCGAAGGCAACGACGCCTTCGACAAGCGCATGCAACTGGCCGACCGCGAGTACTACCTCAACTCCGAAGCCGGCCGCGTGACCATCGCCGAGAACTATGTCGGCCTGCCCTACGAAGAGGTCGCGTGAGTCCGACGCAGCGAAGAAGCGGCCCCGCCCGGCAGGGAAAGCCCCCTGCCAGGCGGGGCGCCTCGCCGTTCAGCCGGCGAGGACGACGGTCATTGTTCGAGGAAGGTGGAGGTGACCAGCACCGGGTAGTGGGAAAACTCCAGCAGGCCCGCCAGATCGTCGCCGGTCACCGGGATCAGCCGCAGTCCCTCCGCCAGCTGGCGCAACTCCAGGAGCCCCTCGGGCGTAGCGACGTTCACCACCAGACCGAGCGCCTTCAGCCGCCGCAATTTGTCCTTCCACAGCTTCAGCCAGCTCTTGGAGAGGCTGTCGTCGCCAATCAGGAACACTGGCCGCAGGCCGGGAATATCGATCGCGCGGCTCGCGACCGGACCGGGCGACAGGCTCCGGGAAACCACCGGCAACATCTTGGCCTCCCAGGGCGCCAGGGAGAGGACCTGTTTCGGGCGCTCGCCCTGGCGGGCCCGCTCCGGCTCCGTCGACGAGCAGGCGGCCAGCAGACCGGCCAGGACGCAGCAGAGCATCCGCCTGTTCCACGCATTCCTTGGATTCATCGCCGTCATGGATTGTCCGACCTCGGGAGGAAGCACCGCCAGCCACGGGCCGGGCCTTCCCCAATAAAAAACCAAACGAATCCATTCCCGTTTTCCCGCCGCCATCCGCCGACCGCTTCCCTTGCCCGCTCCCTTGGTCCAATCGGAGTATATTCGATGGGGCCATGACGAAATTATCGGCAACGGGGCCGTTCCGCCGACCGGAACCGCACGGCGATACGTTCAACGCGCCTCGGCCAGCCCCTCCGTTCCGCTCTGCCAGCCGCCGCCCAGCGCCACGATCAGCTGCACGCTGGTCACCAGTTGCGTGGCGACCAGTTGCAGCACGCTCTGTTGCTCGCTCAGGCTGGTGTTCTGGGTGGTCGCCACGTCCAGATAGTCGATCATCCCTTCCCGGTACTGGTCGTAGGTGACCCGTTCGGACTCCCTGGCCGCATCCGCCGCCCGGCGCCGGGCGGCCAGTTCGGTTTCCAGGGTGCGCAGCTCGACCAGGCAGTCCTCCACCTCGCCCAGGGCATCCAGCACCGTCTGTCGGTAGCTCGCCACGGTGGCGTCGTAAGCGGCGCGGGCCTGGTCGACCTGGGCACCGGTGGCGCCGAAGTCGAACAGCGTCTGGCTGAACGAGGGCCCGATGGACCAGAAGCGGTTCGCCACGGTGAACAGCTTCTGGGTGCTGGAGCTCTGGAAACCGCCGCTGGCGCTCAGGGTCAGGTCGGGAAAATAGCCGCTCAGGGCGACGCCGATGGCGGCATTCGCCGCCGCCACCTCGCGCTCGGCCGCGGCGACGTCCGGACGCCGCTCCAGCAGGCTCGACGCCACGCCGGCCGAGGTCTGCGGAATCCGGTAGTCGAAGTGTTCCGCCACCGGCAGGGAGAATTCCGCCGGCGCCTTGCCGATCAGGATGGCGATGGCGTGCTCGTACTGGGCCCGCTGCCATTGCAGGTCCAGGGACGAGGCGCGGGCCGACTCCAGTTGCGTTTCGGCCTGGGCGAGCGTGGCCCGCGAGGTCTGGCCCTCTTCGTACTGGTCGCGGACCACCTGCAGGTAGCGCTGGTACGAGCGGATGTTGACGTCGTAGAGCCGGATGCGCTCGTCCAGCACCCGCAACTGGAAGTAATTCTGCGCCAGGCTGGACTGCGCGCTCAGGGTGGCGTCGGCCAGCTCGGCGGCGCTGGCTTCGGCGCTGGTGCGATTCTCCTCCAGGGTGCGGCGCAGCTTGCCCCACAGATCCGGCTCCCAGCTCAGGCTGAGCTGCGTGGAATAGTTGTTACTGATGCCCGACACGCTGCGGCTGCTCTGGGTGCCGCTGCTGGAGGAGGAGGAGCCCGTGCTGGAGGTGAGGTAGGAGCCGCCGCCCGAACCGCTGCGGGTCATGCCGGCGCTGCCGCTCAGGGAGGGAAAGAGGTCCGCCCGCGCCTCCCCGGTCAGAGCCCGCGCCTTGGCGTACTGGGCCAGGTACTGCGCCACGTTCGGGTTGGAGACCTCCACCTGGACCAGCAGCGCGTCGAGCTGCGGATCGCCGAAGGCCTGCCACCAGTCGCCGTGCGCCTTGCCGTCGTGCGGTGTGGCGGCCTTCCAGCCGGCGGCTTCCTTGTACTCGACCGGCATGGATACGGCCGGGCGCCGGTAGTCCGGCCCGAGCATGCAGCCGCCAAGGCCGCCAAGGCTCAGCGCCAGGGCCAGCGGCCGGACACGGGAAAGAAAGGACGGTAAAACCATGGCGAATCTCACAAGGCAGGCAGACGGCGGACATGCACGCGCCAGAAATGGGCGACGGCATGGCCGAGACGGTCGAGGTAGAGGTAGACCAGCGGCGTGGTGTAGAGCGTCAGCAACTGGCTGAGCGCCAGCCCGCCGCAGATGGTCAGCCCCAGCGGACGCCGCAGGTCGGCGTCGCCGCCGCTCTCCAGCACCATCGGCAGGGCACCGAAGAAGGCCGCCAGGGTGGTCATCAGGATCGGCCGAAAGCGCATCCGGCAGGCCAGCAGTATCGCCTCCCGCGGCGCCAGGCCCTGGGTGCGCTCGGCCAGCAGGGCGAAGTCGATCAGCATGATCGCGTTCTTCTTGACGATGCCGATCAGCAGCAGGATGCCGATCAGCGCGATCACCGTCAGTGGCGTGTCGGTGGCGATCAGCAGCAACAGGGCGCCGACCCCGGCCGAGGGCAGCGTGGAAAGGATCGTCAGCGGATGGATCAGGCTCTCGTAGAGGATGCCCAGCACGATGTAGACCGCGGCCAGGGCCGCCAGGATCAGCCAGGGCATGCTCGCGGCGAGGCTTTCGTAGGCCTGGGCGGTGCCCTGCAGGCCGCCGTGCACCGAGCTTGGCAGGCCGATGCCGACCAGCGCCTGGTCGATGGCGGCCTTGGCCGCCTGCAGCGAAACGCCGTCGGCCAGGTTGAAGGCGATGGTGCTGGTCGCCGCCTGGTTCTGGTGCGCCACCGAGAGGGAGCCGTTGGCGCTCTCAATGTGCGCGAGCCGGGACAGCGGGATGGACTCGCCCTGGGCATTGACCACCTTGAGCCTGTCCAGCACCTCGGGATCGCGGGTATAGGCCGCCTCCAGCCCCATGATGGCGTAATACTGGTTCAGCTCCCGGTACTGGGTCGCCACCTGCCGCTGGCTGAAGGCGTTGTTGAGGAAGTCGTCGAGATCCGCCACGTCCAGCCCGTGCCGGATCGCCTGCTGGCGGTCGAAGACCAGCGTCACTTCCTGGCCACCGGTCTGGGAATCGCTGTCCACCCCGCTGAGCTGCGGCAGCCGCTTGAGCGTGGCGTAGACCTTGGGCGTCCATTCGCGCAGGCTCGCCAGGTCTGCCGACTGCAGGCTGTACTGGTACAGGGCGTTGGCGCTGCGCCCGCCGATCCGCAGGTCCTCGACCGGCATCAGAAACAGCGAGGCGCCGGCCTCGTGACGGGTCCTGGCGCTCAGCCGGTTGGCGATCTGCATGGCCGAGGCGCTGCGCCGGTCGCTGTCCTTGAGGCGCACGAAGAAGGTGCCGGTGTTGCGCGAGCCGAAGCCGCCGCTGCCGGTCGAGGCCATCACGCTCCGCACGTCCGGGTCCTGGCGGATCAGTTCGCTGAAGGCGAGCAGCCGGGGTTCGAGGGACTGGAACGAGGTGTTCTGGTCCGCCCGCAACTGGCCGATCAGCATGCCGGTGTCCTGGTTGGGAAAGAAGCCCTTCTGCACCACCGCGAACAGGCCGAGGTTGACGGCCACCGTCAACAACAGGCTCGCCAGCGCCAGCCGGCGGTGGCGCATCACCCACGCCAGGCTGTGCGCATAGGCCGCCGCCAGGGCGTCCAGCAGGCGCTCGATCCAACGATACAGCGGGTTGTCCGTGGTCCCGGCATGCGCCTTCAGCAGGCGGGAGCAGAGCATCGGCGTCAGGGTCAGCGACACCAGCATGGAAATCAGCAGGGCCACCGACAGGGTGACGGCGAACTCGCGGAACAGCCGGCCGACGATGCCGCCCATCAGCAGGAGGGGGATGAACACGGCGATCAGCGAGAGGGTCATCGCCAGCACGGTGAAGCCGACCTCCCGGGTGCCGCGCAGCGCCGCCCGCAGCGGCGACAGCCCGGCCTCCAGGTGGCGGCTGATGTTCTCCAGCACCACGATGGCGTCGTCCACCACGAAGCCGGTGGCGATGATCAGCGCCATCAGCGACAGGTTGTCCAGGCTGTAGTCCAAGAGGTACATCGCCGCGCAGGTGCCGATCAGCGAGATCGGCAGGGTCGCCGCCGGGATCAGCAGCGCGCGCCCGTCGCGCAGGAACACGAACACCACCGCGATCACCAGCAGGATGGCGATCAGCAGGGTTTCCTCGGTATCCACCAGCGAGGCGCGGATGTTCGGCGAACGGTCGATGGCCACCTCCAGCTCGGCCTGCCCGTCCAGCATGCCGCGCAGCAACGGCAGCAGCGCCTTGATGCGGTCGATGGTTTCCAGCATGTTCGCCCCGGCCTGGCGGGTCACGCCGATGGTCACCGAGGGGCGGTTGTCGTAGAAGCCGGCGGTGTAGAGGTCCTGCACCGAGTCGTAGACGTTCGCCACGTCGCCCAGGCGCAGCGCCTTGCCGTCGCGGTAGGCGACCAGCAGCTCGCGGTAGTCGGCGGCGCGACTCAACTGGGCGTTGGCGTCGATCCACCAGTGCTGCCGCTCGCCCTGCAGGGAACCCTTGGGCAGGTTGCTGGTGGCCGCGGCGATGCGGCTGCGCACCGTCTCCAGGGAAATCCCGTGCTGGCTCAGTTGCTGCGGCTGCAGGTCGATGCGCACCGCCGGCAGGGCGCTGCCACGCAGGGAGACTTCGCCGACGCCCTTCACCTGGGCGATCTTCTGCTGCAGCTTGCTGGAGGCCAGGTCGTACAGTTCACCGCTGCTGAGGTGGTCCGAGGTCAGCGCGAGCATCAGGATGGGCGCGTCCGAGGGGTTCGCCTTGCGGTAGGTGGGCAGCGATTTCATGCTGCTGGGCAGCAAGCTGCGCGCCGCATTGATCGCGCCCTGCACGTCCCGCGCCGCGCCGTCGATGTCGCGGTCCAGGTCGAACTGGACGATCACGTTGGTCGAGCCCTGGGAGCTGGTCGAGGTCATCTCGGTGATCCCGGCGATCTGCCCCATGGCCCGCTCCAGCGGCGTCGCCACGGTCGCCGCCATGGTTTCCGGGCTGGCGCCGGCCAGGCTGGCCTCGACCATGATGGTGGGGAAATCGACCTGCGGCAGCGGCGCCACCGGCAGCAGCCGGTAGCCCAGTGCGCCGGCCAGCACCAGCGCCAGGCTGAGCAGCAGCGTGGCGACCGGGCGGAGGATGAAGGGGCGGGAGAAGTTCATGCCGGCTCACCGGCCGCCGCGTCGCGGCGGCTGCGGCGGCTGCGGCGTTGCGCCAGGCGCTCGAACAGCAGATAGATCACCGGCGTGGTGAACAGGGTCAGCAACTGGCTGAGCAGCAGCCCGCCGACGATCACCAGCCCCAGCGGCCTTCGCAGTTCGGCTCCGGCGCCCTGGGCCAGCATCAGCGGCAGGGCACCCAGCAGCGCGGCCAGGGTGGTCATCAGGATCGGCCTAAAGCGCAGCAGGCAGGCCTGGTGGATCGCCTCGTCGGCGGCCAGCCCGCGCTGCTGCCGGTCGAGGGCGAAGTCGATCAGCATGATCGCGTTCTTCTTGACGATGCCGATCAGCAGGATCACCCCGATCAGGGCGATCAGGCCGAACTCGCTGTCGCTGGCCAGCAGGGCCAGCAACGCGCCGATGGCGGCCGACGGCAGGGTGGAGAGGATGGTGACCGGATGGATCCAGCTCTCGTAGAGCACGCCGAGCACTATGTACATGGTGACCAGCGCCGCCAGGATCAGCCAGGGGGTGTTGCCGGTGGCCGTGGCGAAGGCGTCGGCCGCTCCCTGGTAGCGCAGGGTGACGGTTTCCGGCAGGCCGATGGCGGCACAGGCCTCGCCGATCGCCCGGCGCGCCTGTTCCAGCGAATGCCCCGGCGCCAGGTTGAACGACAGGGTCACGGCGGGCGTCTGGTTCAGGCGGGTCAGCGATTGATGGCCGGTCCGCTCGCCGATGCGGGCGATGTTGCTCAGGCGCACCATGGCAGTGCCGGTGCCGGTCGAGGCAGCGCCGGTGGAGTCGCCCGTAACGCTGCCGGCCAGATAGACCCGCTCGAAGTCGGCCGGTCCTTGGCGGAAGGCCGGCGCCACCTCCAGCACCACCCGGTACTGGTTGGCCTGGGTGAAGATGGTCGAGATCAGCCGCTGGCCGAAGGCGTTGTACAGCGCCGTGTCCACGTCGGCGGCGCTGATCCCGTAGCGGGCCGCCGCCGCCCGGTCGATCTGCAGGTAGGCGACCGGGCTGGCGTTCTGCAGGCCGCTGACCACGTCCTGCAGTTCGGGGCGCGCCCTGAGCCGCTCCAGCAGGCGCGGCACCCAGGTTTCCAGGTCGGCCAGCACTGGCGTGTCCAGGGTCAGCTGGTAGCGGCTGGGGGTGACCTGGTCGTCGACGCTCAGGTCCTGGCTGGCGGTCAGGTACAGGCCGATCCCGGTCACCCGGGCGGCGGCCCGGCGCAGCCGCTCGATCACCGCGTCGGCCCGTTCGCCGCGCTCGGCGAAGGGCTTCAGTTCGATCTGCAGGCGGCCCATGTTGAGGGAGACGTTGCTGCCGTCCACGCCGACGGTGGAGGACAGCGAGGCGACCGCCGGATCGGCGCGCAGCACCTCGGCCAGCGCTTGTTGGCGCCGGCTCATTTCCTCGAACGAGACGTTCTGCGGCGCCTGGGTGATGCCCTGCAATTGGCCGGTGTCCTGGATCGGGAAGAAGCCCTTGGGCACGTACAGGTAGAGCGCCGCCGTCAGCGCCAGCGTGGACAGCGCCACCAGCAGGGTGAAGCCCTGGTGCGCCAGCACCCGGCGCAGCGCCCGGTCGTAGAGAGCCACCAGGCGCTCGAACTGCCGCCCGCCCCAGCGCGAGAAGCGGCTCTCCTCCTGTGCCGGGATGTGCCGCAGCAGGTAGGCGCAGAGCATCGGCGTGAGGGTCAGCGAGACGAACATCGACACCAGGATCGACACCGCCAGGGTGATGGAGAACTCGCGGAACAGCCGGCCCACCACGTCGCCCATGAACAGCAGCGGAATCAGCACGGCGATCAGCGAGAGGGTCAGCGAGACCACGGTGAAGACGATCTCCGCCGAGCCCTTGAGCGCCGCCTGCAGCGGCGGCTCGCCGTTCTCCAGATGGCGCTGGATGTTCTCCACCACCACGATGGCGTCGTCGATCACGAAGCCGGTGGCGATGGTCAGGGCCATCAGCGTCAGGTTGTTCAGCGAGAAGCCGGCCAGGTACATCACCCCGAAGGTGCCGATCAGCGACAGCGGCACCGCCACGCTGGGGATCAGGGTACCGGCCAGGTTGCGCAGGAAGACGAACGACACCAGCACCACCAGGGCGACCGACAGGACCAGCTCCAGCTGCACGTCCTCGATGGAGGCGCGGATGGTCTGGGTGCGGTCGGCGAGCACCTCCAGCTCCACCGCGCCGGGCAGGCTGTCGCGCAGGCCGGGCAGCAGCGCCTTGATGCTGTCGACCACCTGGATCACGTTGGCACCGGGCTGGCGCTGGATGTTGATGACGATGGCCTGCTTCGAACCGGCCCAGGCGCGCTGGTAGAGGCTCTCCGGCGCCTCTTCGAGGCTGGCCACGTCGCGCAGGCGCAACGCCTTGCCGTCCTCGTAGGTCAGCACCAGCTCGGCGTATTCCGCAGCGCTGCGCAACTGGTCGTTGGCGTCGATGGTGACCGAGTGGTCGGGGCCGTCGAAGCCGCCCTTGGAGCCGTTGACGTTGGCGCCGTTGACCACCGCGTAGACGTCCTCCGGCGTCAGGCCGTGGGCAGCCAGGGCGACGGGATCGACGCGGATGCGGATCGCCGACTGCTGGCCGCCGGCCAGGCTGACCAGGCCGACCCCGGACACCTGGGACAGCTTGAGGGCGATGCGCGTGTTGATCAGGTCCTGCACCTCGATCAGCGGCAGGCTTTCCGAACTGGCCGCCAGGGTCAGCACCGCCGCGTCGGCCGGGTTCACCTTCTTGTAGGTCGGCGGATTGGGCAGATCGCTGGGCAGCAGGCTGTCGGCAGCGTTGATCGCCGCCTGCACCTCCTGCTCGGCCTCGTCCAGCGACAGGTCGAGGTTGAACTTCAGGGTGATGACCGAGGCGCCACCGGAACTGGTCGAGTACATCTGGCTCAGGCCGGACATCTGCCCCAATTGCCGCTCCAGCGGCGCGGTGACGGCGGTGAGCATCACCTGCGGCCCGGCACCGGGATAGAGGGTGGTCACCTGGATCGTCGGGTAGTCCACCTGCGGCAGCGCCGCGATGGGCAGGATGCGATAGGCCAGCAGACCGCTCAGCAGCACCGCCAGCATGACCAGCAGGGTGGCGATCGGCCGGCGGATGAAAAGACGCGACGGATTCATGTTCAGGGCCCCGGCGGCATGCCAGCGGGACGCTTGGCGGTCTCGATGACGCTGATGTCCACCTGGGTCGCGTCTACCACGCTGACCTTGGAACCGTTGCCCAACTGGTCGATGCCCTGGGTGACGACCCGGTCGCCGGCACTGACGCCGGCGAGGATCGCCACCCGGCCGTCCTCGGCGCCCGGCCCGACCGTGACGGTCTGGCGTTTGACGGTATCGTCCCGGCCGATCAGGTAGACGAACTTGCCGGCGTCGCCGAGCTGCACCGCCGCGGCCGGCACCAGCACGGCGTTCTCCAGGGTGCCGATGCGCAGCCGCACGTTGACGAACTGGTTGGGATAGAGCCGCTCGTCCGGGTTGTCGAACAGCGCCTTGAGCTGCACGCTGCCGGTGGCGGTGTCGATCTCGTTGCTGATGAACTTCACCGAGCCCTCGGCCAGCACCTCGTCGCCCTGCTGCGACAGCGCCTCGACCGCCAGGGTCTCGCCGCGGCGCAGCGGCTGCAGCACCTCCTGCAGGTTGGCCTGGGGAACGCTGAACTTCGCCGCGATGGGCTGGGTCTGGGTGATGGTGACGATGCCGCCGGTATCGCTGGCATGCACCATGTTGCCGGGGTCCACCTGGCGCAGGCCGACGTAGCCGTCGATGGGCGCGACGATCCGCCCGTAGCCCACGTTCACCTGCGCCGAGCGGATCTGCGCCTCGCTGGCCTTCACCGCGCCGGCGTACTGGTCGACCAGGGCGACCTGCGTATCCAGGTCCTGGCGAGCCAGGGAATCCCTGGCGTACAGGCGGCGGTAACGCGCCAGGGTCAGCCGGGCGTTGGCCAGTTGCGCCTGGTTTTCCGCCAGCTCGCCCCGGTACTGGGCCAGCGTGGCCTGGTAGGTGCGGGTGTCGATCTCCGCCAGCAACTGGCCCTGCTTCACCCGCTGCCCCTCGGTGAAGTGGACGGCCTGCAGGGTGCCGTCGATCCGGCTGGTGACCGTCACCGTGTAGTTGGCGCTGACCGTACCCAGCGCGTCCAGATGCACCGGCACGCTGGCCACGGTCGCCGTGCCGGCCTGCACCGGCGTGGCCTCGGCCATGGGCGGCGGCATGCCGCCCCGGCGCTGCGACAGGAAGAACCAGGCCGCCGCCGCCGACAGCAGCAGGAGCAGCGCCAGCCAGCGGTGCCACGGGCGTGGGGCATTACGGGAGGAAGAAGGCTGAATCATGAGTCGGACCGACGACTGAAACCGGGCGCCATCGGAACAGACAAATGTGGAGAGAGTGTGGAGATTGCGGCGCCGGGCTTGAAGGGGTCCGGCGGGCGGCGCTAGGGTCTGTCGACGAAACGGCCCGGCCAGCCAGGTATCGCTCGATGAAAATCAGCCTCTCCACCAAAGTGTTCCTCACCGTCCAGGCACTCTGTTCGTTCGCCGTGCTGGGCATGGCGCTGGCCGCCTACCTGAGTTTCGCCCACGGCTTTCTCGGCTATCTCAACGAGCAGGCCATCGAGCGCCTGGAACGCATCCTGCCGAATTTCCAGCGTGCCTATGCCGAGCACGGCGACTGGCGTTTCCTCGACGGCAACCCGGACGAATGGTTTTTCCTGACCCGCCCGGACGACCGCCCCAAGGGCGCCAGCAGCGGACTGCCGCCCCCGCCGATCTCCGACCTGACCGGCGCCTTCCTGCGCCTGACCCTGCTCGATGCCGGGCAAGACTACGTGGCCGGCTACAGCCAGTACGCCAGCCAGCCGGTGCTGCGCGCCGTCCGGGTGGACGGCGAGACGGTCGGCTGGCTGGCCATGACCCCCTTCGAGACGGTCAGCGCGGCCGGCGACCAGCGCTTCCAGGCCGGGCAGATACGGTCGAGCATCGCGATCGCGCTCATCTGCCTGCTGCTATCGGCGGTGATCGGCTGGTGGATCGCCCGCTCGCTGCTGCGCCCAATCCGCCGGGTGGCCCGCGCGACCCGGCAACTGGCCGCCGGCGACTACTCGATCGAGGTGCCGGTGAGCTCCAACGACGAGGCCGGCCAGCTCGCCGGCGCCTTCAACCGCATGGCCCGGACGCTGGCCGCCAACGAACGCATGCGCCGCGAGTTCATGACCGACATTTCCCACGAGCTGCGCACCCCGCTGGCGGTGATGCGCGGCGAGCTGGAGGCCATGGAGGACGGCATCCGCCCGACCGACCCGGCGGCGCTGCGCTCGCTGCAGGCCGAGGTCGCCGCGCTGAGCAAGCTGGTGGACGACCTGTTCGAACTGTCCCTGGCCGATGTCGGCGGCCCCACCTATCGCCACGAGCCGCTGGACCTGCGCCTGCTGCTGGAAAGCCTGGCCGACAGCTACCGGAGCCGCTTCGCCGAACGGGGGCTCGCCCTGGAACTGCAACTGCCGGACGGCCCGTTGTCCGTGGAGGGGGACGAGATGCGCCTGAACCAGCTTTTTCACAACCTCCTGGAAAACAGCCTGCGCTACACCGAGCCCGGCGGCCGGGTCAGGCTGGGCGGACAGCGCCAGGGCGGCGAGGCGATCCTGGTCCACTGCGAGGACTCCGGGCCCGGCTGTTCGAGCGCTTCTACCGGGTCGAGGGGTCGCGCAGTCGCAGCAGCGGCGGCGCCGGCCTGGGACTGGCGATCTGCCGCGGCATCGCCGAAGCCCATGGCGGCAGCCTGTCGGCCCAAGCCTCGACGCTGGGCGGCCTGTGGCTGACCGTCCGCCTGCCGGCACGGGAGGCGCGGCCATGAGCCAGGGGCGCATCCTGGTGGTGGAGGACGAACCCAAGCTGGCAGCACTGATCGGCGACTACCTGCGCGCCGCCGGCTACCAGGCCGAAACGCTCGCCGACGGATCGCGCGTCATCCCGCTGCTGCGCCGCCAGCCCCACGATCTGCTGATCCTCGACCTGATGCTACCCGGCCGCGACGGCCTGGACATCTGCCGCGAACTGCGCGGCTTCAGCCGGGTGCCGGTGATCATGGTCACCGCGCGGGTCGAGGAGATCGACCGGTTGCTCGGCCTGGAAGCGGGCGCCGATGACTATCTCTGCAAACCCTTCAGCCCGCGCGAACTGGTGGCGCGGGTCAAGGCCGTGCTGCGGCGCGTCGGCGAACCGCCGCCGCTGCCGGGGCTGGTCACCGATCCGGCCACGTACCAGGCGCACTACAACGGCATTCCGCTGGACCTGACCCCGGTGGAATTCCGCCTGCTCGACGCTCTGGTGGCCCGGCCGGGACGGGCGCTGACCCGGGAGCAACTGATGAACCACCTGTACGAGGATCACCGCATCGTGACCGACCGCACCGTCGACAGCCACGTCAAGAACCTGCGCCGCAAGCTGGAACAGGCCGTGCCCGGACACGACCCGATCCGCTCCATCTATGGCGTCGGCTATTGCCTGGAGTGCCGGGCGACAGCTCGCGGGAAGGCGCCGACTGCCGATCCGGGGGATGGCGAATAGGGCAGGATGCCGATGGAGCCGGCGTTGTCTTCGGTTTCCGTGCCCGAGCTGTTTGCCGAGTGGTTCGGGACTCCCTGTTTCGGCCCCCCGGCCGAGTCACTTTCTCTTTGCCCGCGCAAAGAGAAAGCGCGCCCGCTCATCCGGCCCCGGCTGTGCCGGGGCTCCCTCGCTCTTCGCTTTGCTTTTCACGGAGGTAAGGACTGCACCCACTCCCCCTTCGTCAGGCCGAACGGAATCGCCGCGCAAGGGGTTGAGCCGCAGGGATGCGGCGAAAGGCCCGTAGGCCATGGATGGCCCTTCGGGCCGGGCCCCTGGAGCGGCGATGGAGTGAGGGAACCCGGAGCGAAGCGCAGGGCCTGACGATGGGGGTGGCCTTCTTTTTGGTTACTTTTTTCTTGGCCACGCAAGAAAAAGTGACTCGGCCGGGGGGCCGAAACAGGGAGTATCGAAACCCTCGATAACCAGCCATGCCACCCGCTACGAAACCACAGCTACCCCCCGCTCCAATTCGGGCAGCGCTTCCAGCAGATCCGCCACCAGCCCGTAGTCGGCCACCTGGAAGATCGGCGCCTCGGCGTCCTTGTTGATCGCCACGATCACCTTCGAGTCCTTCATCCCCGCCAGGTGCTGGATCGCCCCGGAAATCCCCACCGCGATGTACAGGTCCGGCGCGACGATCTTGCCGGTCTGTCCGACCTGCATGTCGTTGGGCGCAAAACCCGCATCCACCGCGGCGCGCGAGGCACCCACCGCCGCCCCCAGCTTGTCCGCCAGGGCATACAGCAGCTGGAAGTTCTCCCCGCTCTGCAGGCCGCGCCCGCCGGAGATCACCACCTTCGCCGAGGTCAGCTCCGGACGGTCGGACTTGGCCAGCTCCTCGCCGACGAAGCGCGAGGTGCCCGCCTCGCCCGCGCCGGCCACCGCCTCGATGGACGCGCTGCCGCCCTCGCCCGCCGCCGCGTCGAAGGCGGTGGTGCGCACGCTGATCACCTTGATCGGCGCGGTGGACTGCACGGTGGCGATGGCGTTGCCGGCGTAGATCGGCCGCTTGAAGGTGTCGGCGCTTTCCACCGCGACGATCTCGGAGAGCTGGTCGACATCGAGCAGCGCGGCGACCCGCGGCAGGTAGTTCTTGCCGTTGGTCGAGGCCGGCGCCAGTACGTGGCCGTAGCCCTTGGCCAGGTTGGCGATCAGCGGCGCGACGTTCTCGGCCAGCCGATGGGCATAGGCCGCGTCGTCGGCGACCAGCACCTTGGCCACCCCGGCGATCTTCGCGGCGCTCTCGGCGACGGCACTGCAGCCGCTGCCGGCCACCAGCACATGGATCTCCCCGCCGATGGCCCGGGCCGCGGCGACGGTGTTCAGGGTCGCGGCCGCCAGGACCGCGTTGTCGTGTTCGGCTATTACCAGGATTGCCATCTCAGATCACCTTCGCCTCGTTCTTCAGCTTCTCCACCAGCTCGGCCACCGAGCCCACCTTGATCCCCGCCTGGCGCTCGGTCGGGGCCTCGACCTTGAGCACCTTCAGGGTCGAGGCGACCGATACGCCCAGATCCGCCGGTTTGACGGTCTCCAGCGGCTTCTTCTTGGCCTTCATGATGTTCGGCAACGAGGCGTAGCGCGGCTCGTTGAGGCGCAGGTCGGTGGTGACGATGGCCGGCAGGGCCAGCTCCAGGGTCTGCAGGCCGCCGTCGATCTCGCGGACGACCTTGAGTTTGTCGCCGGCGACTTCCACCTTGGAGGCGAAGGTGCCCTGGGCGTAGCCGGTCAGCGCGGCGAGCATCTGCCCGGTCTGGTTGTTGTCGCTGTCGATGGCCTGCTTGCCGGTGATCACCAGC